>NZ_LLXZ01000102.1:30481-238143 GCF_001440395.1 Bradyrhizobium jicamae | reverse complement strand
CGGGGCGACCGGCGGCGGGGCGACAACCGGCGGCGGGGCAGCGACAAGGACCGGCGACGCGGCGGCGACTACCGGCGCGGCGGCGGCACTGGGCGAAGCCACCCAGGTCAGGCGGGTAGAGGTGCCGGTGAGCGCTACGCCACCACCGTCACGCAATTCAGCCGTCACCAGCATCTGGCCGGTGAAGCCGTCCGGCGGAATGACCGATACGCCGGAAATCTCCGTTGCCGGCACGCGCCATTCGTTGGCGGCGATACGCTTGCCGGACGTCAGCCGCGCGCCACCGACCAAGCCGTTGATCGATACGAACGCGCCGGGCGGCGGAGCGCCGACGTGAATTCCGAGCGGCACGGGATCGTTGACGAACCCGCTACCGTCCTGCACGGCCAAAGTCGCCGTACGCTTCGGGGGGGTGGTCGGCTGCGCCGGCAGCACCGAGGATTTCACCGACTGCCAGGCAGCAGAAAGCGACGCATCCTGGTTTGCGGGGCGCTGCGACGACGGAATGGCCATGACCAGAAGCATCGCGATGCTCGCTGCGATCGCGACCGCGATCGAGAAGCGAACGACCTGCTGCATCAGCGCGCGGCGTCCCGACAGGTCGCGGAGCACGGAGGGTGCCTCCACCGGCACGTTATCCCGCGCCTCCTGCATGGCCTGGGCCACGGCTTTGGTAAACATTTCGGAATCCTGGCGGCGGGACGGCTTGCTCAGTGGCTGCAAGGGCGGGCCTTCCGTCGTCACGCGCGGACGCCAGCCGTCATTGTTCTGCATGAGCATCGGATTCGGCTGCTCACTGCTCGCCCGTTCCCTCAACTCCCGCGGCGCATAATATGCCGGATCGTTCGGGCCGACATATCCTTCGTGCTTTGCATCACTACTCATACTGAACTCGCCCTCATGGGGCCTTCCGCCAGCCCCGCGGACGTATGCCGATAGCGCCCTGTACAATCCTAGAACTCCGGGAGCGTAACCGCAATTTATTTGCGACTCCGCCCGCAACAAGGACCGGAAGTTGAGATCATCCTGCAGCGCTTCCGGCTGACACCCGCCGTTTCCCCATTTGGTTGGCGCTCGCCGTGCCCCGTGCAGGACAGTCCCGTGTTGCGGCAAATACGACAACCCGGCGGCGAGAGGTAGACGAAAGTTGGACCAACTTCAATCTACAACTAATAATCAATTTACAGGGATGGTTAAACCCGTGAGGTTGTCGCCGCCTGCCCGATCAGCATAGCCGGCAAACCTTGAAATTCTACGCACGCCGTGGTCTCAAGTTTTCCTAGTTTGCAGCCGGCCCGCCCGCCGGCCAGACAGATTTCAACCCCGGCAGATTGCACCGATGGCCCGAAGGTTTTCCGCTCCCTATCAGACGGAGCCCGTGTCCAGCCTCGCCACCTGGTCGCGCAACCTTGCCATCTTCGCCGTGGTCGCGGTGGTGGGATCGATCCTCATCGTCCGCTTCGGCTTCCTGGAGATGAAGCCGGCGCTGGCGACCTTCTTCGGCGCGCTGGCGCTTGCAGTTCTTTCCATCCTGGTCGGCCTCGCCGCCTTTGCCGCGATCTGGCAGAACGGGTCGCGCGGCATGGGCCGGATCCTGCTGGCGTTCCTGATCAACGCCATCCTGCTCGCCTACCCGGCCTACCTCGCCCTGCAATACCGCAAGCTGCCGCCGATCCACGACATCACCACCGATCCGATCGATCCGCCGCGCTTCGAGGCCCTGGCGCGGCTGCGCAGCGGCGAAGGCGCCAATTCGGCGGTCTATGCCGGGCTCTATTCGGCCGAGCAGCAGCGGATCGCCTACCCCGACATCGAGACGGTAGAGCTCGAGGTCCCGCCGCAGCGGGCCTATGAGGTGACGCTGGCGCTGGTCACCAAGCGCAAATGGCTGGTGATCGACGAACGGCCGCCGCAGCCGCCGCGCCGCATCGGCCGCATCGAGGCGGTGGCGCGAACGCCGGTCATGGGTTTCCGCGAGGACGTCTCGATCCGCGTCACGCCCGACGGCGAGGAATCGCGTGTCGATATCCGCTCCTCCTCGCGCTACTTCGAAAGCGACCTCGGCAGCAACGCCTCGCGCGTGACAAAACTGATCGAGGACATCAACTCGGCCGTCGACAACGCCAAGCCGGCAGCGCCGAAGAAGCCGCAGGCGCCGGCGAAGGCGCAAGCGAAGAACGTGAAAAAGGGCAGCTAGCGCGCCAACGAACGGTGCGCTCCCTCGCCCCGCTCCTGCCGGGAGAGGTTAAGACGCCATCCGGTACGTCCCGCCGATCACCGGATCACCATCCGTCGCGACGATGCCGCGGGCGACAAGGTCTTCCAGATGCGCCAGCACGGAATAGCCGGCGGCATTGGTCAGCCGCGGGTCGATGCCGATATAGATTGCGCGCACCATGGTCGGGATGTCGGCCTCACCCTTGGCAAGGCGATGCAGGATTGAGGCTTCGCGGGCCTGGCGGTGCCGGGTCAGGAAGCGGACGTAACGCGGCCCTTCCGGAATTTCCGGCCCGTGGCCCGAGAAATACAGATCCTCCTCGCGCCCTTCGAGCCGCGCCAGCGAGGCCATGTAGTCGATCATCGATCCGTCCGGCGGCGCCACGATCGAGGTCGACCAGCCCATCACGTGGTCGCCGACGAAATTGATCTTTCGCTCGGGCCAGGCGAACGCCAGATGATTGGCGGTGTGGCCGGGGGTCGCGACCGCCTCCAGCGCCCAGCCCTGCCCCTCGATCACATCGCCGTCCTTGACCGTGATATCGGGCCTGAAATCGCGGTCAGCGCCGGACTCCGGATTATGCTTCTCGCTCTCGAAGCGCGGCCGCGAGGCGCGGTGCGGCCCCTCGGCATAGACGGGCGCGCCGGTGGCGGCCTTGATCCGCGCGGTGTTCGGCGAGTGGTCGCGATGGGTATGGGTGACGAGAATATGCGTCACAGTCTCGCCGCGCACGGCGTCGAGCAACGCTTTCGCATGGGCTTCATTGTCGGGACCGGGGTCGATGATCGCGACATTGCCCCGGCCGACGATGTAGCTGACCGTGCCGGTGAAGGTGAACGGGCTCGGATTGTTGCAGAGAACGCGCCGCACGCCGGGGCGGGCCTCGTCGACAACGCCGGGCTTCAGCGGAAAGTCGCGGTTGAACGGGATGTCGTCGTTGTCGGCCATGGGATGCTCGTCCGTGATTTCCGGATTCTCTTTGACCTCGTCATGCCCGGGCTTGTCCCGGGCATCCACGTCTTCCTTTGCGAGCCCAAGACGTGGATGGCCGGGACATCTAGCGCGAAGACGCGCTTCGCGCTTCTGCCCGGCCATGACGGAACTTGGGGTTAGGCCGCGCCCGGCGGCGCAGGCACTTTACGAAAACGCCTGAATGCCGGTGATCGCCCGGCCCAGGATCAGGGCGTGAACATCGTGGGTGCCCTCGTAGGTGTTCACGGTTTCCAAATTCGCGGTGTGGCGCATCACGTGATACTCGATCTGGATGCCGTTGCCGCCGTGCATGTCGCGGGACACGCGGGCGATGTCGAGCGCCTTGCCGCAATTGTTGCGCTTGACGATCGAGATCATCTCCGGTGCCATCTTGCCCTCGTCCATCAGGCGGCCGACGCGCAATGAGGCCTGCAGCCCGAGCGCGATTTCGGTCTCCATGTCGGCGAGCTTCTTCTGCACAAGTTGCGTGGCCGCCAGCGGCCGGTTGAACTGCTTGCGGTCGAGCGTGTATTGCCGCGCGCGGTGCATGCAGTCTTCGGCTGCGCCCATCGCACCCCAGGAGATGCCGTAGCGGGCGCGGTTGAGGCAGCCAAACGGTCCCTTCAGGCCCGACACGTTGGGCAGCAGCGCGCTCTCCGGCACCACCACGCCGTCCATCACGATCTCACCGGTAATCGAGGCGCGCAGCGAAAGCTTGCCGCCGACCTTCGGCGCCGACAGGCCCTTCATGCCCTTCTCGAGGATGAAGCCGCGGATCTGGTTGTCATGCGCGGCCGACTTGGCCCAGACCACGAACACGTCGGCGATCGGTGCGTTCGAGATCCACATCTTGCTGCCGCTCAAGCGGTAGCCATCGGATACCTTTTCGGCGCGGGTCTTCATGCCGCCGGGATCGGAGCCGGCATCCGGCTCGGTCAGGCCAAAGCAGCCGACCCACTCGCCGGTGGCAAGCTTCGGCAGGTATTTCTTGCGCTGGTTCTCGTCCCCATAGGCGTAGATCGGGTACATCACCAGCGAGGACTGCACCGAGTTCATCGAGCGATAGCCGGAATCGACCCGCTCGATCTCGCGCGCCACCAGGCCGTAGGCGACGTAGCTCGCATTGGCGCAGCCATATTCTTCCGGCAGCGTCACCCCGATCAGGCCGAGTTCGCCCATCTCGTTGAAGATTTCGCGGTCGGTCTTCTCTTCCAGATACGCGTTGATCACGCGCGGCAGGAGCTTGTCCTGCGCATAGGCGCGCGCAGTGTCGCGGATCATGCGCTCATCTTCGGTGAGTTGGTCGTCGAGCAGGAACGGATCGTCCCACTGGAAGGAAGCCGCCGCCGGCTTGTCCTTGGCTTGAGGGCGCACGCTCATGAAAATCCCTTTCGCATCACTGTCCTCATGGAAATTTGCCGCCAAATTAATGCGCTATCGGCAGAAGCGCAATGTTCTGAACGTCATTCTGGGGCACGCGAAGCGTGAACCCGGCAATCTCGAGATTCCGGACATGGTCCTGCGGACCATTCCGGAATGACGACGGCTATCCCTCCAACTTCTCGTTGGAGACGATCTCGATGCCGAAACCGGATAGTCCCTTGTAGTCGTGCACCGACGAGGTGAGGTTGACGATCGAGGTGATGCCGAGATCGCGCAGGATCTGGGCGCCGACGCCGACTTCACGCCATTGCCGGTTGCGATCGGCCTCGGCCGATTTCTGCTCGCCCACCGGCTCGACGGGAACCCCGGCCGCGCCGTCGCGCAAGTAAACCAGCACGCCGCGGCCGGCCTTCTCGAAATGGTTCAGCACGATCTGCATCCGCGCCTGGCCGGTGAAGAGATCCTTGACGATGTTGGGCTTGTGCAGCCGCGTCAGCACGTTCTTGCCGTCGCCGATGCCGTTATAGACGAAGGCGGCATGCGCGATCTCGTCGAATGGCGAGCGATAGGCATAACCCTGCAGCGGACCGATCGGGCTGTCGGTGGTGAAGGTCGCGACCCGCTCGATCAGCTTCTCGCGCGCCTGGCGATAGGCGATCATGTCAGCGATCGTGACATGCTTGAGCTTGTGCTTGGCGGCGAAGCGCGCCACCTGCTCGCCCTTCATCACGGTGCCGTCGTCGTTCATCAACTCCGAGATGACGCCGACCGGCGGTAGCCCGGAGAGCTTGCAAAGATCGACCGCCGCCTCGGTATGGCCGGAGCGCAAGAGCACGCCGCCGTCGCGGGCGATCAGCGGGAAGATGTGACCGGGCCGGGCAAAGTCGCTGGCGCCGGCGTTGGGATTGGCGAGCGCGCGGCAGCAGGAGGCGCGCTCCTCCGCCGAAATGCCGGTGCCGCCGTCGGGCTTGTAGTCGATCGAGACCGTGAAGGCGGTGGTGTGGTTGGACTCGTTATGCGCCACCATGGGATCGAGCCGCAGCCGGCGGGCGTCGTCGGTGGTGATCGGCGCGCAGACGATGCCGGAGGTATGGCGAATAATGAACGCCATCTTCTCCGCGGTGCAGAGCGAGGCCGCGACGATCAGATCGCCCTCGCCCTCGCGGTCGTCATCGTCGGTGACGACGACGAGTTCACCCTTGGCAAAGGCTTGCAGAACTTCCTGGATGCTGTCGGCCATTTTCTCGAAATCTCGTCAAATCTCGCTTCTTTCAGCCAGTGCATTAGCCGGACTCCATGCGCAGCGCTAGCGCCAATACGCAGGGCAACGTCGCTCACAGGCATACCAGGATGCGGTCCGTAGCCCGGATTGCGCTTCGCTCCATCCGGGCTACACGAGCCCATTTCTACGGCAGCACCTCGCGGCGCTCGCTGAGCAGCACGTCGGTCTCGGCGCGCTTGTCGTCCAGAAGCCCGGCCTGCGCGGCCTCGATGACTTTATACAATTCGTCGGCGTCGCTGAGCCGGGTTACCGTTACATAGTCGGCGCCGGCCTCGTAGAGGTCATTGACATTGGCCAGGATCTCCGCGGTGGCGACGATCTTGGCGCTCGGATTGAGCGAGCGGACATGCCGGACCAGCTTTTCGTTGTCGGCGCCCTTCAAGAGCGAGTCCGGGATGCTGAGGATGATCAGCTCGGCCTTGCCGACGCCGGCATGCACCAGCGTATCGACATTGCTGATGTCGCCATAGACCACGTGCATGCCGCGGTCGGTCAGGGTCCGGAACACCAGCGGATTGAAATCGATCACGGTGATCTGCTCCAATACCGCCGGCGTTCGGCGTTCGATCTCGGCGATCAATGCGCTGGCGGCGCGGAAGAAGCCGAGGATGACGATGCGGCGCGCCTCGCCATGCCCGCCGTGCCCGGCCTCGCCTTCATGCTTGTGGTCGAGATCGCGCAGGCCGATCCGCTTCAGGGGGCCGATCAGGCCGCGCGTGACCTGGTCGCTGCGCGCCATTACAAACGTGCTCAGGACCGCCAGCACGACGAAAGCGAACGACGCCGCGCTCGACGTCTCCTTGCTGATATGGCCGGCAAGGACGCCGGTCTGGATCACGACCAGCGAGAACTCCGAGATCTGCGCCAGATTGATCGCCGGCAACAGGCTGGCGCGCAGGCCCTGATTCATCAAATAGAGCGGCGTGAATGTCGTCACCATGCGGCTGACGACGGTGAAGGCCGCGATCGCGAGCGCCAGCCCGATCACCGACGCATTGGGGATCGGGATCGTCATGCCCAGCGAGACGAAGAACAGCGTGATGAAGAAGTCGCGCAGCGTCGTCACCTTGGCGGTGACGTCGAGCGCATAGGGGAACGTCGACAGCGAAACGCCCGCTACCAGCGAGCCCATCTCGCGCGACAGATGCAGCCGCTCCGCGATCTCGCCGATCAGAAAGCACCAGGCCAGCGCGCCGAGCAGGATCAGTTCCGGCCGGCGCGCGATCTGGTGGAACAGCCATGGCAGCACATAGCGGCTGAGCACCAGCGCGGTCGCCACCAGCGCGCCGACCCGGGCGACCGACAGCAGGATGATGCTGATTTGCAGATTATCGAGGCTCGGCTGCACCGCCAGGAACAGGATCGCAAAGATGTCCTGCAGCACCAGCACGCCGAGCGTGATCCGGCCCGGCAGCGTGTCGAGCTCGCGCTTCTCGTACAGCACCTTGACGATGATGACCGTGCTCGACAGCGCGCAGGCGACGCAGAGATACAGCGCGTCGAAATGGCCACTGCCCATCGACAGGCCGATCCCGATAAAGAACAAGATGCCGAGCAGGCAGCCGCCGATCAGTTGCCCGCCCGCGGCGAACAGGATCACCTTGCCGGCGCGCACGATCTTCTTCAGGTCGATTTCCAGCCCGATCATGAACAGCATGAAGATCAGGCCGAGTTCGGAGATGACGTTGATCGATTCTTCGGACTTGACCCATTTCGTGCCGAATGGACCAATGAAGAACCCGGCGATAAGGTAGGCCAGGATCAGCGGCTGCCGCGAGAAATGCGCCAACAGGCCGAGCACCCAGGCGAACAGGATGCATAAGGTGATATCGCGAATAAGTTCGTGCATGGTTCCGGATTTCCCCTTCTTGCAACCTAGAGATCCCGGCGCAAGGGTCAAACAAGCAATGTGTCACAGCCATGGAATGGGGGCTTTTCTAGCGATTCTGGCCGCGCTGTCGATCCTTTCCGTCCCCAGCGCCTGTGCGCAGCCCGCGGGCGGTATCGAGCAGAATTTCGCCGCCTCCCTCACCGCGCTGCCGGTAGAGAATCTCGCCGTATCAGGCGCCTTCTACGTGCCGGTCTATTCCAGCGTCTCGATGAGCCAGGGCAAGCTGCGGGCGGATTTCTCGGTTACGCTCAGCGTCCACAACGCCTCCGAGACCCGCCCGCTCGTCCTGAAGCGGATCGCCTATTTCGACACATCAGGCAATATGGTGGAGAGCTACCTCAAGTCGCCGGTTGCGCTAAAACCGTTCGCGACTATCGAAGTCTTCATCGCCGCCAACGACGTGCGCGGCGGCACCGGTGCCAATTTCGTGGTCGACTGGGCGGCCACGGGAGAGATCGCCGAGCCCACGGTGGAAGCCCTGATGTTCGGCGGCGTCGGCGCCGGGCATTATGCCTTCATCAGCCAGGGTCGGTCGATCAGGATCATCAAGAACTAGCCTGCCGGAAGGTCGCTTGCGGCCTTCTCAACGAACAACAAAACGGGAGTGAATATCCATGTCTGCCGCATCCCCCTTCGATTTTTCGCCATTGCTGCCCGCCGGATTGCCGGCGCCGGCAGCGCGGTGGACGGGCCTCGCCAAATACTCCTTTGTCGGCGGCAATAACGATCCGGATCAGGTGCCGGTCGACGGCCTGATCGAGGCGGTCAATGCCGTGCTCCGGCGCGAGGGCAAGGCGCTTGCGACCTACGGCCTTGCCAGCGGCCCGCAGGGCTATCGCCCCTTGCGCGAATTCCTCACCGCGAAACTCAAGCGCGACGCCGGCATCACCTGCGGTGCCGACGACATCATGATCGTCTCGGGCTCGCTGCAGGCGCTCGACCTCGTCAACCAGACGCTTCTGGCGCGCGGCGACACCGTGCTGGTCGAGCAGGAAACCTATCAGGGTGCGCTGACCCGGCTGACACGGCTCGGCGTCAACGCGGTCGGCATTCCGCTCGACGATCAGGGCATGCGGATGGATGCACTGGCGGCAACGCTTGCCGACCACAAGCGCCGCGGCATCACGCCGAAATACATCTACACCATCCCGACCGTGCAGAACCCGACCGGCAGCATCCTGTCGCAGACGCGCCGCGCGGAGATGCTGAAACTGTCGCGGGAGTACGGCGTGCCGATCTTCGAGGACGATTGCTACGCCGACCTGATCTGGAAGGGCGAGCGCCCACCCGCGATCTACGCCATGAGCCAGCATGGCGGCGTCATTCACATCGGCTCGTTCTCGAAGTCGATCGCGCCGGCGCTCCGCGTCGGCTTCATCGTGGCGCCCTGGGAGATGATGTCGCGGATGCTGGCGCTGAAGACCGACGCAGGTTCCGGCGCGCTTGAGCAGATGGTGCTGGCGGAATATTGCGCGCCGCATTTTGCAAGTCACGTCCCGAAACTGACGCGCGGCCTGCGCGCCAAGCTCGACACGCTGATGGAGGCGCTCAACGAGCAGTTCGGCACTGCGGCCGAATTCGAGGCGCCGGAGGGCGGCATCTTCCTGTGGGTGAAGCTGCCCGACAATGTCGACACGCTAAAGCTCTATCAGGCCGCGCTCGCCGCCGGCGTTTCCATCAATCCCGGGCCGGAATGGTCGACCGACAAGGCCTATGCCGGCAGCCGGCTGCGGCTGTGCTTCGCCAGCCCCTCGCACGAACAGATCCGCGAAGGCGTCGCCGTCCTCGCGGAGGTTTGCCGCAAGGAGTTCGGCGTGCCAGAGCGGATTGCCAATGTGGAGAAGCGCGCGAGCAGTTGAACTCAACTCGTCGCGCGAAACGCTATTCGCCGCGAAACACCAGCGCGATGCGCAATAACCGCACGATCGAGACGTTGCCCTTGCCCACCTCGATCTGGGCGACGTAACGCTCGGACATGCCGGCGCGGCGCGCGAGTTCGCGGCGCGACAGGCCGTGCTGCGCACGCATTTCGCGCACCTTGTCTCCGAGCTGCGCCAGAAACGCGCTCTCGAAAGGCAGGCGGCCGTCTTCGTCATAGGGCATCGCCCGGGCGCGCTCGCCCGGAAATGCTTCGGTCTGGGATAGGCTTTCGCTGGGCATCACGCTCGATCCTTGTTGCCGGCATCGTCGCCAGGCAAGAAGGCCGCCGCATTGATTGGGATCAAATAGGATCGGCCAATTGATCTCGATCAATCGGCCCTATTCAGCCTTGATGCCGGCCTCGGCGATCAGCTTCCCCCATTTCGCGCTTTCGCTCTGGATGAATTTTGCAAAAGCATCCGGCGAAGTCGGCACCGGCTCGGCGCCGAGCGTGCGGATCTTCTCGATCGCGGCCGGATCGCTCAACGCCTTCACGAAGGCTGTGTTCAGCGTGGTGATGACCTCAGGCGGCGTGCCGGCGGGCGCGACGATACCGAACCAGCCGACGGATTCGAATCCACTGAGGCCCTGCTCCGCCAGCGTCGGAACGTTTGGCAGGAACACCACACGTTTGGCAGCGGAGACGCCGAGCGCCTTCAACTTGCCATCGCCGATCAATTGTTTGGAGGCCGGGATATCCAGCACGGCCAGCGGGACGTGACCGGCAAGCACGTCCGTCGTCGCCGGCGCCGTGCCGCGATAGGCGACCAATTGAATTCCGACACCGGCCTTCTGGTTGAACAAGGCCGTGGTCAGGTGCATCGCGGTGCCGTTGCCGCCATGGCCGATCGACAGGCCCGCCGTTTGAGCCTTGGCCTTGGCAATGGCGTCTGCGACGGATGCAATGCCCGATTGTTGCGAGGCCACCAGCACGAACGGGATTTCCGCCAGCATCGTTACCGGCGCCAAATCCTTGACCGGATCGAACGACATCGCTGCGCGATTGAGATGGGGATTGACCGTCAGCACGCCGGCTGCGGCGATGCCGAGCGTGTAGCCGTCAGGTGCAGCCTGCGCCACCGCCCCGATTCCGATATTGCCGCCCGCGCCGGCCCGGTTCTCGATCACGATCGGCTGCCGCAGCGTTTCCGCAAGCAGCGGCTGCAGCGCGCGGATCACGATATCAGCACTGCCGCCGGGTGGAAACGTCACGATGATCTTGATGGGTTGATCGGGATATGCGTTTGCTGCTTCAATCGCCGACAACGACAGCGACAAAACAACAATAACGGCGCGGATCAAGCCTCGGCGGATCGACGGAAACATTAAAGGGCCCCCCGATGATCTCTTTGGCGCGCAGTAATGCATGATCGTCCCAGCGCAGCAAGCGAGAAGGCAGCACTCGACATGGTGAAGACCAGCGTTCTCGTGGTTGGTGGCGGTCCGGTCGGCCTCACCCTGGCCATGGACCTCGCAACGCGGGGAATTTCCGTCACTGTTGCGGAAACACGCGCAGCGGGCGAGCCGCCAAGCGTGAAGTGCAACCATGTCTCGTCGCGTTCGATGGAGATTTTCCGCAGGCTAGGGCTGGCGCAGAAGCTGCGCGACACAGGATTGCCGGCCGACTACCCGAACGATTGCTCCTACCGCACCACGGCAACCGGCATCGAGCTGTCGCGCATCCCGATCCCCTGCCGCCGCGATCGCTACACCGCAACAGGCGGTCCAGACACCGGCTGGCCGACGGCCGAGCCGCCGCACCGTATCAATCAGATCTACATGGAACCGGTGTTGTTCGCCCACGCCGCTTCCATCGAGGGACTGCAAATTCTGAACCGCACTGCGTTCGAGGATTTTCGCGAGGACGATAACGGCATCGTCGCGACCGTCCGCAACCTCGACAGCGGAACCGCCTCGCCGATTCACGCCGATTTCATCGTCGGCTGCGACGGCGCGCGCTCGCTGGTGCGCAAGGCCATCGACGCCAATCTGCAGGGCACGCCGATCATCCAGCGCGTGCAATCGACCTATATCCACGCACCCGGTCTGCTCGGAATGATGGACCAGCCGGCCTGGATGACGCTGTCGCTCAATCCGCGGCGCTGCGGCACGGTGGTGGCGATCGACGGCCACGAGAACTGGCTGATCCACAACCACCTCAACCGCGAGGACGAGACCTTCGAGTCCGTGGATCGCGACGCCTCGATCCGCGCCATCCTCGGCGTCGGCCCCGATTTCGAGTACGAAATCCTGAGCAAGGAGGACTGGGTCGGCCGCCGCCTCGTCGCCGACCGGTTTCGCAAGGGGCGCGCCTTCATCTGCGGCGACGCCGCGCATTTGTGGATGCCCTATGCCGGCTACGGCATGAATGCCGGGATCGCCGACGCAACCAACCTCGCCTGGCTGCTCGGCGCCTATCTGCAGGGATGGGCCGACGTCAAGATTCTCGATGCCTATGAGGCCGAGCGCCTTCCGATCACCGAACAGGTGTCGCGCTTTGCGATGGAGATGGCCGGCAAGGTGTTGAGCCAGCGGCGCACCGTTCCCGACGAGATCGAGCAGCCGGGGCCGGAAGGCGACGCCGTCCGCAAGCAGGTCGGGCAAGCGGCCTATGATCTGAACGTGCAGCAATATTGCTGCGCCGGCCTCAACTTCGGTTATTTCTACGATCAATCCCCGATCATCGCCTATGATGGCGCCGAACAGCCCGGTTTTACGATGGCCGATTTCACGCCATCCTCCACGCCGGGCTGCCGCCTTCCCTTCGCGAAGCTGTCCGACGGACGGCCGGTCTACGACGCGCTCGGTCCGGGCTATACGCTGCTGCGCTACGATCCGGATGTCGCGGTGGCGCCATTGACCGAAGCGATGCGCGCCAACGGCGTTCCGTTTGCGGTCGTCGATGTTTCCCAAGTGCTTGGCGACCACAAACTAATCCTGGCGCGCACCGATCAGCACGTCGCCTGGCGCGGCGACGCCATCCCCGACGATCCCGCGCCGCTCGTCAGCAAACTGCTCGGCCAAAGCCTCAACCTGAGCCCGGGCTAACTTTCCTATGGTCGAAGTGCGCTCCCAGCATCGCGTGGGCATTGCCCTCGTCGTCGCCGCCGCCAAGGCCTGGAGCACAGCGCCACTCTTCACGCGGCTGCTGCCCTACGACTCCTGGACCATCCTGTTCTGGCGCGGATTGTTCGGCGGCGGCATGATCGTGGCGATCATGCTGGTGCTGCAAGGGCGCGCCGGCCTGCGCGATCTGACAAGGATGAGCAAAACCGGATGGCTGGTAGCATCGTTATCGACATCGGCCATGGTCGCCTTCATCCCGTCGCTGCAACTGACCAGCGTATCCAACGTCGCCATCATCATCGCGACCGGCCCCTTCGTCACGGCTGCACTCGCCTGGATCTGGTTGCGGGAAGTCCCGCATGTGAGAACCATGATCGCGAGTGTCGTGGCGCTCTGCGGCGTCGCCATCATCGTCGGCGGCGCGCGCGTCGGCTCCGATATTCTCGGGATAGCGCTTGCCTGTTTCATGACGCTGATGATCGCCGTGATGACGGTCATGGTCCGGCGGCACAAGGACACGTCGATGGTATCAGCCGCCGCGCTGTCGAACTTCCTCGGCAGCATCGTCAGCATTCCATTCGCCCGCAACATCGCCGGCGTCACCGGCGCCGATATCGTGACTCTTGCGATGTTCGGATGCTTTCAGGTCGCGATCGGCCTGACGCTGTTCTTCCTCGGCTCGCGGCTGCTGCCGTCCGGCCAGGCCGCCCTGATCTCCACGCTGGAGACGCCGCTGATGCCGTTCTGGATCTGGGTGGCATTCAGCGAGGTTCCCACGCTGCGGGTCCTCGCCGGCGGCGCCCTGGTGATGGGCGCCGTCATTGCCGACATCGTCGGCGATATGCGCACGCAGCGACGTCCAGACTGACTACCGCACCGCGAACGGCGCCTGATAGGGCCGGCCGAACGGCACGCCGTTGATCACGGTCTGCACGGGTTTGAGCAACAGCTTGCCCTCGCGCCTGTTGTTGCGGGTATCGACGAACGAGGTCTGCGCTTCCACCAGATCCATGATCGCGACGTCGCCGGGCGCGCCGATCTGCAGCGTGCCGATCTTCGGCGCGCGGTTGATGATCTTGGCCGGCGTCACCGTCGCCGCCGCCACCACCTGCTCCAATGTCAGGCCGAGTGCGATGAACTTGCTCATGACGTTCGGCAGATAAGGCATGCCCGGCGAATTGCCGGAGAAGACGTGGATGTCGGAAGAAATTGTGTCCGGCGTGCAGCCGCCGGGAAGCGCGACCTCCGCCACGGTGAAATCAAAGCTGCCGCCGCCATGGCCGACATCGAACATCACGCCGCGCTGCTTGGCAGCGAGCGCCGCCGGCAGCAGTTTGCCGTCCTGCACGATGTTGGTGAACACGCCCGCAATATTCGGCGCGCCGGAATAGGCATGCGTCAGCACGTCGCCCGGCCGCAGCAGGTCGAGAATCTCGGACATCAGCTCCTTGGTCTCGACGCCGCCGATATGCACCATCATCTTGGCCGGCCAGCCGCACATTTCGCAGGCCTTGATGCTTCGCTTCAGCGGCTCCAAACCGTGCTTGGCGATCACGTTCTCCGACATCCTGACCTTCACGCCGAGCAGGAAATCCGGATTCTCCGCCAGCGCCATCGCGCAGGCTTCGACTTGCGCATAATCGATGTTGTAGAGCTCCGCGACCGGGAATCCGGACAGGCCGTTATTGGCGATGTGGACGAAGGCGTAAATCCGCGCCCGCGATTGCGCCACGATGTAACGGCGCAGCGCCGCGAGGTTGTTGACGCCGGCATCGCCCGCCGACACCACCGTTGTGGTCGCTTGCGCCTGCACCAGTTCGTCGGCGGGAATGCCGATCGCCGAACCGTAGGGGTAGACGTGGGAATGCAGGTCGATCAGGCCGGGCGTCACCAGTTTGCCTGACGCGTCGATGGTCCTGGCGGCGCGGGCGGCCGGAATCTCGTTCTCGACCGCCTCGATCACGCCCCAGCGAATGCCGATGTCGCGCTTGCCTTTCAGCGACTGGCTGGGATCGAGCACGTCGCCACCCTTGATCACAAGGTCAAACTTGTCGTTCGGCCCCATCGCGGCATTGGCGCGGCCGGACATGGCGGCAATCGCAGCCGTCCCCGTCAGGCCCAGAAAATCACGGCGTGAAAACCCGGTCATCGCAGCGCTCCCCCTGATAATTATTTTGTCGGACGATGATGCGCCCGGCTGCGGCCTTCCGCAAGCAGGGCGCGCGCATCGCCCACTCGGGAGCGGCAATGAGGCCAATGATCCCAGAGTGGGCAAACCGGCGCATCTACGCCAGGCGGCATACAGTTCGCTATGCGTCCTCATCCGAAAGTTCAGCGGAAGCGCGCCACGCGCGAGCCTGAACAACCGTTCAGAATTCTCTTCAAGTTTCGCCGGAACGTTCTTCGCGATGTGAGGTTTTACGTCAGCTCAATTGGAGGAGAATTGGAATGAAAAGGCTTGCATATATCGTCGCTGCACTCGGCGCGCTCGTCATCGCGGCGCCGTCGATCGCAAGCGCCGAGACGGTCATCATCAAGAAGCGCGGTTACCATCATCACCACCACCCCCACCACGGCGCGCGGGCTGAATTCAGGCGCGACCGCGGGTGGCACCGTGGATGGCGGCATGGTCATCGCGACAGGACCGTGGTCATCAAGAAGTATCGCTACTGAGACCGACCTGAAATGGAAAATGGCTCCTCGCGGAGCCATTTTCTTTGTTGCACGTTGGCTTCGAGGCTCAGCTATAGATCTCGAACAGGCCTGCGCCGCCCTGGCCGCCGCCGATGCACATCGTGACGACACCCCACTTGGCCTTGCGCCGGCGGCCTTCCTGCAGGATGTGGCCGGTGAGACGCGCACCGGTCATGCCGAAGGGATGGCCGATCGCGATCGAGCCGCCATTGACGTTGTACTTCTCGGGATCGATGCCGAGCTTGTCGCGGGAATAGAGGCACTGGCTGGCGAAGGCTTCGTTCAGCTCCCAGAGATCGATGTCGTCGATCTTCAGGCCGTGGCGCTTCAGAAGCTTCGGCACGGCATAGATCGGGCCGATGCCCATCTCGTCCGGCTCGCAGCCTGCGGAGGCCCAGGCGACGAAGCGGCCCAGCGGGTTGAGGCCGCGCTTCTCGGCATCCTTGGCTTCCATCAGCACCACGGCCGCGGCGCCGTCCGAAAGCTGGCTGGCATTGCCGGCGGTGACGTATTTGCCGGGGCCCTTCACGGGCTCGAGCTTGGCCAAGCCTTCAAGGGTGGTTTCGGGCCGGTTGCACTCGTCACGGTCGACGACGTAGTCGACGATCGATTCCGCCTTCGTCGCCTTGTCGACCACTTTCATCTTGGTCTTCATCGGGACGATTTCGTCCTTGAACTTGTTGGCCTGCTGGGCAGCGGCCATGCGGCGCTGCGATTCCAGCGAATACTCGTCCTGGTATTCGCGGCTGAGCTTGTAGCGCTCGGCAACGATGTCGGCGGTGTCGATCATCGCCATGAAGATGTCGGGCGCGACCTTGAGCAGTTCAGGATCGATCGATTCCTTCGGCGAGCCGCCGCCCGGAATCGAGATGCTCTCGACGCCGCCGGCCACGATGCAGTCGGCACCGTCAGAGCGGATCGAGTTGGCGGCCATTGCGATGGTCTGCAGGCCCGAGGAGCAGAAGCGGTTCACCGAGACGCCGGCGGTCGACGTCGGCAGGCCGGCGAGCAGCGCGGCCTGGCGGCCGATGTTCGGCGCGCCATGCGCGCAGTTACCGAGATAGCAGTCCTCGACATACTCCTTGTCGACGCCGGCGCGCTCGACGGCGTGCTTGATGGCGTGGCCCGCCAGCGACATCGGAGGGGTGATGTTGAACCCGCCGCGGCCGGACTTTGCCAGCCCGGTACGTGCATAGGAAACGATGACAGCTTCACGCATTTGAAAGACCTCCCTTTGATGCGATCCAGTATGGACTGGAGCCGCGCCCGTGTGTAGCGAAAACCCGAATTCCGGCCAGCGGAAAAGGCAAGAACCGGCATCAATCCCAGGCCGGCGCATAGCCGGGATTTACACACCGTTTGTCTTTCGGCAAGCCCGCGATCGCCTTCCGGTCCGCGTCGTCGAGCCTCAGCTTCAGCGCGTCGAGATTGGCTTGTTGGCTCTCGCTGCGCGATGCCTTCGGGATCGCAGCGACGCCATCCTGATCGAGCAGCCATTTCAGCGCCACCTGAGCTGCGCTGGCGTTGTGCTTGCGACCGATCGCGGCAAGCGCCGTGTCGGAAGCCGCAAGGCCTTTGGCCAGCGGCGAATAGGCGATCATCGGTATCGATTTCGCAGTGAGAAATTGGCGAAGCCGCGTCTGATCCAGCATCACATGGTATTCGACCTGATTGCAGGCGATCGGCGCCCCGATCTCCTCGACCACCGTCTTGACGAGCGCAATGTTGAAATTGGCGACGCCGATGGCGCGGGTGCGGCCTTCCTCCTTCAGCCGCATCAGCGTCTCGAAGATCTCGGGCAGGTTCATGTTCGGCGCCGGCCAGTGCACCAGATAGAGGTCGACATGGTCGAGCCGGAGTTTTTTCAACGAAGTATCGAACGCCCGGCGGAGCGCATCCGGCGCCAGGTTTTCGTTCCAGACTTTTGTGGTGACATGCAGATCCTTGCGGGGAACGCGCGAGGCTGCAATCGCGGCACCCACGGCCTCCTCATTGTCGTACATCTCGGCGGTGTCGAGATGCCGGTAACCCAACGCCAGCCCGCCCTCCACGGCCGCGCGGCAGGCATCGCCCTGCATGCGAAAGGTGCCGAGACCAAGCTTCGGCAGGCTGATACCCTGGGTTCGCAGATGTTCCATGATGGCTCTCCCGGAAAGGAAAAAGCACCGCGTGCGTAGCGAAGGCCGCCTCAACGGTATTTCATTGAGGGGAATTGGCCGCTATTGAATAGTTTGCGCGCAGGGCGCGGGGCAAATCAAGATCAGGGCTGCGATGGTAAGAGCGTTGCGACAATGGCTGGAAACCCATGAATTGCCTGCGATTATCGCCGCCGTGCTCGGGGTGGTTATTGCGCTCTCCGTATTGTTCGTTGTCGGCGGCTATCTGATCGTTACGCCCTGAGCCGATTTCCTGTGATGCGGCGCGGGCACTTGTGTTCGACGCCTCACTTCCCCGATCCGGCCGCAGCGAGAATGGGTGACCAGCGCGCGATCTCGGAACGAACAAACCGGTCGAAGGTGGCCGGGTTGCGTTCGTCCTTGGCCGGGATCGAGCCGCCGAGCTGGGCAATCCGCTCGCGCACGGCCGCCTCATCAAGCGCGCGATCGAGCGCATCGGAAAGCTTGGCGATGATTTCGGGCGGAACGCCTTTTGGCGCAAAAAGTCCGGCCCAGACGCTCATCTGATACCCGATGCCCGCTTCGCCGGCGGTCGGAACATTCGGCAGCGTTTCAAGTCGTTTCGCGGCCGAGACGGCGAAGGCCTTGACCGAGCCGGCCAGAACCGACTCCGCCACGCTGACGGACTGCTCGCACATGAAATCGACGTGGCCGCCGACCAGATCATTCAACGCCGGGCCTGAGCCGCGATAGGCAACGAGCGCCGGCTTCGCGCCGATTTCCGCGGTGAACAATAGGCACGCCATATGCGAGGACGCGCCGATGCCGCCATGCGCCTGCCTCACCGCATCGCCCCGTTGCCGGAGGGTTGCGACGAATTCCTTCAGGTCGTTGGCCGGAAAATCCTTCCGCGCGATGACGATCGCCGGCGAGTGGGCCGTGAAGCCGATCGGCACGAAGTCGGCAACGGGATCATATTTGAGGTTCGGCGTGAGCACGGGAGCCGCGACGTGCGAGCCCATCGCCGCCGCAAGCAGGGTATAGCCGTCGGGCGCGGCAGAAGCGACGCGTGCGCTGCCGACCGTGCCGCCGGCGCCGCTGACATTCTCGATGACGATGGATTGCCCGAGAATCTTCGACATCTGGTTGCTGACGATGCGCGCCACCACATCGCTGGCGCCGCCGGGCGGGAACGGCACGACCACCGTAATCGCTCGGGAGGGATAGTCCTGCGCGGGCGACGGCCCGGCAATGCCAGCGAGCAGGATTGCAACCGCGAAAACTTTCCAGACATAAGAACCTGGTTTCATAACGCGCGCTCCTATCCTGCTACTGCGCCGTCACATTTTTCCGTCACCGTTCAATATTTCCGCGACCTCGACCGAACGTCCCTCATGCGCCGAAACAATGCCGGCGCGCACTACTGCGAGCGATCGCGTCGCCTCCTTGCCGCCGACTTCGTGCTGGCGCTGCCCGCGCGCCGCCGCAGCGAACTCCTCGAGTTCCTCGACGAGGGTGTCATTACTTTCGCACGGCATCGCGACCGGCCGGCTTTCACCGCGCTTGAGCAGCCGCAGCCCGTTGTGCAGATCGTAGAACGCCGTCATGTCCTTGCCGTAGACATTCATCAGGTAATATTCCGACGCCGAGGCATAGCTTGCATTCAGCGTCGACAGCGCGCCGTTCTCATGCTCCAGGATCAGGCTCGCGACATCAGGATTGTCGCCGGGCAGCACCAGTTGCACCGACTGTGCGGACACCGCATGGATCGGCCCGATCAAATATGCGAGCACGTCGATATAGTGGATCCCGATCTGCAGCATCACGCCGCCCGGCATGCCCGCGGCCTGGTAGCGCCAGGAGGAGAGATCGACCTTACCGAGGCGATCGCGGCTGATGTTCGCCTCGGCGTTGACGAGCTTGCCGAACAAGCCCGCCTCGATCTGCTGTTTGACGTAGCGGAAATGGCTCTCGCGCCGCCGCTGATAGCCGAGCGCCAGCACCACGCCGGCCGTACGGCAGGCCTCGGTGATGGCGCGGCCATCCGCGATGCTGTTGGCGATCGGCTTGTCGAGAAAGACGTGCTTGCCGGCGGCTGCGGCTGCGCGGGTCGTCGCCAGATGCACATCATTCGGCGTCGTGTTGATGATCGCCTCGATCTCGGGATCGGCCAGCAGCGCCTCGTAGCTCTCGGCCGGCCGGCAGCGGTACTTTGCCGCGAAGTTTTTGCGCTTTTCTTCGGACCTCGTGTAGCAGGTGCGGATCTCGAGCTTGCCCGAACGCTGGATCGCATCCGCCAGAACATCGGACCACCATCCCATCCCGATACAGGCAACGCGAAGCGGATCGGCACCCATCACTCTGCCCTCCCGGGACCGGCTTCGGTCCCTGCGATGTCATTCCCATTTCGCGCCGATCGACTCGACGGCCAGTTTGGCGATCCGCAAATCGGTCTCCCAATCACCGCCGCTCACGCCGACGCCGCCGATGCATTCGCGGTCGACCAGCACCGGCACGCCGCCTTCCATCGCCGTCCACCGTTCCGGTCCGGCGGCGAGCGCAAGCCCGATCGCGTGGGCCACGTCGAGGTCCTGGCCGGCCGCGCCCCTGGCCGTGGTCGGGCGGCGGTTTGACGCGGCGCAAACCGCCTTGGTGGTGCAGGAGTGCACGGTGTGGAAGCGACCGCCGTCCATGCGTTCGATCAGGATCACATGCCCGCCGGCATCGACGATGGCGCAGCAGATCGCAATCTTGGCCTGGCCCGCCAATTCCAGCGCCGTCGCCATGATCATCTTCGCGCCCTGATGCGTCAGGCGCTTGCTCTCGGCGACAAACATGGGGGCGCTCCGGTCGGGAGGGACAGGCGAATTGTGCGTCACCGCAGCGCCTCCTTCAAGGAACGATACGCAATTTCGAGTTGTTTTTTTAGCCAACGTGTCGGCAGAGCGACAGAGCGTGGCCGAACTATGCGGCACGAACATGGAAGTCGCCGGGGATTCTGTGCGACGGGTCACCCGATCGAAGGCGTCAGATGTGCTGCGCCATGATCTGGCCCGGCCGCGCATCCGGACGGGGCTCGAGGTCGACCGACCAGAGGTCGCGATTGTCGACATCCTTCAAGGTCACGGTCATCACTTCGGTCTTGCCGTCGATGTCGACGCGGCCGAAGAACTGCATCCCGAAGCACGGCGCGAGATTCTCGCCGCTGCAGCCCTTCTGGAACATCGCTTTCGGCCCGAACGTATTGTCGAGCGGGGCCGGCGCCCAGGTGCCGGCGTGCAGCGGGCCGGAGACGAACTCCCAGAACGGTTCGAAATCCTGATAGGTGGCGCGGTTCGGATCGTAATGATGCGCCGCGGTGTAATGCATGTCGGCGGTCAGCCATACGGTGTTGCGAATACCGGCGCGCTTCATGAACGAGAGCAGATCGGCGATCTCATGCTCGCGCCGATCCGGCGGCCCGTCGCCGAGCGCGATCGCGTCCTCGCTGATCAGGCCGATCGGCATATCGGCGGCAATCACTTTCCAGGTCGCGTCTGATGCCACCAGCTCGCGCTTCAGCCAGGCGAGTTGCGCCGCACCGAGGATGCAGGTGTCGCTTTGGTCGTCGGGCCTGTTAAAAGTGGAATCGCGGTAGCTGCGCATGTCGATCATGAAGACATCGAGCAGCGGGCCGTAGGCGATCTTGCGATAGATGCGGCCGTCCGCCTGCGCAGGCGTCGCGCGCATCGGCATGAATTCATGGAACGCTCGGCGCGCCCGCGCCACCAGAAGCGAGGAACCGTCCTCGGCATAACCGGTGTCATCGGCGGTGCCGACCGGTGCCCAGTCGTTGGTAACCTCGTGATCGTCCCATTGCGCGAACAGGGGGACCGCGGCATGGAAGGCGCGAAAGTTTGGGTCGAGCCAGTTGTATTTGTAGTTGCCGCGAAACTGCGCCAGCGTTTGCGCGACGACGGACTTTTCCTCGGTGACGATGTTCCGCCACACCCCGCCATCGGGCAGTTTCAATTCCCGCTCCACCGGGCAGTCCGCATAGATGTGGTCGCCGGAATGGATGAAGAAGTCCGGACGGTTGTCGAGCATCGTCCGGTAAGTCCGCATACCGCCACGGCTTTCGTCGATGCCCCAGCCCTGCCCGGTCGTATCGCCCGACCATGCGAACGATACGTTGCTCCGTGCGGTGGGCGCGGTGCGGAAATGCCCAATCTGCGTCTCGCCGGCTAGTCCCGGGCTGTCGCTGCTTTCAAACCGCACGCGATAGAAAATATCCTGCCCCGGTGGCAGGCCGCCGAGCAGAACCTTCGAGGTGAAATCACTGGCCGGCAAGGCATCGGCCGAAGCCGTGCAGATAATGCTCTTGAAGTCCTTGCCCGCCGAACACTCGACCAGCATGCGCGATGGCCGGTCGGCGCGGGCCCAGATCACCGCGGAGTCAGCCGAGACGTCGCCCGATTGAATGCCGCTGGTGATAAGCGGCCGATCGGCGGCGCGGCTGAGATAGGGTCTTGCAATGCTGCCGAGACCGGCGACGGCGCATGTTGCGGCGGAGCGGACCAATAATTGACGCCGGTTCAGGCTTTGCCCGGCGCGTATCGCAATCGGCATCGAAGCACCCTCGTCGAATCACGACGAAGGTGTGCCCGAGCAATTTGAACGCTGGCCGAAGGTTTTACGACAGGTGGATGACGTGAGATCGTAGGATGAGTAGAGCGAAGCGAAACCCATCAAATCGTTGCGCGGAGAGATGATGGGTATCGCTTCGCTCCACCCATCCTACGAATTAATTCTGCCAGCCGCAGATGGCGCCGGACCTGCACGGCCAGGTCTGAATCCGCGTGTCGCGCGCCTGGGCATCGAGCGGATTGCTATGCCGGCGCGCCAGCTGGGCGCGGGCCGCACCGCGCGGCTTCTCCACGCGCCCCTGCGCAGCATGCGCCTTGCGCTCCGGAGTTTTACGGACAACCACGCGCTCCGTCCTCACCGGCCTGCGGTCGGTCCTGGCTTCGATTCTAACAGGCGCGAATTGCGTCTCCGGGCCGAGCCGCTTCGGCGAGAGCAAAGCCGTGGAAGGATCAAGGCTGAACAGCTCGCCCTCGCGATACTCTTCCGCCAGCGCGGCGCTGCCCGATATCAGGAGCGCCGTGCAAAGTGCTGCGGCAATAGCATTTCTCAGGACCATCGCGGGCCTCGTGAAACCGACTCAACAAACTGGGGAACAGCCATCATGTAGGAAGTGGTGCGGATAATTCCAGCCGGTTCCGCCCTCAGGCTTACCGGTGAGTGATTTCAGCGGTGGAAAAGTTCACACGCAAGGCGAGCAGCCGCTATTCGGCCGCTTGCGCCACCGGTTGGCCGATCGCGGCTTCCAGCCGCGCGCACTCGGCGCGGTATTTCGCGACATTAGCTTCCTTTATGTGGCCATAGCCGCGAACGAGTTCCGCCGATTTCGCCAGCGCCACCAGACGCGGCCAATCCTGCGGCTTCGGACTGCCGAGATGGCGGAAGATCATGTCGGAATATTCGCCCGGCAATGCGCGTTCCATCCGCCGTTCGGCCGTGTAGCCGAACGGATCGAACGCGGTGCCGCGCAGGAACTTGAACCGGGTGAGAATATCGAACGCGCGGAAGATCCAGGCTCCGAACTCGCGCTTGCGCAGGCGGCCCGTGACCTTGTCGCGCGGCGCGAGCAACGGCGGCGCGAGGCTCACCTTGACACCCGCCTCGCCGTCGAACTGTTCCTTTAACGCTTTTGCGAACTCGCCGTCGGAATAAAGCCGGGCAACTTCATATTCGTCCTTGTAGGCCATCAGCTTGAACAGGCCCTTTGCGAAGGCTTCCGTCAGCTCATGCGATCCGGGCGAGCCTTTGGCTTCCGCGGCACGAACCCGCTCGACTTCCGCGAGGTAGCGCTTCGAATAGGCCTCGTCCTGATAGTCCGTCAGGAACTTGGCGCGGAAGGCGATGCTCTCCTCAAGCGTCCGCTTCACCGGCGCCGCGCCCGAACTCTTGAAGCGCGCGGCGCTGACGACGCGCTGCAGGTCATGTGCGGCAAGCCGGCCCCAGGAGAACGCCAGCTTGTTCATCTCGATCGCCGCGCCATTGAGATCGATCGCCTTCATGATCGCCTCCAGCGACAGCGGGATTGCGCCGCGCTGGAACGCAAAGCCGAGCATGAAGGCGTTGGTGGCGATGCTGTCGCCCATCAGCGCGGTGGCAAGCCCGGTGGCGTCGAGGATGTCGAGATCGGAGGCGCTGACAGCCTCGTTCAATGAGTCGCGCATCGCCCCCGCCTCGAAATCGATGTCGGGATTGATGACGAAGCTCGCGGTCGGCAAGAGGTCCGCATTGACGATCGCCCGCGTCACGCCGCGCTCGGCCCGGCTCAGCGAAGGAATGCTGGTGGCGACGACGATATCGCAGCCGAGGATGAGATTGGCGTTACCAGGCGCGATGCGGACGGTCGAGAGATCGTCCGCCGTGGGCGCGATGCGGACGTGGCTCATGACCGCCCCGTTCTTCTGCGACAGGCCGGTGAAATCCAGCGTCGAGCACGCCATGCCCTCGACATGCGCGGCCATGCCGAGCAGCGCGCCGATGGTGATGACGCCGGTGCCGCCGATGCCGGTGACGAGGATGTTGTAGGGCCCCGCGAGCGCCAGCGGCGTGGGCGTCGGCAGATCGGCAAACACCGCCGACGGATCGGCCGCGGTACGGTCGGCCTTACGCAGCTTGCCGCCATGCACGGTGACAAAGCTCGGGCAAAAGCCCTCGATGCAGGAAAAGTCCTTGTTGCAGTTCGACTGGTCGATCCGCCGCTTGCGGCCGAATTCGGTCTCCAGCGGCTGCACCGAGACGCAGTTGGAAACGGACGAGCAGTCGCCGCAGCCTTCGCAGACGCGCTCATTGATGAAGATACGCTTCGGCGGATCCGGATAGAGCCCGCGCTTGCGGCGGCGGCGCTTTTCCGCGGCGCAAGTCTGGTCATAGATCAGGACGGTGAGACCCTTGACCTCGCGCAGCTCCCTTTGCACCGCGTCGAGTTCGCGGCGGTGATGAACAGTCGCGCCTGATGGGAAGTAATTGCTGGGATATTTCTCGGGATCGTCGGAGACGATGACGAGCCGCTTGGCGCCCTCAGCCGACACCTGATGCGCGATCTGCGAAACCGTCAGCCCGCCTTCGGCCGGCTGGCCGCCGGTCATCGCCACCGCGTCATTATAAAGGATCTTGTAAGTGATGTTGACGCCGGAGGCCGCCGCCGCGCGGATCGCCAGCAGGCCGGAATGGGTGTAGGTGCCGTCGCCGAGATTCTGGAAGACATGCGGCTCGCTGGTGAACGGCGCCTGCCCGATCCAGGTCACGCCTTCCGCGCCCATATGCGAGATCGTCTGCGTGCGGCGGTTCGGCACCGACAGCGCCATGCCGTGACAGCCGATGCCGGCCATCGCGCGACTGCCCTCGGGAATCTTGGTCGAGGTGTTGTGCGGGCAGCCCGAGCAGAAATACGGCGTGCGCTGCAGCTTTGCGGCGCCTGTGCCCTCCGCCGGCCGGTCGAACGCTTCGAGTTTTGCGAGGCGCTGCTCCAGCGCCGGGCTGCGATGGCCAAGCTTGCGCAGCCGCGCAACCACGGCCGCCGCGACCATGGTAGGCGTCAGCTCGCCTTCGCTCGCCAGCAGCATAGCGCCGGTCTCGTCGCGCTTGCCGACCACCGAAGGCCGCTTCGACGCATCGACATTATAAAGAATGCGAAGAAGCTGGTCCTCGATGAAGCCGCGCTTTTCCTCGACGACCAGCACGTCCTGCAAGCCTTCAGCAAAGGCGCGCGCGCCGGATTCCTCCAGCGGCCAGGTCAGCGCGACCTTGTAGATGCGCAATCCCAGCGCCTGCGCCTCCGCATCGGTAATGCCGAGATCGGCCAGCGCCTGACGCAGATCGAGATACGCCTTGCCGGTCGCCATGATGCCGAGCCGCGCCGGCTTGGAGTCCAACACGATCCGGTCGAAGCGGTTCACCCGCGCGAATGCCGCGACCGCCTGCATCTTCGGGCCGTGCAGCCGCCGCTCCTGCTCCATCGGCGCATCCGGCCAGCGGATCGAAAGCCCGCCCGGCGGCATCTCGAAATCATCAGGCGTGATGATCCTGACGCGATCGGGATCGCTGATGATCGAAGCCGAGCTTTCGACCGTCTCCGAAATCGCCTTGAAGCCGACCCAGCAGCCGGAATGGCGCGACAGCGCAAAGCCCAGAATGCCGAGATCGAGATAGTCCTGCAGCGTCGCGGGATTGACCACCGGCATCAGCGCCGCGGCGAACACCTGCTCGCTCTGATGCGCCAGCGTCGAGGACTGGCAACCATGGTCGTCACCGGCGAGCGCTATCACGCCGCCGTTCGGCGAGGTGCCGGCCGAATTGGCGTGCTTGAGCGCATCGACGGAACGGTCGACGCCGGGGCCTTTGCCATACCAGATACCGAACACGCCATCGACCTTGGCGCCGGGGAACATGCCGACCTGCTGGCTGCCCCATACGGCGGTCGCGGCGAGGTCCTCGTTGAGGCCGGGCGAGAACTCGATGTCGTGCTGCTTGAGGAAGGACTTTGCGCGCCACAGCGCGTGATCGTACATGCCGAGCGGCGAGCCGCGGTAGCCTGATATGAAACCGGCGGTGTTGAGTCCCTGCGCGCGGTCGCGTTCGCGCTGCAACATCGGCAATCGGACCAGCGCCTGCGTACCGGACAGGAAGATTCGCTTCGCATCCAGCCGGTACTTGTCGTCCAGCCCCACGTCCATCAACGCCATTCGTCCGCTCCCCGTCGCGCCGGTTATTTTGAACCGGTCTAATTGCGAACAGAATGCACCGGTTTTGCTATGCGTGCCCAGCGTGAATTCATGGCCGCAGGACATATCTCGGCCTGCCCTGTGGATCAGCCCGCCTCTTGCGGGCGCCCGCCTTCTTTGAAACGCTTGGGCGTAAACGGAGACACCAGGGATGACAGAACCGGCATTCAGGACCGAGTTATTGGAGAGCGGCAATCTGCTGGTGGGACCGTGGCGCAGCCCCAAACAGATGCTCCATGCGCAGGTCTATGACTCCCACGCCTCGATTCACGACGATGCGACCGCGCAAAAGCTCGGGTTTCAGGGCGGCACCATCGAGGGCCCGACCCATTTCAGCCAGTTCGCGCCGCTGTGCGAACGAATCTGGGGCCAGGCCTGGTTCGAAACCGGATGCCTGTCGGCGCATTACCGCAACCCCGCCTTCGAGGGCGAGGAAGTGCAGGCCAATATCGAGAAGGCCAAGCCCGGCCAGACCATTTTCGCGATCGGCATGACCAAGCGCGACGGCACCGAGATACTGCGCGGCACCGCATCCGTCGGTGACGTCTCGGAAACAGCGCTTTCCCGGCGGCTCGGCGAATTGAAGCCGCTGGCCGATCCGGTCATCCTCGCCGACCTCAAGGTCGGCATGAAGACCGGACGGCAGACGGTGAAAATGGATTTCGACCAGCACATGGGCGACCTCTATCCGTTTTCGCTCGCCGACAAGCTCAAGGCCATCACCGAACCTTCAGCCTATTATTCGCAGGAGCTCAATCCCTGGGGCCGGGCGATCATCCCGTTCGAGATGCTGAGCGTGTTATTTCAGTACCGCGCCCGCGAAGACCGGCTGCCGGTGCGCGGACCCGCGGTCGGCCTGTTCGCCGATCAGGAAATCCGCCTGCTGCGCGGTCCGCTCTTCGTCGGCGAGAGTTATTCGACTGAGCGCGAAGTTGTCGCGCTCAGCGGCAGCCGCCGCACCGAAAGCGTGTGGATGCGCACGACCGTGTTCGCGGCCGATGAGAAACCGGTTGCAACCATGTTGCTGAACATGGCCAGCATCAAGGACTCCTACGCCAGCTACGAGCAGGAGCACAAAGCGCTGTACGCCTAGGTGAGCCTGAGCCGGTATCGCCAACAAGGACAACAATAAAATGGCCCGCCTGCCCTATCTCGAAGCCGACCAGGTCGCCCCCGAATACCGCGACATGCTCAAGCGCAACACCAATCTGCACAAGCTGTTGGTGAACTCGCCCGATATGGCCCGCGCCTTCAACGGTGTCGGCAACCATATCCGCTTCAAGAGCAAGCTCGATCCGCGCTTGCGCGAGCTCGCGATCCTGCAGGTCGGCTGGATGGAGAAATCCGAATACGAGTTCACCCACCACGTGAAGATCGGCAAGGAATTCGGCGTCACCGATGACGATATCGCTGGACTGATAGCGGAGACCGAGGGCAAGCCCTCGAAGCTCGAACCGCTGGCGAAGGTAATATTGCGCGGCGCCCGCGAGATGGTGCGGGACCTCGCAATGTCGGAGGCGACCTTCGCCGAGATCAAGCGAGAGCTTTCCGATGAGGAAATGGTCGACCTCGTCCTCACCATCGCCTTCTATTGCGCCGTGGTGCGCGTGCTGGCGACGATGAGGATCGATAACGAACCCTATTACAAAGAGGTACTGCAACAGTACCCGATCCCGGGAGTGGAATGAATGCGTCTGAAAGATCGTGTCGCCATCGTCGTCGGCGCCGGCCAGAGCCCCGGCGAAGGCATCGGCAACGGCCGCGCCACCGCGCTGACCTTTGCGCGCGAAGGCGCCAGGGTGCTGTGCGTCGATCACCATCTGGAATCGGCACAGGAAACCGTCGACCTGATCGCCGCGAACGGCGGCACCGCGGCAGCGTTCAAGGCCGACGTCACCAAGAATGCCGAGCTCAAGGCGATGGTGGCGGACGCGCAAGCGCGCTGGGGCCGTATCGACGTGTTGCACAATAATGTCGGCGTCAGCCTGTCCGGCGGCGACGCCGAGCTGCTCGAAATATCGGAGGAAGCCTTCGACCGCTGCGTCGCGATCAATCTAAAGAGCTGCGTGTGGGCCGCCAGGCATGTGATCCCGATCATGCGCCAGCAAAAGAGTGGCGCGATTATCAACATCTCCTCGATGGCCGCGATCACCACCTATCCTTATGTGGCATATAAGGCGACCAAGTCGGCGATGATCGCTTTCACCGAACAGCTCGCCTACCAGAACGCGCAATACGGCATTCGCGCCAACGTCATCCTGCCGGGCCTGATGAACACGCCGATGGCCGTCGACACCCGCGCCCGCGAATGGGGAAAGAGCCGCGCCGAAGTCGAGGCCGAGCGCGACAGCAAAGTTCCGCTGCGGCAGAAGATGGGCACCGGCTGGGACGTTGCGAACGCCGCGCTGTTCCTCGCGTCGGATGAAGCGAGTTTCATTACCGGCGTGACGCTGCCGGTCGACGGCGGCGCGAGTGTACGGCGCGGATAGAATCGTAGGGTGGGCAAAGGCGCACAGCGCCGTGCCCACCATTCTCTCCGCGCAAAAAGATGGTGGGCACGCTTCGTCTTGCCCATCCTACGGCATCTCGCCTGACCCTCATGGTGAGGTGGCGATCCCGATGCAGGAGCCACGCCGCCGCGGGATAGACCGCATAGATGGCGAGCCCGATCGCAACAATCCTCATGGCTTCACTAATGTCGAAGCGCGCGCCGCGTAACCGATGAAAAGAAACAGCAGCCCTTCGGTTGCGAGGTGACCGTGCGCCATGTCGATCATCGCGACATAGGCGAGGCAGCACAGCACGAACGCGGCCTCTGGGTTTTTCATGGCAACCGGCCAAAGCCGCCGCAGCGCGGTGGCGACCAGCAGCACCAGCAATATTCCACCGACCCAGCCGAATTCGAGCACAGCCTGCAAAACCGAGTTGTGCGGATCCGTCTTGAAGCAGGACGCCTGGGCCGCAGATGACAGCCCATGGCCGAACAAGCCGGCCGACGGCAATCCCTGCACGGCCTGCCGCAGCAAGGTCTTCCGGATCGCTATCGAATTGTCGAGTTCCCCGCATTCGCCGGCAACGGGGTTCTGCGGCCGCTCCGCGGCGCCTGCGGAGGGGATGACGTATCTCAGGAAAACGCCGCTGGTATGCGGCCGTATGGCAAGGCCGATGACGACGGATGCGATCACAAGCCCGAGAACGGCCGCTATTCCGCGTCGGCGGTCATGGTCGGACACCAGGAAAGCAATCCCGAGCGATCCGACGATCACCACAAATGTAAATCGGACTTGCGACGCCGCGAAGACCACGAGCGCCGGGACGGCGGCCATCGCACTCAGCACTGGCCTGCGGAAATCATCCAGACAGACCACCGCCAACATCAGGAAGCCGAGCGAGGTCAGGAACACAGTCGCGGCATGGGCAAAGCCGAACACGATCGGCCGTCCATGAGGATCATTCCATTGCCCGACGAGCGCGGCACCAACCGCGATCGTACCGATGCCGACGATGAGCAGCGTCACAATCAGGAAGGGCCGGAACGATGTCCCCACCGGCGCCAGTCGTCCCGCGGGGTACGCCAGCAGGGACAATGCAAACAGCGCGGCCTCACGCGTCGGCGGCAGGCCGTTGATCGCGGTCGAGATCAGCGACGCGGCAACAAACAGACCAAACAGGACATCGACCAGGCCGATCCGGAATTCGGAGAAGTGGCCGCTCGCTATCATGACCGCCGGCGCTCCGGCCAGCAGAGCCGCGGTCAGCACCGGATTGCTCGCCAAGCCCGTCGCCCACGCCCCCAAGATCATCAACGCGCTGCTCGACACCAGCATCGCAAACGCAACACGCCAAACCATGCCGTCGAATCTCCGCTCAAAACGAGCCGCAGAGTCAATGCCATCACCAAGGGAGTCAACCCGAGTTAGTGATGGGCTCCCGGCTGGGATGTTGCGAACGCCGCGAATGGAATTGTAGGGTGGGCAAAGGCGCGAAGCGCCGTGCCCACCATGCTCTCGGCGCAAAAGGACGGTGGGCATGCCTCCGTCTGCGCTCGTTGAACTACGGCGGACAAGTTGCTTTGCCGACCCCACGGCCGATGACCGTGAGCTGAGCCACGGTATTTTCAACCAGTCCCGATGTTTACTTTTCGTTAGTAACCTTCTCCTAAGGGTTGCGGCGATCGGGCGGCCTTTTTGCCGGCCCTGCTCACGCGACCTGTGCCTGCGTATTTTGTTTTTGGCCCCCCGCGTGATTCGACGACATCGACCAATTCCAATGACACGATGATGTGACAGCGCATCGTCGCTTGTCGAAATACCGACTCGTTGCGGTCGCACGAATTTCACGTGCGCTCGCTATGAGACGCCACAAGAATTGTGGAAGCCGAGGCACCATGAACGAAGAATTCGACTACGACCTGACGCCGTCCCAGTGGGAAGCCTTGAAGGCATTGCGCACGCCGGCATCCAGATTGCCCCGCATGAGCCGCTATACAATCGATGGCCTGATCGCGCTGGAACTCGCCACGATGAACGGCGATGTTCCCGTCATCACCGCGAAGGGACGCAAGGTGCTGATTCGCGGTTCATCGCTTTTGTTGCAGGATCTGGCCGCCTGACCGCGCGGCATTGCGCACCTGCAGCATGAATTCCGCATTGACCGCACCCGATTTCCTGACATATCGGAGTTCCATCGACTGAGTGGCAACTAGGGTTCCGGATGGCGAAACCGCCATCGCCGGTCCGAGCGTTGCGGAAACCGCGGTAGCACGCGGCTGCACCCGAGGGACAAAAGCCCAGAGGAGGAGATGTCGAGATCTTGTTCGCGCCTGATGGCACGGAGGTCTCATGTCGCTCGTCCCGCTTACACTCGTTGTCTTCGCCGCCTTTATCCACGCCACATGGAATTTACTCGCGAAGCGCGCCGCTGCGGCCGGTGCAGCCTTCGTGTTCGCCTCCAATCTGTTCTCCAGCATCGTCTATCTGCCGTGGATGATCTGGATTCTGATCTATGACGACCTCACCTGGAATGGGCCTGTCATCATCTGCATCGTGCTCAGCACGATCATCCACCTCGCCTACAGCCTGTGCCTGCAGCGCGGCTACCAGGTCGCCGATCTCTCGGTGGTCTATCCGGTCGCGCGGGGCACCGGTCCGATGCTCTCCTCGATCGGCGCGTTCATCCTTTTGCGGGAGACGCCGACCACGCAAGGCATCCTCGGCCTGTTCGCCGTCGTCGCCGGCATCGGCCTCATCACCACGCAGGGCGACCTCTCCGCGTTCAGGAAGCCGCGCGGCCTCGATGGCGTGCGCTGGGGCACCGCGACGGGATCGCTGATCGCAAGCTACACCGTGGTCGACGGCTACGGCGTCAAGGTGCTCGGCATTCACCCGGTCGTGCTCGACTGGCTCTCCAATCTGCTGCGCTTTTTCCTGCTGGTGCCGGTCGTGATGCGGGATTGGCCGGGGGCGAAGAAGCGGATGCAGGGCCATTGGTGGCTGGCACTCGGCGTTGGCGCACTCGCGCCGCTGTCCTACATCCTCGTGCTGTCGGCCATCGAAATGGGCGCGCCGCTGAGCCTCGTCGCGCCCGCGCGCGAAATGTCGATGATGGTGGGCGCGCTGTTCGGCATGCTGATCCTCGGCGAGCGGGTCACGGCATGGCGGGTGGCGGGTTGCGCGGTGCTGATCGCGGGCGTGGTGCTGCTGGGGTCGGCAAGGGCGTAGCCAATCGCCTTGCATCTAGCCCGTTGTGCCGGACATCCACGCCCTTGCTTCCCTTGCGCTAGGCCGTGAACCCATAAATCTGCCGGGCGGAGAGCTTGCCAGAGTCCGCTATGCACCAACAGCAACCAAATCCTGCGGCGTAGCGAAATGACGCGATGTGTCATTAGCGAAAGTCGCAGTGGCGGCCTACTCGATCAACTCGCTGGTGTGGCGCGACCGGACGGTGCATCACTCTGGAAGTCCCGCTTTGCGGAGGCCATCGATATACATCTGAGCCTGCCGTTGACCGGTATGGACTACCCATTCAGATATTCCGAAATGGGGCTCAATCTCAAGGACCTGGGCCACCACCTTCCTTGCTTCTGCATCTCGCCCTAGGTGCGCCAAAGCTGCCGCGAGGCAGCGATAGGCCGGCCCATAAGTCTGGTTCGCTTGGAGAGCGTTCTTCGCCGCGGTAACCGCCTCATCGAAACGACCAAGACCGATGAGTGCAATGCCCATTCCTGTAACCGTTCTAGGTAGCCACGGGTCGAATGGGCTTAGTCGAATGGCGCGCTTGAAGCTTCCGATCGCCTCTTCAAGCTGCCCCGCTAGTTCGTAAGTAAAACCTCGCAGCTCCCATGCGAAGGCTGAATTGGCGTTAAGGGCGACCGCGCGGTCCACCATCTCCCTTGCAGTATCGCCATCGTCAGAGAAGCAAGCGGTTGCCCAGCCAAGTATGCTCAGTGCAATAACGTCGTTTCCGTCGATACTGAGTGCCAACCGAATAAGCCTCAACCCCGCCGCAATTTCCGACTTTGGATCGGCCGTCCATCCCTGATTGACATTTATGAAGTGGCAGCTTCCTGCTTGGGTCGCAGCAAAGCCATACCGAGGGTCAATCTCCAATGCGCGAGAGGCAAGCCGAAGGGCCTCGGCCGTTCCGTCCCGGGTCCATGAGTAGAGGTGCGGGAATGCCCGAAGACAAAGGTCGTAAGCGCTGAGGTTGTTCGGCCGACGCACCGCCGAATCGATTTCAGTTCGAAGCACTTTTGAATGAATGGCCGAGACGACACTTTCGGTCATTCGGTCCTGTAGAGCAAAGATATCGCTCAGCTCACCTTCAAATCGATCGGCCCAAAGGTGCCTCCCGCTCGCGGCATCAATCAATTGGCCGATGATACGGACTTGTCCGGCGGCCTTGCGCGCACTGCCTTCAAGCACGTAGCGGACGCCGAGTTCGCGCCCAACCTGCTTGATATCGACGACTTTGCCCTTGTAAGTAAAACTCGAATTGCGCGCGATCACGAATAGATGTTTGAACCGCGATAACGCTGTGGTGATTTCGTCAACCATGCCATCGGCGAAGTAGTCCTGATCGGGATCGGAGCTCAGATTGGTGAAGGGGAGAATCGCGATTGAGGGTTCATCGGGCAGCGTGAGCGCGGGCTTCGGCGGTTCTACGCCGTTATCGGTGACTGCCGCGCCTGCGGCTCCCTGCGCTTCCCGCACTGGTCCGACGAAACGGAAGCCCTTGCGCGGTAGGGTTTTGATGAGGCGCTGTTCCTCGCCGGAATCTCCGATCACACTGCGGGCGACGTTCAGGCGGGTCGTCAGCGCCGCATCGGAGACGATACGCGCATTCCAAATGGCGTTGATGAGGTCGTCCTTACTGACGACGCGCTCCCTGTTGCGGATCAGGTAGTCGAGCAGGTCGAATACCTGTGGCGCGACGGAGACGACGTCCGGCCCGCGATGCAGCTCGCGCCGGTCGGTGTCCAATGCGTACTCCTCGAAGAGATAGCGCAAGCTGCCATCTCCCTAGGCGGCCTCCGATTGTCGAGGCTCTAGCGCCGGTAGCAACGCAAAAGAATAAGCCGCCGGTGAGGAAAATGTAAGCCGATTGTCAAGCGCGCTCGCGCATGCCTTGGCAACCTCGTCCGGGTAGAAACAACTAATGGATTTCGGTACGGCGCACGGCGCGATCGACTACGTCGCCTCGAACCGAGGTATTGACCCGCGAGGTGTCCGATCCGCCGGATGAACGTATGGTATCTGGCACCGTACTCACAAGCGGTAACCGTTCGCCCGGAGGTATCATGGGGCGGTTTTGCGTAACGCTGATCGAGTGCGGGATTTCGCGAATCGCTGTTAGCGCGGCTATCGCGATGATGGTGTCGCCAGCGCCGGCGCGCGATCCCGACGGACGCTATAGGAATTCACCGCTTCACGAGTGGTTCGAGAATCTGGCGAGCGGCAAGGGCCTCTGCTGTTCGTACACCGACGGCCATGCCGTCGGAGACGCAGACTGGGAAGCTAAGGACGGTCAGTACCGCGTGCGACTACCGAAAAACGCCAACTCCAAAGAGATGATCTGGGTCGATGTGCCAGACAATGCCGTAATCAAGGTGCCGAACAAGGCCGGGCGCACTATGGTCTGGCCGGTCTACAACGACCTCTATCCAGAAATATCGATCCGGTGCTTTATGCCAGGGAGCATGAGTTAGATTGGCCGGTTCTCACACCGGCCTTTCCTCATCCGTCACCGGCGACGTGATCACCAGAAACACCAGATCGACCAGCCCCGAATTCGAGATCGCGTGCTCGACGCCCGGCGGCAGGAAGATGAAATCGTGCTTGCGCACCACGTGATTCCTCCCGGCGATCTCCATCAACCCCTCGCCTTCGAGCACGTGATAGATCTGCTCCTGCACCAGATGCTTGTGGCGCGCGACATACGCCATCGGCTGGTACATCGAGATTCGATAGTCGATATGGCGCGAGCCTGCGGTCTCCGGCATCACCAGCGGCTTCGACAGCGCACCGCCGAAATGATTGGGGAATTCACGCCACGGCACCTCGGCGATGTTGCGGATGAAGGCGCCGTTGTTTTCTGAAGCCATGATGGCCTCCTCTGTCGTCAGATCACAAGCGCCCCGCCATCGACATAGACGATCGATCCGGTCGCAAATCCGTTCGCCATGAACGCCAGAATCTGCCGCGCAATGTCGTCCCCAATACCGACGCGGCCGACCGGCAGCGCGGCCGCCGTCTTCGCCAGCATCTCGCGCCGCGCTTCTTCCGGCATCGCGGCGCGGATCGGCGTATCGATCACGCCGGGCGATACCGCGTTGACGCGCACCAGCGCCAGTTCCAAGGCCAGCGCCTTCGCCAGCGATTCCAGTGCGCCATTGGCGGCGCTGACGATCGCCGAATTCGGCCGCGGACGAACGCTGAGGAATCCCGACACCAGCGTCAGCGATCCGCCGGCGCGGATTTCGGCCTCGCGCGCGACCCGCCACGCGCCCCAGAACTTGCCTTCCATCGTGCTCCGCACATCCTCCATCGCCACCGTCTTGAACGGCCCGGTGCGAAGCTGCGCCGCCGTGACCACGACGTGATCGACCGGCCCGCAACGGCGGAACAGGTTTGCCACGCTGTCATCGCTGGTGACATCGGCGGGGATCGCGATCGCGTTCAGCTTCTCCGCCACCGCATCGAGCTTTTCGACGTTGCGGGAGGCGACGATGACATCAGCGCCCTCGCGCTTCGCCATTTCCGCGGTCGCAAGACCAATGCCGGAGGAGCCACCGACGACGACGACTTTCTTGCCTGCAAGCAGCATGTGATTCCCTCGCGTGAGATCAGGCCGGCTGAAAGCGCGTGCCGATGCCGGCCTTGCTCTGGCCGAGTCCAGGCAATTCCCAGACGCCGGCGCCCACCGGATTGATGTCGGCGGCGATATCGACGTCGATCAGATAGGGCTTGTTGGCGGCGATGCCCTTGCGGATGGCCTCGCCGAGATCGCCGGCACGATCGACGCGCACGCCCTCGACGCCGCAGGAGCGCGCCATCGCGGCAAAATCCGGATTGTAGCGTTCGCCGGTGTTGGGATCATGGAAGTCGGTCGCAAGCTCCCGCCCGCCGAGATAGCCGCGCTGCAACCCCCGGATCGAGGCATAAGCGTAATTGTTCCAGACCACCCACACCACAGGCAGATTATATTCGACCGCCGTACCCAGCACGTTGGCGTGCATGAAGAACGCGCCGTCGCCGCACACGGAGACGCAGGGACGATCCGGTGCGGCAAACTTCGCGCCCATCACGCCGGCAACCCCAAAACCCATCGGACCGAACCCCATCGAGCCGATCAGCGAATCCGGCCGCTTCGGCTTGCAGAAGCCGAGCAGCCAGTTGTGGTGCACGCCGATATCGCTGACGAGGATCGCATCATCAGGCAGCGCCTTGTCGATTTCGAGCGCGGCGCGCTGCGGATTGATCGGCGTGGTATCGTCGGAGAATCCGGGAGCGACGAACTTGTCCCACTCTCTCCGATAGCCGTCGATCTGCGAGAGCCACTTCTTGCGGGCATCCGCTTTCTTGGAGAGATCGCCACGGCGATCGAGCTCGGCATGCACCTGCCGGAGAAAAGTGCGCACGTCGGCCATCAGGCCGAGCGCGACGGGATAATTGCGGCCGATCTCCTCGGGATCGATATCGACATGGATCAGCCGCGTCGGCGGGATGGTGAAGGAGTAGCCCGGGATCCACGAGCTCGACGTGCGGTCGTCGAACCGCATTCCCATGGCTAGCAACACGTCGGCCTGACGCGTGGCGTGGTTGGCCTGATAGTGCCCGGCGCGCGCGACAAGCCCCAGCGCCAGCGGATGATTGCAATCGATCGCGCCGAGCCCGCTGGCCGAGGCCGCGACCGGAATCTGCAGCCGCTCCGCGAGCCTAACCAGTTCTTCCGCCGCGCCGCCATAGCGCACACCCTGCCCCACAATGATCGTCGGCCGCTCGGCCGACAGCAGCATGTCGACAGCTTTCATCACGCCTTCGGGATCGGCGCCGCAGCGGCTCGATATATTGGCATTCCATTCGATCGCGTTCGGTGCCTCCTCGGCCGCCGATTCCATGAATACGTCGAAGGGCACGTCGACCACGACAGGACCGGGCCGGCCCGTCGTCATGGTCTTCCAGGCCTGCCGCACCGCGAGCGGCACCATCTCGCCACGCGTCGGCTGGAACACCTTCTTGCAGATGGTGCGCACGGTGGAGGGGAAATCGGCCTGATGATGCCGGTACATTTCCTGGAAGGCGCCGCGGTTGAACTGGCTGGTCGGCACGTTGCCGGTCACCGCCATGAACGGCACCGAGTCGAGATAGGCGTTAGCGAGCGAGATCGGCAGGTTCGCCGAACCGGGCCCGCAGGACGTGAACGTCGCGGTCGGCCGCCCGGACACGCGGTAGTAAACGTCGGCCATGAAGCCGGCGACGCTCTCGTGATGCACCGAGATGGTCTTGATGTCGTGCGAACGCTCGTACAGCGCGTCGATGAACTGGATGTTGCCGTGGCCGCACAGGCCGAACACCTGCGGCACCTTCTCCTGGATCAGATAGTCGACGATGACCTGGGCGCCGTTGAGCATGTTACGCGACATCGCTTCGTTCTCTCCCTGCAGCCCAATTGTCCGCGCGTTGGCTCGCGCGGTCCCGGCAATGACCGCGACCCTATTTCTCATAATACTGTACGTCAATTGCTATTGTGGTATGATCTCGATCGCGCCTCGCGCGATGCGCGGCGCTGTTGCCGGGCGAGGACGGCCTGATAGAGTTTTGCCTCGCCCATTTGGAGAAGTGATTCCCGTGAAACCGCGCGCCAAGCCGAAGACGAGCGACAAGCCGGCCTCCCCTCGGAAGATCTCGATCGCAAAATTGATGCCGTCCACCGAGCCCAACATCGACGACGAGGCCGAAGAACGCGCGCGCGGCGGCGTGCAGTCGCTCGGGCGCGCGTTTTCCATCCTCGAAGAGGTCGCGCGTCACCGCGAGGGCATCGGCCTAGCCGACCTCAGCAAGCTGGTGGGCCTGCACAACTCCACCACCTTCCACCTCGCCAAGACGCTGGTCTCGCTTGGCTATCTCCGGCAGGAGCGGGATTCGAAGCGCTATCGCGTCGGCCGGCCGCTGTTTGCGCTGGCGGCAAGCGCGCTCGATGAGATCGAGATGGTGAATCTCGCCACCCCGATCCTGGAAGACCTGTCGCGGGAAACTGGCGAAAGCGGCCATTTTGCCGTGCGCATGGGCGATTCCGTGGTCGTCATTGCCCGCACCAGCGGAGCCGGTGCGTTCCAGTTGACCGATCGCGTCGGCGTGGTGCGCCCGGCGCATTGCACCGCGCTCGGCAAGATCATGCTGGCCTCGCTGCGCCCCGACCAGTTGAAGCGCTTTCTCGAACGGGTGGAACTGAAGCCCTCGACAAAAAAGTCGATCACCGATCCCGCCGTGCTGCTGCGCGAGATCGCCGAAATCCGCCGCAGTGCAATCGCCTTCGATGACGGCGAATTCAACGCGGAAGTCCGCTGCGTCGCCGTGCCGGTCTATCATTTCACCGGCGAGGTGATCGGCGCGCTCGGCATTTCCGGCCCGATCTGGCGCATGACCGACCAGGCGGTGCAGAGCCGCGCCAAGCTGGTGCAATCGGCCGCCAGCCGGCTGTCGATCGAATTCGGCGCGCGGGGTCTGGCGAAATTCTCCTGACCCGACCGATCTAAATCCTCCCCACACCGCGAGAAGCGCGCCTGCGACGCATTTGGCGTTGACAGGAACGACTGTGTCCGGAAATATCCTACAATAATAAAAGAACGTCTCTCACATTGTCGCATAAGCTGACATCGACGGGGAGAACGTCAGGGCGAACTCTCGGGAGGAGATCAGTCATGACCCGCTACAGCCGACGCACTCTGTTGAAAGCCGGCGCCGCCTTTGCCGGCGCATCCGCCATCGGATCGCCGGCCATCCTCCGCGCACAGGCCGCGCGGATAAAGATTGGCCATCTGGTGCCGCTGACCGGCTTCCTCGGCGCGATCGGCAGCTACGCGCAGTTAGGGGTGAAGATGGCGGCGGAAGAAATCAACGCTTCCGGCGGCATCATGGGCAAGCAGATCGACCTGATGTCGGAAGACTCGGTCAATCCCGCCACCGCCTCGACCAAGGCGCAACGCATGATCGAGCAGGACGGCGCGGTGCTGCTGTTCGGCGAAATCTCATCCGCCTCGTCGCTGACCATCATGCAGGTCGCCGAGCGCAACAAGAAGGTGTTCTTCTCGACCGGCGCGCGCTCGGACGCGCTGCGCGGCAAGGACTGCAACCGTTACTCCTTCCACTGCGATATCCCGAACACCGTGATGGTCAATGCCGTCGGCACCGCGCTGAACCAGAAGGGCATGGTGAAGGGCAAGAAGTTCGTTACCCTGACCGCGGATTATATTTTCGGCCACGACCTGTTGAAGGCCGCGAAAGCGTTCTTCAGCGCCAACGACGCGACGCTGATCGGCGACGAACTGATCGCGACAGACGTCACCGACTTCAGCCCGTATCTTCTGAAGGTGCGGCAGGCCAAGCCCGACGTCGTCTGCTGCAACCTTGCCGGCAACCAGGTCACCAATCTCGTCAAGCAGTATGCCGAGTTCGGCTTCCCCTACCCGCTGGTCGGTTTCAATCTCAACACCGGCGATGCCTGGGCGATGGGCGAAGGTAATCTCTCCGGCACCTGGCCGACGGTCTGGTACCACACGCTCGATAATCCGGCGTCGAAGGCCTTCGTCGAGGCCTTCAGCAAGAAATACGGCAAACCGCCGGAGAACCATGCCTGGATCGAATACATCACGCTGAAGATGATCGCGCAGGCGATCACCGATACCAAGTCGACCGAGAGCGACGCCCTGATCGCCTATTTCGAGAAGCAGACACAGTTCGACATCATGAAGTCGCGCAAGGGCTACTTCCGCTCCTGGGACCATCAGCTCGTGCAGGAGGCCTATCCGTTCACCGTAAAACCGAAAGGCGAGATGAAGGACAAGTGGGACATGCTCGTGCTCGGCGAGGCCGTGCCGGCCGCGGGCGCGGAGCTTGAAGCCATCTACCCGACGAAGACGCAAAATCCCTGCAACATGAAGGCATAGAAGCCCGATACGGGCGTCGGGCCCACTGGCGCTAGCGGCGCCGGCATACAACAGCCGGCGCCGTCTCTTTTTCAAGGCGCGTTCTAACGTCGCGGATCGCACATGCAGTTCGGTTTTCTGCTCGAACAGGTGGTGAATGGCCTCGTGCTTGGAGGCTATTACCTCCTGATTGCGCTTGGCCTGTCGCTGATCTTCAGCGTCGGCGGCATCGTCAATCTCGCGCATGGCGCGTTCTATGCGCTCGGCGCCTATGTCTCCGTCGAGATCACGAAATATCTCGGCTTCGGCTCGGCGATAGTGCTGTCGCCGATCGCCGTGGCGCTGCTCGGGATTCTCTTCGAACGCTTCATCCTGCGAAGGTTCTACGACGCCGATCCGATCCTGAGCCTCTTGGTGACGTTCGGCCTCGCCATGGTCACCGAGCAGGCGATCCGGATCATCTGGGGCGCGCCGCCGATCTCGGCGGCGATCCCGCAGAGCTTTCGCGGCTCGGTCTTCCTCGGCGACTTCCTGTTTTCGCGCTATCGCCTCCTGATCCTCGCCGTTGTTGCCGCGGTGCTGCTCGGCGTCTGGCTGTTGCTGCACAAAACGTCCTTTGGCCGCGTCGTGCGCGCCGGCATCCAGCGGCCGGACATGGTCGCAGCACTCGGCATTCGCCTGCAGCCCTACATGACCGCGATCGTGATGCTCGGCGTCGGCATGGCAGCCCTTGGCGGTGCGTTCTTTGCCCCGATCACGATCGTGCATCCGGCGATGGGCGCCGAGATCATCACGGTCGCCTTTGTCGTCGTCGTGATCGGCGGCCTCGGCAGTTTCTGGGGCGTGGTGCTTGCGGCGATGCTGGTCGGCGTCGTCAGGGGCATCACCATTCATTTTGCGCCCGCCGCCGGTGAAGCCTCGATCTATGTGCTGATGTTCCTGGTGCTGATGGTGCGGCCGCGAGGGTTGCTTGGCGAGCGGATCGAGAAATTCGAATGACAACCAATTTCGCCAAATACCGCCCCCTGTTGATGGCGACGCTTGCCGTCATCGTGCTGCCGTTCGGCCTCTATCTGCTCGGGCTCTCGCTCAACACCGGCACCATGGTCGTGGCGCTTGCGATAGCTGCGATGGGGCTCAACCTCTGCATCGGCTACACCGGGCTGGTGTCGTTCGGCCACGGCGCCTGGTTCGGCATCGGCGCCTATGCGGCGGGGCTGATCCAGCGCAACTGGTTCAACAACGACATCTTCCTGCCGCTTGCGCTGGCTGCGATCGTCGTCGCTGTCATCGCGACCTTCGTCGGCTTCGTCATCCTGCGACGCCGCGGCGTCTACTTTTCGCTGCTGACGCTGGCGCTGTCGGCGCTGACCTACACCATCGCCTTCCGCTGGACCGCGGTCACCGGCGGCGAGGACGGGCTCGGCGGATTGAAGCGCGGTCACCTCGGCCCGTTCAGCCTCGATAGCGCACTGAGCTACTACATCGTCGTCTCCGTGCTCTGCCTTGGCGTGCTCTATCTGCTGCTGCGCCTGGTCCGCTCGCCATTCGGCCACGTGCTGATGGCGATCCGCGAGAACCAGTTGCGCGCCACGTTCCAGGGCTATCCGGTCGAACGCTACAAGCTCGGCGTGTTCGTGATCTCGGCCGTCGTCACCGGCTTCGCTGGCGGTCTGATCGGCTTCCAGAACTATCTCGTGTCAGCCGAAGCGGTCTCCGTCCCCTTCTCCGGCGAGTTGCTCGCCATCGTTGTGATCGGCGGCATGCGCAGCATGCTGGGACCCGCGATCGGCGCGCTGTTCTTCATCCTGTTCCGCGAATTGTTTTCGATCTGGACGCCGAATTGGCTGCTCTGGTTCGGCCTCGTCTTCGTCGCCTTCGTCCTGTATTCGCCGGGCGGCCTCGTCGGCATCTGGGCGACGCTGTCAAAGCGCTGGTGGCCTCCGCCGGAAGAGACCGCCGCGATGAGCCGGCGCAAGATCTACGAAGGCCTGCCGCTGCCGGCCTTCCTGCGCCCGCAAGCGCTCGACGGCACCGTGCTCGCTGTGCAAGGCGTCTCGAAGAGCTTCGGCGGCATCCGCGCCGTCACCGACGCAAGCCTCACAGTCGGCGCCGGCGAAATCCACGCATTGATCGGGCCGAATGGCGCAGGAAAGACCACGCTGTTCAATCTGGTCTCCGGTCTCTATCCGACCGATGGCGGCACCATCAAGCTGAACGGCCGCGAGATTCAGGGCGTGCCTTCCGACCTGATCTGCCATCAGGGTCTGGCCCGCTCGTTCCAGATCACCAATTTGTTCAAAGGCCTCTCGATCTACGAGAACCTGCGACTGTCGCTGCAGGCGCAAAGCCCCGGCCGCTTCAACCTGTGGCGCGATATCGACCATTACAGCGATATCCACGCCGAGACCGCGGAGCTGATCAAATTCCTCGGCCTTGAAGGCATTGAGACCATCGAAGGCGGTGAACTCTCCTATGGCGGGCAGCGGCTGGTCGACCTCGGTATCGCGCTCGGCTCCAAGCCGCAGGTGCTGCTGCTCGACGAACCGCTGGCCGGGCTTGCCGCCGCCGAGCGCGAGCGCGTGTCGAACCTCGTCAAGAACATCGCCGCCAACATTCCGGTCCTGATCGTCGAGCACGATATCGATCGCGTGCTCGGCTTCTCCCGCGCCGTCACCGTGATGAACCAGGGCGAGGTGCTGATGACCGGCACGCCCGAGGCCGTGCGCGCCGACCGCAGGGTGCAGGAGATCTACACCGGCACCGGCGTGCCCGAGGTCGAGCATCTCAGCAGCGAATATGCGAAGGCGAGTGTAGCGCCGGTCCTGCGCTTCGAGCGCGTCAACACGTTTTACGGCAAGAGCCATATCCTGCACGACGCCACGCTCGACGTGCGCGAGGGCGAGATCGTCGCTCTCCTCGGCCGCAACGGCGCGGGGAAGTCGACGCTACTGAAGACGCTCGCCGGTCTCGTGCCGCTGTCGTCGGGCAACATCGAATATGCCGGCGTCGACATCTCCCGCCTGCCCGCCCCCGATATCGCGCGCGCCGGCATCGGTTACGTACCGCAGGGCCGCGGCCTGTTCGCCGGCATGACGGTGCGCGAAAATCTTTCGCTCGGCCGTCTGGCGCGTAAGACCGACGGCAGCACCGGCGTGGTGTGGACCGAAGAACAGATCCTCGACTATTTCCCGCGCCTGCGCGAGCGCATGGATGTCGCCGCCGACTATCTCTCCGGCGGCGAGCAGCAGATGGTCGCGGTCGCGCGCGCGATGTCGGGGAACGTCAAACTGCTGCTGCTCGACGAGCCGTTCGAGGGACTGGCGCCGGCAGTGATCCTCGAACTGTTCAGGGTGTTCGACCGGCTGCGGCAGCACATCTCCATCGTCATCGTCGAGCACAACCTCGACCTCGTGCTGGCGCTTGCCGACCGCGTCTTCGCGCTGGAGCGCGGCGCGGTATTCCATGAGGGACCGGCACAGCCGCTGCTGACCGATCTGGAATACCGGAAGAAGATTTTGTGGCTGTAGCAACATGCACGGCCGTCATTGCGAGCGAAGCGAAGTAATCCATCGGGCCACAAGAAAGTATGGATTTCTTCGTCGCTTCGCTCCCTTGCGCAAACGCTTCGCGTTTGTCGCAGGCAACGACGGCCCCGTAAGGAGGCAGTGATGCGAAGTCTGATGACAGCGGTGATATCGAGCGCAATAGCCCTGTGCACATTGCGCGCCAGCGCAGCCGACAACCCCATGACCATCGCCGTCTTCACCAAGAACCGCACCAACCCGGCCTACGAAGCTTTCCGCATTGCTTCCGACCAGATCGCCCGCACGTCGGGCGTAAGGGTGATCCACCTCGTCCCGGACAAGCCCGACAACGTCGACGAACAGAAGGCGATGGTGGAACAGGTGCTGAAGGAGCGACCCGATGCCATCATCTTCATTCCCGTCGACGACGTCGCCATGATCGATTCCGTCAGGAAGCTCAACGACGCCAAAATCCCGATCGTGCTGGTTTCCAATCCGCTGCCCGGCAGCTTCGTCACCTATGTCGGCGCCGACGATTTCGAGATCGGCTACCGCGAGGCGCGCTATCTCTTCGAAAAGCTCGGCGGCAAGGGAAAGATCGTCGTGATCGAGGGCACGCCGGCCGCGCCGACCAACCGCGAGCGCGTGCGCGGCTATCAGCGCGCCTTCGCCGAGTTTCCCGGCATCCAGGTTTTAGGATCGGGGATCGGCAATTATCAGCAGCCGGATGCACGGCGCGTGATGGAGAAGTTTCTCAGCGAGCACAAGGAGATCGACGCGGTGCTGTCGGCGAACGACAGCATGGCGCTCGGCGTACTGGAGGCGCTGAAGGCCGCCAACCGGACGGCGACCGTAATCGGCATCAACGGCATTCTCCCCGCCGTGAAGCAGATCGAAGCCGGCGGCATGCTCGCCACCGTCGACTTCAACATGTTCAAGATCGGCTGCACGGCAACAAGGGCCGCGGTGCGTCACCTCAGGAAGGAGCCGCTGCCAGAAAAGGTGATGCTGCCCGCGGAAGTGATCGACAAGACCAACTACAAGGCGTGGCTGGTTCCGGTCGACCAGCGTGCGTGCCCCGAATGGTCGGACGTCGCGCGCTGATGCGGTTCGGAACAGTGACCGACTAGCGGTACGACCGCAGCCGCAAGAGAAGGTTGCCGCTGCCGGGCGCGGGCGTATATTGGAGCGATGGCTGTCAGCTCACCCGATCTGAAAGCATTCTTGCTCGCCACGCCTTTCTTCGGCGGCCTCTCCGACGCCAGCCTCGACCGCCTGATCTCCATGCTGGTCGAACGCCGCTTCGACGCCGGCGCCACGATCGTCGCCGAGGGCGAACCGGGACGCTCGATGTTCATCGTTCTCTCGGGCGAGCTCGTGGTGAGCAAGCTCGGTGAGGCTGGGCGCTCGATCCGGATGTCGGGCCTCGAGCCCGGCGATTTCTTCGGCGAAATGACGCTGATCGAAATGCAGAACCGATCGGCCACCGTGGTCGCGGAGAGCGAAACCGTGCTGTACGAACTGACGGCCGGAAACCTCTACAGCTACTACAAGGCCGACATCCACGGCTATGTCATCGTGATGCAGAATATCAACCGCGAACTGTGCCGGCGGCTACGCCGCGCCGACCGTCGCATTGCCGAGCTGATTCACGGGCAGTAGGTGATGCCGATACATCCCGCAGCGGCCCGTAGCGTGACTGACGCCTAGACCGTCATCAATCTGTAGCATCCCTTAATTAGCATTTTTTCAGGTTGTTTAAAAAATGGTAAGTGAGGGAATTGAAGGAATGCGTATTCTAAAGGTGCAAGCGCTAAGCTGCGCGGTTTTATTGTCTGTGATTACCGCGGGAGCCTCAAACGCCGCCACGATCCAGAACTTCGATAGCGGTTGGTATACGAACAGTGGTTTCACCGCTGGCGTCACCAACATCAACGTCGGCTCAAGCAATCTCAGCGGCGCAGTATATCATAACTGGCTTGCCTTCAACCTCGCGGGTTTGGCCAACCAGAACGTAACATCAGCGACGCTCACGTTCTATGGCGGGAATGGAGTCAATACCTCTGCGACCAGCGAGACCTTGGGGCTTTTCGATTATACCGGCAGCATCAATGCCCTCATCAGCAATTCACAGAACAATGTCGGCATCTACAATGATCTGGGCAACGGCAACAGCTACGGCACGGCAGTCGTCTCTGGCGGGCCCATACAGCAGTTCTCGGTAACGCTTTCACAGGCGGCAATTGCCGCCTTGAATGCTGCTGCGCATAATCAAAGCGACAACAGGTTTGTGATCGGCGGTTCGCTGCTTTCCATCAGTGGTCCATTTGCCAATGAGCAGTTGTTCGCGATTTTCGGACCGCAATCCGCACTGGCTCCGGCCGCGGTCCTGAACCTCGAAACGTCTGTGGCGGCTGTCCCTGAACCATCGACCTGGGCCATGATGATCCTCGGCTTCGCTGGCGTGGGCTTCATGGCCTATCGCCGCAGGCAGAATGGGCCTAAGCGTCGTTTCGCCCGATCGTGGCGTACTTCGAATTTGGAAAGCCGCCTTCGGGCGGCTTTTCGTTTGGCTCACAAGCAACTCGATGTCTCATGTTGGCCCTTGGCGTCGTTCCGCCGCGATACGGAATTGGGTCCACCATCGGCGCATATCGGACATCGAGTGGCGATCGAACTGCTTTATGGGTATGCGCCCTAATGTTCGTCCGGCCGTGTCCGCGCGATGATCTCGGCCGCGCCCTTGTCCAGCAACTCTAGGCCGACCGCGCGGCCGAGTTCGCGCGGCCGATCCGCCGCGCCCTGCCGCGACACCTCGATGAAACGGTCGCCGGCTTCATCCAGCACCGCCGCCGTCAGCGTCATCTCGCGGCCATCAAGGGTGGCGTGGCCGGCGATCGGCGAATTGCAGTGGCCGTTGAGCACCCACAGCACCTCGCGCTCGGCTTCCGCACAGAGCCGCGATGAAACATCCTCGATCTTCGCTAGCCGCCCGCGCGTCAGCCAGTCCTTCTCGACGCATTCCACCGCGACGATGCCCTGCCCCACCGCGGGCAGCATCTCGCGGACCGAAAAATCATGGACGATGCGGGAAGCCATTCCGATCCGCTCGAGGCCCGATCGCGCCATGACCAGCGCATCGGCCGGACCCACCTCGCCGCCGTCGGGCAATCGCTGCTTGTCGCCGCGATCGAGCTTTGCCACGCGCGTATCCGCCGCGCCGCGGAAATGAATCACAGTCACGTCCGGAAACAGCCGGCGTAGATAGGCCGCGCGGCGCACCGCATTGGTGCCGATCTTGAAGCCCTTGCCTTTTGCTGCACGAAACTCATCGAGCGAAAGGCCGGGGCGCAGCACCAGCGCATCGTTGGCGGCGTCGCGCGGCAGCGTCGCGGCGATGATCAGGCCCGGCGTTTCCTCATTGCCGGGCACGTCCTTCAGCGAATGCATCGCCGCCTGCAATTGCCCGGCCCGCATCGCCTCGCGAATTTCAGCGACGAAGGCGCCGCCCTTGCCGCCATGGCGCAGCAGCTTGCTGGTCTGGTCCTGGTCGCCGCGGGTTTCGAACTTGACGATCTCGACGTCGAGCGCGGGATCGGCCGCGCGCAACAGCCGCGCAATCCCTTCCGTCTGCGCCAGCGCCATCGCGCTCTTGCGCGTGCCGATCTTCAAGCTCTGTCCTGACACCCTGTCTCCGTTCCGGCGAATTGCGGCTGTTTCGAGCCTTACGGGATAGAGCAAGCAGCCTGTCAGAACAATGATTTTGGCGCGTGCACATGACGGTGCTTACTGCCGCCTGCGGACCGCTGTCGCCACCGTCAAGGCGAACGCGCCGAAGCAACGCATTCGTTGAGCTACGTCAATATCGGCCTTTCCCCCTCGCCAAGGGTGGTTCCGGCAATGCGGCGAGGCGAGAGACCAAACCATGAACATGCTGCTCAAGGAAATCCGCCACAGCCCGCTGCTGTGGCTATTGGTCTTCGTGCCGATCGTGCTGGCAGTAGAAGTGCTGGCGCCGTCGGCCCACACCGCTTTGTTCGTGCTCGCCGTCCTCGCCATCGTACCGCTGGCCGCCCTGCTCAGTCATGCCACCGAAAGCGTCGCCGAGAAAACCGGCGATGCCATCGGCGGCTTGCTCAACGCGACATTGGGGAATCTGACCGAGTTGATCATCGCGATCGCGGCGCTTTATGCCGGCGAATACATGCTGGTGAAGGCGTCGATTGCCGGCGTGATCGTCGCCAATGCGCTGTTCATGCTGGGCGCGTCGTTCCTGCTCGGCGGGCTGCGTTACCGCACCCAGGAATTCAACCGCGCCGGCGGAAGGCTGCATGCGGCGCTACTGTTGATGGCGACCGTTGCCCTGCTCACGCCCGCCGCAGTCGCAAACCTCGATCTGGCCCAAGGCACGGCGGTGACGCAAAAGCTCTCGACCGGCCTCGCCATTCTCCTGATTGCGGCCTACGCGCTCAGCCTGCTGTTCTCCCTGAAGACACACAAGGATCTGTTCGCCGGCGAAGACCACGCCGAGAAGGACGAGGAAATGCTGCCGATCGGCGTCGCCGTCGGCACGCTGATCGCAGTGACGGTGCTGGTGGCGCTGGTCAGCCACATCTTCGTCGGTTCGGTGCAAAAGGCCGGCGAGACACTGGGAATGAGTCCGGCATTTGTCGGCTTCATCGTCGTTGCGCTGGTCGGCGGCGCCGCCGAAATGGCGGTGGCGTTCTCCGCCGCGCGCAAAGACCGCCTCGACATGAGCGTCGGCATTGCGCTCGGCAGCGCCTCGCAGATCGCGCTGTTCGTTGCGCCGGTGCTGGTGCTGCTCAGTTACGTCATCGGACCGAAGCCGATGGACCTGCAGTTCTGGCCGGGCGCGGTCGTCATGGTGATGATCGCGACCGTCACCGCATGCTTCATCACCAACAGCGGACGCTCGGCCTGGTTCATCGGCGCGCTGCTGCTGTTCATCTACGCCATCTTCGCCATGACGCTCTACGTGGTCCCGCCGGGAGCGCACGTCGCTTCATGAGCGGTCAGGTTGGGTGGCTGCACCGTTGACCAGCCATTCCAAAACGCCGATTGTGCGCTGCAGCACCGTGAATAGATTGCCCCGTGCAAGAGGATTTTTCGTTGTCCGATACCAGTGCCGATGCCTTGGCCGCTTCAGGCCACCGCCCGATGGGCTTTCCCGAATTCGTCATCGTGATCGCCTCGATCATGGCGCTGAATCCGCTTGCAATGGACATGATGCTGCCGGCGCTGCCGAACATCGCATCCGCCTTCCACATCACGTCAGTCAACCGGCCGCAGATGGTGCTGTCGATCTTCCTGGTCGGCTTCGGCGTCGGCCAGTTCGTGATGGGCCCCTTGTCCGACCGGTTCGGACGGCGGCCGGTCCTGCTCGGCGGCATGGCCGTCTATTGTGCCGCCAGCCTGCTCGCGATCGCCGCGCCTTCGTTCGAAACGCTGCTGCTGGCCCGCGCGCTGCAGGGCCTCAGCACCTCGGCCACCCGCGTGATCGCGACCTCGATCGTGCGCGACTGCTATGCGGGGCGGCGCATGGCGAGCGTGATGTCGCTGACGATGATGATCTTCATCGCCGTACCCGTCGTCGCTCCGGCATTCGGCCAGGCTGTGCTCTTGGTGTCGCACTGGCGCGGCATCTTCATCGTGCTGATGCTGTATGGCGTGGTGGCGCTGATCTGGAGCGCGCTGCGCCTGCCGGAGACGCTGGCTCCCGAGCGGCGCCGCTCGCTCGCCGTCGGCGAGGTGCTCGATGCCTTCCGCCAGACCGTGACCAACCGCCAGACGCTGGGTTATGCGTTGGCCGCCGGCGGCGTATTGGGCTCGCTGTTCGCCTTCGTCTTCATCTCGCAGCAGGTCTTCACCGGCATCTATCAGCTCGGGCATTATTTTCCGGTGGCGTTTGCCGGCGTCGCCGTCGGCACCGCCATCGCCGGCTTCGTCAACTCCCGCCTCGTCGGCCGCCTCGGCATGCGCGTGATCTCCCACGCCGCGCTGATCGGCTTCGTGGTCATCGCCGCGACCATGCTGGTCGCGGCAAAACTGCAGATGCTGCCGTTGCCGCTGTTCATGGCGCTCTCGGCTGCGATGATGTTTGCGTTCGGGCTGATGATCGCCAATTTCACCGCGCTCGCCATGGAGCCGCAGGGCCATATCGCCGGCACTGCCGCGTCGCTGTACGGCTCGATCACCACGCTGCTTGCCATCGGCATCGGCGCCAGCATCGGTCAGGGCTATGACGGCACGCTGGTGCCGTTCGCGACCGGCTTCCTGCTCTGCACGCTGGCCGCGCTCGCCGTGGTGCTGGTGGTGGAGAAAGGCCGGCTGTTCAGGCCCTACGGCTTGAAGGTGTGACCCGTCGCATACGCGTTCGCGCCCGTCTTGCGATCGCTCCCTTCGTTCCGCCCCGGCCGCATGGCTGATTTCCGCTCCACGCTGGGCGCGCTATCCGCCGAAGCTGATAAATTCCCCGCTCACATCGCCTTCAGGATCGGAAATAAAAATGGATAACCGCAGCACTATCTGGCGTGGCGTCGACACCATCAAGCCGCGCTTTGTCGCCTTGAGCGACCGGGTCTGGGCGATGCCCGAAGTCTGCTACACCGAGGCGCGCTCGTCCGCCGAGCATCTCGCCGAACTGCGCCATCAGGGTTTCCGCATCACCGAGAACGTCGCGGGCATTCCGACCGCCCTGATGGGTGAATGGGGCGAAGGCGGACCCGTGATCGCTTTCCTCGGCGAGTACGACGCGCTGCCCGGCCTCAGCCAGGAGGCCGGTGTGGCGGAGCCGAAACCAATCGAGACCGGTGGTCACGGCCATGGCTGCGGCCACAATCTGCTCGGCTCGGCCGCACTGCTGGCCGCCACCGCCGTGAAGGATTGGCTCGCCGAGCACAAGGTGCCCGGGCGCGTGCGCTATTACGGCTGCCCCGCGGAGGAAGGCGGCGCCGCCAAGACCTTCATGGTGCGATCGGGCGCCTTCGACGACGCCGACATCGCGATCACCTGGCACCCCAACAGTTTCTGGGAGGTGGCGGTGACGCCATCGCTCGCCAACACCCGCGCCGATTTCATCTTCACCGGCCGCACATCGCATGCCGCGGCCTCGCCGCATCTCGGCCGCAGCGCGCTCGATGCGGTCGAACTGATGAATGTCGGCGTCAACTACATGCGCGAGCACATGCCGAGCGACGCGCGCGTTCACTATGCGTTGCTCGATACCGGCGGCATCGCCCCCAACGTGGTGCAGGCCCATGCCCGCGTGCGCTATTCGATCCGCGCCCGCGACCTGCCCGGCATGAACGAGCTGGTGGAGCGCGTCCACAAGATCGCGCAGGGCGCGGCGCTGATGACGGAGACCAAAGTGGAGATGAAGATCATTTCCGCCGTCTCCAATTTGTTGCCGAACACCCCGCTCGAAGCGGCGCTGCACAGCATCATGGAGGACCTCGGCCCGCCGCATTTCGACGACGCCGACAAGGACTTTGCGCAAAAGATCCGCGCGACGCTGACCGAGAAGGACATCGCCAGCGTTTATTATGCGATCGGGATGGAGCCGACCGACCGGCCGCTGGCGGATTTCATCGTGCCGATGGACGCCAAGCGTAATCCCCTGATCGGCTCGACCGATGTCGGCGACGTGAGCTGGGTCGTGCCAACGGTTCAGGTCCACGCCCCGACGGTCGCGATCGGAACCCCCTTCCACACCTGGCAGGTGGTGGCGCAGGGCAAGAGCCCGCACGCCCACAAGGCCATGGTGCAGGCCGCCAAGGCGATGGCGGGCCTCGGCGTCAGGGCGCTGACGGAACCGGACTTGATCGCCGCCGCCCAGGCCGACCTGAAGAAGCGCACCGCCCGCACCCCCTACGTCAACCCGCTGCCGGAGAGCGTCGCGCCACCGCTGGACATGTCGCTGACCTGACCTGGTCCGGGCGAACAAATTTTTTGCAGTGCGGGGCGCGATTTCGCGCGGTTTTGACGCGCCCCGGCCGCCGGATTGCCAAAGCGATGTGCGCCGCAGCGTGTTTCTGCCCAAGCAAAAATCACAGCCGCCTTCCATTCTGCCAATTGTCGACAGCCAGCCGTTGACCTCCGGCGCATTTAATGTGCCTCTTACCGCCGAACTTTCAGGCCGCCGCCTCCGGCGCGCCTCAAACACAAAGAACCGGACGGGGACAACGATGCTGGATACCGAACTGCGAACCATGATCGACGAGGTGAAGGACGGGCGCATGGACCGCCGCGGCTTCATCCAGCGTATGCTTGCTGTCGGTCTCACCGCGCCGATGGCTACGCAGCTTCTGGCGATCGGCGGCGTCGCCATGGCCGAAGGTCCTTCCGTCTACAAGCCGACCAAGCGCGGCGGCGGCGGCGCGCTCAAGCTGCTCTGGTGGCAGGGACCGACCCTGCTCAATCCGCATTTCGCCACCGGCACCAAGGACCAGGACGGCTCCCGCCTGTTCTATGAGCCGCTCGCCTGCTGGGATCCGGACGGCAACATGAAGCTGGTTCTGGCCGCCGAGATTCCCTCGCTGCAGAACGGCGGCCTGTCCGCCGACGGCATGTCGGTGATCTGGAAACTCAAGCCCGGCGTGAAATGGCACGATGGCAAGCCCTTCACCGCCGATGACGTGGTGTTCAACTGGGAATACGCCCGCGATCCCGCCACCGCCACCGTGACAATCGGCGTCCACCGCGACATCACCGTCGAGAAGGTCGACGACCTCACCGTCCGCATCAAGTTCAAGAAGCCGACGCCGTTCTGGGCCGACGCCTTTGTCGGCGCCCCCGGCAGCATCATCCCGAAACATCTGTTCGCGGATTATAAAGGCGCCAAGTCACGCGAGGCGCCGAACAATCTGTCGCCGGTCGGCACCGGCCCCTACAAATTCGTCGAGTTCAAGCCGGGCGACGTGATCCGCGGCGAGATCAATCCAGACTACCACATGCCGAACCGTCCGCACTTCGACACCATCGAGATGAAGGGCGGCGGCGATGCCGTCTCGGCTGCGCGCGCCGTCATCCAGACCGGCGAATATGATTTCGGCTGGAACATCCAGGTAGAAGACGACGTCCTGCTGCGGCTGGAAAAGGGCGGCAAGGGCAAGACCGTCTATGCGGTCGGCGGCGACACCGAATTCATCGCGCTGAACTTCACCGATCCCAACACCGAGGTCGACGGCGAGCGGTCCTCGATGAAGACCAAGCATCCGCTGCTCTCCGATCCGGCGGTGCGCAAGGCGCTCTCGATGCTGGTCGATCGCGAGGCCGTCAAGAAAGTCATCTACGGCCGCGCCGGGCGCGTCACGCCCAATTTCCTCAACGGCCCGGAGAAATTCGTCTCCAAGAATACGACCTGGGAATTCAGCATCGAGAAGGCGTCCAAGCTGCTGGATGAGGCCGGCTGGAAGCCAGGCGCCGACGGCATCCGCGAGAAGGACGGCAAGAAGCTGAAGCTTCTGTACCAGACTGCGATCAACGGCCCGCGCCAGAAGACCCAGGCCATCGTCAAGCAGGCCTGCCAGAAGGCCGGCATCGACGTGGAATTGAAATCGGTGGTCGCCTCGGTGTTCTTCTCCTCCGACGTCGCCAATCCCGATACCTACGCCAAATTCTACGCCGATCTGGAGATGTTCCAGATCCCGATGAGTCAGCCCGATCCGGCCCAGCACATGCGCCGCTATCACTCGCGCAACGTCGCCACCAAGGAGAACAAGTGGCAGGGCGTGAATTTCCCGCGCTGGGTCAACAAGGACTATGACGCGGCGATCGACGGCGCCGAGGCCGAGACCGATCTGGTCAAACGCGCCGCGCTCTACATCAAGGCCAACGACATCATGATGCAGGACATCGTGTTCATTCCGGTGATGCACCGCTTGAAGGTGGAAGCCTGCGCCAACACGCTGCGACCGGTGGTCAGCGGCTGGGCCAACGAAACCGACAATCTGTTCGACTGGTACCGGGAGGCGACGGGCTAATCATCGAAGGGATTGTTCCCTCATGAGTCAGTATGTCCTGCGTCGCCTCCTGATCGCCGTGCCGAGCCTGCTCGGCATCTCGCTGGTTCTGTATATCGTCCTGGCGCTTGCGCCGGGCGATCCCTTCAGTGAACTGGCGACCAACCCCAACGTGCCACCCGAAGTCGGGGCGGCGCTTCGTGCCAAGTTCGGCCTCGACGATCCGATCTACCTCCGCTACCTGCGCTGGCTCGCGGCGATGGTGCAGGGCGACTGGGGCTTTTCCTTCGTCAGCAGGATGAACGTGGACACGCTAATCCTGCAGCGCCTGCCGACCACGCTCTACGTGATCGGCTCGGCGCAGATACTGGCGCTGCTGATCGCTATACCCGTCGGCGTGTTCGCCGCGACCCGGCCCTATTCGATCTTCGATCAGATCGCCAATACATTCGCCTTCATCGGCTTCTCGCTGCCGACTTTCTTCACGGGACTGCTGTTCATCCTGGTGTTCTCGATCACGCTGGACTGGCTGCCCTTCGTCTATTCGAGTGACATCAAGGCAACCGGAATACGCTGGCTGTTCGAGCAGATAAGGCAGGCCATCATGCCCGTGATGGTGCTCGGCCTGTTCCAGGCGGCGTCGATGACGCGCTTCGTGCGCTCGGCGATGCTGGACGTGATCCGCCTTGACTACGTGACCACAGCCCGCGCCAAGGGCCTCGGGCAACCCCGGGTGATCGTCAAGCACGCGATGCGCAACGCGATGATCCCGGTCGTCACCCTGGTCGCGCTGCAGATGCCGGCCGTATTCGGCGGCGCCATCGTCACCGAGCAGATCTTTCGCATTCCGGGCATCGGCTCGCTGCTGATTTCCTCCATCCTCTCCAACGACACGCCGGTCGTGATGGCGGTGACCTTCGTGTTCGCCTGTCTCGTCGTGCTGTTCAACCTGATCGCGGATATCCTTTATGGCTGGCTTGACCCTCGCATCTCCTTCCGCTGAGCGGCGGCCGGCCTGGTCGCCGTGGCGCGAGACCTGGCGGCGCTATCGCCGCCACAAGCTCGCCGTGATCAGCGCCTTCCTGCTGATTGTCCTGATCGTGGCGGTGGTGTTCGGCCCCTTCGTCTGGCGCGTCAGCATCAATGAGATCGATTTCAGCGCGCGCCTCGAAGGCCCCTCGCTCGCCCACCCCTTCGGCACCGACGATCTCGGACAGGATATCCTCGCCCGCATGATCTATGGCGGCCGCATCTCGCTGGCCGTCGGACTCGCAGCGATGGCGGTCGCCGTCCTCGTCGGCACGCTGATCGGGGCGCTCGCCGGCATGTCGCGCGGCGCGCTCGGGCACGCGCTGATGTGGCTCACCGACCTCTTCCTGTCGCTGCCGCAATTGCCGCTGCTGCTCCTGCTCATCTACCTGTTCCGCGACGGGCTCAAGGCCGTGTTTGGTCCCGAAGGCGGCATCTTCATCCTGATCGTTCTCGTCATCGGCGGCCTGCGCTGGATGCCGGTCGCGCGCCTGGTGCGCGCGCAATTCCTCTCGCTGCGCGAGAAGGAATTCGTCGAAGCCGCACGTGCGCTCGGCGCCAGCCCGTTACGGCAGGTGGTGCGGCACATCCTGCCCAACGCCGTCGGCCCCGTGATCATCGCCGGCACCATCGACGTCGCCGCCGCGATCATCGCCGAATCGACGCTGTCGTTTCTCGGCCTCGGCTTTCCGCCTGACACACCGACCTGGGGCCGGCTGTTGTTCGACGCCAAGGATTTTCTCGACATCGGTCCGCATTGGGCGCTATTCCCGGGCGGCGCGATCTTCGTGGCGGTGGTCGCCATCAATTTCATCGGCGACGGCATGCGCGACGCCCTCGATGCAAGGCGGGTGATCTGATGGCGCCGCTGCTCGAAATCAAGGGATTGAAAACCCACTTCTCTACCGACGACGGTATGCTGCAGGCGGTCGACGGCGTCGACATCGCGATCAACAAGGGCGAAACGCTGTGCGTGGTCGGCGAGTCCGGCTGCGGCAAGACCGTCACCGCGATGTCGATCCTGAAGCTGATCGCGATGCCGCCGGGCCGCATCGTCCAGGGCCAGATCCTGTTCGAGGGCCGCGACCTCGTGCCGCTCACGAGCCACGAACTCGACGACATCAGGGCCAAGGATATCGGCTTCATCTTCCAGGAGCCGATGACCTCGCTCAACCCGGTGCTGACGGTCGGCGAACAGGTTGCCGAAAGCCTTCGCCGGCACGAGGGCCTGTCGAAGAAGGACGCGCTCGCCCGCACCGTGGAAATGTTCAAGCTGGTGCAGATACCCAATGCCGCGGGCCGCGTGCATGATTATCCGCACCAGTTCTCCGGCGGCATGCGTCAGCGCGTGATGATCGCGATGGCGCTGGCCTGCAAGCCCAAGCTCGTCATCGCCGACGAGCCGACCACCGCGCTCGACGTCACCATCCAGGCGCAGATCCTCGATTTGCTGCAGGACATGAAGGACCGCTTCGGCATGGCGGTGATGCTGATCACCCACGCCATGGGCGTGGTGGCGGAAACCGCGCAGCGCGTCGTCGTCATGTATGCCGGCAAAGTGGTGGAAGAGGCCGACGTCGACAGCCTGTTCGAAAACCCGCGCCATCCCTATACGCAAGGCCTGATCCGTTCGATCCCGCGCATCGACCTCGACAGCAAGAACAAGACCCGGCTGGAAGCCATCGGCGGCTCGGTGCCGATCCTGATCAATCCCGCGCCCGGCTGCCGCTTCGCGCCACGCTGCCGCTTCGCCTTCGATCGCTGCGCGGCAGAGGAGCCGCTGCTGCGCGAGGTCGCGCCCGGCCATCGCATGGCCTGTCATCTCGGCGAGAAGCAGGGAGCTGTGGCATGAGCGAACCCCTGCTCCGCGTCACCGGCCTGAAAAAGCATTTTTCGGTCAAGGGTGGACTGTTGTCGCGTGAAGTCGGCCGCGTTCATGCGGTGGATGGCGTCTCCTTTGCAGTCAATCGCGGCGAAACGCTCGGGCTGGTCGGCGAGTCCGGCTGCGGCAAGTCCACCACGGCGCGCTGCGTGCTGCGCCTGGTCGAGCCCAGCGAAGGCGAGGTCGTCTTCGACGGGCACGACGTGCGCGGCCTTTCCGGCGGCGATTTGCGCGCGATGCGGCGCAACATGCAGATCGTGTTCCAGGATCCCTTCGCCTCGCTCAATCCGCGCATGACGGTCGGCGCGATCCTCGGCGAAGCCTTCACCATCCACGAACTCACCTCCTCAGCCAGCGAGCGCGACGACCGGGTGGCGAGCCTCCTGGTCAAGGTCGGGCTGAAGGCCGAGCACATGCGGCGCTATCCGCACGAATTTTCCGGCGGCCAGCGCCAGCGCATCGTGATCGCGCGCGCGCTCGCGGTGGAGCCGAAATTCATCGTCTGCGACGAGCCGGTCTCCGCGCTCGACGTCTCCATCCAGGCGCAGGTCATCAACCTCTTGGAAGATCTGCAGTCCGAGCTCAACCTTACCTACCTGTTCGTCGCCCACGATCTCTCGGTGGTGGAGCATATTTCCGACCGCGTCGCGGTGATGTATCTCGGCCGCATCGTCGAGCTGGCTGACGCCAGCGAGCTCTACCGCAATCCCCGGCACCCCTATACGCAGGCGCTGCTCTCCGCCGTGCCGGTGCCGGACCCGAAGGTGAAGCGCAAGCGGATCCGCCTGCAGGGCGACGTGCCGAGCCCGATGAACCCGCCGCGTGGCTGCCACTTCCACACCCGCTGCCCGATTGCCGAGCCGCGCTGCCGCGAGAGCGCGCCCGAATTGAAGCAAGGAAGCGACGGGCATTTCGTCGCATGTCATCTGGCCTGAGAGCGGCGCCTGATATTACTGGACCATACGTCCCTCATGGTGAGGAGCGCAAAGCGCGTCTCCGGATGATGCTTCGCATCGCTGGGAGAACCATGAGGCCCCATCGGTGGCCTACATCCTTCGAGACGCCCGCGCTGCGGGCTCCTCACAGGATGAGGGGATAGCTCGGCAGCGCAGATTCAATCCCTGGAAATAAACGCGGCCCCGCCCCGGCAGCGGTGCAATCGCTTGTTGCCGGGGCGGGGCCGAAATCAGATGTGGGCGTTAGCGCTGAACGCCGTTTTTGCGAATCAGGTCCGATAGTTGCGACAGAAGCTCTCGAAGCCTGGCATTTTCCTCGATCAGCGCGTTGGCTTCGTCGGCCCGCTCGTCGCGGCGAAGGGCAGGCTCATCCCCGCGAAGGGCATTCTCAAGCAATGAAAGTGCGTCATCGGTCGGTTCCTCAACCCAAAATGAAGGTTCAGCGCGGCGGTCTCGCTTATTAAGCTGCGGATGGTCTACTCGCATGATTGATACTCCAATTTTAAAAAGCGGAACGTGCCCCCAGTCACCACGTCGCGCGCGGAGAATGAGGTGAGTCGGCCGGCAAATTTGCGACCAAAATTAGAATCGAGCGGAAACGACCCCGGCGCTAAAGCGGCGTGATTGCGGCAAATCGTTAATCGGCGCGGGGCAAAAGCAGCAGCCTGCGCGTGCGATTTAAAGGAATGTTGCCAATTGATAGAGCCGGTAAAGGACTTCCAGCCCAATGAGAACGAGGGCTGCGATCATCAGATAATAGCCAAAATGCATGCGGAAATTGAAACCAATGCCTCTCGCGGCCTGTGCGAATTTTACGCCAAGCCGTAAACCAAACCCGATACGCGTCGGAAGGGACAAGCCTCCGGCGAACTATGCCTCGGCAATCAGAAATGAGAAGGCCTCCGCCGCCGCGGAAGTGACGCCCTGCCCGTGCCTTTGTCGTGAGCCCTCTTCTTGACCGGAGGTCTCTGTTCGACGCCAGCTCACCTGCTCACACACCGTGGAAAATCTTGATTCCCCACAGCACGATGACGATGGCCAATACCAGCGTAGCCGCCGTCAGTACACTTTCTAAGGAAGCGACTCTCATACTAACTCTCCGCTTCCCAGCCCCGCTAACGGTCTAGGCGATTCGTTGATTCGACTGCAATCGCGCCATCACAATGCTTTGAACGTTGCATCGTGGTTGTGTTTTACAGGTCACACATCTGGGTATGGCTGTGCGTTGCTCCGCCACGATGGACGCAGCCGCGTGCCTCCCGCATGCGGAATGCCCGCTTCTCCCGGCGATTTTCGATTAAAGAAGGTTATTCAGGCTGGCTTGCCGGAACGTACGAAGCGGGAGGAACCGGCGTGCTTCGCCGCCGTTCGGCGTGCGCCGCCAGGCGATCGTATTCTTCTGCCACCTTGAGCAGGCGCCCCTGGTCCTTGGCCGCCGTCGCGGCTAACGCCCTCGTCTGTTCCGCGCGCTTGCGCCAGTGATCCGCGTTAGTCAGGAAATCCGTCATCGATACGCCCCTACGGTGGTCGCTCCCCAGCCCACCGCCGATGTCAGAAAGGACGGCGATACGTCAAAAATTTGGCCTAATCCGATCTGCCGTGTGACTCGAACAACAGAGGCGCCATCCAGCGAGCCTTTTCGCCGTTGCTTTTCCGACGCAAATTTGCCCCGGACTCAATGAAAACTGGGTGGTCGAAAATGGCGACTGTGCCACCTTGTGATCAGGAAATTGTCATGAGTACCGAACCTCTACCGCTTGGCAAACAGGTCCGCGTCGACGCCTTCCGTAATGTCGGACGTCGCGACAACGTCGTGCCACTGCGCGAGCGCAATAGCGTGGCCCCGGCACAGGAAGTACCGCTCCGGGGTGAGGCGCTGCTCGCCGCGCTTTCCCCTCTGCTCGACGAAGCCGACGGACTTCGCCGCGACAAAGCGCGGCAACAGGACACCGGCAACGTGCGGCAACTGCTCGAGGAGAACGCCAAGCTGCGGCACCTTGCAGTCAGGCTGTCAAATCTGCTCGGCGATCTCCCCGAACGGGGTACCTGAGATCGGCACTAAAGCGTGATGACTTATCTTCGAATCGTCATCCCGCTTTATCTTGTTGTTTGAGCATGATCTTTTCGGAAAACCGCTACACGCTTTTCCGGATCGTGCTTCAACGCCGATCAGGCGTAGGTCGCGGTCACGCTCCCGAACGGGCCGAAATCCGCGACGAAGGTATCTCCCGGCTTCGGCCGCAGCATGCCGGTCAGCGTCCCCGTGCTGACGATCTGCCCCGCCTTCATGCCGACGCCGGTGCGCGACAGTTCGTTGGCGAGCCAGGTCAGCGGCACCATCGGATGGTCGAGCAATTCACCCGCCGTGCCCTTTCGCCGCAGCGTGCCATTGCAGCTCAACACCACTTCCTGTCCGGCGATGTCGCGCGTCTTCCAGTCGGGGATCGCCTCACCGCAGGCGATGATGCCGCTGCCCGCGCCGTCGGCGAGGATCGCGGGCAGCGGCGGAAACGCCGCGTCGTGGACGAAGCGGCATTCAGCGAGCTCGATGCCCGGATGCAGCGACACCACCGCCTCGGTGACTTCCTCCATGGTGTAGGCCCTCTCACGCGGCGGCAGGTCGGCGCCGAGTATGGCCTGATATTCGACTTCAGGAATCGGGCTGCAGACCTTGGCATGCTCGACGGTAGCGGGCGACGGCACGACCGGCATCATCACCCGGCCGTAGATCGGTGAGTCCGTACGCAGCTGACGCTGCAGCCCCTCCTTCATCGCGGCGATCTTCCAGCCGACCACGTCCCAGCCCAGCTCTTCCGCGACCATGCCGGCGACGCGATAGGCCGTCGCGTTGTCCGGCGGCACGAGACGTTGATCGAGGCCGCTCTGCTGGCGTCCTTCACGACGCAGCGTCGCGAGCAGGCGTGCGAGTTCGCGTTGAAGCGCAATGTCCATGATCTACCCCTGCACCAGCGCGGCAGCCTGGCTCATCGTGACAGGCGCGTCGCCAAGCAACAGATCGATCGCTTCGTTCTCCCAGCGCTGCGCCTGCAGATTGGCTTGAGAATGCTCGGCCAGACGATGCTCGAGCACGAAGCGAGAGAGCAATAGACGCCGCGCATCGCCGCCGGCCTGGCCGAGCCGCGTACCTTCGGATGCCAGCAGCGCAGCCGTCGTCGCGTGATAGAGTTTCCCGGCGGCGATCCGGCAAAAACGCTCGTTCTCCGGATCGGCCGCAACCTCTTCCGCAAAGCGCATGGCATCCGTCAGCGCGCCGGAAAGGCGGGTGCGGAACTGGCCCGGCATGCCAGCCGTGTCCTCCAACTGGCGGCCGAGATCGTCGCGCAGCGCTTCGTGGCCTCGCACCTTGCCGACCGCGCGCTGCACGGCATCGAGCGCGTTGATGTTGCTGGTGCCTTCCCAGAGCAGGCCGAGATGGGCATCGCGGATGAGCCGCGCGTTCGGCCAGTCCTCGATGTAGCCGTTGCCGCCGCGCGCCTCCATCGCACCGGTGGCGACCGTGACATTGTCCCGGCACGCGCGATACTTTGCGATCGGCGTCAAGAGCCGCAGCACCTTGTCGGACGACGTCGCCGCGTAGAGCAGCGCCGACAGCGCCTGCTCGGTCGGCACCATCAGCTTGAGCAATTGCCGCCGCATCAGGGGATGGTCGATCACGGCACGCCCGAAGGCGTTGCGATGCCGCGCGGCGATCATCGCCTCGTTCAGGCAGCGCCGCATCATGCCGGCGGCGCGCGCCAGATGCGACACGCGGCTCGAATTCACCATCACCAGCATGTGCTTGAGGCCCTGGTCGAGCTCGCCGAGCTGGTGGGCGACCGCGCCCTCGAACACGATCTCGCCGCTCGCCATGGTGCGGCTGCCGAGCTTGTCCTTCAGCCGCATGATCCGATAGGAATTCCGCCGTCCATCGGGCAGCACCTTCGGCATCAGGAACAGGCCGAGGCCACGCCCGCCGGCCACCGCCCCCTCGGGCCGCGCCAGCAGCACCGCGAGTTCAGCGTCGACGTTGGAGCAGAACCACTTCTCGCCCCACAGCTTCCAGTCCTTGCCGTCCCTGACAGCAAGGAGTTCGCCGGCGCCGACATCGGAGCCCCCGGTCTTCTCCGTCATGAACTGCGCGCATTTGAACAGCGTGGCGGGATCCTGGCTCCACATCCGATCGAGGTAGCGCTGACGCAGCTCATCGTTGCCGAAGCGGCGTACCAGTTCGGACGAGCTGTCGGTGAGGTTGACCGGGCACAGCAGGCCGAACTCGGCCTGCGCGAACAGATAATGAAAGACGTACTTGGCGAGCGGCGGCATCGGCGCCGGCCAGCCCATGACGCCGGCGCGGTTGCACATCGCGTGCATGCCGAACTTGCCGAACGCGATGCTCTCCATCTCGCGATAGGCCGGATGGTATTCGATCCACTCCTCGTCGCGGCCATAGCCGTCGCGCGGATGCAGCACCGGCTGATGCCGCTCGGCCTGATCGGACAAATCATGCAGCCGCCCGCCGGCGAGTTCGCCGAGTTCCGCAAGATGCGGCGAGAGATGCGCCAGCAGCGGCGCCTCCATGTAATGCGGCAACAGGTCCCGCAGGCTCTGGTCGAGCGAATAGAAGTTCAGCCCGCGGCAGGTCGGCGCCAACGCGCCGGAACGCCGGGCCACCGCCTCGCGCCTGGTCAGATCGACATGAATGGTCATGGGCACCTCCCTCGGCTTCGCCTGCCGGGCTCAAGCAGCCCGGGGCGAAAACCGGGGTACGGCTTGCGACATATCCGTGCAAACGACTTCTTGGGTCGGCGCCTTGAGCCAGAGTCAACACCCGTTTGCCCCCCGGTCCTTTTCCACTAAACTTGCCCGATGGCATCACGACGACTTCCTCCCTTGCATGCCGTGCGGGCGTTCGAGGCCGCCGCGCGGCATCTGTCGATCACCCGGGCGGCGGAGGAGCTGAACGTGACGGTCGGCGCCGTGAGCCGGCACGTCCGCGCCCTTGAAGCGCGCATGGGGACCGCCCTGTTCCTGCGCGGCTCGCGCGGGCTGGCCTTGACCTCGGCCGGGAAAACCTTTGCCGACTCCGCCCGCGAGGCGCTGGATCGGATCGCCGACGCCGCCGACGGCTTGCGGTTGCGGCGTTTCCGGCGGCTGACCGTCGGGGTCTATGGCTTCTTCGTCTCGCGCTTCCTGCTGCCGATCTGGCCGACGCTCCATGCCGCCTATCCCGAGCTCGAAGTCGACCTGCACACCAGCTCCAATCCGCTCGACCTTCTCGCCAGCCGTTACGACGCGGTGATCGCCGTCTCCGACGGGCAGCCGCGCGCCGGGCTGGTCACCCATTCCCTGATGCCGATCGCGACCGTGCCGGTCTGCGCGCCGGAGTTCTTGAACAAGGGCGCGGTGGATTTCGCTGCCGTTCCCCTCCTGCATGCGCGGCCGCGTCCGGACGACTGGCGCCGCTGGCTCGATTACGCGCAATTCGCTGATGTCCCCGTGCAGGGTGGCAGCAGCTTTGAAAGCCTCGGCCTGACCATTGAAGCCGCAGCCGCCGGCATGGGCGTCGCCATCGCCATCGACGGCCTGCTCGCGCCCGATCTCGCCCGCGGCAACCTGGTCAGGGCCCATCCGATCATCCGCCCGACGCGCCGGCAGTTCGTCCTCGAATACGAGCAGCGCATGGCCGACGATCCCGCCGTCACCGCTTTCGTCGCCTGGCTGAACGGTGCACGCGGCGAGCCCGCGCTGAAAAAGGGCACGGCGAAGAAGGCGGCCGTCAAGGCGGGCGCGGAATATGCGCGTTGAGTTTTACTCAAAGCGCGTTCGAAAAAGCTCGTTTGCCAGCCTGACACGGCTCTGACACAGACGCTTCAACGATCCAGCGCGTATGGACATCGGAGGAGCAGGCATGACGGCGCCCGAAAGCGAGTGGCAGTATCCCTACGGCACGACGCAGCGCTACCACCTGCAGCACGTCCACCTCTTCGCGTCGGACATCGACGCGACGATCGAGTTCTACAGGAAATGGTTCGATGCCGAGGTGATCTGGGACGGCGGCGTTGTCGGCGCGCGCAACGTCTTCATCAAGATCGGCATCGGCGCCATGCACCTCTACGACCAGCCGCCGCGCGGCGACGGCAAGAACGCGGTGCATCATCTGGGCATGCAGGTCGTCGGAGTTCGCGAGGTATATGACCGGATGAAGGCCGCAGGCCTGCACATTCCGAATCCGATCCGGCCAACCGGCGGCGGAGGCGGCTATTTCATGCTCGGCGCGCCTGATGGCGTCGTGATCGAAGTGTTCGAACCCGGCGCGCTGCGCGAAACGGTCGTGCGGGATTATTACGGTTTTGGCGGATAGGCCGCCGCTTTAAGCGCAGCACCTGCCGGCGGGGAGACAAGTCTCGCTATCCCCTTTTGCTCGACGAGTTCCAATGCGGCTTCCATCTGCCGAACCCGCCGCAACAGCAACTCGCGGGCCATGCCGGGCTGTGCCTGATTTGCCGCCTCTCTAAAGCACTGAACCTCTTCCGCCAATCGCTTCTCGAAAGTCTTCTCGTGCTTGACGCGCCGTGTCTGCATGCCCGGTGCTCCTCGTTTACGAGGGACCATTAATCCAGCGCGGCACCATCCGTCTGTTCGGAAACAGACTCTTCGGCCAGGCTGCCTGAAGTTCCGTTTCAGTTCGTCATGGACTGGAACAAGCAGCTCCACCCTCTCTGTACAACTCGGCCCCGTAGTTCCCTCGTCTTGCCAGAACGTGATTCGTCTGGCGTCCTGACGTCAAAGCCGTTGAGGAGGGAACCATGCTCAAGACTGTTCTGGTGATGGCAGCCATCACCATCATCGCGGGCATCGCGACCGTCGCAATTTCGGAACTCCTCAATCGGCGGCACCCGCAAGTCGGCCCGCCGCCGCGACGCCGGGCGTTCTAGCCACGGGCCACGCCGGCTACCTCGTCACTTCGCACCGGCCTTTTCCAGGATCGCAACCATGTCGCGATAGCCACGACTTCGCGCCAGCGCGAGCGGCGTCGAACCGCTGCCGTCGGGAATATTGACGTTGGCGCCGGCCTCGACCAGCGCGCGCAAGGTCTCGGTGTGGTTCCTGCCGCCATCGCCGAGCACGATCGATTCGATCAGCGCGGTCCATTGCAGATTGTTGACGTGATCGAGCGGCGCCTTGGCGGCAATCAATGTCCGCACGATCTCGGCGTGGCCGAGATGCGCGGCCGCTATCAGCGCGGTGCCATCATAACGGCTGGTAACGGCCTTCGGGTTGCCGCCGCCCTCGAGCGCGATCCGGAGCATCGGCACGTCGTTGGCGACCGCGGCGATGGTGATGATATCATAGCGGTCGATCTCCAGCTTGTTCGGATCGGCGCCAAGCCGCATCAGGGCGCGCGCTGCCTCGTGCTTTTTCTGATAGACCGCGACATGCAGCGGCGTGCGATGACGCGCGTCGACCACCTCCTTGTTTTCGCCAGCCGCGATGCGCCGTTCGATATCGGCGACATCGCCTCGCGCGGCGGCCGCATGCAAGCCCCCATAGCCGCGCAACTCAGCCTCGGTCGGCGCCACCTGCGCCGATGCAGGCAGGACGATCAGGAACGCGACAACGAGCCCGGCGATAAAACGCATGGAGAAAAGCTCCGACCACTGGCCATCGAGGAAAACATAGCAGCAGTGCTACGGCGCACAAATCGAGTTTGCGCCGGCTAACGCGGCGTTCCTTCGGGCTGCGGCCAAGCGGCAAATGCGCGGTCGGCGCTGACGAAGCGTCACTCGCCTTGATTTCATCGGCAAGCGCTATTTTGCTTCCATCCATATGCCGGAATCGGAGTGCTCGCGGATATGGCTGACCAGAAAATCGGAAAACACCCTGATTTTGGCGGGCAGCCTGACGCGATTCTGATAGGCGACATTCATCGTCAGGAGCGGCAACTCCCAATCGAGCAGCACTGGAACTAGCTTGCCGGCCAGGATGTCGCCCTGGACGATGTAGAGCGGCTGGATGAGAATGCCGAGGCCCGCAAGAGCTGCGCCGCGAATGACCTGGCCGTCATTGCTGTCGAGCGTCGGCGTGACGCGAATGGTCTGCGTCGCGTTTCCCTTGCGCAGCCGCAGCGAATAGGGATCGTTGGCAAGGCTGTAGACCAGCATGTTGTGGCGCTCGAGGTCGCCGGGCGCCTCCGGCCGACCGCGGGACGCGATATAGGACGGCGCGGCAGCCAGAACTCGACGCATCTGGCCGATGCGGCGCACGACGATGTTGGAATCCGGCTCTTGTTCGCGTGTGCGGATGGCAACGTCGATGCCCGCCTCGATAAAGTCGGGATAGCGGTTGGCGGCGATGATCTGTACGTTGAGCTTGGGGTAGAGCGCGCGGAAAGCGGGCAGCATCGGCGCGAGATAGATCACCGCAAAGGACAGCGAGCTCGTCACACGCAACATCCCCTGTGGTGATACCGCTCGATCGCTGACCGCGTCCTCGGCTTCAGCCAACTCGCTCAAGATCGAGCCGCAGCGCTGCAACAGCTCTTGCCCGGCCTCCGTCAGCCACTGCCGGCGTGTGTTGCGCTCGATCAGCCTGACTGCGAGCCGCTCCTCCAGAGCGCTGAGGTGCCGGCTTGCAGCTGCATTCGACATCCGCAGCGTCTCGGCGGCCTTGGACAGGCTTCCCAGGTCTGCTGTCTTGGCAAAGACTTCGAGTTGCAGCAGCCGATCCATTTTTTCACAAATCGGAAAAGAGACTTTCGATTTTTGAGCTTTATTTCCGATTTATGCAAGCCAAAATGCCAGCAACCGACGAATGCAGGGCGAGAAATCAGGAATGTCCGGTCCGATCAGACATATCGTCATGTGGCGCCTGCGCGGGGAGACCGCGGAGGAGCGCGCTGCAGCGCGATCCAAGGTCAAGTCGCTGTTCGAGGGCCTCAGGGGTCGGATCGACGGCCTCACCAATATCGAAGTCGGCCTGGACGTCAGCGATGTCGATTATGCCTGCGACGTCGTGCTGGTTTCCGAGTTCGCCGACAGTGCCGCTCTAAAAGCCTACGCCAGCCATCCCGAGCATCTGCGCGTACGCGAGGAATTGGGCGACCTGCGGATCGGCCGCTTCCAGGTCGATTACCCGATTTCATAGGCTTTTCTCATGATCGGTTCGTTCACCTTCGAGAGTCTGCCATGCCGCGTCGTATTCGGCAGCGGCACGCTGAGTGCGGCCAAGGCGGAGGTGGAGCGTCTTGGTGGCAAGCGCGCACTGGTGCTGACCACGCCGCAGCAGGAGACGGAGGGCAAAAAGCTCGGATCATCTCTAGGAGCGCTCTATGCCGGCATCTTCTCCGGAGCCACCATGCATACGCCGGTCGAGGTGACCGATCAGGCGATCGCGGCGATGAAGGCATGTGGCGCCGATTGCGTCGTCTCACTCGGCGGCGGGTCGACGACGGGATTGGGCAAGGCGCTTGCCTTGCGTACCGGCATCAACCAGCTCTGCATCCCCACCACCTATGCCGGCTCGGAAATGACACCGATCCTCGGCGAGACCAGGGGCGGGTTGAAGACGACCGTGCGCGACCCCGCCGTGTTGCCCGAAACCGTGATCTACGACGTCGACCTGACCCTGACGCTTCCGGCGAGTCTTGCCGCGACCTCCGGAATCAACGCCATCGCCCATGCTGTCGAGGCGCTCTATGCGCGCGATACCAACCCGGTAACCTCCATGATGGCGGAGGACGGAATCCGTGCGCTGGCGCGCGCCTTGCCTGCAATCGCGGCGGAACCTGCCGATCGCACTGCCCGCAGCGAAGCTCTCTATGGCGCCTGGCTGTGCGGCGTGTGCCTCGGCACCGTCGGCATGGCACTGCATCACAAGCTTTGCCACACGCTCGGTGGCACGTTCGACCTGCCGCATGCCGAAACGCACACCGTCGTTCTCCCCCATGCGCTCGCCTATAACGCATCGGCGGCCCCGGACGCCATGGCTCGCATCGGGCGGGCGATTGGTGCCGTCGATGCGGCGCAGGGACTCTATGAACTCGCAGCGAGACTGAATGCGAAGCTGGCGCTGCGCGACATCGGGATGCCCGAGAGCGGGATCGACAAGGCAGCGGATCTTGCCGTGACCAACGCCTACTGGAATCCGCGTCCCCTCGAACGTAACGCCATCCGCGATCTGATCGCACGCGCCTGGTCGGGCGAAGCACCGCCCGCGACGAAGGCGAGCGCCTGAACAACACTCGATGCGTCCTGTCTTGCTCGGCAAGCCAAGCGTTGATTCAAGGAGCCTTCATGCGAAACTTCAACGAGAATACGATCACCAATGCGGTGCTTGAGCGGATCAGCGGCGCCAGCGAACCGCGCGTCCTGCAAATCAGCGAAGCGCTGGTACGGCATCTTCATGCCTTTGTGCGCGAGGTGCGTCCGACCCAGAAGGAATGGGAATACGGCATCGACTTCCTCACGCGCACCGGCCACATGTGCAACGACAAGCGCCAGGAATTCATCCTGCTGTCGGATACGCTCGGCGTATCAATGCTGGTCGATGCGATCAATCATCCGGTACCGGAAGGCGCCACTGAAACCACGGTACTCGGCCCCTTCTTCGTACAGGCCGCGCCGGAGAAACAGAATGGAGACGATATCTCCGGCGCCATGGAAGGTGACGCCATGATCGTGACCGGTTCGGTTTCGTCTGTCGATGGCAAGCCACTCGCCGGCGCCGTGGTTGACGTCTGGCACTCGGACGACGACGGCTATTACGACGTGCAGCAGCTCGACAAGATCGGCGACCTGGCTATGCGGGCCCGTTTCCATACCGACAACAACGGGCGATTCCATTTCTGGTCGATTAGGCCGGCGGCTTATCCGATTCCGCACGATGGCCCCGTCGGCCAGATGCTGGAAGCGCAGGGCCGGCACCCCTGGCGACCCGCGCATGTGCACTTCATGATCTCGGCACCCGGATACGAGCAACTCGTGACACATGTGTTTGTGGCTGACGACAAGTACCTCGATTCCGACGTCGTATTCGGCGTCAAGGACAGCCTGATCCGGGAGTTCGCTCGCCGACCACCAGGCTCCGCGCCGGATGGTCGTATGATGAACACGGACTATTTCCACCTGAACTACGATTTCGGGCTCAAACTGGCGACGCGCGATGCCCGGGCGGCTTGATCCGGTTTTCGTGCTCGAAGATACGACGATCGCGCCGGAATGACAGGCTTTGCACATGAACGAGAGAAATGAGTTCCGGGCAATGGGCTGACGACAACCGCTCAAATCTGGAAAAGGCGATGCCTGCTGCATCCGGGCGCGTCACACCGCGCGGTTCTGAGTAGGAGAGCGCCCGCCCCCATCCGCGACGAGAACCGCTCCTGTGACAAAGGACGCGTCGTCGGATACCAGGAAGAGGCAGCAAGCGGCAATTTCTGCAGGCGCCGCCATTCGTCCGAGCGCGATCCGCCGCTCGACCGATTGGAATTCAGCTTCCGCCGTCGTGCCGTTCTGTTCCGCAAGCAAGCGCATTTCGTAGGCGCTCATCGGCGTTCGCACCCAGCCCGGTGCAACCGCATTGGCGCGTATGCCGTCCGAGCCATGCGCATAGGCGAGCGAGCGGGTATAGGCGACGACGGCCGCCTTGCTCGCCGCGTAGCTCGCGCTGTCCGGGCTTGCATTGAATGCCGCAACGGAAGCGATGTTCACGATGGCCCCGCCCCTCTCGCTGAGCAGCGGCAAGGCGGCGCGGCACACTCGCATCGTCCCGGTCAGATTGACATCGAGCGTCCTGGCCCAGACCTCGTCGGACACGTTCACAGGTTGATCCGGAACGATCAGGCCGGCCGCGTTCACCACGATATCGAGCCGTGAACCACAATCGTCGATCGCCCGTGCAATATCGGCGATCTTCGTGACATCGCCGTGGACCGCTTGACCGCCGGCTTCTGCGGCGGTCTCGTCGAGATCGGCGCCGCCAAGGCCGAACAACACGACGCGCGCGCCGTTCCGGGCCAACAGCAACGCCGTTGCCCGGCCGATGCCGGTTGCCGCGCCCGTGACGAGCGCCGTCCTGCCCGCAAGCCGCGACATCTACAATCCCCATTGCCGTTCGACGGCAAATCCGGTCTCCGGCAGGCTCGCGCCGCCGTCGACGACAATGGTTTGCCCGGTGACATATTTGGCCTCGACGGAAGCGAGAAAAAGCATGGCGCAGCCGACATCGTCGGGGCTCCCCATGCGCCCGACCGGGATGAAGCGTTCGAGCTTCGCGCGGTTCTCCGGTGCGCTCATGGTGCCGCGGCCCGGTTTGGCAATGAAGCCGGCTTCAACGCCGTTGACGGTGATGCCATCCCGCGCCAATTCGAACGCGGCGCCACGAATGAATGCGTTGACGCCGGCCTTGGCCGCCGAGTAGTGCGCGCCGCCACCCATCGCAAGGCGCGCAGACACCGAGGACGTCACGAGGATCCGTCCAAAGCCGTTCGCGCGCATATGCGGGATTGCAGGCTGCGCCAGCCAGAAGCTCGGATTGAGATTCAACGCCAGCGCTTCGTCCAGCCCGGCTTCATCGAGTTCTTCGAGCGACGACCACGGGCAGCCGCCGGCATTATGCACGACGATATCGAGCCGGCCATGTTGCGCGGCGACGCGTTCGACCATGACACGCAGGCCGTCGCGGTCGAGCTTGTCGAACGGAATGCAATGCACCGTCAATCCGTCGGCCACGAGCTCCCCTGCCAGGGTTTCCGCAACATCCTGCGTCCGGTTCGCGATCACGACGGTGGCGCCAGCCTCCGCAAACCGTGTGACGATTGCAGCGCCGATGCCCCTGCCCCCACCGGTGACGATAGCGACCCTTCCCGAAAGGTCGAACGGCTGCTTTGGCATCAGATCACCCCGGATTGACGCAGCAGATCGATGAATTGCGCGAAGACCGCGGTATGTCGCTCCACATCGCGCGCCGATGTCGCAGGGCACATCAGCAGCATGGTGTGGAACGGGGTCACCAAAATACCTTCGTTCATGTAGAACGCATGCAGCAGCGTCTCCAAGTCCGGCTGCCGGCCGGCAATGACATCGGCACCGCTGCGCGGCGGATGCGGCATGAACATGATCTCGGCGCGCGCCCCGATCTGCGTGACATGCCAGGGGAGACGGTTGGTCTCGATCAGCCCGCGGGTCTCGCTCGCCAGCCGTGTCGCCGTCGCAATCATGTGTTGGTAATTGACGGGCGTCAGCACCTTCTCCAGCACGGCGCGCATGGTCGCAATCGTCAGCGCATTTCCGGCGAGCGTGCCGCCGAACCCAAGATGGGCGGATTGCCGCTCGCGCGGATTGACGTACGGCACGATCTTCCACAGACGTTCGGCGATCTCCTGACCCAGGCCGAAGACGCCGGCGGGAATACCACCCGCGATCGCCTTGCCGGTGACAAAAATGTCGGGCTGCAAACGGTTGGCCTGGGTGTAGCCGCCCGGTCCGCAGGACAGCGTATGCGTCTCGTCGATGACGAGCATGGTGCCGGCGCGCCGGGTGAGGTCGCGCAAGGTGTGGTGAAACTCGGCATCGACAGGGATCATGCCGAAATTCGTCATCAGCGGCTCGGTCAGCACGCAGGCCACATCGTCATGCGCCAGCGCCGCCTCCAGCGCCGCGACATCGTTGAACTCGACGACACGGGTCACGGCGTCATGATCAATGCCGTTGGGATGGATCATGTTGCGCATGCCGACGCGACCGTTGCGGATCTCGACATGCGCCTCCTCGACTCCGCCGTGATAACAGCCGGAGAACACCAGCACCTTGGGGCGGCCAGTGATCATGCGCGCGATGCGGATCGCGGCGCGGTTGGCGTCGGTCGCCGAGGTCGTCAACGTCCAGTGTCGCGGACCGAAGCGGCGGGACAACTCCGCGCCGACCCACAGACTGTCCTCGGTCGGCAGCATCGTCGTCGTGCCGCGCCTGAACTGACGCAGCGCCGCGTCGGTAACTGCCTCGGGTGCGTGGCCGCACATGCCGCCGGTGTCGCCGAGACAGAAATCGACATAATCGCGCCCGTCAATGTCGCGGATATGCGCGCCACTCGCCTCATCGACATAGATCGGGAAGCCTCCGGCCCAGCGACGCATCCAGTGCGACGGACCGCCATAGAGAAAATGCCGCTTTCCCTGCTGCCATGCTTCCGCCGAGCGCGGGTGGGATTCTCGAAATCGATCCTGCTCGGCGTCGATCAGGCCGCCCAAAATGTCCGCGCGCTCCACAGTTGTAACGGTCATAGCGCGATCCACGCCGTCTTGAGATCGGTGTAGGCGTCGAGCGCATGAAGCGATTTATCGCGCCCGAATCCTGACTGCTTGAATCCCCCCAGAGGCACGCTGATATCGGCCCCACCATAGGTGTTGACATGAACGACGCCGGCATGGACGGCGCGCACCATACGGTGGGCGGTCGACAGGCTACCGGTCCAGACCGCCGACGCGAGCCCAAAGGACGACGCGTTCGCGAGACCGACCGCCTCTTCCTCGTGGTCGAAACGGGTGACCGCGAGAACGGGTCCAAACACTTCCTCCTGCCACAAATCCATCTTCGGCGTGACATCGGCGAAGATCGCGGGCGACATGAAGTTCCCGCCACTCTCGATGCGGATCTGTTTGCCGCCGGCCAATCGTTTCGCGCCCTGCGCCTCGGCGCGGGTGGCCGCGCCGAGATTCTTGCGCAATTGCGCCGCGCTCGAAATCGCACCGATGTCCGACGTCAGGTCAAGGGGATCTCCGACCCTGAGCTTCGCCGTTGCTACAAGCAGCTCACCCATGAAATGTTCGTAGACCTGCGACTGCACGATCAACCGCGAGCCGGCAACGCAGACCTGACCCGAATTCCGGAAGATCCCGTTCGCCGACACTTTTGCCGCATGCTTGATGTCCGGAACGTCGGCAAAGACGATGTTCGGAGACTTTCCGCCGAGTTCGAGATGGACGCGTTTCAGGTTCGACCGCGCGGAGCACTCCAGCAACCGCCGGCCAACCGCACCCGAGCCGGTAAAGGCAAGCACGTCGACATCCATGTGCAGGGCGAGCGCCTCGCCGGCCGACGCACCGCGGCCGGTGACGACATTCAAGACGCCATCGGGCAGGCCCGCCTCGCTCGCCAGCGCCGCGAGCCGCAGCAAGGTGAGCGATGCGATCTCCGGCGGCTTGACAACGACCGAGTTCCCGGCCGCGAGCGCCGGGCCGATCTTCCAGGCGCCGATCATCAGCGGAAAATTCCAGGGCACGATCACGCCGACCACACCGAGCGGCTCGCGATGGACGAGGCCGAGGACATCGCGGCCGGTCGGCGCAATCTCGCCATAGATTTTGTCGATCGCCTCGGCGTAGTAGCGGATGGTTCCAGCCGCCGAAAGCGGCTCGGCCTTGTAGGCCATGCCAATCTCGGTGCCATTGTCGCGCACGCCGAGCACGGCGATCTCGAGCGCGTGCTGCTCGATGAGATCGGCAAAGCGCAGCAGGACTTTCTTGCGCTGCGCAGGCGCCGCCCTCGACCAGCTTCCCTCGTCGAAAGCCCGTCGCGCGCGCTTCACCGCCAGGTCGATATCGGCAGCACCGCCGTCAGCGATCGTCGTCAGCACCCGGCCATCGATCGGCGACAAGACGTCCAGCCGTGCTTCGCTGATCGCCGTCATGGGCTGGCCGCCGACGAAAAGCTGTTGGGCCGGAATGGCGGCCGACCGCAATCGATCGATCTGGGCTTGCTGCATTTGATCCAATGGAGCCGGTTGGGTAGCAGACACCTGCGGCGTCGCTCGGATGCCACGATCCTCGCCATTTCAATGCCTTGGCAGCAATCAACCGATAGGTTGATGCCATGGCGACCCGCCGGCCCATAGCGTGGCTTCGATGGCCGAACGGCTTGCCCGCGCGTTGCCAACCAGTCGTTTGCCCCTCCCACGCGCCCGCCGGCCAGCACTGACAGGTCATGCCAAGATGAAGCCGCGAATCCTCCTGATCGGAACCGGAGACACCAAGGCCGACGAGCTCCTGTTCATGAGCGACTGCATCGCCAAGGCCGGCGGCGAACCGATCATGATGGACATCAGCGTGCTCGGCGATCCACCCTATGCGGCCCGTTACGACAAGCACGCGGTGGCGGCGGCGGCGCAGACGACCATTGAGGTGATTGCCGCCAGTGGCGACGAGAACTCGGCGATGTCGCTGATGGCGATCGGCGCCGCAAACCTGACCCGCGACCTCGCGCAAGACGACGCCATCGACGCCGTCATCGCCATCGGCGGCACCATGGGAACCGACCTCGCGCTCGACGTCGCGCAGGCGCTGCCGTTGGGGATGCCGAAGCTTATCGTTTCGACGGTCGCATTCTCCCACCTGATCCCGCCCGAACGCATCGCCGCGGACCTGATGATGATCCTGTGGGCTGGCGGACTTTACGGCCTCAACGGCACATGCAAGGCGGTGCTGACGCAGGCCTGCGGTGCGATCGTCGGCGCGGCGCGGAGCACCATCAGGCCGCGGAACGAGCGGCCGGTGGTCGCGATCACCTCGCTGGGAAAGAGCTGCCTCAGCTATATGGTGGAACTGAAGCCGCAACTCGAACGGCGCGGCTACGAAGTCGTCGTCTTCCACACCACCGGCATGGGCGGCCGCGCGATGGAATCGATCGCTGCGCAAGGCGGCTTCGCGGCAGTGCTGGACCTGAGCCTGCAGGAGGTCGCCAACCAGCTCACGGGTTCGGTGGTAAACTCGGGCGCGGACCGGCTGGAAAACGCAGGCAAGGCAGGAACCCCGCAGATCGTCGCCCCCGGCGCCATCGACATGGTCGATTTCCCGGCGTGGCTGCCGACGCCGAAGGAATTGGTCGAGCGGCCCTTTCACGCCCATAACCGCTTGCTCGCATCTGCAACCTCCCGCCCCGACGACCGCCGCCGGATCGCGCGGGCGATTGCGAACAAACTGTCGCAAGCCAGGGCACCGGTCGCATTCGTGCTGCCGGCCGGCGGCATCCAGCAATGGGATCGCGAGGGCGAAGCCTTGCACGATCCCGAGGGCCTCTCCGCCTTCGTCAGCGAGATGCGATCGGCGGTCGCGCCGCCCGTCGAGTTGCATGAGATCAAGGAACACATCAACAGCGCCGCGTTCAACGAAAGGGTGCTGCAAATCTTCGACAAATGGGTCGCGGCCGGCATCGTCCCCGCCGGCAAGACGACGGTCGCGGCGTGAGAAACCCCGCACAGGCGCTGGTGCTGGATTTCGGCGGGGTCATCTCGAAGACATTGTTCGAAACCCATGACCTGACCGAGCAGGCGCTCGGCCTCGCTCCGTGCACGCTGAAATGGCTCGGCCCGTTCGCACCGGACAGCGACCCGCTCTGGGCTTCGATGCAGCGCGGTGAGATTTCGGAGCGTGATTACTGGCTGATGCGCAGTCGCGAGGTCGGGCGCATGCTCGGCGAGGACTGGCCGGATATGGAAACATTCGTGAAGCGGGCGCGTGGCGCCGACCCCGCGACGGTGATCCGCCCCGAGGCGGACCACGTGATCCGGATCGTTGGTGATGCCGGCTTCAGGCTCGCCATCCTCTCAAACGAACTCGACCTGTTCTATGGCGTCGACTTCCGCAGCCGGCTCCCCGTTCTGGCGCGGTTCGACGCGATCGTCGATGCAACGCATACCAATATCCTGAAGCCGGACCCGCGCGCCTATCATGGTGTGCTCGATGCGCTGGCGCTGGCGGCGGAAGATTGCGTCTTTGTCGACGACCAGCGCCGGAACATCGCGGGCGCAGCCGCATGCAACATGCGCACGGTTTTGTTCGACGTGAGGAATCCCAGGGCGTCGTATAGTGAGGCGCTCCGTCATTTCGGACTGGAATACGATTGAGCCGGACAGAGGGCCACCATGCGCGACAAGAATTTCCTGGTTGAGAACAACGCCAAGCCGATCTGGCACCCGATGGCGCATCCCGCCGAGATGCGGGCGCAGCCGCCGCGCATCATCATGAAGGGCGAAGGCGTTCACGTCACCGACATCGACGGGCGCACCGTTCTCGACGCCGTCGGCGGCCTGTGGAACGTCAATCTCGGCTATAGCTGCGATCCCATCAAGAAGGCGATCACGGACCAGCTCGACGCACTGCCCTATTATTCCGGCTTCCGCGGCGCTTCGACCGGCCCCTCGATCGAACTCGCCTACGAACTCACCGAATGGTTCAAGCCGGAAGGCATGGTCCGCGCCTTCTTCACCTCGGGCGGATCGGACTCCGTCGAGTCGGCGCTGCGGCTCGCGCGGCAATACTGGAAGATCAAGGGACAGGCCGATCGCACCAAATTCCTGGCGCTGAAGAAGGGCTATCACGGCACGCATTTCGGCGGCGCTTCCGTCAACGGTAACGCCAATTTCCGCCGCAACTACGAGCCGCTGTTGCCCGGCGTATTCCATATCCCCGCGCCCTGGACCTACCGCAATCCCTTCAATGAGACCGATCCCATCAAGCTCGCGCAGCTTTGTGCGGCCGCCATGGAAGACGAGATCACCTTCCAGGGTGCCGATACGATCGCAGCCTTCATCATGGAGCCGGTGCTGGGCGCCGGCGGCGTGATCGTGCCGCCCGACAACTTCATGAAGCTGGCGCGCGAGATCTGCGACCGCCATGGCATCCTGATGATTTCAGACGAAGTCGTCACCGGTTTCGGCCGCACCGGCGCTTGGTCGGGCTCAAGGCTGTGGGGCGTGAAACCCGACATGATGACGATCGCCAAGGCGATCACATCAGGATACTTCCCGCTCGGGGCAACGCTGATCGGCGAGAAGATCGCGGAAGCCTTTGAGGCGGATACGACCTCCTTTAGCTCGATCGGGCACGGTTACACCTATTCAGGGCATCCGGTCGGATGCGCCGCGGGCGTCGCGGCGCTCGCCGAGACCCGGCGCCTCAAGCTCGACGAGAATGCCGCCGCGCGCGGCAAGGACCTCGCCGACGCGCTTGCGCAGCTCAAGGCGCGGCATCCGAGCGTTGGCGACGTACGCAGTAAGGGACTGATGGCCGCGATCGAGCTGGTTGCCGATCGAGACAGCAAGAAGCCGGCGGACAAGAAAACGATGGCGAAGGTCGCTGACGCTACCTATGAGGCCGGCGTGATGGTCCGGGTGTCCGGCAACAACATCATCCTGTCGCCGCCCCTCATCCTGACATCGGCCGATGTAACCAGGATGGCCGAGGGGATCAGCGCCGGCCTTTCAGCGGCCAGCTAAGGCGCTCGCGCAGCCAATGGCGCGCTCGAACAGCGCGCCATTGGCACGGTCCCTGTCGAGACAATCGGCGAGCGACGCCGGAGACATGGTCGGGCTGGTGCAGAACACCCGCATGAAATCGGCCGCGAGCGCGATCTTGCGTGTAGCCGGCTGCTGGTTCCAGTCATCCGCGCTCAGATAAAGCAAGGACGTTTCCTCGCCGACGACAGCGGAAGATGCCGTCGCGCCGCCGGCCGCCACCATAAGCGGCAGCAGGACGCAGGTGACGGCGCAAAGCCGGTGCATACGGCGGATCATTTCGCGCCCTTTGCTTCGACCACAGGCGGCACGTCGAGCGCCGGATTGCGGTCGAAGAAGTTGAACGGACGCAGGCGGAAACCGTGCCACAGGCCCGGCATGACAGGCCAATCCTCGGCGCGGGGCACGTGGCGGAAGCCGACCGTGTACCACATCACGAGATCGCGATCCTCGATCGGGCGTTTGGCTGCAACCCATTTCGGCAAACCATCGACATCGGCGTTCTGGTTGGGATAGAGACCCGCCGCATATTTCTCTTCTTTATCGTATGCGGACGCCCACAACGTGTAGCCGCTGAAGCCGGCGCGAAGCTGGATCGGGTCGTCCTTGGCGAGCAAGGAGGTGTCGGAATGGCCGGGCATGAGCTGATAGCTGGTGCGGTAACCCAGCTTGTTGGTCTTGCCAGCGCTTTCGATCCTGAACTGGGCCGCATTCAGCGGCGTCGTGACCGGCCCCTCCGTTGCGACGGGCCGTGTCTCGACCTGCCATAGGCTTTTTCGCGAGCCCTCCCCGGTCAATCGGCGAACGCCGAAGCGATCCTCGACCAGGCGGTTGCCGGTGCCGTCGACATCCATGTCGATCCGGAACGTCATGTAGTGATCGTGATTGACCGCCAGCAGCCGCTCGTCGACCAGCGTGCCATAGGCCGTATCCTGCGCCGCGGTCGGATCGCTCATGTTTCGGCTCGTCACGCCCTTGGTGGCGTCGATGCCGTAGGCGCCGAGTTTCACATCGATGTTGCCGGCGCGGTCAAACACATAGTCAACGAGATAGTCATAATTGCCGACGACCGGCGCCATCCGCACCACGAGTTCGGTATTGGGCCGCGTCTCGACGGTGCTGTTGATCATCTCGGCGTGACGCCAGATCGGATCCCCGGTCGGCCGCTCGAAAATGCACACCGCCCCCCGCGAAACGATCGGCGCTCCCTTGTTGCCAGATATCGTCAAATCAAGGAAGTGCGCACTGCCGGGACAATCCTCGCGGGGGCGCAACTCGCTCGACAGCACGCCAAAGCCGTATTCGCCGATGTCCATATAGGCCCGGAACTGCCATGTCTGCATCGGATCCATATAGGGGACGAACATCTCGCTCGCCGAAAGCTGGTAGGCGATGTCGCGCTGCGTGCCTCGGTCGTCGTATCGTATCAGCGACAGCACCGCACCGACGCGCGGCTCGAGGCGAACATGGAAAGACCAGTTGTCCCAACGGACCTGCCCGCCCTCCACCGTCACGTTCGTGCCCTGCGGCGATGAAATCTCGATCGGCCGCGGCACGGCGCGATACTTGCCGGAATCGGCATAGGCATGCGATGGCGTGTTCGCGGGCGGCGGGACCACGCCGAGATCGGTCACCGACACCACCTGCCTGGCGCTGAGGTCCACCAGCGCGATCAGGTTCTCGATCGGCTTGCCCCACAGGTTATTGCCGGCGCCCGTCGTATCGACACAGGGCACGTTCAAGAGCCGATGGCCCTTGAGCGCGGGATCGACAACAGGACCGACGGTGAGCGGAAGGCACAGCACATTCTTGAAGTCCGTGATGCCGCGCTTGGCCATCGCAGCGATCCATCGCGGATCAAGCTTCGGCAATTCGCCCGCGGACATCAATTCCTCGATGATCAGTGCTGGCTTCCGATCCCCGATCTCGTCCCAACGGACCAGGCTCCGCGCATTGAGATCGAGCCGCGCTTCGTAGAGACGGCCGTCATTGAGCAGCGTCGCCACGGCACGGCGCTTGAATGCCTGTCCAGGACGCCACGCCCGAACCTCATCCTTGGCGTTCTCATCCAGCGTCATGAAGACGATGCGGCCGGCATCGCCGAACTTCCCGGCGCCGCGGAGCACGTCGACGCCCGCCCGTATCTCGTCCGCAGTCAACCCATCCATGGGGTGGGTTGGGGACGCCAATGGCGAGATCCTGGTTTCGGCGTGCGACGCGGCGGTCGAGGCAAGAACGCCGGCGACCAGGCTGCCGAGAGCCCGGCTGCAAAGCCGTGATGTTCGTGATCTCCAAGCCATGCCGCCCTCCGCCATCGATCCGTCGTCTCAGCTTCTCTATAAAGATGGCGGCGGCATGAAAGCAGTCAAGCCGGCCGTTTCATCTCAATAAACAACCGCTCTTCTCAGAAGCCCAGCGCCAATCCATCCTTGCGATGGTCGGAGGCACCGAACAGCACGCCGCGCGCATGATCGATGCGGATCGCCTGGCATCCGCCGATCGGCTCTTCGGAGAAGCGCGCATCATGTCCGCGCGCCAACAGATCGTCCCGGATTGCGGGAGCAATCGTTGACTCGAGCGAGAGCACGCCGTCGAAGGCGAACGAGCGCGGCGCCTCCGCCGCGGCCTGGATATCCATCTTCATGTCGAAGATGTTCGACAGCAGATTGGCATGCCCTGCGGCCTGATAGTGTCCACCCATCACGCCGAACGACATCACGGTACGGCCGTCCTTCCGCAGCATGCCGGGAATGATGGTGTGCATCGGGCGCTTGCGCGGCCCCAGCGAATTGAGATGCCCGGGCTTGGCCCGAAAGCTCCAGCCGCGATTGTGCAACAAGATCCCCGACTTCGGTGCGTAGATGCCGCTGCCGAACGGATAGAACAGCGAATTGATCAGCGAGATCGCGTTGAGGTCGCGGTCAACCACGGTGACGTAAACCGTGTCGCGGTGCTCGATGTCGTCCCAGGTTGCCGCTCCGGATGCGCGCGTCATGTCGATCCGCTGGCGGATCCTCCCGATGTAATCCTCGGTCAGGAACGACGCCGGATCGATATTGCCGGTCGCGGGGTCACAGAAGAATGCATCGCGCGCGCGGTAGGCAGCCTTGGTCGCTTCGGCGAGAAGATGGATGCGGTCAGCCGGCGTCAGCGCGCCGACATCGAATCCGGCCAGTGTCCGCAGGATCATCAAGGCGGCAAGACCCTGCCCGTTCGGCGGACATTCGACCACGTCGTGATCGTGATAACGCGCGGAGATCGGAGTCACATAGTCAGACGTCTGCGCGGCAAAGTCATCGGCCTCATGGGCGCCGCCCAATCCCCTGAGAATGCCGACCATCTCGTCGGCGGCCTCGCCCGCATAGAATGCGTCACGCCCGTGACGCGCGATGTTTCGAAAGGTCTTGCCAAGGGCCAGCTGTACGCGGATGTCGCCGACCGCCGGTGTTTGATCGCCGGGAAGGAAATGCGCCCTGGCATTGGCATCGATCTCGATGCGGGCGCGAAACCGGCGCCAGTCCTCCGCGACGCGCGGCGTGATGCAGAACCCCTGCTCCGCAGCCGCGATCGCCGGACGAAAGATCTCCTCGAGCGATTTGCTGCCGTGATCGGCAACCAGACGGCACCAGGCATCGATGGCGCCCGGCACGGTAACCGACTCCGGAGAGGTCGGCGGAATGTCCCGCTGCGCCCCGTGCGCATATTTGCCGCTATCGGTCCTTGCCGGCGTGCGGCCCGATCCGTTGAGCGCGATCGGCTCGCCGCCCTTTGGCGAATACAGCGCAAAGCAATCGCCGCCGATCCCGGTCATCTGCGGCTCGACGACGCCTTGCACAGCGACTGCGGCGATCGCCGCATCGACTGCGTTGCCGCCGGCCTTCAATATCTCGACTGCGGCAAGCGTCGCCTGCGGGTGCGATGTCGCGGCCATGCCTTTTTCCGCAACCGCCACCGAACGGGCAATGGCCATGAAATCACGCATGTCGTTTCCTTGAAGCTGAGTTGGTGACAGCGGGAGCCGCTCGCCAACACTGTCGAAAACGACGCCGATCATTCGGAGTCTCGACTTACCGCGCATGCGGTAGCAATCAACCGAACGGTGGATGGAATGGCAACCCAAAGCCCCGCCGCAGCAAGGGCCCGCGCAAGCGAACGGCGCTAACGTTTATTCGGATACAGGACGTCGTACCGTCAGTGCGGCCGCGACATCAGCGCGACGACGGCTGAGCGCGTCTCGACGCCGAGCTTCTCGAAAATATGGATCAGGTGCGTTTTCACGGTCGCAAGGCCAATGTTCAAGCACTCGCTGATCTCGCGATTGGTCCGGCCGCAGCACAGGAGCTCGACGACCTCGAGTTCGCGTGCCGTCAGGCCATAGCGTGCGGGCTCGTCCGACGTGGATGACAGGCGGCTGGTCAGGTTGAACTCGAGATAGTCGTGGATCTTTTCGGCGATGTTCATGGTGCCATCGGGAATCTTGCAGCCCTGCCCCCAAAGCACACACATTCCGGCAACGATCCGGTCGTTGCGGCGGAAGAAGAATTCGATCATGTCGGCGATGCCGCATTGGCCGGCGAAGGTGCGATAGGTGGCCGCGTCGGCGGTCCCGCATTGATCGATAGCGACGCTGAGCCGCGCAAACGGCTGTTTGGCCGCAGCGCGCGGATGCAACGGATCGAGCCGATTCATCCCAGCCAGATACTGGTCGTGAAAGCCCGTCGGAACGCCGCCGCTGAGCACAAAGCGATTCTGATTGAGGTGGCTGTCGACCTCATAAAACGCGGTCGCAGAACCTTCGAGAATCCCCCTCGCGAAATGGATGGCTTGCGTGGTTGCCTGATCCGATCGGCCCAATAGCGCAATCATGGCCTACCTCCCGACTGTTCCCTCGATGGCGGACGTCTGCGCGTCGCAGCCAGCGACGCTGGGACAGGCGCGCCGCATAGTCAAGCAAAATGCAGGCCAAACGGTCGCCCCGTGGATGTTCGATGCGGTTACGACGACGTAACCGGTCGAGAGCCTCCACCATCCGGTTGATTGCGGGCCAGGCGACGCATGCAGAATTCTGACGCTGTTTCGAAGCCAGTGCCGGACCAGGAATGAACTCACGCCACATCATGGCCGCCTTCCCGCCGACCGCCGACGCGCAGGTGACGCTCGCGAACTGGCGGCAGCATCCGTTCAGCGAATGGGCTTTCCGCAACGTGCGCGAATTGCTGCCCACAGCCAACATCGCACGCTCCCGTGAACCGACGTCGCTTTCCTTTGCGCAAGCCTATCTGGAGGACGTTGCCTTTGCGAACCCGCGTGGTGAGACGATCGATGTTGGCGAGGCCCTGCGGACGAGCCACACTGACGGTTTCGTGGTGTCTCACCGCGGACGGATCGTCGCCGAGTGGTACGCCCATGGCCTGACGCCGGACGCACCGCATCTGATTTTTTCCGTCAGCAAGTCGATTGCGGGAACGCTGGCCGGCATCCTGGTCGACCGCGGCAAGCTCGACCCCGATGCCCCCGTTACGCAGTACATCCCGGAGATGAGAGGATCGGTCTACGGCGACGGGTGCACGGTGCGACACCTGCTCGACATGAGCGTCGGCATTCACTTCGACGAAGACTACATGGCGCGCGAGGGCGACGTCATCAATTACCGCCGTTCCACCGGATGGGAGCCGTTCGATGCAACCGTCCCGCCGACCCACCTGCGCCAGTACCTGCAAACGCTGCGGCCGGACGGCAAGCCGCACGGCCACGCCTTTCACTATGTTTCGACCAACACCGACGTGCTGGGCTGGGTCTATGAGCGCGCCTGCGGAATGTCCTACGCCAGGATCGTCTCGCACTATCTCTGGGAACCGATGGGCGCCGAGCACGACGCCTATATCACGGTCGATTCCCGGGGCGCGGCGCGTGTCGCCGGCGGCATATGCGCAACCGTGCGCGATCTCGCCCGCTTCGGCGAGATGATGCGCAATCACGGCGTCAGCAACGGACGGCAGGTGGTGCCGAGCCGATGGATCCACGACATCAGGCACAACGGCAATGCCGAAGCGTGGTCGCGGGGCGATCTGACGAAGGTGTTTCCGAACGGCAATTACCGCAGCAAGTGGTACACGATCGAGCGTGGCCAGACACCCTTCGCCGCGATCGGCATTCATGGCCAGTGGGTCTACATCGATCCGGCGAACGAAACGGTGATTGCGCGCGTCTCGTCACAGGCTTTGCCGATGGATCTGGATCTCGATCACATGTGGTTGCGCGGCTACCGCGCCATCGCCAGCAGGCTGAGCGGCAAGGCCTGAGGGAATTTCCGGTCGCGACAAGGAGGAATGGGTCATGGGGCAATCGATCGATCGGCGTCACCTCTTTCGGATCGGCGCCGGCGCGACGCTGGGCCTTGCAATGCCGCGCATCGCACGGGCGCAGTCGTCGAAGACGATTACGGCTGTCATGCATGCCCCGCTGCGCGCCACCGATCCGATCATGACGACGGCGTGGACCGCGCGCAACCACGGCTACATGATCTACGACACGCTGTTCTCGACCAATTCGAAGTTCGAGATCAAGCCGCAGATGGTCGAGGCCTGGGAGGTCTCCGCTGATAGCCTCACCTACACCTTCCGCCTGCGGCCCGGCCTCAAATTCCACGACGGCACTGCGGTAACGTCATCAGACGTGATCCCGTCCCTGCAGCGCTGGGCCAGGCGCGACACCATGGGGCAGAAGCTGTTCGAATTCGTCGCCGAACTGAAGGCCGTCGACGAGCGGACCTTCCGCATGGTGCTGAAGGAGCCTTGCGGATTCGTGCTCGCTGCGCTGGGCAAGCCGACCGCCAACGTGCCGTTCATCGTGCCGGCCCGGATCGCCGCGACGCCCGCCGACCAGGCGATCACCGATCATCTCGGCTCCGGACCGTTCCGTTTCGTGACATCGGAATTTCAACCGGGATCGAAGGCCGTCTACGAAAAGAATCCGGACTATGTTTCGCGCGACGAGCCGTCCGACGGCACCGGCGGCGGCAAGGTGGTGAAGATCGGCCGGTACGAATGGATCAGCATTCCGGACTTCCAGACCGCGACCAATGCGCTGGTCAACGACGAGATCGACTATTTCGAGGTGCCGCCGCACGACCATCATCCGATGATCAAGCGTGCGTCGAATGTTGAGTTCACGGACTACAATACGCTCGGCTTCTCCGGCATGTGCCGGATGAACTGGCTCGTGCCGCCGTTCGACAAGCCGGAGATCCGCCAGGCCGTGCTTCATGCCGTGAACCAGAAGGACTGGCTCGACACGCAGATCGGAAATCCCGAATACTACAAGATCACGCCGGCGATCTTTGTTGCCGGCGCACCGTTCGAAAGTTCAGTCGGCTGGTCGACAAAGGCGGATACGGCAAGGGCGAAGGCACTTCTGAAGGAAGGCGGCTACAAGGGCGAGCCGATCACAATCCTGCATGCCACCGATGCGCCAATCATCACCGCGCTCGGCACGGTCACCGCCGAGGCGCTGCGCTCGATCGGGATGAACGTCAACCTGCAGGCCATGGATTGGGGATCGGTGGTCGCACGGCGCGCCAAGCAACAACCGCCGGCCGAGGGCGGCTGGTCGATCTACCACTCGACCTGGGCGTGCGCCGACCTCATCAATCCGATCGGCAATGCCTGCATCAACGGCAGGGGCAAGAACGGCGGTTTCTTCGGCTGGGTGGAGGACGCCGAGCTCGAGCGACTGCGCGACAGCTTCGCAAGAAGCGCGGCGCCGTCCGACCAGAAGGGCCTTGCCGACCGCATCCAGGCTCGCGCCTACGAGGTGGTCACCCACGTGCCGACTGGACAATACAACCAGCCGGCCGCGAACCGGAAAGCCCTGAAGAACATCGTCAGGGCCCCCGTGCCGTTGTTCTGGAACGTGGACAAGACAGGTTGACGCCGGCGGGATGGAAGTAGCTTTCCCACTCACACGATGAAAACAACTCTCGCTTCGCTTCGGAGCGGAGTTTGAATCTGCGGAGAAATTTCGCGTCGCAAACCGCGATGCCGGCGGACAATGGGTTGCGGACCGTTCGGCCTGGAACGACGACGCCATGATCATTGGTGGATTAACTGATTGACGTCGCGATCGCCTCGATCGCCGCCCCTCGCCCGATTTGTCGCCTGGACCGCCTGCATTACCAGACTGGACACGGCGGTGATCGAAACGCCTGCCCCAAATCGTCCGGCATAGGCTCCCCGTTGCCAGAGCCAGTTACAGGAAATCCCATTTTGGAAAGCCCCGTCCTGCCAAGAGCGGCGACGCGGAACGTTTGGGGGGAAGCGTCAGGCAGCTATGCTGCGGCCGCGCCCTATTTCGCTGCGCATTTCATTGCGCCCGAAAACCGCAGTTACTATAAGTACTTGAAAGGATGGTCGGAGTGGCAGGATTCGAACCTGCGACCCCTGCGTCCCGAACCCGGTTATTGCTGCGTATAGCATTGAAAAACCTAGATTTTTGATTCTGTTCGTAGACCATTATCCCCGTTCGTTTACCGGATAGCCGGGGTTATTCTGGGGTTGGCCTTCCTGAGACCGGATTGATTCCGACCGGCGATTTTCGGTTGGTTGCAGGGACGTGACCGTCTCGAATTGCTTTTTCAGGCCGTAGCTTGAATGGCCAGCCCTGCCTGCTCCGAAGGCAAAGGTCACATGTTCGAATCGTGTCGGGTGCGGCGAATGTCTACGGTTTCTTTCCCTCCAGGGATGCGATCACGTCACAACGGAAGCCTATCGCCTTGCCACCGCTGGCGACCAAACTGTTGTCCGCAGCGGCGCGCACGGCCGCCTCGTTGACATCGGCAAGAGCCACAGCAGCTCCGGCCTCGGCGAAGGCTCTGGCGGTCGCAAGGCCCATGCCCGAGGCGGCGCGGTTACCAGAGCCACCTTGCCATCCAAAGACATCATGAAATCTGCTCCTGTAAGAGTTACTGCGGTACGCCATCGACAGCGAAGATGCGAAAACTGCCGTACTTTTCTCCGATGGCGCGGGCGGTGGTGTATTCGGGCGAGTGTCGCCACTTCATCATTTGATCGAGCGAATCCCACTGTACAAGGACGACGCGCCCCTTCGGCGGATCGCCATCGATCGAACTTCTGCTTCCACCCCCGAGGTAGCGTCCTCTCACCGCGCGCGATATCGCCTGTGATGACGCCGAGCGCGGCGATCGTTGAGGTATTGACCTTCGTCAACTACCCATTCGATCAACCATTCGGTTTTTTGAGAGGCGGAGATCGGCAATCAGCTGTTCCGGGCCAAAGCGCGACGATCGAATGCGCAACTCTCAACAGTCAATCGGCTTGAGATATTGATGGCTATCAAGGCTTGCCGATACTTCTCGCCTATTCTCCATCACCGCACGGGCATCGATGAATGTTTCAGTGGCCAAAACCCACCACATTGAACCAAGGAGATTACCTATGGCAGCAGGCAATCGCGCCGTCACATTCTTGGGACCACACAAGATGGAGGTCCAGGACAAAGGATACCCGAAGCTTCAGGACCCGAAGGGCAGGAAGATCGAGCACGCTGTCATCCTCAAGATCATCACGACAAACATCTGTGGCAGTGACCTGCATATCTATAACGGCCGCTTCGCGGCCCCGAAGGGAATGCAGATGGGTCATGAGAACACCGGCGAGGTGGTTGAGGTAGGATCGCATGTCGAGCGCATTAAGGTCGGCGATGTCTGCTCCGTGCCCTTCAACGTGGCTTGCGGCACATGCCGAAACTGCAAGGAACGCCACACGGACGTATGCCTTAACGCTAACGAGGAACTCGGATTTTGCGGCGCTTACGGCTTCAATCTTGGCGGCTGGCAGGGCGGCCAAGCCGAATATATGCTGGTGCCGTGGGCGGACTTCCAGTTGCTGAAATTCCCCGACAAGGAACAGGCCATCGAAAAGATCAGGGACCTCACCCTGCTCTCCGATATTCTGCCCACCGGGTATCATGGCTGTGTCGAGGCGCGGGTTGGAACGGGTTCTACCGTGTACATTGCCGGCGCCGGGCCGGTCGGTCGCTGCGCCGCCGCGAGCGCGCAGCTTCTCGGAGCGTCTTGCATCATCGTCGGCGACCACAACAAGGCCAGGCGCGATCTGGTGAAAGAAGCCGGTTACGAGGTCGTGGATCCGTCAAGCACCACTCCTGTCGCCGACCAAATTGAAAAACTTCTCGGCACGGGCTCGCGCTGGGTCGACGCGGCCGTCGATTGTGTCGGCCTCGAGTGCCATGGCTACGGGCAGGACGGCAGCTCCAAGAACGTGGAGGAAGCCGTCATCAATACGTTGATGGAAGTGATCAAGCCCGCGGGGGCGATGGGCATCCCCGGGGTCTACACCAACCTGGATCCGGGTGCGCCCACAGAACTCAACAAGAAGGGCCTGATGGCCCTGGGCTTTCCCGCAGCCTGGGTAAAATCGCCGACATTCACAGCCGGTCAATGTCCCGTCATGCACTACAACCGCGATCTGATGATGGCCATCCTGTGGGACCGGATGCCTTACCTAACACCGCTCCTGAACACCGAGGTGATCCCGCTGGAGCGGGCAGTCGAGGCATATCAAGTCTTCCATGACGGATCTCCCAAGAAATTCGTGATCGATCCGCACAACACGACCAAGCTGATGTCGACCGGTAAAGCTGGCGAGCGCGCGAAAGTTCACGCCTCAGCACACCATGGATAGCGGGACCGGGCCGCCGCGGGCTGCCAATGCTTCGAATCGATGAAGCCTTCGGATAGCCAGCGGAATCCCGGCGCCGAACGATGCCGGACGCAATGCCCATACGGCGTGACGAAGCCTCACGCTGTGTCGGGTGCCCAACACTTTTTTAGCTGGCTTGGGATCCGAGGACGGTCAAATGATTACTGATACCTTCGATCGCCGAACTATAGCCAAAATGGAAGTCGCCCTCGAGCGTGCGTGCTTACTTCTTCCGGCTGGCAGCGAGAAACACAATGCCCGGCGGATCATCGCCAGCAAAATAATTGAATGTGCCAATCGTGGTGAAGCCACCTTGAGCAGGCTTACGGAGGCCGGTTACGCCTCTGCGATGCAACTGACTGCTTCCGCCCAGTACATAGGGAGGAAAGAGGCCGCCAACTAGAAGTTCTTACTTCCGGTTGATCGTGTGGTGCGGCAATGCGCCATATCCGCTAACGGCCTTAAACAGACGTTACGGCGCGTCCGCGCCAAGTCCGTTCATACGACGAGCAAATCGCTTTGGATGGATATCGAAGTAGCACCCGGCGCGAAGGCTCTCGAGAGCGTCCACGAATGCGATGTCGCCGTCATCGGTTCGAGTATTGCGGGGATCTCAGCGGCGTACGAGCTCTGCAAACGGGGTAAATCCGTCGCTGATGGCAGCCGGCCTGGTACCGGCGCACAATGTTTTTCAGCTTCGACTCAGAGACAACAAAGATGCAGGGTTACCGCCTATATGTTGGGGCCAGACGGCCACGTTCAGAATCGTGCGAGTTCCTTGTGCCGCCCAACTCAAGAACTGAGGCAAGGTATTTCGCCGTTCGGCTCTGCGTTACAGATGCGACCTGCTTGGGCGGTCCAGAAGCCACTATGCGGCCGCCCTCGTCGCCTGCTCCGGGCCCGATGTCGATGATCCAGTCGCTGGACGCGGTTACGCTCATGTCATGCTCGACGACGATGACCGTGTTGCCGCCTTCGACAAGGCCGTCCAGTTGCTTCATCAGCTTCGCCACGTCCGACGGGTGCAGGCCCGTCGTCGGTTCATCGAGCACGTAGAGCGTCTCGCCTCGCTGCGCGCGCTGCAGCTCGGTAGCAAGCTTGACGCGTTGCGCCTCCCCACCGGACAGCTCCGTAGCCGATTGCCCCAAACGGATGTATCCCAGACCGACTTCGCGAAGCACGCCTAGCGATCGTCGCAGTGGATCGTCGTCCGCAAAGAAGCCGAACGCTTCGTCGACGGTCATAGCCAGCACGTCCGCAATGGACCTGTCCCGGATCTTGACCTCCAGCGTCTTGGCATTGTACCGGGCGCCCTTGCAGGTGGGACAAGGCGCATACACGCTAGGCAGGAAGAGCAGTTCGACGCAAACGAACCCTTCGCCCTGGCATGTCCCGCAACGGCCCTTGGCCACGTTGAAGGAGAACCTGCCCGCGTCGTACCGCCTGGCGCGCGCCTGCTTGGTAGCGGCGAACAGCTTCCGGACGTGATCGAGCAAACCGGTGTAGGTCGCCAGATTCGACCGCGGCGTACGGCCGATCGGCTTCTGATCGACGACCACCAGCCGTTTGATGTTCTCCAGACCGCCGGCGATCTCGCCACCTATCGTCTCCACCTTGGCTACCAACCCGTCGTCATCGTCGGGAGGTTCGCTGCGCTGACCTATTTCGTCGCTGACTGCTTCGACGAGGAATTGGCTCATGAGGCTCGACTTGCCCGACCCCGAAATTCCCGTGACGCTTGTGAAAACGCCCAGGGGAATGTCCACATCCAGACGATCGAGATTGTTGCGCTTCACTCCGCGGAGCTTGAGCCAGCCGTGGGGGTCTCGGGGCGTCTTGGCAATCCTGTCGGCTTGGTCGAAGAGGTAGGGTCGTGTACGAGACTCCCGCACGTCTGCGAGGCCCGCCAGCGGGCCGCTGTACATGATTTGGCCGCCCTGCGCTCCGGCGTCGGGACCAACGTCGACGATCCAGTCTGCATGCCGCACGACATCGAGTTCGTGCTCGACGACGAATAGCGAGTTTCCGGACGATTTCAGGCGTTCTAGGGCGCGCAACAGCGCCTCGGTGTCCGCCGGATGCAGCCCGGCCGACGGCTCGTCCAGGACGTACACGACTCCGAACAGATTAGACCGCACTTGCGTCGCCAATCGAAGCCGCTGCAATTCCCCAGGCGACAACGTCGGCGTACTGCGCTCGGGGGTCAGATAGCCGAGACCCAGGTCGAGCAGGACCTCAAGGCGCGCCAACATATCTTCTGTTATCCGCTGCACGACAAGTGCCTTCTCGGGATGGTCGGCGAATTCCTTTTTCCGGCCATCCAAATGCCGGCCGAGTACGCCGCGCAACTGCTTCAACGGCAATCGCGACAATTCCGCGATATCTAATCCGGCAAAGGTGACCGAGAGAGGCTCGGGCTTGAGCCGCTTGCCTTTGCAGACAGGGCAATCCGAGCTTGAGAGAAACTGCGTCACCCGACGCTTCATCATCGCGCTTTGCGTAGTGGCGAACGTCTGCAGGACATACTTGCGGGCGCCTGTGAAGGTTCCCTGGTAGCTTGGCTCCTCCTTTCGCTTTAGCGCCCGCTTCGTCTCGGCGCGCGTGTATCCTGCGTAGACCGGCACGGTCGGCTGCTCGTCGGTGAACAGTATCCAATCGCGATCCTTCTTCGGAAGCTCTCGCCACGGCCGGTCGACGTCGTAGCCGAGGGTCACTAGGATGTCCCTCAGGTTCTGGCCTTGCCAGGCGCTCGGCCACGCAGCGACAGCCCGCTCCCGGATGGTCAACTTGTCGTCGGGCACCAGCGAACGCTCGTCGACCTCATGGACGCGGCCGATGCCGTGGCAATTCGGACAGGCGCCCTCCGGTGTGTTCGGCGAAAACGACTCCGCATAGAGAAGCGGCTGTTTTGGCGGATAGTCGCCCGCGCGCGAGTAAAGCATCCGCAGCAGATTGGACAATGTCGTGACGCTGCCGACCGAGGACCTGGTCGTCGGCGAGCCGCGTTGCTGCTGCAGCGCCACGGCCGGCGGCAGCCCCTCGACCGAATCCACCTCTGGGACCGCCATCTGGTGGAAAAGGCGACGGGCGTACGGCGAGACGGATTCGAGGTACCGCCGCTGGGCTTCCGCATACAGCGTCCCGAAGGCCAGCGACGACTTCCCGGATCCCGATACGCCGGTGAAGACCACCAAGGCGTTGCGGGGAATTTCGAGTGAGACGTCCTTGAGATTGTGCTCGCGAGCTCCACGAATCCGCACGGAGCCGTTGTTGGTTTCTGTACTCCGTCCGCCTTCACTACTGACCAGCGACTTATCCATCCGACCTTCCTCGCCGCTCGCGAAGGTCGCAGCGGTTTCGATAAGGAAAGTCTTCTAGAACTGGGGGGTTCCGTAACAAGCGCCCGCCGCGTCATCCTCTGCATGAACCATCTATCGCCACTGGACCCAAGGGAGCATGAGGCGCTGATCCCGCTTTTGATCAAGCTGCGCTGGATCGCCTCGCCGCCGGTTGACCGTCGTCATGGTGAAACCAAACGCGGCAACCTAGATTACCCAATCCAGACGGGTGGGGGGAACCAACAGGAGGTTCTCCCATGAGGATTAATTGGCTTTACACGACAGCGATGGCGTTGGTGATTGGCGCCGGTGCCGCCATTGCGCAATCGCCGGAAGGTTCGCAGAAGCGCGAGGAGAGCCCCCGCGCCCAATCACCGGCGTCTCACTCTAGGGAAATGGACCGTCCGGCCGCCCAGTCGAAGGATATGGATCGCGGCGGCGCGGCCGATCGCATCAAGGAGCGCGCGCAGTCCGAACCGAAGGGCAGCGCCAAGGACATGCAGCGCGGTGAGGCCCCGTCGCCGGCCGAGCGCAGCAAGCAGGCACAGGAGCCGCAGGGCCGCGAGTCCAAGGAGCCGACCCGGCAGAGCCAGGATCAGCCCGGCCGTGGCGAGCGCGCGCCCTCGAGCACGGCGCAGCAGAAGGACCTGCAGCAGGGCCGCGATGCCAAGCCGGCTGTCGACCAGAAGCAACAGGCCGAGGAAAAGCTGCGGGGCCGCGAGGGTCAGCCCAAGCAGGACCGCGCGCAGGACGCCACCAGGCCGGCCGATACCAAGCAGCAGCAGACCCAGCAGCAGATCGATCGCGATCGCAAGGAGCAGCGCGATCAGGCCGCCCAGCCCTCCAACTCCTCGCCGCAGCAGAGCGCGCGGCCGGCCGACAACACACAGAACCAGAAGACCGGCCAGGCGCCGGATCAATCGAACCGCCAGACTTCTTCGACCGCGGTCAACGACGATCAGCGCAGGCAAGTCGTCGATCAGCTGCGGCGCGACCGGACGGTCACCAGCCAGAATCTCAATGTCGAGGTCAATGTCGGCACGCGGTTGCCGCGGGGCGTGCAGGCGCGCCGGTTGCCGCCCGATATCGCGCGGATCATGCCGCAATACCGGGACTATGAGTACACGGTGATCGACAACCGCGTTGCCATTATCGATCCGCGGCGGCGCGAGGTCGTCGATATTTTCGACGACGGACCGGGCTACAGCAGAGCGGCCGCTTACGGCCGCGACCGTGTCGTCATCAGCGATGACACGCGCAGGCGGTTCAGGGAATTGGTGCGGAGCTCTTCGACGACGGTCGGGTCGACCTCGCCTCCGGGCGGCGGAGCCGGAACCTCGGCGTCGAACTGTCTGTCGCTGCAGCCGGTGCCGGAAGAGCTGGCGCGCAACCATCCGGAGCTCGCCAACTACCGCTATCTCGCCATCGGCGACGAGGTGGTTCTAGTTGACCCCCAGCAGCAGAAGGTCGTCCAGGTGATCGACTGAGGCCGGCTGTTCTCCCTCTCCCCGTTCTCCACGGGGAGAGGTCGGGGTGAGGGCTGCACGTGCGGCAGCCTGGTTTGCAAAAACCTTGATGTAATCAACGTCGCGGGCCGGCTTGCTGGTATTGACATAGACAAAAACGGTCATGGCTGATCCCTTCGAGTTTGCGCGGCCCAGTGCGGATCCTTTCGCGTTGGATTGAACTTGCGGACGTGGTTGCGGGTCAACGCCCGCAGGCCGTCGATGCGCGCCAGTTGGCCGGGCCTCCGCTCTCCACCACTAGGATCAGCGCCTCCATGGCGGCTTGCCATTCCGGCAGGATATGTTCCGCCTCGGGCAGCTTGGCGGTGTTTGGATGAAACTGGCGGGATCCGTGAACAGGGATGGCAGGGCATCGGCTAGCGCCGAAGAAGAAATCAAAGAAGCGCGCTTATGAGACCTGGGAGCGCCATGACAGGCCAAAAGGTAAGGAAGACGAGTTCTGGCAGCAAGCAGAGCAAGAACTGCGAAACGAGGATAAATCGTCCCCCAGCCGCACGCCCGGCACGTTCTTGAATTTAACGCAGAGCGGCGCCCTCGGCCCTGGTGCGCTGAGCGTTAGCAGTGCAGCACAGGGACTCAAACTGAGCTTAGGCCAGTCAGTCGCTCGACAAACGGTAGGAACCAATCCTAACCGCCGTTTTTTAAGTCACGTTCGGTTGCGTGGAGTTGGGTCATGCGTGCGTCACCCTCGATTATCCCCGGCATCGACCGGGATGTTTATCTGGTCCTCGACGACTTCGGCCGAATGGGTTGTGCCTGGCGCGACACAAACGTGGAAGACACCGATCTTGAAGCTGTCATCCAGGATTTGTTAGAAGGCCAGTACAGCAACCCGGTTCGCGTCGTTGGTTTTAACCTCTCGGAAGGTTGGGTTCGCGACGTTTCCGAAGAGATAGCGCTTAGGCTGTGCCAGCGCTGCGCCGATGAGGACCGCGAGCTGCCGGATTCGCTGCATCAGCTCGTCGAGAAAACGGCAGCCAGAGCTTAGGCCGGAAAGTCTTTGCGAGTGAAACCGCCGCGGACACGAGCAGCGCCGCAATTCGACGGCCAATTCCCCCAGGGGCGTCGCATGAACAGACCAACCGATGAGCCAGCGTCCCGAACGCAATGAGCGTTTTCTAAGTTGTTGATTCTCATGCTGTGAAGAACGGTTGCGCCAAGTTTTGATCGCGATCGATTCACCCGATTCGCTGAGATTTCGTTGCAGCGTTCTGAGCAGAACGTGAGCCGCAATGGCCCGGCCCGGCCTCAAAAACGTACTTCTGTGATGACCGGGGCGCTCGGGACGATCGTCGACTAGCGGCTGGCGGCAAATTGTCGCAAAGCCGGCCGCATGCGAGTGTAGTTCTTCCGATTTGCCGAACGTGCAATAGTTCACCGACGGTTCAGCTGGCCTGTGAATATAAAACGGCGGCCATGCCGAGCGGTCCCTAGAGGGAGGGATGCTGTTCCGACAGGCTAGGAACCCGGGCACCCTCCCCGGGTTCCGCTTCGGGCTTATTGGAACGTAGCCGAACGATTGGCGTCGTTTTCCAGAGCTATCTGCCATTGCCCGGCGTAGCGGTGCTGGCCACCCGCACCTACACGCGCTTCTATCCTGGCGGGATACTTCAGCTTAATCGCCCGCGCACATGGCTGGCCGGCTGTGGGGCGTGGTCGATAGCACGACGTCATTCCCCTTTAATGCAGCTTGCGCTTCGCCTGCGGCGCCTCGAACTGGGCTACCTCGGCGGTCTGCGGCGCCTTGCCGTTGAAGGTCAGGACATTGCCCTCGGCCGAGATCACGACGCGATCGCCGTCGGCGATTTCGCCGGCGAGGATCATCTCGGCGAGCGGATCCTGCAGATGGCGCTGAATCACCCGCTTCAGGGGCCTCGCGCCATAGGCGGGATCCCAACCCTTGGCAGCCAGCCAGTCGCGCGCCGCGGCGTCGAGCGCCAGCGTGATCTTGCGATCCTCCAACAGCCGCTGCAGCCGCGCGAACTGGATCTCGACGATCCGGCCCATCTCGCTCTTCTGCAGGCGGTGGAACAGGATGATCTCGTCGACGCGGTTGAGGAATTCGGGCCGGAAATGCGCCCGCACCATCCCCATCACCTGCTCGCGCACCTCGGACGTATCCTCGCCTTCCGGCTGGTTGACCAGAAACTCCGAACCGAGGTTCGAGGTCATGATGATCAGCGTGTTGCGGAAGTCGACGGTGCGGCCCTGGCCATCGGTCAGGCGGCCGTCGTCCAGCACCTGCAGCAGCACGTTAAAGACATCAGGGTGCGCCTTCTCGATCTCGTCGAACAGCACCACTTGATAGGGCCTGCGCCGCACCGCCTCGGTGAGCGCCCCGCCCTCGTCATAGCCGACATAGCCCGGAGGCGCGCCGATCAGCCGCGACACCGAGTGCTTCTCCATGTATTCCGACATGTCGAGGCGAACCATCGCGGTCTCGTCGTTGAACAGGTATTCGGCGAGCGCCTTGGTCAGCTCGGTCTTGCCGACGCCGGTGGGTCCCAAGAACATGAAGGAGCCCATCGGACGGTTCGGGTCCTGCAGGCCGGCGCGCGAACGGCGCACCGCGGTCGCCACGGCACGCACGGCTTCGGCCTGGCCGACCACGCGCCTGCCGAGGCTATCCTCCATCTTCAGGAGCTTGTCCTTTTCGCCTTCCAGCATCTTGTCGACGGGAACACCGGTCCAGCGCGACACCACCTGCGCGATGTGGTTGGCGGTCACCGCGTCCTCCATCATCTCGCCGGCGTCTTCCTTGGCTTCGATTTCCGCGAGATTCTTTTCCAGCTCGGGAATCCGGCCATAGGCGAGTTCGCCCGCGCGCTGGAATTCGCCCCGGCGCTGCGCGTTGGCGAGTTCGATGCGCAAGGCGTCGAGTTCGCTCTTCAGCTTCTGCGCATCGGAGAGCTTGTTCTTCTCCGCGCTCCAGCGCGCCGTGAGTGCCGCCGATTTCTCCTCGAGCTCGGCCAGCTCCTTTTCCAGCGCTTGCAGGCGGCTCTTGGAGCCGATGTCGGTTTCCTTCTTCAGAGCCTCCTGCTCGATCTTCAGCCGGATGATTTCCCGGTCGATTGAATCGAGTTCTTCGGGCTTGGAATCGACTTGCATCTTCAGCCGCGCCGCGGCCTCATCGACTAGGTCGATCGCCTTGTCGGGCAGGAAGCGGTCGGTGATGTAGCGGTTCGACAGCGTGGTCGCGGCGACCAGCGCGGAATCCGTGATGCGAACACCGTGGTGCTGTTCGTACTTGTCCTTCAGGCCGCGCAGGATCGAGATCGTATCCTCGACCGTCGGCTCGGAAACAAAGATCGGCTGAAAACGCCGCGCCAGCGCCGCGTCCTTCTCGACATGCTTGCGGTATTCGTCGAGCGTGGTGGCGCCGATGCAATGCAGCTCGCCGCGCGCCAGCGCAGGCTTCAACAGGTTGGACGCATCCATCGCTCCGTCGGCCTTGCCGGCGCCGACCAGGGTGTGCATCTCGTCGATGAACAGGATGATCGATCCCTCTGCCGCGATGACTTCCTGCAGCACGGCCTTCAGCCGTTCCTCGAACTCGCCGCGGTATTTGGCGCCTGCAATCAGCGCGCCCATGTCGAGCGAGAGCAGCTTCTTGTCCTTCAGGCTCTCCGGGACGTCGCCGTTGAGGATGCGCAGCGCCAGGCCCTCGACGATCGCGGTCTTGCCGACGCCGGGTTCACCAATCAGCACGGGATTGTTCTTGGTACGCCGGGAGAGCACCTGGATGGTGCGGCGGATTTCCTCGTCGCGGCCGATCACCGGGTCGAGCTTGCCGTCGCGCGCGGCCTGCGTCAGGTCGCGGGCATATTTCTTCAGCGCGTCATAGGCGTTTTCGGCCGTGGCACTATCCGCACTGCGGCCCTTGCGCAGCGCTTCGATCGCCGAATTGAGATTCTGGGGTGTGACGCCGCCCTTGCTTAGGATGGAGCCAGCATCGCTGTTCTTCTCCAGCGTCAGGCCCAAAAGTAACCGCTCGACCGTGACAAAACTGTCGCCGGCCTTTTCGGCAGCCTTTTCCGCCGCATCGAAGGCGCGCGCCGTGTCGGGAGCAAGATAGATCTGCCCGGCGCCGCTTCCCGAAACTTTCGGCAGCTTGGCGAGCGCGTCCTCGGTCGCTTTCAGGATCGCCCGGGAATTGCCGCCGGCACGGTCGATCAGACCGCTGGCCAGCCCCTCGCTGTCGTCCAGCAGGACCTTGAGGACATGTAGCGATGAGAACTGCTGGTGCCCCTCGCGCATGGCCAGCGATTGCGCGGACTCGATGAATCCGCGCGCCCGCTCGGTATATTTCTCAATATTCATCGGTTGGCTTCCCTCAGCCTGCCGCTCAGCCCCGAAGGCACTCCCCTAATATCATTACTGAGTTTCCGCCCGGCCGCGTTGATATCCGTCAACCAGCCGGTGGTCGTCGCCCATTTTAGGCGCGACCCTACAAGCTGGCGAGACGATCTCCACGTCCACGGTATAGCCGGGCGCGCCCCCGGCCGCGGGCGGTGCCGCTCTCTGACGGCCACCCGCGGGTGCGCGTTCGCGGGCGTGCGGAGGCCTGGTCTTGCATCCAGCTGTGCTCCTCATACTCCTCACCCTCGCGGATGATGCCCGCTTCGTGCAGCACCGAGATATCGCATCCCTGCAAGATCGGGATCGCTGACCGGGGCGCCTGTCACGCGTGTTCAAATCCCAATGCGGTTGCGGCGGCCTTGATGCCGATGAAATTTCAAACGACACCGATGTTGGCAAACCAATTCGGGTACGACAGCGAATTTGCCTCCAGGAGCGGGCACGGAATCTTTGCCCTGGAGCCAGAAAAGAACGTCTCAAGGCTTGCCAGCAGATGGCGGTCGACCCTTTCCGGCAGACCGAACGCTTCGAATCCAATCGTCCACCAATGGCCTCCCACCACCACCAGTTCCGTTAACTCCACGTTGCATCCCTCGTCGGGCCTTGCCTCCTTCAAGACCTCTTTCGGTGCGGCGTCAGCTTTGAGCTCATACTTGAGTAGCCAGCGCTTTTTCTCGACGTCGATCCAGCGCGATCCCTCCCGCATGGTCTGCCGAAGATCCTCCGCCACGGGCAACTCGACGGACCATTTCACCCACGCATCCGCCTTTCCCAGGATGCCCGGGCGAGGCTCGACAGTTCTAGGTGCTGACCGCAGCGCCTTGATCTCGAAATTGAGATGACCTTTCCCAGGCGCTTCGCGCAGCTTTACCCCGACACCTGAGGACCCGAAGAAGACCAGGTAGGAGTCGGTCCTTAGCTTTTCCAGCCGCTCCGGTAGCCGTCCTTCTCCGGCGTCGAACCACTCCGGAACCCATTCCGGCGCGGGACCCACGAAGAACCACCGCATCTCAGCGCTGTGCAGCAACATCGGGCGTCATGTCATCGTCGGGGAACATATCGCCTGGCGCCGTGAAACGATCAGACTTCCAGACACCGGAACCGGCTTCTCACACCGAGCATGTTCTATCATGATTAAGCGCCTCTCTTCGAGTGAGCCAACCGGTCCTCCCGCGACCACGGGCATCCAAATGCACAATGCGTCTTTCGGCGGAGTCTCGACAGTTGACGGAGTCCTAATAGCGACTATCGCGGGCGCCGAAGTCTTGATTCAAAGGAGTAATATCCAGCAAACGGCTCCGATCCCATCGGATGCTAACGACGTCCGAAATAGTCAAAGAAGTGGCGACGCAGAAAGCGAAGCATTCGCTCGCGTCGGCGAGGCCGCCGGACGCGGCAGGCCTCCATAACGCGGGTTATCACCTGTGGTGCCGCGCCAAAGAGGCCGCGTCGAGCGATAATTGCGGCAATGAGTGGATTCCAATCGATCAGTCCCTGTTCAGCCTCCTTGGCCATGTATCCCGCAACGACTACAGGAGGCGGTGCGAATACCTCCGGCATACTGCGGGATAAATCCACGTCGCCGAGTATATTCCACTTCGAGACGCCTCCCATGTGCGGAGAACTGAGCCCGTACACGACCCGGCGGATCCTGCTCTCCCGGATCGCGTAAGAGCAAAACGCGCACGGTTCTGCATTTACATAGATTTCGCAGTCATCCAGGCTAATCGTACCGAGCGACTCTTCCGCCCGCGAAATTGCAACGACCTCGGCGTGGTGCGTCACGTCCCTGTCGTGGGTAACGCGATTGATGGACTCGGCCACGATCACACCGTCGCGGCAGATGACCGCGCCATATGGATACTCTCCGGCCTTCCCTGACGCCTTCGCAATGCCGATGCAGTGCGTCATCATCAACTGGTCCAACTCCTCAGCCATCACTGGACCTCATGAACTGACAACGGTACTCCAGTTTACGATAGCGCGTCATATCGGAGTGCAATTCCCGTCTCGTGAGCTGCCTCGATCGGCCTGTGGATAATCCGAGCCGCCTGTCAAGACAGTTACGCTGGCAAGACGTTTACGCTCGACGTCCTGTTTCTCGATCGTCCAGGCTGACGCACAGCGCATTGACGACCATCAAGCTTCCCGAAAGCTTTTGGCTGTTACGCGGTCGGCGAAGGGGCCGTAGTAGCACAGCTGCATAAAGTGCTTTCGGTCGCGCAACCTACATCGCGATGTCCTGCACGGAGCGGCCGACAAAGATTACTGGCCGCTGAAAACCCTGAAGAAAGCTGACGCCAGTCAAGGTGCTCGCGAGGCGGGAGCCCCTAGATTTCGCAAATGTAAATGATGGATTTTGCGCGCATGCAATCAGGAAGACCCGAGGCCGTTTCGAACGCTGGCAGTCATTGCCGAGCGGCCCAATGGTCGCATAGGTGCCCGCGTTTGGCTGACGAGGCCGCGCCTCATCCCTTTGTTTTTGTTTGATCTGAAACTGGACCCGATCGCGCCTAGAACGGTCTGGACATGGACCCGTCCAAGGACCTCCAAGAGTTGATCTCTCGTCTCGCGGTCGCGCTCGGCATCGGTTTATTGATCGGCCTCGAACGAGGTTGGCGCCGACGTCAAGCGCGCCCTGGAAGTCGTGCGGCGGGAATCCGCACCTTTGCCATTTCGGGTCTGCTCGGCGGCGTAATCGCGGCACTAGCGCTGGCCTTGTCGTCACAAGCGTCAGCAGGTGTCGCCAGCGCCGTCGGCGGTATCGTTCTCGGCCTTGGCTTCGCCGCCTATGCGGCGGTTGTTACTCTCTTCACCCGCGATGAGAACAGGGCGGTTGGAACTTTCTCGGCCACCACTGCGATCGCTGGCATGCTGACTTTTGCTCTTGGCGCTTATGCGGTGCTCGGCGATCTGCGGGTAGCCGCCGGCACAGCAGTCGCGGCCGCGGGCCTACTCGCCTTTCGAGAAGAGCTTCACGGCTGGCTGGAGAATATCACCTGGCCTGAGTTGCAGTCAGGACTGGTCTTGCTCGCCATGACCTTCCTCGGGCTGCCGATCATGCCCGATCATCCGGTCGGCCCGTTCGGCGGGGTCAATCCGCGCGACGTGTGGATCATCGCCATCGTCCTCGCCGGCGTCTCATTCCTCGGCTATGCCGCGGTGAAGAATTTCGGCGCGCGTCGCGGGCTGCTGTTGGCGGCCGCAGCCGGCGCGGTCGCGTCTTCCACCGCAGTGACCATCGCCAACGCACGCCATGCTGCCGCGGGTGAAGGTTCATCCCGTCTGCTTGCGGCTGGCGTCGCGGTCGCGTCCGTTGTCATGTTCCTCCGCGTGGCCGCCATCGTGGCAGCGCTCAAGCCTGGTCTCCTCATGCTTGTCTTGCCGACCCTCGTTGCTGCCTCACTCGTGGCAGCCGGGTTCGCCATCATCTGGGTGTACTGGCCAAAGACTGACACCGGTGGCCATCAGGGTGTAGATTTTCGCAATCCGTTTGATTTTTGGTCAGTGGTGGGATTTGCGTTTTTTCTGGGATTGATCGTCATGCTCAGTCGAGCGGTGGGAGAAACGTTTGGCGCTACGGGCGCGTTGGCCGGTGCGATCTTCGTGGGAATTGCCGACATTGATGCGATCACCGTGTCGATGGCGCGCCTCACACCTGAGATCCTGAGCAGGTCAGATGCGGCGGTGGCCATTCTCGGCGCCGTCGCCAGCAATACTGTCAGCAAGATCGCTATCGGGGCCGTGATCGGCCGCGGCCCGTTTGCCGTTGAGATCGCGGCCATGGCATTGCTTTGCCTTCTCGTCGGAGCAGCGGCGCTGTGGTTGACCTTTGTCTTCGCCGCCTGAACGGCGGTTGATCGCCAAGGCCGATGCCGCTCGCTGGCACCGCCAAATCGAAGGTGCTCAGCCATTGCAGATGACAATGCTATCGAACAAGGAGAAGTCGATGCGTATTGAGCCCGTCTTTATATTTGATCTTGATGGAACGCTGGTGGACAGCGTGTACCAACACGTCCTTGCCTGGAAGCACGCGCTTGACGCTGAAGGTATTGAGCTTTCGGTCTGGCGCATCCATCGCAAGATCGGCATGAGCGGCGGCTTGTTCACCGACCAGCTTCTGCGCGAGACGGGGTTCGAGATTAGCGATGAGCGCGCGGAACGGCTGCGCGAGGGCCACGCCGCCGCGTACCGTCAGCAGGCAAGATACATTCGGCCTCTGCCCGGAGCTCGAGAATTGCTGTCGTGGTTGTCGGAGGCCGGTATTCCGTGGACGATTGCGACCAGCGGCCGCATGGAAACCGCAGCCGTCAATCTGGCCGCGCTCAGCGTCGATCCTGATAGGATCCCGGTGGTGACGCGCGATCAGGTCAAATATGCCAAACCCGATCCGGACCTGTTTCTCGCGGCTGCCGCCCGACTGGGAGCACCTATCGAAACAGCAGTGGTTGTCGGCGATAGCGTCTGGGACATGCTGGCGGCAATACGATGCCGGGCCTTGGGTGTCGGTCTTTTGAGCGGTGGCTATGGGCAAGACGAGTTGAGGCAATCCGGTGCAATCCGCGTTTACGATGATCCGGCCGATCTGTTGAGGCATGTCGACGAAGTTGGAGGCCGGCGATGATGCCTGCACGTGCAGTGACGCGCGCCACACGTGAAGATCGCACGCAAACTTCCTGGCATAACCGCGGAACCAACATTTTGCAGGCGCAATCAGGCGCGCTGAGATGAACTCTCGTTCGCACAACGGCTTTGTGAGACGATTTCTGGCTCCCTTAGTCCTTATCGTCGGTGCACGAGTCGCGTGTGATCCTCTCAGATGTCTAACGACGTCACCTCCTCCGGCCTGCTCACAAGAGGCACCTTTGATGAGGGGGTCCCTCGAGATTTTGGCGTGTTACGACCTGCGGCGACATGATCCTGAGCCGGGGGATCGACCTCGAAAATATGCAGCGGATTGATACCGTTGGGCTTGCGGTTTGTCAGTGCAGCAGCAGGAGAGCCGCTTCATCCTACCTTTGCCCCGAAGCTCCACCGTTGCGAGGCCATCCATGTCTTGGTCCCTGAAGCTCGGTTCCATCGCCGGAACAGCCGTCAGAATCCACATCACGTTCATCCTCTTCCTCGCCTGGATTTTCGGCGCGAGCTACGTCTCGGGCGGGCCCAATGTGGCCTGGGGCAGCCTTCTCTTCATGGTGCTTCTGTTCCTCTGCGTGCTGGCGCATGAGTTCGGCCACATCCTGACGGCGCGCGCCTTCGGCGTTCTGACACCCGATGTCATTCTGCTTCCAATCGGCGGCGTCGCGCGGCTGGAGCGCATTCCGGAAAAGCCGCTTGAGGAGTTCCTCATCGCGATCGCGGGCCCACTGGTCAATGTCGTGATCGCGTTCAGTCTCGTCCTCGTCACGAGCGCGACACTGGACGGCGGCTCACTCGCGGCGGTCGAGAGCGCCAGGGTGTCGATGGTCGACCGACTCGCATCGGTGAATCTGTTCCTCGCACTCTTCAATCTGGTCCCCGCCTTCCCGATGGATGGCGGACGCATCCTGCGCGCGCTCCTCTCAGCGCGGCTCGGCTTCGTGCGCGCCACGGAGATCGCTGCGATGATCGGTCAATGGGTCGCATTCGCGCTCGGCTTCGTCGGACTGTTCGGGAGCCCGATGCTGATCTTCATCGCGATCTTCGTTTATCTGGCGGCCTCCTCAGAGGCCCATATGGTCGCCCTCCGCTCCTTGTCGCAAGGCGTGCCGGTCGACGCCGCGATGATGACGCAATTCGCAATGCTCACGCCGGAATCGCGCCTCGACGAGGCGATCGAGCTCCTGCTGCGCACGAGCCAGAGCGAATTCCCGATCGTCGATCATGCGCAGCGGCCAGTCGGTATCCTGTCCCGCGCCGACCTGATCCGCGCTCTGAAAGAACTCGGCCCCGAGGCCCGGATGAAGGACACGACATTGTCGCCCTTCCCGATCTGCAACCGTCGCTGCACGCTGGAAGACGCGCTCAAACTCCTGCAGGAAAAAGGTGCGCCCGCCGTCGGCGTCCTCGATGGTGCGGACCGGCTGGTTGGACTTGTGAGTTCCGAAACGCTAGGCGAAATGCTGATGATCGCGGGCGCCATGCCGCCTGGATACCGACTGGGCAGCGGCCACCGCCGCGCGGCAGCCTGAACGGACCCGGCTATCCGCCGACGTCGTCGGCTTCGATAACCCTTTGCGGCCATTGATTTTGATCTTTGCGAGGCTGCATTTGGGGCTCGCGACCTTGAATATCCCTGATTATCTCGTTTGAGCCATGGGCATTCGCAATGCCCGGTGTGAGAATGACAGATCGCAATACTAGGTGCCTCCAAGCAGTATTTCTTGCGGTGAGTTTCTCCATTGCATCTCTTGAGCACCGTAATTGGTGTCGCCTACTCCCAGAGCCAAGTCAGGGCCTCCGATCCGAATTTGCCAATTTGCAGCACCACGGCCGCCCACAGGAATGCCGACGCGAAATTGGCGACCTGAAAAGGCCAATAGGGCATCGCGAAGATGCCGGCGACAAGTGGAACGACTGCGCGCAACGGGCCAAAGAAGCGACCGATGAAGACGCCGGATACGCCCCATTTCTTCACGAAGGCCTCCCCCTTCGAAATGAGATGCGGATGCCGGGAGAAAGGCCATCTGTGGTAGATGGCCTTCCCCAGTTTCAGGCCAATCCAGTAGGACACCCAATCGCCGAGCCCCGCGCCCATCGATGCGGCGACCCAGATTGGCCAGAACTTGATCTCGCTCACGCCGACCAGCCCGCCAATCGCGATCAGCGCAGCCCAAGCCGGAACGAACATCGAGATGAATGCAAAAGACTCGCCAAAAGCGAGCGCGAAAACAATCGGCGGCGCCCAGGCCTCGTTTTGACGCACGAAGTCAATGATTTGCTGTGCGTAGGATTCCATAGACATTTGCATCAACCAAGCATCTACAGAAATATAAGAAGGTGCTAATGGGATAGCAGCTATTTAGATAACAAATCGCTCCGCATGCGGTCCGCCCTCACTTTGTGCGACTTGGCTCGTTGACGAGTGGTCGGTACTCGGTCTTGGCATCAGGGGCCTGCTAGAAGTCCGCCTCTAGACGTTTCGCGTCCAGGCTTTGCGCAGCGGCTCCGAAACGGTAGCTCAACTGATTCCTCGCCGCGTCTTCGCGGTTCGCGTTCAACCAACAAGGTGACTGTAGTACCAGCGACGCGCTAGCGCTGCCACTTCGTCCAGCGCACCGGGCTCTTCGAACAGACGTGTTGCGCCTGGCACGACGGCGAACTCCTTTTCGCATTTCAGCTGCTTGAACGCTTCCCGGTTCAGCTTAACCGCCTCAAGGTCGTTTCCGCCTACTATGAGCAGCGTCGGTACGCTAACGCGCACCAAGGCAGAACCGGCGAAATCGGGACGGCCTCCTCGCGATGTGATCGCACCGACTTGATCGGAACGTACCGCCGCCGCTTCCAATGCTGCCGCTGTGCCGGTGTCAGTTCCGAAATAGCCGAGCCGTAGGCCCTTCGTATCCGGGTATTGCGTGAACCAGTCGGCCACTTCAATCAGCCGTTCGGCGAGCAGCGCAATATTGAGCCGCAACTGTCTCGTGCGTAGGTCTATCTCTTGCTCCTCAACCGTCAGCAAATCAACAAGGAGGGTCGCTAGATTGGACTCGTTGAGCAGACGCTCCACGTAGCGATCCACGTAGCGACTGCGAGGATTGTGAAGGCTACTACTGCTACCTTGCACGAAGATAATAAGGCCGCTGGATTCCAGCGGCACCGTCAGCTTGCCGTAGAGCGATTGCGAGCCGGTTGGAATGGCTACCAACTGTTCTTCAATCGTTAGAGCGGCAGGATTGCGCATCGTCGCTTTCCTTCCTGGAGTGCGCTGCGGCGACCGCTATCTCTCCCGCCTACCCGCTGCGAACGAAAACGCCGCTTGCCTTGCGGATTGGCACTGACCGCGAGCAACACACCTTGGTTCGCAGCAAGCTTTTGAAAGAACTTTGCCCAACGAAGTCTCGCCTGACTATGACGTCTGTCAATGGAGGATGATCGCCTCCCTTCTCGGCAAAGTATAATCACGAAACTATTTTTGAGCGGGCACCGGTTGCAGGATCAGCCAGAACAGCTTCGCGTGGAAGTAGGAGAACGCGAATTGATTGCGAAGCTCGTAATCAGCCCTCTTGCAGCGAGAATTTCAAAAGCATCGCGCGGACAGAATCCGACAATTGCCTTCCCAGCGCTGATCGGAAACTCGACGGCCGGATCGGCCTCCTCCCTTGGTAATCGTCAGTTTCGCATACACGGGCACGAAAATTGATCCTTATCACGGCGCCCTCTTCGAAGTTGCAGTATTTTGGTATCTGGTGCGGAGTTCTCCCTATGGTTGCCGCCATTCACGTCGTTCCGGACGACAATTTCGACGACTGGGTCGTTCGCGACGACAAGGGGTGCGAGCTCGGTCACTATCCGACCAGGGAAAACGCCGAACTTGCCGCGCAACCAGTTGCGCGGGAATTGGGGACCATGCTCGTCGTTCATCTCCCTGATGGAAGAACGAGTTGCACGAATTTTGCGAGGGGGTGGCTCGCCAGATTGTTCGGTTGGTGAACCGCTGGCTCGGCCATCGTCGGTCAGGCCTTGATGGTCGGCCTAAGACAAAATGGCTGCGCCTCTGTTGGGAGAGGCCTTGAACCAGCATCAATTACAATACGACACGACGGTCAATTTGCGCCGCCTTGAGCCACGAAATATTGACAACGATCATGGTGCACGGCACGGCGGCGCTCAATGTTCCCGGCGCGAGTTCCGATGAAGATGACATCTCTATGCTCGGCCCGCTGAGGAGGACACCATGTCGATAGGCGATATTATCTGGATGTTCTTCATATTCTCAGCGCTCCAGCCGATGCTGCGGCAGCAGTTTCTCGACGCCTTGCGGGCGCGCAAGATTTCGCAAATCGAGCGCGAGCGACAGTCCCGGGTGATCCTGCTGGTGCACCGGCAGGAAACGATGCGGTTTCTCGGCTTTCCGCTTGCGCGCTACATCGACATCAACGATTCCGAGGACGTGATGCGCGCCATCCAGATGACGGACGCCGATGTGCCGATTGACCTCGTGCTTCATACTCCGGGCGGACTCGTCCTGGCCGCACTGCAGATCGCCAAAGCGGTACGGGAGCATACGGCGAAGGTCACCGTCTTTGTGCCGCACCACGCCATGTCGGGCGGTACGCTGATCGCACTCGCCGCCGACGAAATCGTCATGAGCAAGCATTCCGTGCTGGGCCCGATCGATCCGCAACTGGGGGACTCACCAGCCGCCTCGCTGATCAAGGTCTTGGCAGACAAGCCGATTGCAAAGGTCGACGACCGGACGCTGATCATGGCCGACGTCGGCCGCAAGGCAATCTCACAGGTCAAACAGGCCGCAAGCGAGCTGCTGACCCGTCGACTAACCGCGGAGAAAGCCGGTGCCGTCGCAGACACCCTAACCTCCGGCACATGGACCCACGACTATCCGATATGGGCCTCGGCCGCGACGTCGCTCGGCTTGCCCGTGAGCACCGACATGCCGCGCAACGTCCTCGAGCTGCTCAAGCTCTATCCGCAACCCGTCCGAATGCAAAGCGGCGGCGGCGTGGAGTACCTGCCGGTAGAGCGGCGCGGATCGGGAGGACCGAAGGTGGATGCGTTCGGATGGCCGCGGGTTCCGTAACGCATCCAAGTCGGACGATCAACTCATCTATCAATTATCAAACCACGAAAGCTCAATCTTGACGGCAGTCAACGTGCCCGGCTTTGTCACATGTATAAATGCCTGATCACCAGGCGGCTCGAGTGTCGTGGTATCCCCGACCGCCTCGGCTGATCCGAATCCCTCAGTCTATTTAGGAGACGATCATGCACCAACTAATTCGCGGAGGCGCGATCGCCGTTGCGCTTCTTGGTAGCGTAAGCTTCGCCGCCGCCCAGCGTACATCTGGCGACGTTCACCCCAATTTGACGGCAAATCAGCAACAGGCCGTCAGCCAGGGGCTCGCATCTTCGCCTTCACAACCCGCCCCGTCCGGCGAGCAGCCGCAGGTTGGCAATAAACTTCCCGATTCCATGTCAGCGCAGTCGGTGCCAGGCAACGTTACCGACCAGGTTCCCGAGACGAAGAACCTTCTCTTCGTCAAACTGCCGGACCGGATCGTGCTGATCGATCCTGACAACAAGCTCGTCACGCAGATCGTCATGGATAGCGCCACGACGGGTTCGAGCACCACGGGATCGAATACCGGCGGATCGACGACCAATACCTCGGACCGGCCTTCTCGGTAACGATCCGCCGCTAGATTGATCCCGTCGGATGATGCCGGCGACGCGCCGTGCATGGCATGGCGCGTCTGCGGAGGCAACGGAGATGATTTGATTGTCAATCCCCGCTTCTCGTTGCCATCGCCAGCGGCGGTCGTCTTGACGATCGTCGCTCGCTCCGTGGATGAATCGTGCTGCGTGAGGAAAAGGAAGCGAGACCTTCGGAGGATCAATGATTCATCTTCGGCAAGGACAGTAACATCTATGACATCCTCGCCATCAGCGATTTCGCCGGACTTGTCGGCCGGCCTATCGCTATTCCCATTGCCTTAAGCTCGACGATTCCCTCGTCGGCCGTAGTGCGCTCCAAAAACTGCCGGTTTTCGTCAGTAGTCGATAGCGCCGCGTACTCCCTATCGTCAGGCCAACTCCTCCTCCGCCGGATCGCGACGATCTATCAGCCAATAGATAACGCCGAGCGCGACGATCGCCGCCGCCAGTGACAAGATGTGCAGCGCGTCCGTCTCTGTGAGATCGAGGATGATGACCTTCCGGCAGATAGCCAATAACGCGATCATCACGACCGAGCGTATCTGGACAACAGTATCACGGTGCTCAGCAACCACCAGAAGCGTTTTCTTGAACTCGAGTGCAATGATCACCGTCAGGATCATGCCAAATGCAGCCTGAAACGCCGAGTAGTCAGATGGATCAAATCCTCCAGCGAGAACCAGGCCAAATAGAATCTTCAAGGTCAGCGTCCACAGTGCGGCGACGACAATGACGGCGATCAACGCCGTAAGGAACATGACGACGACGTACTCGAAGCGCTGATACAGCGACAGCAGCCCCAATCGTTCTCTCGCCTCTCTCAACTCCTGCTTGATCGACATCAGGGCCTCCGACACACCGCGTCTTACGCTTCTGGCGTCTCACGCTTCTGCAAGCCTTCCTGGCGGAGTCTGTTTTCCAGCCGATCGGCGTGGACGTTGTATCAGTATTACCAGCGGGATCGCCAGCAAGGATACGAACATCATCAGCTTGAAATTGTCGATGAACCAGCGTGACCGGACCAAGGGCCAGCAGCGGTCGGCGCCGGCGGCTTCGCAACAGCGCCGGCGCGCCTTCTGCAGCAGGCTTCTCCGTCGAACCGCGAAGTTCCCGATCCAGGTAAGGAGAACGTCTCGGGAGTGCGCGGGCCGTGTTGCGTTTCGTAAATGCTTCGAAGCCGCTATCTGACATGGCGCGATACTTGCCGTCCCGGTTTGTCGCAATGTTGCGTCAATCGATCGTCGGCACCTTGATGGGTGTCAGCCCCTCGCGAAAGACAAAATCCAGGCAGAGAATTGAGCCTCGTCAATGCATGAGGCCGTTCGATTTGCGAATTGAATTCGGCGACCCCCACGTCGCTTGCCCTCCGTGGGCGTTCCTCCCCGAGACTTGGACCGCCGGCGAAAGCCGCGCGGTCCCTTTTTCCGCCCGATGGACGACGAGAGAAGTAGCAGGACATCGTGACGATCACCCCAACCGTCACTCCCGAATGCCGATCCATTCGCGCCATACGGTCAGGAGCGCCGCCATGATTACCGGGCCAAGAGTCAGAGAAGCCGCCTCAAGCGCGACCCAGGCGCCGAGCGGCACCATCGCCAATACAATAGTCATCGCCGAAAATGGCAGCGGGCGCGGCACGCCCATGACGACGTAGGCGATACCGACGACAGCGCCCATCACAATCGCCGCTGCGATTGTTCCGTTCACGGTGGCGCGGGTTGCGTCGGCGATCTTGCCGATCAGGCGAGTGCCGGGATTGCCGAGCAGCCGCCGAGCGGTGACGACCGAACGGTTCGCAAGCCATGTTCCGTCACGCAGCATCAAGGAAAGCTCGATCAGCGTATTGGGGGAGAGGAAGAGACGATGTAGCGGTACGCCGCCGAGCGTGCTGGTCCAACTCGTCAGACTTCCATCTCGCCGTTTCCTCGCGCACGGATTTCGGGCGCGTTCTTCCACCCCGAACCCGCGATTGAAGGCCGTCAGGTTTAGTCCACACGGCGGAACGACAGGGCGGCGCGTCGCGCTACAGGCGGGCTGTCGCCCTCGCATTTGCTTCCGAAATTGACCGACGTCAGCGCCGCTGCCGGCGATTTCGTCCATGCAGGCGGAAAGCCCACGCGAGATTGTCACCATGCTCGATCGTCCCCGCAATGCTTCGCTTTTTCGGCATCACACGATGCACGTCCCCCGCACCATGTTTGCGGCGGCCATCGACCGCTTCGGCGGACCGGAGGTGATCACTGGTCATGCTTTACCGGTGCCGCCGCTGGACCCTGACGAAGTCATGATTGCCGTCGACACCGCCGGCGTTGGCCGGTGGGATGCCGACGTCCGGGAAGGGTTTTATGCACCCCGCAAGCCGCATTTTCCATTGGTACTAGGCTACGACGGCTCCGGAATCGTCGCCGCTGTCGGCTCGCGGGTGCGACGGTTGAAAGTCGGCGACGAGGTCTATTCCTACAATTGGGAGAACCCGAAAGGCGGGTTCTACGCCGAATACGTCGCCGTGCCTGCAGACAAGGTCGCGCCGATCCCAAAGCGGCTTGACCTGCGACATGCTGGCGCGATCCCGATTACGGGATTGACGGCACTGCAGGGGATTGACGACGCACTGAAGCTGAAGAAGGGCGAGACCATCATCATTCACGGCGCTTCCGGCGGTGTCGGAACGCTTGCGGTGCAATTCGCTAGACTTCGCGGCGCCCGGGTGTTCGCAACAGCATCAAGCCAGGAAGGCGTGGAACTCGTGCGGGAGATGGGCGCGCATGTCGTGGTCGACGGCAAGCGCATCGACATCGACGACCAAGCGCGCCGCTTCGCGCCCGACGGCGTCGACGCCATCCTGGCGCTCGTCGGTGGAGATGCGCTGGAGAAATGCCTGAACGTGCTGCGGCCCGGCGGCCGGCTGGCGCACCCGAACGGCATCGAGCCGGCCCCGAAGAAGCGGCGCGGCACGGAATTGATCCGCTACGACGGCATTTCAGGCGTTCGCGAGTTCGAACGCCTCAACGCGGCGGTCCACGCAGCGAAACTCAAAGTTCCGATCGCGGAATGCTATTCCCTGGCCCACGCCCACAAGGCGCACGAACGTCTAGCCGAGGGCCATGTCGTCGGCAAAATTATCCTAGCGATACACGCTTCGTAGTGGCGAGACATCTGTCTCGGCGGTCCGCGCGCCCAAGCTCGCCGACAGGAGGCAATTTCCACGTACCCGCGATCGCGTCTGCCAATAGATCAGAAATGGCCGATCGGAACCACCTGCGGAAGCGCCGGCCCAAGGTGGACGGAAACAACTTTTGACGGCCGTCAATGCGCCCGTCATCCGGTACGCGCTAAACATCACCAGATGCCAATCGAAGCCAGATTGCGGAGCATGTCATGAGCAGCACGACGTTCACTGGCCCTTCAGACGCCCAAACCGATGCTGCCACGGCAGCGCTCGCTCCAACCTGGTGGCTGTTCCTGGTGCGAGGCATTCTCGGCATCATCTTCGGATGTCTCGCATTGATCTTTCCCGGCCCGACAATGCTGTCGCTGGTGCTTCTGTTCTCCGCGTACATGCTGGTCGATGGCGTGGCCGGGATCGTCTCGGCGGTCCGCGCGATGCGCCGCAGGGGCCGCTGGGGATTCCTGCTCTTCGTAGGATTGTTCAATATCGCCGTGGGCATCGGAGCCCTGCTCTGGCCGGGCCTTACCGTGCTTGCCTTCGTACTGCTGGTTGCCTCATGGGCGATCGTCACCGGCGGGTTGATGACGGCTGCGGGCTTACGGCTGAACCTGGAGCATGGCCGTTGGTGGCTGGTTTTGGGTGGAATTCTTTCGCTGGCATATGGCGCGCTGCTTTTCATCACGCCCTTGATCGGAGCTCTCGTCCTGACTTGGTGGATGGGCGCGTACGCCATCGCCTTTGGCGTCGCCCTGATCATATTCTCGTTCCGACTTCGAGCGCGGCAGCAGCAGGGTACCAATCCCACGGCCGTGGGCACGGCTGCCTAGGCGGACCTGTGATGACGCAACGGCGATCGAGCCATCAAGGTCGCAAGAGCCGGGCCAAAGGCCAGTCCGCTCGTGAAATTGAAACGACCGCGATCGACGACGAACTCGTCCTGCAGAGCCTGGTCGAAACGTTTCCGGCAAGCGATCCTCCCGCCTGGATACCGCTCGCCCATGTTGGCGTTCCTGAGCGACGGACCAAATCCAAGTCTGCCCGAAAACGGCATTGCTGACCGACACAATTTTTCTGGCAACGTGGGATCGCGACCAATTAGCTTTCGCTATGCGGTCGCCGATCGCGAGCACAGTAACAGCGCCGCTCCGAGAAACCCACTGGGGAAGTTGATGAGCATCATGGCTGGACGTGGGCCGCCTCTTAGGATTGGCGTTTGATCGGTAGCTGATGACCCGCCGATCCCGCAATCCGCTTTTGTACAGACCAGGAGCCAATCATGAGATCCGACCGTGAAATAGAACGCGACGTCCGCGAAGAGTTAAACTGGGATCCCGATCTTGATGCCGATGATATCGCCATCTCAGTGAAGGATGGCGTGGTCACACTGGCCGGATTCACAAAAAGTTACAGTGACCGGCTGGAAGCCGAGCACGCGGCCAAGCGCGTCGCGGGCGTGCATGCCATCGCGAATGACATCGAGGTCCGGCTACCCTCGATCGATCAAAGGCCCGATCCGGACATCGCGCGCGATGCGATTGCCAGTCTGAAGGCTCAACTGCCTCTTTCGCACGAAAAGATCAAGGTCGTCGTCAAAGACGGCTGGCTGACCCTCGAAGGCACAGTGGAATGGCAATACCAGAAAACCACGGCCGAAAATGCCGTGCGAAAGGTAAAAGGGGTCAAGGGCGTGACTAACGTCATCTCACTGAAGCCCAAGGTCGAGCCCACCGACATTCAGCGCAGGATCCAAGAGGCGTTCAAGCGGAACGCGGAGGTCGATGCCAATCGCATCACCGTCGAAACCCACGGCAGCGAGGTCGTCCTGAAAGGCACTGTTCGCTCGTGGATCGAACGCGAGGAAGCCGAGCGTGTCGCATGGTCGGCACCGGGCATCACCCGTGTCGATGACCGGATCGTGGTCAGTCCATAACGGCTGCGGCCTGCTATCCGCATGCAAGTTAAAGTCTCATCGAGGCAAAAAGGAGAATGTCATGAGGTCAAGATCATTGGTCCCGTTTCGTGAAAGCGGCGCGCCGATGCGATCGGATTTCGGACCGTTCGGCCTGCATAGGGAGATCGACAGGCTGTTCAACGAGTTGTTGCAAGGAATAGTGTCAAACGACGGAACGAAGTCGCTTACCCCTAACATCGAAATCACCGAAACCGACGAGGCCGTCGAGGTCACCGCTGAGATGCCCGGCCTTGAACGCAAGGACGTCGAGATATCGATCGAGGATGATACCCTCACGATCCGTGGCGAGAAGAAGGTTGAGGGGAATCAGAAAGAAAAGAACGTGCAGCACAGCGAGCGCATCTACGGCATGTTCATGCGTATGCTACAGTTGCCTCCCGGCATTGATCCGTCCAGCATTCAGGCAACCATGGTTAACGGCGTGCTCAAGGTCACAATACCGAAACCGGCCAAGTCCATGCCGAAGAAGATCGAGGTCAAGGACGCCTCGCAGAAGGAGGCCAAGAAAGCCGCCTGAGCCGGGGCGGTAGCGGGACGCGTAGGTAGCCGCTTCTCCTCGGCGGCGGCCCATGCGTCCCGCACGCGATCGCTCCATTGTGGCGCCTCCCCCTCCATCCCGCAGAGATTGCTGTCACCACGAAGGAGCCGCTCTTGGCCCACACCACCGCGCCCACACCACCATGACTGCTTTCACCGACGATGGCGAAGTCCTCGTAGGTCAGCCTGCCCGCGATCAATCCGGAAAACACGGACGCGACCGGAAGTGTCCCACCGAACCTATGGCGGCAGCTGACGGTGGCTGACCGTGCTTCAATGGAATTGGTAGCGGAGGATGGCGGTGAGCGGAGCCCGGTTCGGTAGTTCATGCTGCTTGGCACCCATGACCCTGGCGCCCATGAACAGCGCCCGTCGCGCGACTTCGTCGACAACGCTATAAGTTTCGGCATCATCAGAAGCTGAATATGTCACGCTGCCGTCGAAGTCGCTGACGAGGCCGGGCACAACTGCATCAAGATCGACAACGAGCTGATCGATGGCGCCTGCAGTCGCAGCATGCGCGGCGTAGGAAACGTCAGTAGTTGCGCGTCGGGGCTTGAGCTCATCGTAGCGCACGATTACCCCTCGCAGTTCGCGGAAATAGAGACGGTCGAGGATCGGGATCGCTGCATCTCCCAGTTCGGCATCCGTCTTCCGGCCTGGGTTTCCTTCGATCGTCTCGTCGGCAAGCCGTGGATACGTAGTGACGGAACGGAACATCGACGCGAGAGGCTCCTCCGCCGCAAGAGCCAGGGGCGGTGCATTGCGTTCCGTAAGCAGGCTGCGGGTCGCGTGCTCGACTTTCCTGACATACTGGTGCAGCAGGACCTTTTCGCCTTCGAGGTTCTGCAGTCTGCCGCGCGGGGCGCGTACGTGAAATGACGGCCGCCGGGTCGCTTCCTCCGCGTTCTTGGGCAGGCCACGAACCTGCAGTCGTTCTGGCGGAAAATTGGCGAAGGCGTGAATTAGCCGAACGCTCTCCTCCGCCAGTGCGAGCACGAAGATATCGTGCGGCGACGTCATGGCGCGGATCAGCGGGGTTAGATGGAAGCGGTCCGCGACTTCGGCGAGTGGCTTTGGCGAATCCGGCAGGCGGAACGTTCGCATTGTCGCGGACGTGGTGAGCACCGCCAGGCCAGTAGACAGGTAATGCCAGAACGAATCGACCGGATCCGGCCTTCGACGCTGGAGCCTTCTGATCTTGTCTTCATCCTGGACATTGTGCTCTACGCCCGCGAGGTGATCGAAATGCCCCTCGAAGGCAGCGATCTTGGTCTTGTCGGCACCCCCTGCCCTGAGCTGCGATAGCGCGTCCCTGGCCAAGTCCCTGAACGCAGTACGGTTAAGCTGGGCGTTACTCCCCAAGGGAGATGTCGGGAGATACAGGGAAACGCAGGTCTCGCCCTTGATCTGCGCCAGCGCCCTGAACTCCTCCAACGTCGGAATATCGATATGCAGCATCGGCCCTCGCCGGCAGAACCCTTCGCTCGCCTGTAGTATGAGAGACCTTGGCCGAAGCGCAGCACTCCGACATTGACGGCGATCAATCAGGGCGGCATTTCCAGCACCCACGCGAAGACGCTACAGGCTGCGAATCCGATCAGGACGTGTCCCCATTCCAAGAGCCCCCATTCCCGCATCAGCCTACGCACCGGCGAAACCGGCTTTCCGAGTTGAACGGCGAACAGCCAGACGTTCACCGGCATCATTACAAAATAGGCATACGGCCAGCTTGCCAGAATCGTGGTGCCCCCAATGATCCAGCGAACGTCGCCACTCTGCCTGAACTGTACAAGAGCAATCACGGCCGACAGGACGGCAAAGCCCGACATCACCAGAGTGCCGCGGCGGTTACTCAGTTTCCATTCCTGGATCATCGCACGACCGTTGAGCCTGAGCCGCGCTGGCTGCTCGACAAGGCCGATGTAAATCGTCGCGCCGAGGAAGGCGGCGGCGACACCAAATGCGTAAAGACCGGGCCGCATCGATCTCACTCCGGACGCAGGCGGTTGTGGCTCCCTTCAATGCGACATGAACACCGGCACCGTCATCGATTTCATCATATCGCGGGTCACGCCGCCCAGAATGACTTCGCGCAACCTCCCGTGACCGTAACCACCCATCACGATCAGGGTCCCGGAATTATCTGCAACATAGGAAAGGATGGCATTGGTAACATCGATGTCAGGGGCCGCAACAGTCGCGATCTCGACCTTGACGTCATGATGCGCGAGGTGAGCTGCCATTTCGACACCACGGACTTCCTTGTTCTCTGCGTTGGTCTTCCCGTTCAGCACGATCAAGAGATCCACGGCCGTCGCCTTCGCGAGCAGCGGCAACGCGTCGTTGAAGGCGCGTGCCGCCACCTGGCTGCCGTCCCAACAGCACACCACGCGATCGAGCTTCAACTCGTCCTTTTGGACGTAAGGCACAACAATCAGCGGACGCCCTGACTGGAACAGCGCCGTTTCGATCATGTCATCGTTGTTCGCGCGAGACGGCTCGGATTGCATGAACACGCTCAGATCGAAGCGACGGGCGAGGACCGCAAAGATCGCGGGCGCCTCCGCCCCTATCGCCCTCAGCAACCGGTGCTCCGCCGAAACCAGGCTACGCGCGGTAACCGCGTCGAAGCGTTCGATCGCTGCGAGCGCAGATCTTTCACTGCTCGCGACCATCTGGGCCAGGATATCAGGCGGAAGCTCCATCACGGTGTAACCCGGAAAATCCGGGGTGTAAGCGAAGGCAACACCGGCAAGGTGGGCGCCAAACATCTCCGCAATTGAAATGGCAAACTCGCAGGCAGGATCGCGGGTGACCTGATGCTCGAGATTGACGATAATGTCCTTGATCATCTAACCGTTCCAGCAAATATGCGATGCAGCCCTGAGCGCAGTTTCAAGACTCGCGGCGCGCCGGGCATTGATGACGATCAATCGGCGAGCCGCAATTTGAACGATGCAACGTAGCGGCGGAATGATAGTCATTCCGACAGATCTAGGGAAAGCCTGACGTCACCCTCGCCAGGCTTCCCTTGCCGGACCGCCTCAGTAGCAATCTTCGATCCGGCGAACCCGCCACCTCCAACCGTCCCAGAAGCGTTCACGCCTAACCCGACAGTACGGCCCGAAATCGACGGGCTCATAGGCGTAGCTATAATAGTATGGCCTCGGCGCTGCGAGTGCGGCGCCAATGAGTGCGCCCGCCGCCAGGCCGCCGACGACCGGAGCGACAGGAAATCCATGACCATGACGCCATCCAGCGTCCGCCGGGGTTGAGCTTGCCACCGAGCCGACGACCACCGTCGCGCTGACCGCGAGTGCAATCATTGTTTTTTTCATCGTGAGACCTCCGCTTCTTTACTTGTGACGAGTCAACGACCGGTGTCCGAGATCCCGGACGCCAGCCCGCAGCGACGCTGACTCTAGCCGCATGGCAAATGGCCCACATTGGCGGCCGTCAAGAATCGCCTGCAGCCTTTGTCGTTTCGCCCTGCAACGCTGTACAAAGACAATTCGGAAATTGATCATCGTCAACGCGGCAGGTCGCATGTCCACGTCGTCGCCGACGCGCGCACAAGCGATTGCTGCAAATACAGGTGTCGCATGGGGCCCGGCATACCGCCCGTTCGCTACGACGCCGCGTCAACGGTTCGCGACCCAAAGAACGAGGCTGAACACCAAGCTGATAAGTATACAAGTCATTATCGGGAAATAGAACGTCGTGTTTCCCCGCTCGATGACGATGTCGCCGGGCAGCCGCCCCAATCCAAGTTGGCTCAGATAGGGCCAAAGCAGGCCAACCGCCAGGATCAGCGCGCCTAGTAAGATTAGAATACGTGTCATTGCTATCAATCCGTGCGCCGCCTAACTGTCGCGGCGGTGGCCGAACAATTGGAGCAGCATCATGAAGAGGTTGATGAAATCAAGGTAAAGTGCCAGCGCGCCGAGCACGGCCTTCTTGCCGGCGATTTCGCCGCTGTCGGATTCAAGATACATCGCCTTGATGCGCTGGGTGTCGTAGGCAGTGAGGCCTACGAACACGATGACGCCGATGATCGAGATAGCGAACTGAAGCGCGCTCGATCCGATGAGGATATTGACGAGGGATGCGATCACGATACCGATCAGTCCCATCATGAGGAACGATCCAAAGCGAGAGAGATCGGATCTGGTCGTATAGCCGTAGAGGCTCATCGCGCCGAAGGTCGCCGCCGTGATGAAAAACACACGCGCAATCGATTCCCCGGTGAACACCAGGAAGATGCCTCCCAATGACAGCCCCATGACGGCGGCATAGAGCCAGAACAGTAGCATCGCCGTTCCGGCGGCCATGCGCTGGATGCCGAAGCTCAAGACCAGCACGAAGCCGAGGGGCGCCAGCATGACAAGCCAAATCAATGGCGTCGCCGCGATAGACTGGTAGAAACCGGAAGCCGCGGCCAGGTAGGCGACGAGGCCGGTCAGCGCGAGGCCGCCGGCCATATAGCCGTAGATGCGTTGCATATGGGCCCGCAAGCCGGCGTCGATCTCGGCGACCGATGGTGGAAAGCCCGCGTCGCGTGACTTGCGAGCATCAAAATCGTAATAGCTCATGGCTTACTCCTGTGCGGTTCATTTCGACTGATCGAGCGGCCTTGAACGTCAGCTGCCGACAGGCCTGCTAATTCGCATGCAATGCGCGCTCGTTCCGTACCTGGTCAGCGGTATAGGGCACGGCCGTTGGATCGAACGCCTGCCAGCCCGACCTGCGGTATAGCTCGCAACGTTCCTGAAGCCTTACCGCCGACCGGTTCATAATCGGCTCTATTCGCGGCACATCTGCCGGAGGCACCCGCGAGGCGACCAATGTTCCTCCGCGGCGAACGCCCTCCGCAAAGACGTGCGCATCTTCTTCGCTGATGCCGGCATTGGTTAGCGCTCCCAGCAGCCCCCCGGTAACGCCACCGATCGCCATGCTACCCAACATGGCCGCAAGCCATCCCACGCCCACCACTGCGCCGATCCCGGGAAGCGCCAACATCGTAACGAGACTGGCAGCTGTCGCCGCCGTTGCGCCGATTGCAGCCCCAACGGCCGCACCCTCGAACTTTCTGTCGCGGGCGGTCTCGCTGCTTGTACGCGGTTTCCGCAAAGGCACAACATTCGTGCTCTCGGTAGCGCTGTACCAGGTATCGGAATTGTTCGAAATCATGCTGGTCTCCGAAGGCGGCAGGCCCGCGACCTCAAGTGCGATGATGACCCGGCGTGCGTCAGCATGTGAATCATAGAGACGGCAAATAGTGGTTGGCATGACGCGCTCCCGTCGCGTGAAAGTGCCACGGATCGGCCATTTGCGGATTGGCAGGTACCGTTAGCGCCGCCATTCTTGTCCATTGCGAAGAAAGGTCACCTTGACGAGCATCAACGGAACATGGCGGATTTCGTCGAGTTGCGCGCAGATCGTTAGCCCTCGCTTGCGACGCTAAGGATTGCGTCAGCCAGAGATGAGCGGTGCACCTGTGCGGAACATCGTACTGCCTTTGCACTCCACCTTCACAAGAGAACGACCTCGCCGCGCCTGACAGCGTGTTACCGGGGTCCAGCGCTCACGCTGCAGCAAAGCGATCATCTGCTTGCGGCAATCTCGCAGGATCCGGCTGACACCGCCATTTGGACGGCTGCCTGCCAGTCCTGCCACGATGTCGGATCGACTGGCGCCCCGTCAGCCCACTTCAAGCTGCCGAGCAAAAATGCGATCTGCTCGACGGGCCTACCATGGCGACGCCAAACGGCCTCGAGAAAGACGCGGACCGCGTCATAGCCTTCAATCACCGTGATAGTATCGGTTGCTTCGAACGTGGCCATATCCAGTGACTCCGAGTTGCGCCGTCACGCGCATTTCTGCCGCGCGGCGCGACTGCCATAGCCTTCGGAACGAAAGGCTTACCCTTCATCCGCCTCATCGCATTGACGGTTGTCAGCCGCTGAGCGTTGAACTTTTCTCCGATTGGCGGAACTTGATGCTCATCACGGCGCTGACAAATCTGGACAATGAAGCTGAGTGCGACGCGTATCGGAGCTGCGCATGGCCGACGACCTGCTGATCAAGACGCTAGTCGTGATCCTTGCCTCGGTCTGCGCCATCAGCCTGGTCGCGCGTCTGAGATTTCCGGCGGCCGGGGGTTACCTACTGGCCGGCTTGGTGATCGGACCGCACGGTTTGCAACTCATCGCCGCAAGCAATGAAGCAAGATTCTTGGCCGAGCTCGGCATCATTCTCCTCATGTTCATGGTGGGCCTTGAGTTTTCGCTATCGGCAATGATTGCCGCACGCCGCGACGTTTTCGGCGCCGGCAGTCTGCAAGTCGGGTTTACCGTTATTATCGTGACGGGAATTGCGGCGCTTTCGGGTGTGAGCTTATCCGGCGCGGTGATGCTCGGTGGTGCAGTTGCGATGTCATCGACCGCCATCACGCTCAAGCAATTGGTCGACCAGGGGGAGGTCAGCAGCCAACAAGGCCGCCTCGTGCTGGGAATCCTGCTCTTTCAGGATCTTGCTGTCCTTCCCTTTCTCGTTGTGCTGGGTGGGTGGCAGCTAGGGGGTGGGCCGGAACCGTTGGGAGCTCTGCGCCAGCTCGCTACAGCGACGATTGCACTCGGCGCTGCGGCTATCGTCTGCAAACCGGTTTTTCGCACCTGGCTTACCTGGGTTGCTCAGACGAACTCGGCGGATCTATTTCTGCTCACCGCTCTGTTGCTCGCGCTCGGTACGGCGTTCGTCGGACATGTAGCCGGTCTTTCGGGGCCGATCGGAGCATTCCTCGCCGGTATGGTGGTCGGCGAAAGCGACTTCCGTCATCAGGTAGAGGACGATATCCGACCCTTTCGCGACATCCTGTTGGGCCTATTCTTCGTCACCGTCGGCATGGAGGTGGATCCCTCAACCATCGTTGTGGCGCCCATAAGCGTCCTCGCCTGGATAGCCGTATGCGTACTAGGAAAGGCTTTCGTCATGATCCAGGTTGGTGCAATCATGCGCTGGCCAGCACCGATCGCAGCGCGAGCTGCCCTCATTCTGGCACACGGCGGAGAAGCCGGTTTACTTCTACTCACACAGGCGATGCGAGTGAATGCCCTGGAAGCGAGCGTCGGGCAGCCCGCTCTCTTGGCCCTAGCGGTGTCCATGGCCTTTGGCCCAATGCTGATTCAAGCGAGTTCCCGATTTGCGGAACTCGCTCGCGGTGCTTCACATCACCTCAAAGCACGTGCCGAAGAAGCTGCCATCCGCGAGGAAAGCCGAGATCTCAGCGATCACGTTATCCTGTGTGGCTGCGGACGCGTGGGTCGCCCAGTGGCGCTCGTGCTGGAGGCCGCAAAGGCTCCTTACCTTGCGATCGAGTCTGACCTGATGCGCTTTCGCAGGGCAAAAAAGTCCGGACACAAGGTCGTTTTCGGGGACGCGGGCCGCAAACGGGTTATGGAAGCTGCCGGCGTCGCCCGAGCGCGACTCGTCGTTGTAACCTTCGATCGACGTCATTTGATTGAACACATTCTTCACTTTGTGCGCCAGCAAAATCCAGCGGCATCCTCTATCGTAAGTGCAACCGATGATCAGGAACTTTCATCGCTGAGGCGGGCGGGCGTCAGCACCGTGTTTCCAGAGAACATCGCGGCCGGCCTCGCGCTGGCTGACCAAGTGCTTCTTGTTTGCGGTTTCTCGCAGGACGATGCCGCAAGCATCGTTACTGCAGCTCGAGCTGAACTACATCCGGAATTGCGAGGGCACGTCGGTCGCTGAACCGGGAGATCGCCTGCGTTGGAAGCTAGACCAGGCACAGGTCAAGCCCGCAACGTTACGCGGCGGATGCCGCTCCGATCGGCAGGCGCGGCTGCATTCAGACACGGTGCCGGCCAAGTCGAGGCTTTGCTGGTTTGCCCTCCTTGATCTCCTTCATAGTACGGCCGGTAAGAACAGAGCGATCGAAACGAGCGCTATCGATATCCCACGACGGATCAGCGTACTCGTCGCGACTTTTGATGAGCAACCAATAGTCTCTTCGGCCAGACTTTTTAATTTGGATCAACGTGAAGCCGCCACGCAGTTTTTCGCCCTGCAGTACGATTTGGACTTTGCCGAGAGCCAGTTGCTCCTCTGGCGGCTGATCTTCCAGCGGCTCATACTTTCCCAAGTCCCACACCATCACGATCCCAGCTCCGTATTGACCGGGCGGGATCATGTCTTCGAACTTCGCGTATTCGAGCGGATGGTCCTCCGTCCTTACGGCCAAGCGCTTGTCCGCAGGGGTCATTGACGGACCTTTTGGCACTGCCCATGACACCAAGACCCCATTTACGGCGAGCCGGAAATCATAGTGAAGCCGGCTGGCAGCGTGTTTTTGAACCACAAAGGCGCGCGTACAACCGCTTCGCCGCACTCGTCCGACCGGCTCGGGCGTTTCCGTAAAGGCTCTTTTGCTTCGATATGCTGCGAGCGACACTGGTTGTCCTTTAGACTGATTTAGAGTTCCGCCGGCGGTTAGCGATTTTGCCTCATCGCACATCAGTCCTCACGAGGGACATCCTCCGGCCGCTTGTCATCCCGCAGGCCTAGAAACCGAGGGTGTCTTAGCTTACCTCCTGCCGTCCACTCGGTGAATCCGATCTGCGCGACGAGCTTCGGCTTCACCCAATGCACGCCGCGCCGCGGCAACCCATCCCCGGCAAAGGGATAAATCGGCGTCTCCAGCCGAGCGAGCTTTTTGCGGAGACGCTTCAGCAGATCGTCGGCGAACCCCGTCCCTACCTTCCCGGCATACACGAGCTTTCCACCGCGGAAGTAACCCAGCAGCAACGCTCCGAACCCGCTGCGGGTCCCTCGTGGATCGGTGTAACCGCCAATGACGAACTCCTGCTCTCGCTTGCAAGCCAATCACGCGTTCGCCTGGACACATACACACTGTCCGCGTCCTTTGCGACGATACCTTCCCCTCCCGTCTTGCATGTCTGCCGGTAGCAGTCCTCGCCTTCGGTCGTGTGGTGTTCCGTGAACCGTAAGGCGTCATGGAAGTCAAAGGCCTTGCGAAGTACCTGCTTTCGGTAGCGGAGTGGAACCCGCTGGATGTCGTAACGGTCCAGGTAGAGCAGGTCGAAAAGATAGAACCATACCGGCACCTTGCGAATCAGCTCGGTCGGCGGATGCTCCACCTGCATGCGAGCTTGCAGCTTTGCGAAGCTGGTGTTCTGGCCATCTGAACGCGAAAATCTCGCCATCCGCAATAAAGCACGTGGCTCCCTGCTGATGGATCGCCTGGATCACTTCGGGATATTTTGCATTCAGTCGAACTCGATTCCGGGAAAAGAGATTCAGATCGCGACCATTGCGAAAAGCTAGGCAGCGCTCCCCGCCCCATTTCGGTTCAAATAGCCATCCCTGTCGCGAGAAGACGTCATTCGTGAGCGTCGCTAACATGGGCGCAACCCATTTTGGCTGCGCGCGCCTTCGAAGCCGGGCCCTGACGTCAGTGGGTAGTCGGTCGAGCAGATCGCGGCCGAACATGGGGCTCTCACCTGGACATCGCAAGAAGTCGCTAGACACCATCGTTATCGAACCGAGCTGGATCTTCGACCTTGACGGTCTGGACGAACTCCGAGCCCTGCCTGCGGATCCGAAGCGATAGCCGCTCGCGATGGAGCGCAAGCCCAGGTGTGTCGTAGTACGTACTGACTAGCGTCGACCGAGCCTCCGATTTTGCGGTGGGCATCGCCAGGAGCACGCGCTTCACCTTTTCCAACTCCTCCGGCGGCGCGGCTAGTTTCAGTTCGAACTCGGTTGAAATGGAACTTCTCCTTGCACGCACTCAGGGATCATGCGCACTTGGGCCTCCAAGGGGCCGAAGAACCCGCGCTAAATTCTCACGCCCGGTTCCGTCAGTGCTGCCGCAGACGATTCCTGCACAAAATTGTCGAGAACAGCAGCCGCCCCCGCAGCAATAATGCCGGCGACAAAGCATGCGACGACGAAGGCGCGCATTTTGTTTCTCCTATTTTCGGTTACATTCGCAAAATGACCCTATCGCGTTCCGCTATCGCTCGCGCTCTCTTACCTTCCGATGCGGGGACGTCTTCTGATCACGTTGGCGCTTGACGAAAGGACGATCGACATGATGCTCGACGATGAACTGGGCCACAATTTTCACGATGTCGGGCGGCATTGGCACGGCTTCCACATGGTTGGTCCCTGCATTGGTGAACCCTTCTCCCTCGGCTGGATCGGCCGTTACGGCGAGGATCTCATGCGGCCCTCGCTCCGATGCAACTGGACGCAAGGCTGTCCATAACGCCGGTGCTCCCGACGCGAGGTTGTCGTGATAGTTGGCAGTCTCGGTTCGGTGCAGTTCGATCACGGCTTGACCTACAAAAAACAAGGTCGCGTCCTCTCGCGTGTCGACTGGTGTCCAAGGTGCGGCCGTTGGTGTTCCGGCAAGCACTGAAACCGGTCCCCACAGAAAGTCGGCCCAGACGCTTTTCGCCTTGCGCCGTTCAACCAAGACGCCAACCGGAATTACCGCAAGAGCTGTCGATCTCAATGAAGCGCCTCCTTTCGGACCGCCGGAAATTTCTCCTTATGCGGGGTGACGATGCGCCAGATGCAGCGCGCCGGCTGGGATCGAAGCGCGCTGCCAACGCTCATTCCGCCGCAGTCGCCGAAGGCTGTCTCAACCGGTCTTCGTTTGCGAGTTGTTGAGCGATCCAATGATCGTGGTGTTCTTTAGCCCAGTTGAGATCGACCTCGCCGGTGCCCATGGCCTCGAATGCACCCCTCCATTCCGATCGTACCGATATAGATGTGAGCCGAGATCAGGGCGATGAACAGAACGGCCACCACAGTATGAACGATCTGCGCGAGTTGCATCCCGGCGATGCCAAAACCATAAACAGGAAACAGCAACAGGAACCCCGATACGGAGACCGCAGCGCCGATCGCCATGGAAAGCCAAAAGACAAGCTTCTCGCCAAAGTTGAATCGCCCGGCTGGGGCATGTTTGTTCTTGATGAAGCCGCCTCCCTGCTTGATCCAGTCGAGGTCAATTTTTTCAAAAAGGTTGTCCCTGAAGAAGATCACGACAATTAGGACGAGGCCGATCGCAAACGAGAAGCCTGTGAAGTCGTGCACGTACTTTGCCGCCTGAGAGACGAGCGCGAACGCGTCCGGGCCGATCGCCGGCAACAGCAAAACCTTGCCGAAGGTGATGTTAAGGCCGGTCAAGGCAAGAACGACGAACGACACCGCCGTCAGCCAATGCGCAAATCTCTCAAACGCCGTGAAGCGGAGGATTTTCTTTCCCGAGCGCCCCTCGGCAATCCGGATCTGTCCCACAATCAAGTACGCCAATCCGAGGATCGCGATGGTGCCGAGGATTATGACCGCGCTGGCCCGATGCAGCAGCACATCATGGACATACTGCCACGTTCGTCCGGCGGGTTCGATCAAAACACCGGCCTTGGGGTCGGGAATATCTACCCGGCCTTCGACACGGGGGGCCTGCTTCAGGAGCGTCTGCTCATCGACGACGCTGGCTGTTGGGTTAGGGGCGCCATCCGGCCCGCGTTTTTGCGCTTGGCCCGGAACCGCCGCGGCAATCGAAAGGAGCACGACCGCGACGACAAGAAGGCGAACAAGTACGGGAAACGCCATGACGATCAACCTCTCCGCATTTCCGCCTAACTCTTCACAGCCACCCCGCGTTGCGGTTCAAACTCGAACTGCCTCGCCATAAGCAGTCATCCAACCCCATGAGCCAGAACCATAACCCCGCTTGAATACGCGTTCCTTGTAGATCTGAGCAATGACTTCGCCGTCACCGGCCAGCAACGACTTGGTCGAGCACATTTCGGCGCACATCGGTAGCTTGCCCTCGCCGAACCGGTTCGATCCGTATTTTGCGAACTCCTCGGCACTGCCCGGCGCTTCGGGTCCGCCGCCGCCGGCGCAGTAGGTGCATTTATCCATCTTGCCGCGCGAGCCGAAATTGCCGACCTTCGGATATTGCGGCGCGCCGAATGGGCACGCATAGAAGCAATAGCCGCAGCCGATGCACAGATCCTTCGAATGGAGCACGACGCCGTCTTCGGTCGGATAGATGCAGCTGACCGGACAGACGGCCGCGCAGGGCGCATCGGTGCAGTGCATGCAGGCCATCGACACCGAGCGCTCGCCGGGCTTGCCATCGTTGATGGTGACGACCCGCCGGCGGTTGATCCCCCAAGGCACCTCGTTCTCATTCTTGCATGCGGTGACGCAGGCGTTGCAGTCGATGCATCGATCCGCGTCGCAAAGGAATTTCATGCGCACCATCGCTTTCGTCCTTTCTTTCCGCCCGGATTCGGTAATGGGTCCTGCATGCCACTCGGTGGATCGTAGCCGCAGGTCGTAGGTGTTCACGCTTTCGCCGAGCACGATTGGATCGGTGCCTTTGGGATATTCAACGGCCCTGGTGGCGATCGCCGGCTCCCGTACCACGGGCAACCGGCCGCAGCTCCGCACCGCCAATCGCAAAGCAGATCGCGCCGGTCCACGGTCGTCATAACAGAAGTACCCTATCCAAAGATTCGAGCGCCAAAGCGGACTGGGTTTCGGCTTTCCGTCTTGAGTAGCGCCTTGACAAAGGGTCTGAAAATGACGGACGTCAATTACGAAAGATCAAACAGATCTAGACGACGACGGCCGTTGCGTAGGATGTGGCGGGGACCAAAATGGCAGCGGCGACGGTTGGCGACGCACGTCCTGCATCGGAGGACATTTGATGCTTGTCAACGACATTTCCGTCGAGCAACACCATGATGCTAAAAACTCGACTGCGGTAGATGCGAACGCTCGCAAATTGCGACGCTTGATCGATCCCAAGCTCATCTTGATCCTGGCGTAGCAATGGAGATCTGGTGTCGGCTATGATTCATTTAGTGATCGTGCAAATCGTCGATTTCTGCGCTCGCAATCGGTGGACGATCGTTATTGTCGGCGCGCTGCTGATGCTTGGAGCCGCGGCCTTTGATGCCGCCCGATTCTCGATCAATACTGATATAAAGGGTTTGATTTCTCAGGATCTGCCATGGCGTCAGCGCGAGATGGAATTGTCCGAGGCTTTTCCGAGGAAAGGCATTCTGATCGTCGTGAAAGCCCCGACGCCTGAAAACGCGCAACGTGCGACTAGCGCGCTGGCGCAGGCCCTCTCGAAAAATGCTGATCTGTTTCCAACAGTGGAACAACTCGACGGCGGGGACTTTTTCGAGCGCAACGGATTATTGTTCGGGTCTCCGGCCGATGTGAAAAGGACCGTGGAGGGACTGACGAGAGCCCAGCCGCTCATTGCGGTGCTCGCAAGCGACCCGAGTCTGCGCGGCGTTACGACGGCGCTCTCGTCTGCGGCCGAGGGCATCCGGGCAGGACGGATCACTCTGGATCAGCTTGCGTGGCCTCTGTCATTGGCAGATCGAACACTAAGTCAGGCTCTGTCGGGGAAGCCGGCCACATTCTCCTGGCAGGAACTGTTGGAAAAGCAGCCGCCACCGGCAAGGCGGCTACGGCACCTTATTGGAGTTCAACCCAAGCTCGATTTTTCCGAGCTTCAGCCCGGTCACAAGGCGGAAATCGGGATACGGCACGCCGCCGCCGATCTGGACTTGCAAAACAAATTCGGCGCGACGGTCGATCTAACCGGTGAGGTGCCAATGAACGATGATCAATTCTCGGTCATCAAATATAGCGCTGTCCGCGACACGTTGACGGCGGTGCTCGGCGTTCTGATCATTCTCTGGCTGGCGCTTCGTTCCTGGAAAATCATCGCCGCGGTCTTCTTCAGCTTGGCGGTCGGGCTTGCCGCCACGACCGCTCTCGGCCTTGTCCTGATCACCTCTTTCAACTTGATCTCGATCGCATTGTTCGTGCTGTTCGTCGGCCTCGGGGTGGATTTCGCCATTCAGTTCAGCGTGCGCTATCGCGCCGAGCGACACGAGCATCCTGATTTATACGAGGCTTTGCGATGGACTGCCCGCAAGGCGGGCGATCCGCTCTCATTGGCCGCCGCGGCCACCGCCATCGGCTTTTTCGCATTTCTGCCCACCAGCTATCGTGGCCTATCGGAGCTCGGCCTTATCGCCGGTTGCGGCATGCTGATCGCATTCGCCTGCAGCATCACGTTGGTGCCGGCGAGCCTGGCGCTGCTCAAGCCTCCGGGCGAGCCTGCGCCGGTTGGCTTTCGAGCATTCTCACCCCTCGACAATTTCCTTCAACGGCATCGCATTGCGGTAATCGTCGGCACGTTTCTCGTCATTCTCGCCGGTATACCGCTGTTGTTCCATTTGGAGTTCGACTTCAATCCAGTCGATCTGCAAAATCCGAATTCTCCTTCCGTGGTGACCTACCGTGAGTTACAGAAGGAGCCGGAAGCGAGCGGCAACGATGCTCAGGTATTGGCGCCGTCGCTCGAAAAAGCGGATGAAACGGCAAAACGCCTGGCGGCACTTCCCGAAGTCTCACAAACCTTGACGCTGAGCAGTTTGATCCCAGCCGATCAAGACGAGAAAATTGCCGCGCTGAAGGCCGCCTCGAAGCAGCTTGGCCCAGCCCTCAATCCTCCGATGCTGCGGCCTGCGCCGAGCGATCGGGAGAATATTGCTGCTATTCAAAACGCAGCCGAAGCTCTTGGCCTGGCCGCAGGAAACGGAACAGACTCCGGCGCCGAGGCCGCACGGCATGTTTCGGATTTGCTGAGGCGTCTCGCGAGCGCGGATGCCGGCATCCGGGCCAAGGTTGACGCCGCGATCGTGCAACCGCTGATTTACGATCTCGACCTTCTGCGCAAGTCTCTTGACCCGGATGCGGTGACTTCCAGGACGATGCCGCCAGATCTCGTGCGCAATTGGGTATCCTCCGACGGCAGAGCCCGCGTTCAGGCGCTGCCAAACGGCGATCCGAACGATACCAACGTGCTGCGCAATTTCGCGACCGCAGTACTTCGTGTTGAACCGTCGGCGGCGGGGGGTGCGATCAGCCTCTATGAAGCCGCGCGGACAGTCTTGTTAGCGTTTGTCGAAGCAGGTGTTCTGGCAATCAGTGCGATCGCCATTCTGCTTCTTATAGCGCTGCGTCGCTTGACTGATATGCTGCTGACACTTATCCCCCTCCTCCTCGCCGGCGTCCTTACGCTTGAGGCTTGCGTGCTGATTGGCGTCTCGCTCAATTTCGCGAATATCATCGCACTTCCGCTGCTGCTCGGCGTCGGCGTCGCATTCAAGATCTATTACGTCATGGCGTGGCGCGCCGGAAGAACCAGCCTGCTACAATCGACGCTGACCAGGGCGGTACTATTCAGCGCCATGACCACTGCGATTACGTTCGGGAGCATGTGGGCGTCAAGCTATCCCGGCATGTCGAGCATGGGCAAGCTGATGGCCTTGTCGCTGCTGTGCACGATGTGGGCCGCGGTGTTCTTCCAGCCGGTTCTGATGGGGCCGCCGCGGCAAGTGAAGGTACATTCTGATCAGGACGCAAATTTGCGCCAAGCCGCGGAATAGACGTTAGTTCCACCACAAGGCTTCCGCGCAAAAATCCGCAATGCCGTGGACGCGGTCGCGGCCCGCGAACGTCAATTGCATGCTTTCCGAAAAACTGATCACCATGATCACGGGCGTCATAACAAGATGAGGACGTCGAATTCGTTCGACGGGAAGCGCCACGTCACTTCTTCGAACGTCCTGAACGTGGGTGTCTCGGACGGCAACAGCTGGCTAAGGGAATCATCGACCTTGATACACGCTATCCCTAATGCTGCCAATCAACAGCACGACAGTGGCAAGCCCAGCCAGCGATGGAAAGCGTAGCGAGACCAGACCGAGGCGCTCCAGACCGTATGCGATGCTTCGCGAGGCGCTCGCTGAACGCGAGCTGGACTGTATACCGCGACGTATCGGTGTTCGGTGGCCTGGCGGGATGAGTATCCACGCGGCCGGCCGGACTTTGCCGCGAGCTTTCGGAAGTCTGCGACCGTGTCCGCGCCGCGGCCATGACGGGCGTCAAATCCACGCTCCCAAGCGATCGATCTCGATTTTCAGTTCATCGTCCCTGCTCGCGGGTTCGGAGCTTCGGTTTGATGGCCATCAGCGCTATCAAACTCCCTGCGACGGAGTACATCGGGCCGGCCTAACCGGTCCCAGTGGCTTACGCAGCCACGATGAGATAGCGCTTGAACCAATCGCACGCCAAGCGCGCCACTTCATCCAGCGCTCCGGGTTCTTCGAACAAATGCGCTGCTGCCCTTACAATTGCCAATTGCTTTTCGCAGCGCAGCTGCGCGAGAGCGGCTCGGTTTAGCTCAAGCACTTGCTTGTCGTCTTCTCCGACGATCAATAGCGTTGGAGCCCGAACGCGCGTCAAGGCCGCGCCGGCCAGGTCCGGACGGCCGCCGCGCGAAACAACTGCGCCTACTGGATCCGGGCGGAGCGCTGCGGCCGCCAGCGCGGCTGCGGCCCCGGTGCTGCCGCCGAAATAGCCTATCGGAAAATTCTTGGTATCGGGGAACTGGATGAGCCAGTCGGTTACATCGACGAGCCTCTCCGCGAGCAGGTCGATGTCGAAGCGCAAGTGCGCCGTGCGCGCATCGACCACGTCCTCGTGCACCGTTAACAGATCGATCAGCAGGGTTGCCAACTTCGCCTCGTTGAGCACACGGGCCACATACCGGTTGCGGGGGCTGTGGCGGCCGCTGCCGCTCCCATGGGCGAAAAGCACCACCGCACCTGCGTCTTCCGGGATGGTCAGATTACCATTGAGCGTCACCGAACCAGCAGGGACGCTGACCAATTGTCCCTCAATCATTTGAGCTGCGGGACTGTTCATGGCATGCTTCCTTTTCGCTTGCGAGACACGACACTCATACCGCGAATGGGAATGTTTCCGGAAGTGCGCCGGCTTCCCACACCTCGGTGGTTTCGAGCGGTTTGACCGCAAATGTCTCATCGAAATGCACCACGGCATCAAATTGGTCCGGTAACCGTGCCTGGAAATAATGGCTCTGCCGCTCGGTTTCGGGACGGTAGATCACGCCGATCGCGCGCTCGAGCCGAGGCACGCCCAATTGCCGCACCGCCAGATCGCTGTCGTCCATGATCAGCAGGAATCGGTCGCGCCCTGAAGCATGAAACAGTGCCTCGTAACTGCCGGCCAGCGCTGGTCGGACGCGCTTACGCTCGGCCGAACCGCCCCAATCTGAAGCGGCCGTTACCGTGCCACGATGCGTTGTAAAGCCGATCAGAACCGCGTCGTCGGCATATTTCTCGCGCGTGAGCTGGCCGACATTCAGTTCGCCGCGCCGACCCATTTCTGTCGCGCGAGCGTCGCCGAGATGCGAATTGTGCTCCCAGACGGCAATTTTGGCGCGACCGGCTTTTCGATCAAGGTAGCTGACCAGCGCGTCGAGCGTTTCAGCCATATGTCGGTCGCGCAAATTCCACGATGACACTGCCTCGAGGAACACCGAGCGGTAATAGGCCTCGGCGTTCTTCACCAGGCGGGCATTCTGTTCGGCATAGAAGAGATGATCATCCAAGGCGCCACCACGGCGCATACGATCGGCCGCCCGGCGCTGCAACTCGAGCAACTGGTTGACAACCTCCTCCTCGCACGATCTGGAAAGGTTCAGGCGCGTCATCAGGCCGTAGGCCTGGGTATCCTCGCCGGCATGATCGAAGCAGGCGTAACGTTCGCGCGCCTGGATCGCCGCCTCGGGATCGACTTTCTCCAGGTAGCGGAGCACGGCTTTCATCGATGCGTGCAGGCTGTAGAGATCGAGCCCGTAGAAACCGACCTTTTCGACACCCGGCGGCAGCCCATCATTGTGTGCCCGAAGCCACTCAATGAACTCGACCACCACCGCGTTACGCCACATCCAGGTCGGGAAACGACGGAAATCGGCGAGCGCGTCTACCGCATCGACGTCGTCGCCAGCGCCGCGCACATAGCGATTGAGACGATAGGCGTCGGGCCAATCTGCCTCCACTGCGACCGCCGTGAATTTCCTTTCGATGATGAGCCGCTTCGTGATTTCGGCCCGCTCTCGGTAGAACTCGTGGGTACCGTGGGACGCTTCACCGAGCAGAGCAAAGCGCGCCTCACCGATCCGCCCGATCAGCGGATCATAGTCGCGCACGGATCCGACCAGCGGATACGCAGTCTCGCGCAAGGCATTGACCACCACATCATCTGCCGCCGGAGAAAGTGCGGCTTCAGCGTCGGACTTGCTTTGGCGCGCCAACAGCTCGCGCACCTCTTCGTCCGTCGTCTGTGAAAACTCCTGATACCAACGACCGACCGCATGGAATGGCTCCGGCGTGATTGCGCAAACGACCTCGTCGGCCCTTCTTTTCATTTCCTCACAGGTGTCGGGCGATGCCGTCGGAACCGCAACGACAATCCGCGCGGGCCCCTGCTGCCGTAACGCTTCGATCGCGGCGTACATGGTGGCACCTGTCGCCAACCCGTCGTCAACCAGGATGACCGTGCGGCCCCGCACGTCGGGCTGCGGACGGCTGCCACGGTAAAGGCGCTCGCGCCGTGCCAGCTCCTGCCGCTCGCGTGCCGTAACCGCATCAATGATAGGCGCGGGAATGCCGAGGGCTTCGATGATCTCGTTGTTGAGCACGCGCACGCCACCTGTCGCGACCGCGCCCATCGCCAACTCCTCATAGCCGGGGACGCCGAGCTTGCGGACCACAAAAACGTCCAGAGGTGCATTGAGCGCGCGGGCTACCTCATAGGCGACGGGCACGCCGCCGCGCGGCAGTGCCAGTACGAGCACGTCCGGGCGATGGGAGTAGCCTGCAATTTTCTCGACGAGTCGTCTGCCCGCGTCTCGACGATCGAGAAACAGTCCTGGCATCATATCTCCTCCCTTGCCTGCGCAGCCGTTCGGCGCAGGCTTTTCGATTGAAGCTCGCCGCGCGGGCCGTGGGTCACCGGTCGCTCCAAGGCGGAGGCCAGCAGCGGTGCAATAGAGACCGTTCGCTGTTCAGGCCGGTTCTCCTTGTGCACGTCCACCGAATCCGTCACCAATACCTCGCGAACGGCTGAAAGGCTCGGCTTCTCACGCGCATTCGCAACCAGCTGTCCGTGCGTGGCCGCTAGGATGAATTCAGGTTGTGCGCCAGCCACTACGCAGCCGAGCCGACAACGCAGCTCGCGCGCAATCAAATGGGCCAACGCCGGATTGGCTCTCCCGCGAAATACAATGAAGCGGTTGATCACAGCAGAAACCCGGCTCACGCGTCCTCTTCCACAAGTAAGCATTGTGGTAACGTCGAACCGATTTCGATCGCCTTGATGGTCGTCAACTCCGTGCAACCTGTCCTCGGAGAGCGCGACGGAACACGACGCGGCGCTGAATCACAAGCGTCCAGCCAAACATAAGGCGTCTGCCGAAGTAAATCGGGTCGATCACGACCAGTTGCCGATTGCCAGTCTCAGGCCAGAAATCGATACTACGGCAACTATCCTCGTCGTGGATGATGACGCGGCGGTGCTCTAGACGACTCTCCGATTGCTCGACCCCTTAGGATATTCGGTCGTTCCTGCCCCAACAGGACTACACGTCCCGCGTTGCCGGTCATCCTCGTTACCGGCTACAGCAATCGCGAAGTTATCGAGGGTTTCGGCGAAACGCGAATACAGCATAGACCCTGCACCAAAGACGAATTCCTCCTAAGGATTAAGAGGGCGTTCGACGAACGCTGAACTCCGACGTTCCACTTCTGCGGTTGGCACTACTCCAACTGCTCGCGCATTGCGACGACAGGCGCCTTTGGAACAAGGGGGCCGGGCCAGCAATTATCACAACTTCGTCGCGTCGTTGACGGGTTGACGTCGGTCAAGGTCTATGGCCGGCGGCGGCGCCAGCCTGCCGCATTGAACGCACTCCGATGGCGAGAGTTGGGAGTGGAACATGTCACAGACAGTTGCCGGCATTCTGGTAAGTGCCCTCGAACAGATCGGCGTCCGGCACATCTTCGGATTGATCGGCGACTCGCTTAATCCGCTGGCCGATGTGGTCCGAGGCAGCAAGATCGAGTGGGTCGGCGTCCGCCACGAGGAAGGCGCGGCGCAGGCCGCCGCCGGCCAGGCCAAGATCACCGGCACGCTCGCAGTGTGCGCCGGCACCACTGGACCTGGCAGCAATCATCTGGTCGCCGGTCTCTATGAAGCGGCCCGCGATCATGCGCCAGTGCTGGCCTTGTCTGGCGACATGCCGCGCAAGCTACATGGCACCGATTACATCCAGACCAGCGAACCCGATCTCTTGTTTCGCGACGTGTCGCTCTACACCGAGATCATCTCGACCGCAGCGCAGGCACCGGCGGTCATCCATCAGGCGATAGCCGCCGCCTACGCCGGCCCCGGAGTCGCACATCTGACGCTTCCGCAGGACGTGATCGCAGCGAAAGCGCAAGGCAGCGTTCCCAGCATCCTAACCTTGAAGCCGCGGTCCGAAGTCACAGCCAGCGAGGCAAGGATCGCCGAACTAGCCCGGCGGATTGATCAGGCGGACAAGATTGTGATGATGTGCGGCGCCGGATGCCGCGGCTCTGTTGACCTGTTGTGCGCTCTCTCGGACCGGCTCAAGGCTCCGCTGATCCATACAGTCAAGGGCAAAGACCTCCTGCCCTACGACGATCCCCGCTGGATGGGCGGTCTCGGCATGATCGGGACGAGAGCCGTCTACAACGCCGTGATGCGTTGCGACCTGCTGCTGATGATCGGCACCGACTATCCCTATTCCAACTTCCTCCCGACCAAGAGCACGGTGATTCAGATTGATGAGCGACCGCAGGTGCTAGGAAGGCGCGTTCCGACTGCGCTAGGCGTTGCCGGATCGGTCCGGCCGACGCTGAAACAATTACTCGGCCGGATTGCGCAGAAGACCGATACCGAATTCTGGGACGAGGTCACCGACGAGCGCCGGAAATGGGACGCCATGCTCAACAAGCAAGCTGATATCAAGCGGAGCGACCATCAGATCCATCCGCAGGTGGTAGCCCGTGCGGTTAGCGATCTCGCCCGTTCCGACGCGATATTCGTCCTGGATACCGGCCTAAACACGCTATGGTCCGCCAATTGGATCCGTCAGACTGGGACGCAGCGGATCATCGGATCCTTCAACAATGCTGCGGTCGGAACGGCGCTGGGCCAAGCCAATGGCATACAGGCGTTGAATCGCTCCCGTCAGGTGATCGCGCTGACCGGCGATGGCGGGTTCAACATGCTGATGGGCGAATTCCTGACAGCAGTGCATCACAACCTGCCGGTCAAGGTCATCATCTACAACAATTCGTCGCTCGGACTGATCACGCTGGAGGCCGAAAGCGTCGGACTGGTGCCATTTCGCGAGGCCATCGACTTTCCAAACCCGGATTTCGCATCATTAGCCCGTGCGTGCGGTGGCCACGGATACATGGCCAGACGCCCGTCGGAATTGATGGCAGCGGTTGTCGAAGCTCTCTCGATCGATGGCCCAGCAGTTGTTGACGCAACCGTCATTTCAAATGAAATGCCCAATTTACCGCATGTCGATTTGGAGATGATCGGGCATTTCGGGCTAGCCAAGATCAAGGAAGCCGTTCTCGCCGTCACCGGGGGATAGCGAGAACGGGTCTGCCCCCGCTGTACCGGAACCGCCCGCAGCCCTGGGTCATGGCCGCTATTTGGCGTTCTATCTTGCCTGCGGAGTTGCGGCTTCTGTCGCACATATCTTCATTGACGGGTCGTCTCGTCAACGCGCCGACCGACCATTCAGGCGCTCGCGTGAGCGGATGCGACCCCATCCAATACGAACTGAACCGAGAAAGCCGCGAGCAATATCCCAAGCAGCCGGGAAAGCACGGCATTTCCAGTGTTGCCCAGTGCTTTTGCGATCGGCACGGCCAGGGCGAAGCAAATCATGCAGGTCAGGCACACGAGCAGAATGACCAGAATGACGACAACCAGTTTCGATGTCGTGCCTGCGGCGCTGGACAATAATAGCGTGGTGGCAATTGCGCCCGGTCCGGCCATCAGCGGGATAGCCAACGGAAAGACGGCGATATCCGAAACATGCTCGGCCATCGTCTTGTCGGTTTCGCGCGCCTCCCGGTGCGGCCGGTCGCCGAAGACCATCTGGTAGGCGACGGCGAACAAGAGAAGTCCGCCCGCGATCTGAAAAGCTGGAATGCCGATCCCAAGCTGACGCAACAGCCAGTTCCCGCATAATGCAAGACCTACCAGGATCACCGCGGCGATCAGCGGAGACCGGACGGCGATTCGGGCCCTGTCTCGGCCGCTGAGCCCACCTGCTGCCGCGAGAAACGCCGGCACCAATCCGACAGGGTCGACGACCAGTAACAGGGTCACGAAGGCCGACATAGCGAAGTCGATCACGGCGAATGCCCGCCGCGAGCGTCAGGCCGATTATGGTGCGGGATGTACATAGCTCGACCTGAGCCGACACAAAGCCCAGTTGAAAGCAGCCCACCAGCGGCCATCGCCAATCTATGTACCGTGCCGAAATCAATGTGCTTTGGCGTATTCTCTTCGCCTTGTGGAGTCAGCCCGGCCGGATCCGGAGCGCCGGGCACGCCGCGCGGACCAAGCAGTGCGCGCTGAATATCGTCCTCGCACTTCTCGGGTTCTTCGCCGTTGAGCGGCTCTAGTCCAACCATGATCTGCTTCCTCTGCCATTGCATGCAAGACGACATCTGACTATTTCGGCGGCCTGAGCTCGCTTTTAAGCCAACCTACCGCATCACTCCTGAGCGGATCGATGAGGATTGAAAGTGTCGTGGACTGGCCGCACGTCGAGCAAGCAAAAGTGAGTTCTTGATAACCGATCGCGCCTGGTGCGGTCCTGCCCGCGGCCATCGCGCGTCCACACTTCGGGCATGCGGGTCTCTTGATTGTCGCGAACTTTTTGAGTGGATCAGATGGAGCCAGGAACATTGGTTTCGTCGGCGCGAGCCGCTCTCTTTTTTATGTATGCTGTGAGCAGTCGTATGACTGTGCCGCGCAGCGTACGCACTCATGCAATATCGGCCGCACGCAGGATGCGCCATGTCGTAATTTTACGTAGCAATAAACCGACGACCGGCCATCGCAGCTGGTCGAATAACTCGGCCCGGTGATGCCTAGCTGACGCGGCCGAGAAGACGGCAGTCAATGCGGGCGCGACGAGGCACGCGCCAACAAAAAATTATAGGCTGATGTCTCAGGGTCGCCAGCTTATGAAATGTAGTTGGCCAGGCTTCGGATCAGAATCGATGTCGCTAGGCACGAGTGTGTCGATCGCCTGACCGACAATCAGCGGACCGCGATCCTGGACCATTGCTGGGAACGTGCCGACAGAAGGGCAGCGTTAAAGCTGCTCATCTGCTCATCCCTTGAAAGCGAGCAGCGAATTTCGCGAAGGCCGCCAGTTGATCGGCGATCACCCTCTTTGTCGGCTCGTCCTTCAATTCCAGCGTATGCGGATCAAATTTGGTCTGGGCTAGTCCGACGAATACTTCCGGTGTCCCAAACACGAAGGCGTTGAGATAGGTAAGTGCCATTCGCAGATGATACTGCATCCGCGCGCCGCCCAGGGGACCGCCGGTGGCGGACTGAATGACGACTGGCTTCTCCCTGAAGGGTTGATTTTCCAGGCGCGACACCCAATCCAGCGCGTTCTTCAGGCCCCCGGGGATGGTCCAGTTGTATTCGGGCGAGACGATGATTATGCCATCGGCTTTCCTTATGGCATCGGCGAAGGTCGTCACTTCACCTGGAAAGCCGGCGGCCTGAACGTCCGCATTGTACAGAGGCATGCCGTCATATGGCGGCGCCTCGGACAGATGAAGATTCGAAGGCGCAAGCTTGGGAAGCGCCCGCATCAGCGCGGTATTGTACGAGGCCTTGCGCAGGCTGCCACTGATCGTCACCACGTTGAGTACCATTGATTACTCCTTTGCTTGCTCGAGACGCTTAAATACCTCATCTCAAGCGGCGAAATCTGTCTTTGACGATTGCCCGCTTTCGCCACCGCGCAGGAGCACAAAAATCGTATTCGAGGAAGCAGAATGGCTGGTTGGCACTGCCGGTGGATCGCCGTTCAGCAGGAACGTCTACGTCAGTCCGGCCCCGCTTCGGCTTACGCAATTGGACGCATCGCCGGGCGCTGCGGCTCGGCGCGCTCCCCAGCAGGGCACGTTCCCCGGGTGAGATTCAAGGCGCAACAGATCAAACCCACATGGCTGTAGGCCTGCGGAAAATTGCCCAGCATGCGGCCGGCGAACGGATCATATTCCTCGGCGAGCAGTCCCACGTCATTGCAACGCGAGAGGAGACGGTCGAACAGCTTGCGGGCCTCCAAATAGCGGCCCTGCAGAATGTAATTGTCGACCAGCCAAAAGCTGCACGCCAGAAATGCGCCCTCTCCTGGAGGCAGACCGTCACCAGGATTTGCGCGTTCATACCGCAGAACAAATTCGTCCTTGACCAACAGTCTTTTCTCGATGGCCCGCACCGTGTTCCTCACGCGCGGATCGGTTGCAGGCAGAAAGCCAACCAGCGGCATCAGCAGCAGGCCAGCGTCGAGTCGTTTTGACCCATAAGCCTGCACGAAACTTTCGAGCTCGCGGTCGAAGCCGCGTTCGCACACGTCGGCGTGGATTTCGTCAGCGACCGCTCGCCAATGTCGAGCTGCCTGGATTGGTCCTTCGGCGGCGAACTCTTTCGCGGCACGATCGAACGCAACCCAGGCCATGACCTTCGAATGGACGAAGTGCTGTCGTTCGCCGCGCACCTCCCAGATGCCTTGATCCGCTTCTCGCCAGGCGCTTGTGAGATAGTTCAACATGAGGGGCTGCAGGGCTCGGCCACGTTCAGTTAGACCTATTCCACCCTTCCTAGCCTGGAACATGGCATCGGCGACCTCGCCGAGAACGTCCAGCTGAAGCTGCTGGTAGGCCGCGTTTCCGATGCGCACCGGCGAAGATCTCTCGTAGCCCGCCAGCCACGGAACGGTGAGCTCCGGCAGCCAGCGCTCGCCCCCTACGCCGTAAACGATCTGAACCTGCTCCGGGCTACCGGCCACGGTGCGAAGGAGCCAGTCCCGCCACGCCCGCGCTTCGTCATAGTATCCGAGATGCATCAGGGCCAGCAGCGTGAAGGTGGCATCGCGTAGCCAGCAGAAGCGATAGTCCCAATTCCTGATTCCACCAATAAGCTCCGGCAGCGAAGTCGTTGGGGCCGCGATAATCCCGCCGGTCGGGGCGTAGGTCAGGGCCTTCAATGCAATGAGCGAACGTTTGACCAGCTCGGTCCAGGGGCCGACCTCAGGACACCGATCACTCCACCCCCGCCAGAATGCCTCCGTTCGCTTCAGAGCATCGAAGGCATCAATCGCCGCCAGGGGATCTTGAAACGATGGTCCGTAGGAGAGAACAAACGGGATTGACGCTCCTGCCTCGACCGCAAACTCACTAACTGTCTTCAGATCCTCACCATGAAGTGCCGCTGCCGCACGCAGCACCAGACGCTCCGGACCAGCGATTGCGCTGATGCCGCCGTCATTGAGCCGGGTGACCCACGGCACCGTCTCCCCGTAGTTGAAGCGCGCCACAAATTCGGCGCGAAACTCCACCCTCCCCTGTCCACCGACAACGATGCGCACAAGCTCCGCGCGGTCTGCCGGTACCATGAAATCGATCAGCGTCGCACTGCCACCCTTCGTTCTGAATTCCGTTTCGAGGACCAGCGTGCCTGCACGGTAGCGCCGCAGCGTCTCGATCGGCTCATCCTTCGGTGCAATGAGCCACCGTCCATTTTCTGCGTCGCCAAGCAGAGCGGCAAAGCACGCAGCCGAATCAAATCTCGGCAAGCACAGCCAATCGATCGAGCCGTTGTGCCCGACCATGGCTGCTGTCTTGCAGTCGCCGATCATCGCATAGTTTTCGATTTTGAGCGCCATACACGCCTCTCCGCCGCCTGGGCTCGCTGCCCGCGCTGCCGCTCTCAGATATAATCCCTAAATTCCCTTCGTCGAAGCACAGCCTCCTTGAGCACTGCCGGTGCTCATATCTCTTGATAAGCGACGAGTAAGCGGATCTACGGTATCGCGGTCGACACTCGATCCTTGCCCACACCGCCCGGCGGCTGTTTCCACAAGCGCATCGCCGTCAGAGCTTCCGCCAGCTTCGGCCATCGCGCTTCAAAAGTTCGAACGCCCCCGGGGGCCCCTCGCTGCCCGCAGGATAGAATTCCAGCCCCTTGCTGCCGACTCTTTTCCAGGCATCGAGGAACGGCTGAACCGCCCGCCAGCCGGCTTCCACGCCGTCGGCGCGTTGAAACAGAATGTTGTCGCCGATCATGCAATCGTAGATCAAGGTCTCATATCCAGTCGCGGGCTCGGACTTGAAGTAATCCTTGTAGAGAAACTTCATTTGTACGCCGTCGATCCTGATCACTGGCCCCGGCACCTTGGTGTTGAATTGCAGCGTGATACCTTCGGTCGGCTCGACGCAGATAACGAGATAGTTCTCAGCCAGTTGCTCGACGGGCGTGCATCGAAACATCGCAAAGGGCGTCTCGCGGAATTTGATCGCCACTTCCGTGTGCTTCATGGCGAGCGCCTTGCCCGTCCGCAGGTAGAAGGGGACTCCGGCCCAGCGCCAGTTGTCAATATTCAATTTCATCGCAACGTAGGTCTCCGTAGCGCTGTCGGGCCTGACGCCCGGAGTCTTTCGGTAATCCGGAATCTCGGTGTCGCCGATTTTCCCGGCAGTGTACTGGCCGCGCACGGAGTTTTTCAGTGCTTCCTCTTCGCTCTGAGTCTGGATCGCCGCCAGCACTCCGTCCTTTTCCGAACGCACGTTATGGGCATCGAAATGTCTCGGCGGCTCCATGGCAATTAGCGATAACAGCTGAAACAGATGGTTCGGCACCATGTCGCGCAGCGCGCCGGTCGCGTCATAAAAGCTACCGCGGTGGCCAACACCGAGCTGCTCATCCACAATGATCTGTACGTGATCGATGTGATGGCGGTTCCAGATCGGCTCGAACATTCCGTTGGCGAAGCGCAGCACCAGGATGTTCTGGACGGTCTCTTTGCCCAGGTAATGATCGATTCGGTAGATCTGGTGTTCGTTGAGGATGTTCAACAATTCCGCATTCAGCGCGCGCGCCGACGCCAGATCGGTTCCAAACGGCTTTTCGATCACGAGCCGCCGCCAGGCGCCGTGATCCTCCTTCAACAAGCCGAGACGGCCGAGCTGGCGCACGATCGGCGCAAAGACATCAGGCGGTGTCGCCAAATAAAACAGCCGATTGCCCCCGGTGTCGCGCGCGGATTCCAGCCGCTCAAGCTGCTCCTTGAGACGATCGAAAGAAGGGCCGTCGTCGGGATCGGCCTCGACAGAGGTGATGCATTCCAGAAGGCGATTCGCGACCTTGTCTTCCACGGGACGGGTCGCGAACTGATGCAGGCCCTTCATTAGGCTCTCGCGCAGCGCTTCGTTCAATATGCCGCAGCGCGCGACGCCGACGACGCAGAATCTTTCCGGCAATAGTTCGGCTGCCGCAAGATTGTAAAGCGAAGGGATCACCAGCCGTTTGGTCAGGTCTCCCGTGACACCGAAGATGACAAGGGCGCAGGATTGCGGCTTCTGGCAGGGCTGGAAGTTTCTCACGAACGGCTGACCGTGGGGTTGACGATATCACGTCGCCCTCTGCGCCCCTGAGGACGGGAACAGCACCAATTATCCGCCGAGGCCCATGATCACTGTTGAGCGGATTCGATCTCAACGCGGTCATCCTGCTCGGCCGCATAGACAGGGGCGTGCTCAGCGTGAGCCCCGCTCTTCTTTGCCGGGCGGATGGCTGGCAATTGAAGCACCCGAGCTTGCTGTCCTTCCGACAGGAGATTCACAAGAACGATGGTGCCGTCGGGAAACAGCAAGGCATCGTGGTGCTGCTTCGGCGGTTTCGGTTGGATCACGCAGAATTGGGCGACACGGAAGCCCGCGCTCTTGGTCAACAACCAGTTGCGATTGTATTTTACGTCCTGCTCGAATCCTAGTTCCGTACCGGGCAGCAGACAAATGGCGACGGTGGGCTCGTCTTTGGCGGCGAAGCCGCGGGTCGTTGTGCCGTAAAAGCTGGTCGACACCAAACTCTCTCCAACCTTTGCGGGACGTGACGTAACGGCATGTAGGCTGTAGTCGCACATGGATTTTTCTCCGCTGGTTTCCCTGACCCTAACCGATGATGCCGCAAACCGCCGAGCGGTCCCTTGACCGCCGTCAAGATATCGGTGGCCTGTTTGGAAATCGCGACCGTCCGGGACGGTGGCTTTCATGATCGCATTCGAACAGCACTCGTAGTCGCGGCAGCAGCGCGATATCCGAACGGGATCGTATCCAGTCGACCGCTGCCGACCTTGACGATGGTCATTTTCGCAAGTCGTGGCCACGATGCATCTCGGCATCGCCGCTGCTCACTGCGGTGATTGGACTGCAAGTGCGCTTGCGGCTTCGCGCGCGTCTTGACTGGCGCTTCGCTCACTCTCGTCTCGCACTCGGCCGTTGGCAAGCGCAATGTGTAGCTCCGCCCCGACGACGGCACCCTCACCGATCGCAGCACCCACGCGCTTGACCGACCCGGATCGCACGTCGCCGGCGGCGAATACACCGCCTACGCTGGTTTCGAGCAGCAACGGACGGCCAGCGCCACTCTTCGAGCGGATGGTAGAGGGAGCGTCCCATCCCGTCAGCACAAAATTCTTGCTGTCCAACGCGATCCCGGCGTCCTTAAGCCAAGCCGTTGCCGGTTCCGCGCCGATGAAGAGGAAGAGGTGGCGGATCGGCTTCTCGGTTTCCTCGCCGGTCGAGCTGTTGCGCCAGCGTATGCGTTCCAATTGCCCTGCCCGGCTGCCATAAAGCGCGACCACCTCCGTGTGAGTCAGCACCTCGATATTGTCGAGATTCGCAATGCGGTCGATCAGGTAGCGCGACATGCTCTCTGTGAGGCTTGGTCCACGGACCAGCATCCAGATTTTTTTTGCGAAGTTGCGCAGGAATACGGCGGCCTGGCCCGCTGAATTTCCGCCTCCGACTAGGACGATCTCCTCGCCCCGACACAGGCGTGCCTCGATCGGCGAAGCCCAATACCAAACACCGCGTCCCTCGAAATTCGACAGATTCGGCACGTTGAGGCGGCGGTAGCGGGCACCGCTCGCAACCACCACCGTCGAGGCTCTCACAAGCCGCCTATCCTCCAGGTGCAGCGTGAACGGCGATTCACTCGAATCGAGCCGCGATATGCCCGCAGGGATCACCATCCGCGCGCCAAATTTCTGCGCCTGGACGTAGGCGCGGCCGGTGAGCGCTTGGCCGGATATGCCGGCGGGAAAACCGAGATAGTTCTCGATCCGCGCGCTGGCCCCGGCTTGCCCGCCGAAGGCACGGGCGTCGAAGACGACGACCGACAAGCCCTCTGATGCGGCATAGACCGCCGTCGAAAGGCCCGCCGGGCCAGCGCCAACGACTGCTACGTCATAGGTTCGGCTCTTGTCGTCGATCGGCACCATTCCAAGCGCTCGCGCCAGCTCTGCCTCGCTCGGATTTTTCAGGATCGTTCCCTTCGGACACACGGCAAGCGGCAGGTCTGCCGGATTTGGAGCATATTGCTGAACAAGCTTCGCCGCGTCGGGGTCTTTTGCTGGATCTAGCAATTGATGTGGATACGCATTGCGGGCGAGAAAGCCCTGCAGACGCACGACGTCAGGGCTCGATTCCGGGCCGATTAGGACCGGACCACCGGCGCCGGCCTCGAGCAGCGCGACGCGGCGGAGGATCAAAGCCCGCATGATCCGCTCACCGAGTTCGGGCTCCCCAATCATCAACGCACGTAAATTCTCCGGCGGGATCAAGAGCGCTTGGACATCGTCGATGGCGTAAACATCGACAAAGGCAGGCTGGCCTGACAACTGTCCCACTTCGGCGACGAATTCACCGGGTCCCTGCTCCACAATCGGGGCGCAATGGCCTAGCGGATCGCGCCTGACGACCCGCACCGAGCCCTTGATCAGCACACACATGCCCGGCGCGACTTCTCCGGTCACGAACAGCGCTTCGCCGGCATGGTAGTACCGCACCGTGCCGAAGCGGCGAAGACGATCGATTTCATGCGGCGCCAGCTTGGGAAACATCTGTTCGCGGCGGTCATCAATCGTCGGCATTTGCAATCTCGCTGTCGGAGACGAGAGTTCCCGCCACGCTAGTGCGCCATCAGCAGCGGGACAGGCGCTTCATGCATCAGGCTGTAGGTCACGCCGCCAAGCAGCCGCTCGCGCAGGCGCATATGACCATATCCGCCCATGACAATAAGGTTCGCCTTCCGGCGCTCGGCCTCCGCCATCAATTGCGGCGCGACTTCGCTGGAGCGGCACTTGATGCGATGCAGGCTGGCCTCGATTCCATGATGTCGAAGATGGTTGACGGCATCGATCCCCATAACCGCTTCCTCCTCGGTAGGCTTTTCGCCGGTCGCAACGATGACCGACACTTTTTCCGCCTTGTGCAGAAACGGCATCGCTTCGGCAAGCGCACGAGCCGCTTCCCGGCTCCCGTTCCAAGCGACCATAATGCGGTCGAAGGCGATCTTCGGCCGCTCCGTCTCGGGAACCAGATAGACATTCCTGCCCGAGCCGAACAGCACGCCTTCGACGAGCTGCTCCGGATCCATCGCGCCATTGGGACGAAGCGCCACGAAGGTGTCGGCGGAGCGCGCCTCTCGCGCGGCAATTTTTGCAACGTCATCGGACAAGACATCGAACCGCCGGATCTCGACCGTCCGATCCAGCATTCGCAGCCGCTTGGCCAGTGCCTCCTCCATCGCATTGCCAGTTTCGCGCGCATGCTCGACAATTGTGGCGATGGGGTCGCCGTCGATCGGCCCAGGCAATGGCAGAACGTTGAGATACAACCCGATGACCACGCGGGTCTCGAGCCACCGGGTCAAATCGGCGACGGCTGCCAGGCGAATTTCGTCGGAGGCGCCGCCGTCCAGCCACACCATTACATCCCTGATCATCGCTCTCTCCTCGCTCGACGACAGGCGTCGCGATGTTTGGCTGCTCTGCCACTTGCGTGCAGCTACAGCAGCAGATTGAAAATACGAAAGCACTTCCGCCAGTGAACGCCCGATGGATTCTTCAGCCCGGAATCGATGATATTGAACGTGCGCGCGAGCGCGACGCTCAGACCACCCACGATCTCCGGTAGGCGAGCCTCGACATCTTCACCGTAAGCAAGGTCAAGCGGCGGGCGTGTGGCGAGGTGGTCGAGGATCGGCCGCAGCTCGATCTCTTCGTCGAGTCTCTCGAACTCGTGGATGCATTCCTGCAATCCCTTGGTAATTGGCAGGTCGAATGGCTCCAGTATCACACGGCCGTTCGCCTTGGCGATCGCCTGGGCCCGCAGCAGGAGATCATAAAGTTTTTGGTTGATGAAATCGCTGTAGCGCTTGAGGTCCTGCTTGTCGACATCGAGGCTGGCGGCGATCCGAAAAAATCGCTCGAATCTCGCGATGCTCATAACATGGCTGGCGGGCGGCTGGTTCGATTGCACGGCGGCGATCATCATGGCAGCGGTCTCCTCGCCGCAAGATGCCGTGCGCAGGCCGGCCTCCCCCTTGATGGCCGTCAGTTTCGCGCGATTTTCTCGCACATACGTGAAAATGATCTTTATCACGCCGCCCTTCGAAGTTGCGACATCTTGGTGCGTGGCGTGGACTTCAGGTCCAACCCTACCGGCTCGGTCCTTTCAGGCTGCCACATCGAATCGTCATGGCGCTCTTGACGCGCTCGCGGCGCGCCAACCGGACAACGTGCCGAGTTCCCTCGCCGACTACTACGCGCAGCGTGCATGCGCAGCCTGGTCGTAAGCCAGGCAACCCACGTGTCGATGCATGGCCAGGGTTACGCCTGGACTCGCGGCATCCACAGCCGCGAGCGGGTGGAAGCATAGGGTCACGTGAGCTGTGCACCCTCCTGACGGATTGGTTTTTCAATCAGCTTTGACAGCGGGCGAATTTCCCATTCGGCGCTGCAGCCCGACAACATGCTTCCCGTCGTCCCCTCGGCTGTCTACCGACGACCTAGCGACTTCCTCAACTTGGCCGCGCCGAGTTCCAGCGCCCGCTGCTCCTCGGCGGACATCTCGGGCTCGAAAACTCGAAGCACGCCCTCGCGCCCGACGACGCTCGGAAGTGACAGAGTGACACGAAACCTGTCATTATAGCTGCCAATCGGAATCACCGCTCGCTCATCGCGAAGAACAATTTCCGCAATCCTCGCCGCAACGATGCCAATGCCAAATTGGCTCGCGTCGTTGCCTTCGATGATAGAGATATTCGCGTAACGAACGTCTGCCTCGACCCGCCGGCGCAAACAGTGAGGCACGCGGCCACGAATTCCGACGATCTCGCCGACCGGCACGCCGGCGATCCGGGCGGTTGACCAGAGAAATACCTGCGAGATCCCATGTTCGCCGATCACCTGCGCCTCCACCTGATTGGCATCGATGTCGAAATGCGCCGCCAAATGGACGCGGAAGCGCAAGGAATCCAGAAAAGTACCGGTGCTCAGCACGCGATCATGGCTTGCGCTTGCGCGCGCAATATCGGCGAGCGGATCCGGCGGATCGGTCACGACCAATATCACGGCGCGAGGCGCGGCGTGCACAATGCGTGGAACGATCTCTTGATAGATTTCGGCATTCCTGTCGAGCAACCGCAACCTGCCTTGCGGATCGTCGCGTTCGGTGGCGCCGCCGGCCTTTTCGTTGATGCCGGCGGTAATCATCACCAGCTCTGCATCGACAAGCTCTTCAAAGTCGCCATCAACAATGGTGGTCTTTGGGCAGAGCGGCGCTCCGTAGCGAAGATCGGTGGCGACCGCCTTCGCCCGCTTAGACGTTCGGTCCAAGATCACAATCGTCCGGGCACTCCCCCGTACTACCATGGCGAGAGCACAGGAACACCCTACCCTGCCTGCTCCGACGATTCCGACTTTCATGATCGAACCTGCATTCCAAAGAACGTCAACCGATGCCCCAACACGAGTGCATTATTCGTCAATCGCGCAGTAACCGCCGGTTCGCAATGTTCGCTAGCGTTCGACGACTTAGCAATCGAGACCATCAAATGTCTGGACAGGCTTCATGCGCACACACAACCCTCCGCATGCCTTGTCGAACGACGGTGGCAAGCCGGACGAACACCCTGAAGGAGCGCGCGGTCTCGCCAAGACGCTCAATCCATGAGCGTCGGAATCATAGCGATGACAAACGTCAACTTCTGCTTAACATTTGACGATTCGGGCAAACGTTACCGGTGGGGACGCTTTCGGATGGCCAAGCGTTGCGCCAACAGAGAGCTGTCAGATAAACGGCTTCCCGCCCGTCACCGCAACCGTTGTTCCTGAAGTGTAACTCGACAGCGGGTCCGCCAGCATGACAAAAGCCGTTGCAAGTTCGGCGGGCTGCCCTGCCCGCTGCATTGGGACCTGCGCGCCGAAATTCCTCACCGTTTCTTCAGGCATGGTCGATGGGATCAGCGGCGTCCAGATCGGTCCGGGCGCCACCGCGTTGACGCGGATTCCCTTCTTGGCGAGCATCTGTGCAAGACCACCAGTGAAATTTTGGATCGCCCCTTTAGTGGTCGCATAGGCGAGAAGAATGGGGTTCGGTGCGTCCGCATTGATCGATGTAGTATTGATAATTGCGCTGCCGGGCCTCATGTGAGGCACAGCGGCCTTGGTCAGGTAGAACATCGAATGGATATTCACCTCAAAGGTCAGCTGCCATTCCTTGTCGCTGATCTCACTAATATCCCCGAATGTCGCCTGATGGGCTGCATTGTTGACAAGTATATCGATGCCACCGAGTTCGCCGACAGCGTGCTTGATGATGGAGCGGCAATGCTCGGGACTACCAATGTCGCCGGCGATCAAGACAGCCCTACGCCCCTCCTGCTCAACCAGCGCCTTGACCTCCTGCGCATCGTCGTGCTCGATCAGATAGGCGATCAGGACGTCGGCACCTTCGCGCGCATAGGCGATTGCCACGGCACGTCCAATGCCGCTGTCGCCGCCCGTAATTACAGCTCGCATGCCTTTCAACTTACCTGAGCCCCTGTAGCTGTACTCGCCATGATCCGGACGCGGGTCCATCTTGGCGGTCCAACCGGGTACCGGCTGTTTCTGATTGGGGTAAGGTGGCTTCGGATAGTCAGGCAACATAGACCATCTCCTCATTATAGACCATCTCCTCTTTCGCGTAACCGCCGTCGATAGGGGCGCGGGTCTCTTTTTTGCGTTGGCGCGCCCCTGATTTTCAAGACATCGAAAACGGGTCGGCTTTTCATTGGCGCTTGCCACTCTCGCTTTTCGAAGTGTCATCCCTCGTCGGTAAAGTACCGGGGTGCACATGCTATAGATGATCGCGATCACCCCCTATTTCGCCTGCCGAATTTGCTTATCAGGGCGTAGGCGCCTCATCGACCCAGGATATTCCGAACTTGTCGAGGCCCTCGGCCAGGAGATCGCCCAACAGCGGCTCGCCGAGCAGGTAACGCACGGTCTCCCAACGCGGATTGCGGTATCCGTTCCGCCGTTCAGCCGCCTGGCTACGCAGATCCTCCCACTCGTCGATCGTGCCATCGCCGCGTCCGAGCCACATCAACGCGACGAGGTCGATCTGTTCGTCCTCGTTCAAGGCCCTAATGAAGCTCGCCATCTCGGCAGCGACAGAGTCGCAGCCATCGTCCTGCAATACGTTAACTTCAGCATCGTCAGAAGGATTCGATCCGGACTCCTCATCGACCGGCAGGTCTTTGACATCAAACTCATGCGCTTTTTCGATCAGAAAGCTGACCTTTTCGCGTGAAACGGCTAGCTCGGGCATCGCTTGCTCCTTAGTCGTGGGAGTTTCGATCAACGCGCCGGACCGCGAGATGATCCATTGCGCTACACCGCAGAAACTCGTCGCTTGCCGGCCCGCTCAAGCGGTACAGTCAGCCAATCATCTATTGCGATCGATTGACTGGTTCGTGGAGTTGAATGGCTGAGGTCGGAGCCGTTTTACAGCACGGTCGGGCGGCCCTCGGTCGCTCGCGAGGTAATGACTCGGGATGCTGCTGACCGGGCTATTGCTCCGGCATCCGTTCTGAACGGCGCCTTTGCGAAGAGGTCCCGTTTGAAACGACGACGCCTCAGCATATGCTACTCAAGTTGGAGCGAATCTGGGTTCTCATCGAGACCAGATGCCCGATTGGATGATCGCAGCACTTCTGCGCGCTCCAAGCTATGAGCTATCGTTTGTTTCTTTGGTTAGTGGAACGATCAGCGCGCTTTTGCCGCAGATGGCGCCGGCAGCATCAGAGGATCTCTGAGGAGGACGATATGACGGTCGCCTTCCGCGTCGATAACCTCGAGGCTGGACAACTCCAGACCTTCTCCTTCGATGTATATTTCTCTGGGTTTGTGGATCAGATGGTCGTGTCCTTCGAGCACGAGCGAGATGACGTCGTCCTTCGGATCATAGGAAATCCCAAAGAACGGTAGCCAGTGCGCCTCGATCTGATCTCCGAGCTCAAGCGACGCAACCTCGATCTCGGCACGTTTGCCGCCCAGTGCTCTGGATATGAGATCGAAATAGACGCTCCACTGCGACTTTTCGAGTTTCTTTGCCATTTTTCGTAGTCTCCGCGTTAGCCACCGCCGAACTCTCGACGCCACTAGCTGGCAGCCCGCTTCTACGCGCTGACAACGATCAATTTCCACGAAGTTTGCCGTTACGGCGGCGCAGCTGAACTGCTCCTTGTTCGCGAAATCGGTGATGGCCCGAACGCCTCCTCTCCCTGGTCGAGGATGAGGACAAGGCTCCGATCCGACGGATCTTGCTTCCATCTCTTCGCGAGCGCGGTTGGGTCTAGGCTACGCTCCTCCGGAGGTGGCGGCCTTCCTTGACCTCCTCGATGATCTTCGCGCTGAACGCTTCGAGGTCACCCGGGTTGCGCGAGGTGATCACCCCTTGGTCGACCACGACCTGGGAATCCTCCCATTTCGCGCCGGCATTGATGACGTCGGTCTTGATCGACTTGTAGGACGTCATCCTCCGTCCCTTCGCGATTCCGGTCTCGATCAACAGCCACGGCGCGTGGCAGACTGCGGCGACGACCTTTTGGGCGTCGAAAATCTCCTTGATGAACTTGAGGGCTTTGGGCTCGACCCGCAGCAGGTCAGGATTGATCTGCCCGCCCGGTAGCACGATGGCGTCGTAGTCCGACGATGAGACTTGATCGAGCGACTTGTCGACTTTCACCGGCCGACCCCAGTCGTTCATGTCCCATCCCTTGATTTCGCCCGCAGCCAACGAAATCACCTCGACGGTTGCACCCGCTTTCTTCAAACGGTCGCGAGGCACTTCCAGTTCGGATTGCTCGAAGCCGTGGGTGGCCAGGATCGCGATCTTCTTGCCTTTCAGATCCATCGGAAAACTCCTTCAGAACAGCTCCCCATCAATCGGCTTTGCTATCAATCGGCTTTGCGCGCTATCGTTCCTGCGGCTTCAAGCGCGCAACTTTTTATCTGATTACTGTACGAAGCGATTGACTGTCCTGGCAGGGGCCCCAGATCATCACTCTTTCGATGGCCGAGGTGGATGCTATCCCATTGTTGCGTCGAGCCCAAAGCCAGCGGTCGCCGGAGTCTGGTTTGTGCTTGGGACAGCTTTCCAGTGGGTCCCCAGCGGCGGCTTATTGTCCACCCCCCTTCGTACTCCAGCCAACACGGTTCTGAATTCCGAGCCACAAATTTGATACTTGTCAATTAGGGTTAGAAATAATGCATCTGTGTATCCGTGCCGCCATCGTTACGCGTTGAAATTGCCTGCGTCGCTTATCGAGGGGCAGGCCAGGCGTGACGTAGAACTCTTTGCAAAACTGTCACTGCGCTCGTGCTCACGAGCTGGACGAATGCAGCAAATTGACGCCCATCAAGGCGGCCCATGCGGTCGCGCGCAAAATCTTGCAAATCTTTGGGGTCGCGACCACCACTCGGGCTCGACCTGCATTTGGAATGTCCGCATTCGATCCGGAAGGTATGATCATGAGCTTGACAGGCCTAGAGGTGTTTGACGAAACGCTTCACAAGACGAACACGTGGCTCAAAGAAATCGGAGAGATGCTAGGCTCCGATCGTCGCGAGGCCTATCAGGCGTTGCGAGCGGTGCTGCATTGCCTGCGCGACCGCTTGACAATCGATGAGGCGGCGCATCTCGGTGAGCAACTCCCGATGCTAATACGCGGTATCTACTACGAGGCGTGGCGTCCCGCCGGCAAGCCGGAAAAGATTCGGTCACGGGAAGAATTCCTAGCCTTGATTGACACGCGCCTCCCCAACACGGCGCTCGTCAACCGCGAAGATGCTGTACGTGCCGTCTTCCAGACCCTTGAGAACCATGTCTCCGCAGGAGAAATCGGCCACGTAGTTCAGTCTCTGCCGAAGGAGATCCGCGCACTTTGGCCAGTCACCTGGGCGTCATCTGGCCCTGCCGCAAAGTAGGCAACCCAGCCAGAAACTCGTTGCAAGCCGACACACGATAGATTTGCGAATGGAGAGACTGATGGCCCCACGTGCTTACTGGAAGGGCTATTTGCGTGTGTCGCTAGTGTCGTGTCCGATCCAGCTGTTTCCGGCGATCTCTGACCGCGAGAAGGCCCGATTTCATCTGATCAACAAGAAGACCGGGCACCGGATCAAATACTGCAAGCTTGATGCTGAGACCGGCGAGCAGGTAGACCCGCAAGACATCGTCATGGGCTACCAAGTCGGTGGGGGGCGATATGTCGCCCTCACCGAGGATGAGCTCAAGACGATCGAGATCGAAGGGACGCATACAATCGAGATCGACCAGTTCGTGCCACGAAACGAGATTGACGATCTCTATTTGAGCCGTCCCTACTACATGACCCCGGCGGGGGAAATCGGCCGGCAGGCGTACGTGGTCATCAGAGAAGCAATCAGGAAAGAAGGCGTGGTAGCGCTCGGCAGGGTGGTGCTCACGACGCGCGAACATGTGATGGCGATTGAGCCGCGTGGCAAGGGCCTGGTGGGCGTGACGCTGCGATATCCCTATGAAATCCGGAACGAGAGGGACTATTTCGGTGATCTGCCGGAGGAGAGAGTACCGAGAGAAATGCTTGAGCTTGCGAGGAAAATACTCGCGATGAAGGCTGGTCACTTTCATCCCGAACAATTCGAAGATCACTACGAGCGAGCCCTGCGAGCGTTAATTAAGAGAAAACAACGCGGCGAAACGATCGATAAACCAAGGGGGCGACCCTCGGCTGAGGTTATTGACCTGATGGAAGCATTCCGCCAGAGCGTAGCAGGTGGCCGCAGCACGCCTTTAACACATCATCAGCGTGTCACTAAGGGACACAAGCGCCCCCCGGCGAAACGGTCGTCGATGCGAGCCAGGAAGGTAAGCTAATTGGCGTCGAGCAACGGCCTCGAAAGCCAAATAGCTGTATTCGCCCGGTCGGAGCAGCTTCACGCCTCCAGAAGCAGCATCACCCCCTAAAGGCGCCGCTCTCCGAACTACACTGACATGTCTGATGGAGGAACAGCATGAAGATTCAGAACTTCAGCGATCTCCATTTCGACGTCCTTCCGATAAGGAAGTTCGCGGTCGTCGAAGGCATCGACGCGGTCATCGTCGCCGGGGATACCTGCGAGGGCCTTAGCAATCGTCTCCGATGACCAATCTTGCAATCTATCGCTTCGGCGCATTTTTGCGCGTTCCGGTCGCGCACGGAACTGGTGTCGGCATCGACAAGCCCCGCGATGATAGCCACGCATTCATGCGTTCAGCTGTATCAACCTGCCTGATTTTCCTGACCAATGCATCCCTTTCGAAACCGCCGGGCAGCTTCGCGACCTCTCGTTCCAGCCGCTCTTTTTCTACCGCCAGCTGGTCTTCAAAACGGTGTGGCTTTGATCGATGGCGCATGGCAGACGGGACCTTTACCGGGTACGACCGTCAGACGAGGGTCCGACGTTGCCCGCGAAAGGCGGCCTAACGTTCCCTGTGGTTTGTGCTTGCCTACGCAGGTCCGTTGCAAACTCACGAAGCTCCCGCGCTAGCCTGCCGTTGTAGATTCGCGCCTCATGATCCGTAGCCAGATCAGCAATCAAGGCCGATTCGGCCGCCTGGATCTCTATTTCATCGATCCGCTTCTGAATGTCCTGCATGCGACGCCTCAATTCGCCTTGGCTCCAGCGACTGGTAACTACTAAAACCCGACGCAGTCAGACAATTCGGTAATTTTACGTAGCTGCCTGTCCGGACGATCATCGAGAGGAACTAACCCTTTTCGATGATTATTTTTCCTCTGACCACAAACAGGGTGCGCGCGCCGTCCGAGATTTCTGTGGCTATAAAGTTGTCGTTCTCGCTCTCGCGGATCGCCATCCTTAAACGAGCGGGTGCTCGGCGAATGGCGCTGGTACAGGCGTCGGCGGCGCCACGAAGGATCGTGCCTTCTCGATCTTCGAATCGCCGGCCGTTCGTGTGCTGATGAAAGTAGTATCGCGGCATGGTCAACTCTCTTGGTTGGGAGAGTGATGCGAGGAGTGAAATCCCAAAGTCGCAAATAGGTTGCTGTACTATTTGCCCGACAACCATCACTGTCATAAACCGCAACAAGGAAACTTATCCCGCGACGATTGTCACATATTTGGGCAGGAACACCGTTTTGCGGTGCCGAACCATTGGGAATTTTTCCAGTGCCGATGCCAAAAGCAATGGTTGGTGCCAAGCCGCGCGTCACAATGAAACACCAGCTTCTTCGATGTCGCCTCGCGATCTTCCCGGCGTTGCGGCTGTCGCCATCGAATAGCGACACCATGTCCGCTAGCTGCCTACGCGTTGGGCAATCCGCGATCAGTGATGACAGGGGAGCACCTTCGGCCGAAGTTGCGATGACAGTTCGTGGGTTTGAGGTCGTGAAAGCGATTACGTAAAATTACGTAATGCGCCGTCGATTTGAACTGAGCTAAACGGGTATAGATGGTTTGCCGCACACGGAGCTTTCTTGGCTACCTGAGCGTTCACCGGTCGCACGCGGACCATGGCGGCCAATCGCTACCGACATACCCGCAGGTTCACCGCCATGACGTGGGTAGAAAAGCTCTCTGACTCGCACAATCTGCGGAAATGCTTACGCGATCTGATCGCACTTTCGACACTGCCCGCCACCTGGAAGGACTATCAGCCACAACAGATCGCCGACAGCGTGTCGGCAGCCTTGCTTACGATGCTAAGCGCCGACTTCGTTTACGTGACACTGCCGGGTACAAGAAACGGTCCGTCAGTCGAAGCGACCCGTTCTGGCAGCCGGATGTCGGCGGCCTTTGTAAGAGCTGTCGAGATCGCCGTACGCAGCAGCGGGTCAGGGCCCAGCGAACAAACGATGTTGATGGCTAACCCGACTGGAGCGGGCGAACTCGCGATCGTTTCAGTGCCCATCGGCTTCACCGGCACCGCGAAGGTAGTGGCTGGATCGCTTCGATCCAGGTTTCCAAACGAAAAAGAGCGTCTGTTACTTGGCATTGCCGCCAACGACGCCACTCTCGCGGTGAGCCGCTGGCAATCCGAGACAGAACAACGGCGTCTGGTGACAGTCATCGAACGATCGTCCGAATTCATTGGCTTCGCCTCAATGGAAGGTATTCCGCAATACATCAATCCGGCCGGCCGCGACTTGGTTGGGCTGTCCCTCAACGCGCCAATCTCGCACCTCCTGATCTTCGATATCATTGCCGAGCGCGATCGCGAGCATGCGCGCGATACGCTGTTGCCGATCGTGCTGCAAACCGGCCGCTGGCTTGGCGAGCTGGATTTCCAACATTTTCAGACTGGCGAGACCATTCCGTTCTTTGTTGACTGGTTTCGGATCGACGATCCACGCACGGGGCGGCCGATGAACCTGGCCACGGTGAGCCGCGATCTCCGAAATCAGAAGAAGCTGGAGGCCGATTTGCGCAAGGTGAATGAATCGCTCGAGCGGCGCGTTATCGAACGGACGACCGAGCTCGACGCACAGATTGCGGAGCGCGAGCGCGCCGACGCCCGAGCGCGAGATCTGCAGCTGGAGCTACTGCATGCATCTCGTCTAAGCGTTGCCGGTCAAATGGCCGGTGCGCTCGCACATGAAATCAATCAGCCTCTAACCGCTCTCGCCAACTCCGTGAACGCCGTGCGCCGGATGATGGCCAACAGTAACGCGCACCGCATCGACGTCTATCGTGAAATCATGGACGAGGCTGCAGAACTGGCGCTTGGCACCGGCCGGATCATTGGGCGTCTGCGCGAATTTGTAACCCGGGAGGAAGCGGAAATGCGTATCGAAGCACTTTCCGTTCTCATTCGCGATGCAAGTCACTTCGCGCTGGCGGGCAGCGCTGCACGGATCGCTCAGGTCAGGTTCTCCTTTGATCCAAAGGCCGAGAATGTGCTGGCAAACCGGGTCCAGGTGCAACAATTGCTGGTCAACCTGCTCCGGAACGCCAATGAAGCGATGATGGGTAGTCATCGCTATGACATCGAGGTAACGACCGCGTTGCTCGATGATGAGTTTGTCGAGATCGCTGTTGCCGACCGTGGCCCGGGACTGCCGGCCGAAATCGCCAGCCATCTTTTCGAGGCATTTCGATCAACTAAGCGCAATGGCATGGGGCTCGGCCTTACGATCTGCAAGTCAATTGCCGAATCGCATGGCGGTACGCTGCGATACGAGGCAAACCCCGGAGGCGGAACGATCTTCCGGTTTACCCTCCCTTCTCTGCCGAAGAACGTACCGGCCGATGCCGGATAAAAGCGATTGGTGAGTTTGACAATGGTCAACGCCCGACGAAGCCTCCTGGTCTAAGGAGAAAATCCGAAGTGAGGAGAGAGAAGATGCTGATATTCGGTGAACCTCGTCAACTTGATGATGGACTGCCTCGCAAAACCGAGGATGACATCCAGCAGGAGTTGCTTGGACCTCGTGGTGTTCCCGGCAAGCCATCGCCGGCAAAGATGACGCCGCAACGCGCGAAGAAGACGCCGACATATCTGGATCCGCCGCACACGGCCTAGCAGTAGCACGCCACGTTCAATTACAAAGGTGGCAGCGTGGGCCATTCGCGCTCCAGTCAATCCCCGCAAAATCTTGACGATGGTCAACGCCCGGTCAGCCGCCTTGCCGTTTCCTTGCGAGTACCAGTGGCCGACGCCACGCCGGGACCATTGGCGACCTCGACTCCCGATCCAGGAGATACACTATGAACAGACTCCTTTGCGCAGGCACCATCGCCCTTGCACTTCTTGGCAGCACAGGTTTCGCCGCTGCCCAGAAGCCCGATACCGCTCCAGCTGATCTGACGTCGAATCAGCAACAAATGATTAGCCAAGGACTTGCGTCCTCACCATCACAGCCCGCGCCTGGCGGCACGCAACCGCAGCTCGGAAGCAAGCTGCCGGATTCGATGAACGCGCAAGCGCTTCCCAATAATGTCACCGACCGGGTGCCGGAGGTCAAAAGCCTTCTCTTTGTAAAACTGCCCGACCGGATCGTGTTGATCAATCCTGATACGAAACTCGTGACCGAGATTGTAACGGAGCCTACTACCAGCGGCTCGAGCTCCGAGAACGCCGTCCGTCGTTCAAACTGTGGCACCGGCACCGCACGCCCATGCCAGTAACGCGCAAACGCCTCTACCGCATTCGAAGGAAGCCTCTCCAACGAGGGCTTCCTTCGCCGTGGCTTGCTGCGGTTGCCGTTGTCCTCTTCTGTCTACCGGGGCAATACTCGGCGGCGCAATCAGTCGGCCTGGTTACGCTTGATGTCAACGAGGTCGCGAACGGCTATCCCGCCGAGACGCTGAAGTTGAAGACAATCGTCAACGACAAGAACGAGAGGATCGGGAAGATCAACGATTTCATCTTCAGCAAGGACGGACGTATCTTTGCCGTGCTTTCCGTGGGCGACTTCATCGGAGCCGGACCCCGCCTGGTCGCCGTTCCCTTCAACAGTTTGAAGCTGGAGGATTCCGGCGGCTTCATCGTGCTTCCGGGAGCAAGTCGCGCGGCATTGGATAAATTGCCGGTCTACCTGTACAACGCGCAAACTCAGACGTCCACACGCTGATCGCGGTCGCGCATTAACTGGTAAACGACGCCCAGCGCCACGAGCACGCAGCGATGCATCCGCCCACCGGATCATCAAGGCTGAACGGAAGTTGAGCGTTGTCAATGCGCGGCCCTGTTCTATCCGTAGTCTCTGATAATCGGCAGTATCCTCCTGCCGGTGTCCCTTCCCAGGGTCTTTCCTCCCAGACTTGGACCGCCGGCGAAATCCGAGCGGTCCTTCTTTTTGGGCGTGGCGACTGGCCAGGACGATAGCGTCAGGTTGAATATCTGTCAGATCAAGTCACCCCGGGGCACTTGCAATTTCGGTACACCAGGTTGACGACCGTCAAAGCGCCAGTGCAGATCCGCAGCAATTGTCCAGTTAACGCAATCGGGATGTGCGCCATGGAAGCACTGACCGGCCTTGTCGATCTCAATCGCATCTTGCCGACCCGGCTCGTCTTCTGCAAGCGCGACAGCTTTTGCATCATTCCAGTGGACAGGGTCTTGCGGTCAGCAGCGATGGTCGTTTGGTTTGAGCTTGAAATCCACGCATGATGACCGGTCGATCGCCAACGCTCGCGGCGCCTTGCGAGGTCATTATGATCAAGGACATCTTGGTTCGGTTGGATGGGACACCAGGAGACTTCGCGCGGCTGGCCGCTGTCAGCCAGATCGCCGCAGCTTTCGAAAGTCATATCACCGGGCTGATCTTCAACGTCTTGCCGGCGGCTATAACCGATGGCATCCAAGATGCGGGGTCCGGCGGGTCGGCAAAACTGCTGAACGATGCAAGGAAGGCCGGCGACGCCCTCGAAGCCACGGCGCTGCAGCGACTGGAGCGGCTGCAGCAACCAACCTTCCTCCGGCGGTTCGATGTGGCCGGCGAACGCGACGTCGCCGATACTGCTTCGCTCCTGGCACGGGCCGCCGACACCTTCGTGGCGCTTCGCCCAAACGGCCAACCAAACGAACCGCAGGGTCTGATCGAAGAACTCCTCTACGGCGCGGGACGTCATCTGTTTGTGGTTCCGGAGGACAAAAAAACCATGGCCCCCCTCGATCATGTCTTGGTTGCCTGGAACGGAAGCCGGGAATCTGCGCGCGCGCTTTCCGAAGCCCTGCCCTATCTGCAGCGAGCAAGGAAAGTCTGGCTTCTCGTGGTGGAAAACGAACGCCCGGCCGAGACCGATGCGCTGAGAGGCAACGATGCCGTGCAGCATCTGCGGCATCACGGCATCAACGCGGTGAAGTATCGTGCGGTCGGAGAGGACGACGAAATTGCCGACATCGTGATCGAGGAATGTCGTCGGCTGGGCGCCGACCTGCTCGTGATGGGCAGCTATGGCCACTCGCGCCTTCATGAATTGTTACCAGGCAGCACGACCTCACGACTCCTGCATCATTCACCGGTACCGCTGGTCATCGCCCACTAGGGCAGTCCCGCGATGGCTGCCGTTGACGATCGTCAAGGTCACCTCTCGAGTTGCGTCGTAGGCTCCGCGGGCACGCGCATGAGGATGAGATGACATGGCCGCAGTCGATCCAGGAACTCTTATGTGGGCCACTGCCTGCGAAATGATCGAGCGCGCCGAGCGCTTGCATCGTCAATTCTTCCAGCCGATTACCGCTATCGCTTCCGCGGCCTGTTGGGAGCCTCCAATCGATATCATTGCGACCGATTCCGAGGCTCGAATAACGGTCGCTCTTCCCGGCGTCGACCGTGACGACTTGAAAGTGACGATCGATGATGATGGCGTTTCGGTCGTTGGCCTTCGCCGTCAGGGCACGATTCCGCGTGATGGCACCGCGTTCCGTCTCGAGATCCCCTATGGGAGATTCGAGCGTCGGATTGCGTTTCCGACTACGGGCCTACGGTTCGGTCAATCGGAATACCGCGACGGATGTCTTGCGCTGACCTTCTTCAAGCAATCGATGGAGGGACCTATCGATGGTTGATGCATCCAAAAGCGAATCCGGCACCACGACTGATCACAGCCCGGCTGCCCTGCCCGAGGATGCAATCATCATCTTGCCGGTTCGCAATATGCTGCTGTTCCCCGGTATCGTGCTGCCTTTGACGATTGCGCGGCCGTCCTCCGTCGCTGCCGCGCAGGAAGCCGTCCGCAGCGGCCGCAAAATCGGCCTGCTACTGCAGAACGACCCCGCCGTTGAACAGCCCGGGCCAGAGGATCTGCGGCACGTCGGCACGGTGGCTGAAATCCTGCGCTATGTCACGTCCGAGGCGACCCACTATGCGATCTGCCGCGGTGTAAACAGATTCCGTGTCAAGGAATTTCTTTCCGGTTTTCCCTACATCGTAGCGCGCATCGAGGAGGTCGGCATATCCGAGGTGATCACCCCCGAGGTCGAGGCGCGCATGAGTCTGCTCAAGATGCGCGCCCGGGAAGCGATCCAGTTGCTACCCAATCTGCCGCCGGAACTTCCAGCGGCGATTGAAGGCCTCGATTCGCCGTCCGTGCTCGCCGACTTTCTCAGCGGCATAATCGATATTCCTGTTAGCGAGAAGCAGGATCTGCTCGAAACCTTCGACGTAACCCAGCTTCTAGACAAGCTGCTCGGCCTGCTGGCGAAGCGAATCCAGGTCCTGCAGCTTTCAAAGGCGATTGGCGAACAGACGCAACAGACTCTTTCGTCGCAGCAGCGCGAGCACATTCTTCGTGAACAGCTTCGCCAGATTCAGAAGGAACTAGGCGACGACGACGCCAAGGCCATCGAACTGAAGGAACTCAGTGACAAGATCGACAAGGCCAGAATGCCGAAGGAGGCCGAGGAGCAGGCCAGACGGGAATTGAAAAGGCTCGAACGCATGCCAGAGGTTGCGGCCGAGTATGGGTTGACGCGAAGCTACCTCGAATGGCTGATCGAGCTGCCTTGGTCGAAGCTGGATCCGGAGCAAATCGACATCCTCGAAGCGCGGCGAATTCTCGATGACGATCACTATGGCCTTGAGAAGGTGAAGCGGCGAATTCTTGAACACCTTGCTGTCCGCAAGCTCAATCCGGAAGGCAAGAGCCCGATACTCTGCTTTGTCGGGCCTCCCGGCGTCGGCAAAACCTCGCTCGGCCAAAGCATCGCCCGCGCCACGGGACGCAAGTTCGTGAGATTGAGCCTCGGCGGCGTCCATGACGAAAGCGAAATACGCGGACACCGCCGAACCTATATCGGCGCACTGCCGGGGAACGTGATCCAGTCGATCCGCAAGGCAGGAACGCGCAACCCGGTGATGATGCTGGACGAGATGGACAAGCTGGGTGCGGGATTTCACGGCGACCCGGCGGCGGCGCTGCTCGAAGTGCTAGACCCCGAGCAGAACGCTGCGTTTCGCGACAACTACCTTGCGATTCCCTTTGATCTCTCCAAGGTCATGCTGATTGGCACCGCCAATGTGATCGACAACATCCCGGCCGCGGTGCGCGACCGGATGGAGATCATCGAGATGCCGGGTTACATCGAGGAGGAAAAGCTGGCGATTGCCAAGCGCTATCTCCTCACGCGTCAACTGAAGTCCGCAGGTCTAACCAGCGAGCAATGTGAAATTTCCGACGACGTCATCACGACCGTCATCCGCAACTACACGCGCGAAGCCGGCGTGCGAAACCTCGAGCGCCATATCGGCGCTATTTGCCGGTACGCGGCTATGCGGATAGCCGAGGCGAGCGTCACACGCTTTATCGCCGCGCCGACGGACCTTCCTGCCATTCTGGGGCCGCGGCGTTTCGAGCAGGAGGTCGCCATGCGAACCAGCGTGCCCGGGGTCGCTACTGGCCTCGCCTGGACTCCTGCCGGCGGTGATATTCTCTTTGTCGAGGCGACTAGCATTCCCGGCCGGGGCAAACTGATCCTAACCGGTCAGCTGGGTGAGGTGATGAAGGAAAGCGCGCAGGCGGCACTCTCCCTCGTCAAGTCGCGCGCCATTGAGTTTGGCATTGATACGATCGCGCTGCAGAAATCCGATGTCCACGTACACGTCCCGGCCGGCGCCATTCCCAAGGATGGCCCAAGCGCGGGGGTGGCTATGTTTCTGGCACTGACTTCACTTCTGACCCGCCGCACGGTTCGGAGCGATACAGCGATGACCGGCGAGATTTCGCTGCGCGGCCTGGTCCTCCCGATCGGTGGCGTGAAGGAGAAGGTGCTTGGCGCGCTTCAGGCAGGGATTACCACGATCATGCTCCCTGCCCGCAATCGAAAAGATATCGAGGATGTCCCTGAAAATGCGCGCAGCCGATTGCGCTTCATATGGCTTGAGCGGGTCGACGACGCGATTGACGCTGCACTAAATCCCCCGCAGACGCGCGATCCCCGCTTCGAGGGCACGCCACACGTAGCGCCCGCGGAACGGCAGGCGGCGCATTCCCGATAACTTCGGGAAGCACACAGCGGCCACACCTCTTTATGGGCTCTGCCGGTGATGGATCATCGTGTGACAGCGGGTTCCGAATGTCGCGAGCTTTTCGCAGATACTACCGAGCCAAGCCACTGACAAGCGTCAAGGCTTCCCTTGAGCGCATGGAATAGGAACAATCACGGTGCAAGGCAGCGAACTTCCATTAGATCGGAAACCAGGTTGCACTTGGGAGAATGTCATGGCGAGCAGCACAGTTAATTCCGCTTTCGACGCCGGGTCCACCTCGGCGAGCGAGAGTTTGGCGCAGAATTGGTGGCTATTCCTGCTGCGAGGAATTTTGGGAATCCTTTTTGGCGTTGTCGCGCTGATCTTTCCCGGCCCAACGATGCTCTCCCTGGTGCTCCTGTTCTCGGCCTACACACTTGTCGATGGCGTAGCCGGCATCATCTCGGCCGTAAGGGCGATCCGGCGCAAGGAGGATCGGTGGGGATGGCTGATCTTCGAAGGCCTGCTCAATATAGCCGTAGCCATCCTTGCCTTTCTGTGGCCTGGCATGACTGTTCTGGCATTCGTGTTGCTTGTTGCCGCCTGGGCAATCGTCTCGGGTGCGCTGACGACGGCCGCTGCCTTCCGGCTGAACGTCAGCCACGGCAGGTGGTGGCTCGTTCTGGGCGGATTGTTGTCCCTCGCCTATGGAGCGCTTCTGGTTGCCACACCGCTCATCGGGGCGATCGTGCTGACATGGTGGATGGGCGCCTATGCCATCGCATTTGGCGTCGCACTCGTCATCCTATCCTTCAAGCTCCGGTCCAGACAGCACCAACAAATCGACCGAACGGTCGCCGGAAGGGCCGCCTAATAGTAACAGGTAACGGCATTGATGTCGAAGGGATTGAGGAGATCGAACAACGGCTGCTTGAAACCTTTCCGGCGAGCGACCAACCATCATGGATTGTCTTTGCGTAAATAGCACAACCCATGCGAGTCCTACCGAACAGAACCTTATGATTTGAACAAGCTGCCGGCTGTCGATGTATCCAACGCAAACCTGGTTGCCGGCACAGAGGCCGCAGTTTCACCCGCACCATTTTGTCAAGCCCCGAGCGTCAATTTTTTATTGCTTATCCCCTTTTTTTATTGCTTATCCCCCAAGACAGTATCAAGTTGTCCGAGCGCACAGTTACAGAATGTGACCGCGATCGATCATGACGCCCACGATATCGATTAATGGTCGCACTCGATATCGGGCGGGCCAATATTTGATGATCCTATCCGGACGATGTGCCGATGCCCGCGGGACGAACTGTTTATGTTCTCGAAGACGATGAGCCAGTCCGCCGCTCTCTGGAGCGACTTCTGCGCTCGGCGAAGTTCGAGCCCGTTACCTTCGAACATCCGGACGCGTTCCTCATGGCTGCAAAAACGATCAAGGCGGGTTGCCTCTTGCTGGATATCCGCTTGCAAGGCATGAACGGACTGGAGGTCCAGCAACATCTCAACAGGATCAGACGCGATCTTCCGGTAATCGTAGTGACCGCTCAGGGCGATATTCAAACAGTGGTGCACGCCATGAAGGCGGGCGCGATCGATTTCCTTGAAAAGCCGTACAGCGACCGTGCGCTGTTGGGTTCGATCGAGATGGCCTTTGCGACAGACAGGCAGTCCGATTACAACGACGAGGTTGCGGACGCAGCACTGCGGATCGGGGGTCTTAGTCCGCGCGAGCGACAGGTGCTTGACGGCTTGATGGACGGTCACTCCAACAAGGTGATTGCGTACAATCTCGGCCTCAGCGTGCGGACGGTTGAAGTTCACCGCGCGCGTATGATGGACCGGCTTGGCACGCGCCAGCTCGCACAAGCCCTTCGTTTGAGAATCATGTCGAGACTCAACAGGCTTACGGGATAGAGTTAGGCCCCTGTTCCCTGGCTTTCGCCAACATGTTCTTCCAGCGCGGCGCGATTTAGAATCTTGACCGTACGCTTGCCCGCCGGGGTAATGGCACCCCGTTTCTCCAGCTTGGTGAACGAGCGACATACCGTCTCGACCGAAACCACAAGGTAGTCAGCGATATCGTAGCGCGAGACGGGTAGCACAACCTGTCCATCTTCGCCTGAGGAACGACCGTCGAGCGAAAGGAGAAATCCTTCTCGAGTGCGGTGACGCCGCCACAATCATCATTGGGCCTGGGATCTGGTTAACTGAAGGCTACGTCGCGGAGCTCCCGCGCGAACTCTGGATCACGCTCGGCCGGCCGTTCGATCCGCTCGCCGGGATAAGTGGCAAGCGCGGTTTCTTCGTTCGATGGTGGCCTCGTCCCCGTCGCCTCGCACGAAGAAACAATCTCGGGGCAGCATCAAATCAAGGATTTTCCGCCGTCCGTCGGTCCGGAGCGCACCTGCGACCCGCCCCGGAAATGACACAATACCAGTGACCGGCGGAACTCACACTTCGTGGAATTTCCTGACCACGATTGCAAAGCACAATCTTGGCGAATGCATCTAGTTGCTTCAACGAATGGGCCTGCCCCAAAGAATCCGCCTAATAGTCTGCCGCATGCGCTCTCGTTTTCATGATTTCACCCTTCTTTCGGAGGTCGCCGGCTCTACTTGGTTCCATAAACTTTGCAGGATGCCGGCGTTCCAAACATTCGCGGGATCTGCATAGCGTAATATTACGTAACGCCGTCCCGATCCGGGCCACGCATCTCCGTGTGCAGCTACGGTGACGATTTTGAACGCCACCCAATTGACGGCCATCAACGAAGCGAGCTGCTCATTCCTCTAGAACGGCATCGATTCAATTCGGGCCGCAACTCACGCACGAGGTGACGATGTCATCCATCCTGACGGCCGGTATCGTCGCGCCGAACTTCACGCTGCGTGTCACCCCCGACCAAATGCTCACGTTGTCCGATCTTAGGGGCAAGCCGGTCATTCTGGCGTTCTATCCGGCTGACTGGAGTCCGGTCTGCGGCGATCAGGTGACGCTGTATAACGAACTGCTTCCCGAATTTCACAAACACAACGCGGAAATACTCGGCATTTCGGTCGACGGGGTTTGGTGCCACGCGGCCTTTGCGCGTGACCGGAACTTACATTTTCCCCTGCTCGCTGACTTCGAACCCAAGGGCGCGGTAGCAAAGAAATACGGCGCCTATCGTGATAGCGAAGGCGTTTGCGAACGTGCGCTATTCGTCCTGGACCGCCAGGGAACGATCGCGTGGAGCTATTGCTCACCGGTTGCAGTCAATCCCGGCGCAGATGGGATTCTGGATGCTCTCGAACAACTCTCCGACCAGGCAAACGTACATGGCCAACTTGAAAACGCCGATCAATAAAAGTGACCATATCCGGGGCCCGGCCCACGCTGCGATTAGTCTTGTGGAATATGGCGACTATCAATGCCCATTTTGCGCTTCGGCGTGTGCCGTCGTCGACCAACTGGAATCGTATTTCGAAGGAAAGATGCGATTTGTGTTCCGCCATTTTCCGTTAACCGAAGTGCATCCCTATGCCGAGGTTGCGGCCGAAAGCGCCGAATTTGCCGGTACGGCGGGCGTGTTCTGGGAAATGCATGACGCGCTCTTTCGAAACCAAGCCATCCTGAGTGTTCCGACGATCATGCTAATTGCCGAGAAGCTCAGGCTTCCCGAGACGATGATGCGCCTTGCTCTCGAAACGGGACAGTTCAGAAGCAAAGTACGGAACGACTTCATGGGCGGTGTACGCAGTGGCGTAAACGGCACACCTACCTTTTTTATCAATGGCGTCCGTCATGAAGGTCCATTCGACTTCGCGTCCCTGGCGTCGGCAATTCAAAGTCGCCTTGCAGCCGACAGCCATGCCTGACAGACCAACAGGTCGGCGTCGGACGTGCCGAGCGATTAGCGGCCCGCCACATTGACAACGGTCATCGCCGCTACCGGGATTGAGTGTTTAATTCTGCAGTGATGATCAACCCCAGGAGGTACCCATGATTGCATTCAACAGACTTGGAGCCTCTCTTGACTCTGACACCCGCACGGCATCGCCGCCCTCACCCGGTCGCGCGTTGACAGCGTACAGGACTGCTCCGGACTGGATGATTTGGTTTGCGCTCGCGGCGTTCGCGGCAATCACTACCACTACTACTCCGGCACTTCCGCAAGCCGGCGTAAGTCTCATCAAGGTCGACTTCTCGGTTGTGGCCAATGGTTACCGCATGAGCAAGCTGCTCGGCAGCAACGTTATCAACGACAAGAACGAAAAGATCGGGACCCTCGATGATGTCATCGCGGACAAGAAGCAAGTGAACTTTGCTGTGCTGCAGGTCGGCGGGTTCCTCGGCGTCGGCGCCCGCCTGATAGTCGTGCCCTATGAGAGCCTCGTCATCGACGACAAAGGACAAAAGATCACCCTACCCGGCGCATCAAAGGAGGAACTGAAGAAGCTGACGGAATACCATCATAAATCCTCCTAGTCGGACCGGAGCGCGCCCCGTGTCCGAGCCTCCCGATGTCCTTGGCCGGGTCCGTACGCGAGAAGTGACGGGCGTCTTCCATTCTCGGAAAGCGCTCGACGACGCGGCGCAGGATTTGTTGTCCTCGGGATTTGACCGGGCCGACATCGACGTCAGCGCCTCGCCGGACGAACAGCAACGGCGGCTGAACTATCAAGCTATCCCGGCTGCCGACCTTGCCGACATACCGGCGGCGGCGCGGAGGCCTTATGTAGGCGGAGACGATCGGCTTGGCCTCGAAGTCGTCACGGCCAGCGTGGTCGGCTGCGTTGTCGCCCTTGTCGTGGCGTTCTATCTCGTATCGCGCGAAGTGACGCCACCGAGCGTTATCTTGGTCTCTGTCCTCAGCGGGATCGTCGCGGCCGCTGCTGTGATACGTCCGCTGCGACGGGTGATGCAGCGTGACCGGGCTCGCGGATTGGAGCCTGTTGCCGAATGGGAAGGGTTGCTGATCTGGGTACGGGTTCAGTCCCCGGAGAAGGAAGCATTGGCCCAGGAAATTCTGCTTCGCCACGGCGGAGAAGCCGTTCACATCCACGAAATCGATGTCGCCAAGACGGCCGACGATCTCCCGCTTCACTCGCTGCGGCCCGATCCGTGGTTGGGGAACGAACCGCTGGGGCGGCCATAGTTCATCATTCATTGGAGCCGCCATTACGCAGCACTATCGGCGGACGGCTTCATCGACCGCACAAACCTGGTGTGGAAGTTGATGATCGTCATGGCCGCATCCCTTGGCCGGCATAGATTTAACTCTATCGGCAAAAATGATCCGCCGAGTCAGTTTACCGAGTCTCGTGCAAACCAGGAGAACGACATGAAATCCGACAGCGAAATAGAGCGCGATGTTCGGGACGAACTTAAATGGGATCCCGATCTGAATGCCGACGATATCGCCGTGTCAGTCAAGGATGGTGTCGTTACGCTAGCGGGGTTCACCCACAGCTACACCGACAGGCTTGAGGCCGAGGCAGCCGCGAAGCGCGTGGCCGGCGTTCTTGCCGTCGCAAACGACATCGAAGTGCGGATCCCAGCGATCGACCAACGTCCGGATCCCGACATCGCCCGAGACGCAGTTGCCGCGCTGAAGTCACAACTGCCAATTTCCTACGACCAGATCAAGGTCATCGTCAAGGACGGCTGGATTACGCTCGAAGGAGCGGTGGAGTGGCAATACCAGAAGACCACCGCAGACACGGCGGTCCGCAAGGTCAAGGGCGTGAAAGGCGTCACCAACGTCATCACCGTGAAGCCGAAGGTCCAGCCCACCGACATCCAGCGCAAGATCAAGGATGCCTTCAAACGCAGCGCCGAGGTGGACGCGGAGCGCATCACCGTGGAAGCGAAGGGCAGCGAAGTGGTGCTGGAAGGCACCGTTCGTTCCTGGATCGAGCGCGAGGAAGCCGAACGTGTCGCATGGTCGGCGCCCGGCGTCACGAAGGTCGAAGACCGGATTGTCGTCAGGCCTTACTAGTCTTCCCAAGCTAGCAAGACTTCACTCAAAGAAGGAGCATTCCAATGAGGTTAAAATCACTGGTCCCATTTGGAGACGCCGGCGCATTGACGCGACCCGATTTCGGGCTGTTCGGTCTGCATCGAGAGATCGATCGGCTCTTTAACGAGTTCGCGCAAGGCATCGGCCCGAGCGGCAAAGCGAACATCGTTCCGAGCATCGAAATTTCCGAAAGCGACAAGGCGATCGAAGTTACAGCCGAGATGCCCGGACTCGAGCGAAAGGATGTCGAGATATCGATCGAGGACGACACCCTAACCATTCGTGGCGAGAAGAAGGTCGAAGAACAGCAGAAGGACAAGAATGTCCAGCACAGCGAGCGCAGCTATGGCGTGTTCTATCGCGTACTGCAATTGCCCTCCGGCATCGACCCTTCGAGCGTTCAGGCAACCATGTCGAACGGAGTCCTGAAGATCACGATTCCGAAGCCTGCCAAACCGGAGCCGAAGAAGATCGAGGTCAAGGAAGCCGCCTGAGCCCAGCGGCTGCGGGACGCGCACATCGTCGTTCTCCTCCAGCGTTGCGCGTCCCGCTCGACCGATTGATGCGACATCACGCCAACACATGTGGCGGTCGACGACCGCTCCACAACCGAGCCAGCGCAACTACATCGAAAGGAGCCAGTCATGGCGAAAGCAATCGGCATCGATCTCGGGACCACCAATTCATGCGTCGCCGTGATGGAAGGAAGCAAGGCCAGGGTCATTGAAAACGCCGAGGGCGGCCGCACCACCCCGTCGATGGTCGCTTTCACCGATGAAGGCGAGGTCCTTGTCGGGCAACCCGCCAAGCGACAGAGCATCACCAATCCGGAAAACACCGTCTACGCCATCAAGCGACTCATCGGCCGGCGCTATGACGACCCGATCACCGAGAAAGACAAGGGTATGGTTTCCTATCACATCGTGCCCGGCGACAACGGTGACGCATGGGTCGAAGTGAGGGGCAAGCGGTACAGCCCAAGCCAGATCAGCGCTTTCATTCTGACCAAGATGAAGGAAACCGCCGAAGCCCATCTAGGAGATAAGGTAACGCAGGCTGTAATAACCGTGCCTGCCTATTTCAACGATGCCCAGCGTCAGGCAACCAAGGACGCCGGACGGATTGCCGGGCTCGAGGTACTCCGTATCATCAACGAGCCGACCGCGGCCGCGCTGGCCTACGGCCTCGACAAAAAGGGCAGCGGAAAGATCGCCGTTTACGATCTCGGAGGCGGCACTTTCGACGTTTCCATCCTCGAGGTTGGAGACGGCGTGTTTGAGGTGAAGGCTACCAATGGCGATACCTTCCTCGGTGGCGAAGATTTCGACAAGCGCATCATCGACTATCTGGCAGACGAATTTCGCAAGGAGAACGGCATCGATTTGCGCAGGGATCGCCTTGCACTACAGCGGCTCAAAGATGCCGCCGAGAAGGCCAAGATCGAGCTTTCGAGCGCCACCCAGACCGACGTCAACCTGCCCTTCATCACCGCCGACCAGAACGGGCCGAAACATCTCAACATCAAGCTCTCCCGGGCGAAGCTGGAGGCGCTGGTCGACGACCTGATCGAGCGCACCACCGGGCCCTGCAAGGCAGCGTTGAAGGATGCCGGGCTTCAGGCGTCCGACATCAACGAAGTGGTGCTGGTTGGCGGCCAGACCCGCATGCCGAAAGTGCAGGAAACCGTGCAGAACCTGTTTCAGCGTGAACCACACAAGGGCGTCAATCCGGACGAAGTGGTCGCGATCGGCGCCGCAATTCAGGCCGGCGTGCTGCAGGGCGACGTCAAGGACATCCTGCTGCTCGACGTGACGCCACTGTCGCTCGGCATCGAGACGCTGGGCGGTGTTATGACGAAGCTGATCGACCGCAATACAACCATTCCGACCAAGAAGAGCCAGGTATTCTCAACCGCGGAAGACAATCAGACAGCGGTTACCATTCGCGTGTTCCAGGGCGAACGCGAAATGGCGGCCGACAATAAGCTGCTGGGGCAATTCGACCTCGTCGGGATTCCGCCGGCACCCCGCGGCGTGCCACAGATCGAAGTCACCTTTGATATCGACGCCAATGGCATTGTCAACGTCTCCGCCAAGGACAAGGCCAGCGGCAAGGAGCAAAGCATCCGGATCCAGGCCTCCGGTGGCCTTAGCGAGGCGGATATCCAGAAGATGGTCAAGGAAGCCGAAGCCCACGCCGAGGAGGACAAGCGCCGCAAGGAACTCGTCGAAGCACGCAACCAAGCCGATGCAGCGATCTACAGCACTGAAAAGGCCTTGAAGGAATCGGAATCCAGGATCCCTGCCGATCTCAAGAAGGAGGTCGAACAGGCAATCTCCGATGCAAAGCAGGCCCTCACGGCCGAAAACCCGCAATCGGTTCGCCAGGCGACGGATCGCTTGCAGCAGACCGCCGCCAAGATCGGCGAGGCGCTGAACCGCGCCGCCTCGCAAGGCGCCGGCGCACAGGCGTCGTCGAGCAGAAGCGGTTCCTCCGGTGAAGACGTCGTCGATGCCGAATTCGAGGAAGTCGACCCGCGCGACCGAAGAGCATCGTGAATCGCGTACTCGCATATGAAAACAGGCGAGGAGTATGACATGGCGACAAAAACCGTGGACGAGGATCTTGACAGGGCGCAGGCGAATAGCGCCGAAACTCAGGTGAATAGCGTCGAGACCAGGAGCGGCGATCTCGAGGTCGAGAATGAACACTTGAGGGAACGTTTGATGCGCGCGCTCGCGGAGACCGAGAATACCCGCCGGCAAGGCGAGCGGCGCACGGAGGAGGCGCAGAGATACGCCATCGCGAGCTTCGCCCGCGAATTGCTGCAGGTGGTCGACAATCTCCGGCGGGCAATCGGTGCCGGCACTAACCGTGCTGACACTGGCCAGCAGGATCCATTGGTCGAGGGCGTGGCAGCAACTGACCGCATCCTGACAGAGATCCTGAAGCGGTTCGGCGTGGAGGAGATCAAGGCGCAGGACGCACCGTTTGACCCCGAGAAACACGAAGCGGTGCTGGAGATCGATGCAGCTGGGCAGCCGCCCCGCAATGTGGTTCAGGTTCTGGAGAATGGCTACACGCTGCACGATCGTCTACTGCGGCCGGCGCGCGTTGCGGTAGCCAAAGCCCAACAGCCATCTCCGCACGCAACACGACAATGACGCGGGCTGCGCGCGGCCCAACCGCGCACAAAGGAACGGGAGCGGATATTGGCTGCAGACCCCTATGCGACACTGGGAGTAAGAAAGGATGCCACGCAAGCAGATATCCAGAAGGCCTATCGCCGTCTCGCGAAGAAATCGCATCCTGACCTCAATCCCGGCGACAAGGCCGCTGAGGAAAAATTCAAGGAACTCTCCGCCGCCTACGATCTGTTGAACGATCCGGAAAAACGTGCGCGCTTTGATCGCGGCGAGATCGACAGTTCGGGCACTGAGCGACCGCGGCAGCGGTACTATCGGGATTTCGCCGATCAGGACGGCTGGTCGACCTACACCAGCAATTCCGGTTTTGCCGATTTCGGCGACTTTTCCGGCGGCGAGGATATCCTCTCGGAGATTTTCGGTCGCGCGGGCCGCGGCGGCCGCAGACGGGGCCAAGATGTCCGCTATCATCTCGACCTCGCCTTCCTCGATGCCATCAACGGCGGCAAGCAATCGCTTGTGCTTCCCGATGGATCCACGCTCGAGGTCAACATTCCCCCGGGCGTGCGGGACGGCCAGACACTGCGCCTGAAAGGCAAAGGCCGTCCGGCGGCCGGCGAAGGTCAACCCGGCGATGCCCTGATCGAGATCAGCGTTCAACCGCATCCCTACTTCACCCGCAAAGGCGACGACATCTATCTGGATCTACCGATCTCGCTGAAGGAAGCGGTGCTGGGCGCTAAGATCAGCGTCCCCACGCCGAGCGGGACGGTTACGGTGACGGTACCGAAATGGTCGAACACCGGTCGCTTGCTCCGCCTGAAGGGGCGCGGCGTTCAGCATCCTGACGGAGTCAAGGGCGATCAATACATTACCCTCAAGCTGGTGCTGCCGCAAAAGCGGGATCCGGAACTCGAGAAATTCGTCGCCCGATGGCACCCGGCCGCGGAAAGCCCGCGTCAATCGATGGGAGTTTGACATGCAGATGCAGCAATTCATCGACCGATCGCATCTCGACCTCCCGACCCTGAATGCGTGGATCGAAGCGGAATGGCTGGTCCCTATCGCTGCAAAAAGGAGATTGGACTTTTCCGATGCCGAACTCGCGCGGGTGCGCCTGATCCAGGATCTCAAGGCCGATTTCGGCGTTAACGACGAAGGCATTTCGATAGTCTTGCACCTGCTGGATCAACTGCACGGGCTGCGTTGCCTGGTCCAGGATATCCAGACCATGGAGACGCTGGATCGTGCGAAGCATGGCGGCTGAAGTTGCACGAAAAATGAACGGGGCCAATCCTGCATTCAAAAACGGAAAGACTGATGTCAGTTCCCAAGAGCCTCGGTTCGTGGCTCGTCATCATTCTATTGTTGTTGCTGTTGGCAGCCGCCGGCTTCGTTGCGCATGAGGGCTTGCGCCTCGGAGAGGCCGAGGTGCCCGCGTCGGGTTACATTGCCATGGCACTCGGCGTGACCTTCTCGCTTGTCGTCGGCTTCGGACTCATGGCCCTGCTCTTTTACAGCAGCCGCAAGGGCTATGACGAACCTGCTGTGTTGATCAAGGAACCCAAGCCTGGTGCCGATCCGACGTCACTCGACCCGGATTCGGAAGACGTGTAGCCGGTGTCGTAACATGCCTCCCGTCCTTCGCACGATGCTCGATCCCAAGAGCGGTACAACCATCCGCATGTTCGTATGCTCGTGCAGGGGGCGTAGCTGGTCCGACGATCAGGCAAGGCCGCCCCAGTTGGCCACCCTCTTTGGTGGTTCAGGCTTTACCGAATTTGACAGCCCCGGCTACAGGTCGGGCTATCGCATAAGGAAAAAACTCGGAGAATCCGAACGGAAGCAGCGAGATTGTTCGGCATTCGATTCCGCTTTGTTCGCGATCCGCTTCAGTCCCACGTGGCTTCTCGAAGCCATATGCGATTGCCCTACGGCTACAGCGACGGAAGCCGCGAGCTTGGCGACACAGTCGCAACCAGGTTTGCGACGGACGCACATCTGTTCGTGCCGAAAAGATCGCTATTGCCACGCGCCGGGTCAACACCCTTAGCTCGCGCGACGCGAAGTACTACAGGGGCTGATCGACGACAGCTCCAATAAGATGATCGTTCATCTGCTGGCCTTAGTGTGCGCACGATCGAGATTCACCGCGCGCGTATGATGGTGCGGCTGGGCATGCGTCAACTTCGTGCTCGTTCTTCTCCTCCAAGACATTTCGATTAATGATCCTGACGGTGCGTTTTCCAGCCAGCCTGATCGCGCCACGCTGCTGCAGGCTGGTGAAGGAACGACAAACGGTTTCGACCGAAACCGAGAGATACTCGGCGATGTCGTAGCGCGTCAGGGGCAATACGATCTGCCCCTTATCGTTCGACGAACGGCTCGCCAACGCAAGCAGGAATGAACCGACCTTTTCGACCGCCGTTACGCCGCCAATGATCAGCAACTGATCCTGAATCCGCGACATGGTCTGGAATGCGACATTGCGGAGCTCGCGGGCGAACTCCACATCGCGCTGCGCCAATTGCTCGACCCTTTGACCAGAGTAACTTGCCAGTGTTGTTTCCTCCGCGATCGCCTCAACCGTTTGATCTTCGTTTCTATCGACGACGAAGAAGAAATCTCCCGGCAACATCAAGTCGAGAATCTGCCGTCGCCCGTCTGAACGGATGGCGGATCGCCGGACCGCCCCCGTGATTACGTAGTACCAATGGGCCGCCGGCTCCGAATTGACTGGAACCTCCTGGCTCCTGGCAAACAGCATAATCTTGGCATGCTCATCGAGCCCCTTCATTGCATGGTTCTGCGCGGCTAACATTCGCCGATAGTAGTCCAGTGCGCGCGTTTTCGCCTTCATGGCTGCACCTTCCTTTTCTCGTTCTTCCTTACGCTGCCCATTCGCGCCACACCAACCTTGTTATCGCCTTGGTGATCCAAACCTTTTGCAAATCTCCGTACCGTAAGAATACGTAATCGGCCGCCTCGAAGTCTTTACGGACCGCAAAAATTGACCGCGGTCAACGACACGCCGGCACCGCGCGCGCTATGAGAACGAAATTCGGAAATCAGGCGCAGGCGGAAGAACACTCATGGCCACCTTGAACGTGGACATCAACCAGAGCGTCACATCCGCGGACTGATGACGGCCGCCCGAACGACCAACGAGGAGAGTGCTATGAGACTACGATCACTTGTTCCATCTCGTGAGACGCAACCGGGCTTCGGGTTGTTCGGCTTGCATCGGGAGATCGACCGGCTGTTCAATGAAGTCGTCCAAGGCCCGAGTGCCAATGGCGGGTCGGCGACTCTCGTTCCTACCATTGATATCACGGAGACCGACAAGGCGATCGAGGTCAGTGCGGAGATGCCCGGCCTCGAGCGCAAGGATGTCGAGGTATCCATCGACGGTGACACCCTCACAATTCGCGGCGAGAAGAGGATCGCAGAGGGCCAGAAGGACATGAATGTCCAGCACAGCGAGCGCTGCTACGGCGTGTTCATGCGCGTGCTGCGGCTTCCCCCCGGCGTCGACCCGTCGAGCGTGGATGCCGCGATGTCAAACGGCGTCCTGAAGATCACGATTCCGAAACCGGCCAACCCGGAGCCGAAGAAGATCGAGGTCAAAGATGCTCCAAAGGCAACGACCGAACAAGCCGCCTGAAGCCCGGGCGCTCCTCGCGGGACGCGCATGGGTACCTCCTCGCGCGAGTGAAAAGTCGCGATGGCAAAAAACACACATTTTGTTTAGTCATATCGTTGCTCTGACCCGTTTGGTTGACGATCGTCAGTGAAGGCGGATCACCAGGTGACTAGGATTGTCGCGAGGTTTTTGCCTTTGCAGGAGCAGGCGATGGATGACGTGGCGACGATGGATGACGTGGCGACAGCGACACCAAAGCGAGAAGCGAGCCGGGAGACCGATACCTCACCGCTGTTCCAGCCGTACCGCCTTGGTCCATTCAATCTGCCCCATCGCGTGGTTATGGCCCCGCTGACGCGCTCGCGCGCTCGCCAGCCCGGCAACGTGCCGGACGCGCTCGCGGCCTGCTATTATGCGCAGCGCGCCTCGGCCGCGCTGATCATCGGCGAGGCGACGCAGGTGTCGATGCAGGGCCAGGGCTATGCCTGGACGCCCGGCATTCATAGCCGCGAGCAGGTTGGGGCGTGGCGGCGCATCACCGACGCGGTCCATCAGGCGGCAGGCCTGATGTTTTGCCAGCTCTGGCACGTCGGCCGCATCTCACATCCGGCGCTACAGCCCGACAACATGCTACCCGTCGCTCCATCGGCCGTCATCCCAGCCGGAAAGGCCTTCATCGAAAACGACCGTGGCGAAGGCACGCTCGTTCCCTTTGTACGACCTCGCGCGCTTGACATCGAGGAGATGCCCTACGTGGTGGCGCAATATGTGCGTGCGGCAAGGAATGCAGTGGCGGCGGATTTCGACGGCGTGGAGATCCATGCAGCGAACGGCTACCTGCTCGACCAGTTTATCGAGAGTGGCACCAATCGGCGTAACGACGCCTATGGCGGGGCGGTGGAGAGCCGCACCCGCCTGCTATTTGAAGTCATCGAGGCCCTGACGCCGGTCTGGGGGCCGGATCGCATCGGCGTGCGCATATCCCCGATGGGAAAATTGAACGACATCCATGACGACAACCCGCACGCAACCTTTGGCCATGTGGCCGAACGACTGAGCGAATACAAGTTGGGCTATCTGCATATGGTCAACCCCGCGCTGGAGCAGATGCAGAACGGGAAGGAACCGGATCCACACGCCCTCGATATGGCGAAGCTGATCCGGAACAGGTTCAGGGGAACCCTGATCGTGGCAGGCGGCTTCGATGCCGAGAGCGGAGCGCGGTGGCTTCGGGAGGGATGGGCCGATCTGATCGCGTACGGCCGGAAATTCCTCGCCAACCCCGACCTGCCAGACCGTCTGCGTCTCGGCGCGGCACTCAACGAAGATGATCCCAGCACTTACTACGGCGGAGGTGAGAAGGGATACACCGACTATCCGTCGCTGGCCCAGGACCGCGGCGAACAGCCCAAGGCGTGCGTGGACCAGAGCTGGCGATAGTCAAGCCGGCATTTGCAAGCGCGCAAATTGACGGCCGTCATGGTCTATCGAACCTCGCATACTCATGGTGATCGACGCAGCGAGTGCCGCTCGAGCCGAGCGCGATGCGAGGACCATCCGCCATGACATTTCAATCCATCAACCCCACCACCGGTGAGCCGTTTGCGACATATGAGGGATGGTCGACCGAGGAGGCGCAAGACGTCGTCGGCAAGGTTAACCGGGATTACCTCTCCTGGCGCCGAACCGATTTCGAACACCGCGCTTCACTGATGCGCAACGCCGCCGAGATCCTGAACAAGAAGGCGCGCGAATATGCGCAACTAATGGCGGAGGAGATGGGAAAGCCCCTCCATGACGGCGTCGCGGAAGCCGAGAAATGTGCCCAGGCCTGCGAGTTCTTTGCCAACAATGCGAAGAATTTCCTGACACGTCACCCGATAAGGACGGAGGCACGCAGGACCTTCGTCACGTTCAATCCGATCGGGGTCGTGCTCGCGGTGATGCCGTGCAATTTTCCGTTCTGGCAGGTCTTTCGCTTTGCAGTGCCGAGCCTGATGGCAGGCAATGCCGCACTGCTCAAACATGCCTCAAACGTGCCGGGTTGTGCGCTTGCGATCGAACAGATTTTTCGCGACTCCGGATTTCCCGAAAATCTAGTCCGCACATTGATGATCACAAGCAAGCAAGTCGAGGCCGTGATCGAGCATCCGCTCGTGCGCGCGGTGACCCTGACGGGCAGCGGCGCCGCCGGACGCGCGGTCGCGAGCAAGGCTGGCGCCATGCTCAAAAAGACGGTGCTCGAACTCGGCGGCAGCGACCCCTATCTGGTCCTGGAAGATGCCGATACCGACTCCGCCGCCGCCATTTGCGCCAGAGGCCGGCTGCTGAATTCGGGCCAGAGCTGCATCGCCGCCAAGCGATTCATCGTGGTCGAGAAGGCCAGGCCGGCTTTCGAGAAGCGCTTTGTCGAGCTGATGAGCCAGACTAAAATGGGAGACCCATTCGAGCATGGGACAGAGATAGGACCGCTGGCGCGGCACGATTTGCGCGACACGTTGCACCGGCAGGTCGTCGCAAGCGTCGGAAAGGGTGCACGCCTGCTGCTCGGCGGCATTGTGCCCAATCATCCGGGAGCCTACTACCCGCCGACAGTTCTCACCGAGGTGAGGAAAGGCATGCCGGCCTATGAAGAGGAATTGTTCGGCCCGGTTGCGGCAATCATCCCGGCCCTGGACGAGACCGAGGCGATTGCGGTCGCGAACGACACCCCATTCGGACTTGGCGGTGCCGTGATCACCCGCGATCTTGCGCGCGGCGAACGGATCGCAGAGTTCGAGATCGAATCTGGAATGGTCTTCGTCAATGACAACGTTCGTTCCGATCCGAGGGTGCCCTTTGGAGGCATCAAGGAAAGCGGCTATGGGCGCGAATTGTCCTGCTACGGCATCAGGGAGTTCGTCAACATCAAAACCGTGATGGTGGCGTGAGGCGGCCCGATCTGCGGTTCAGGAGGCTGCAGGCGCGGCCGATGGCGCATGCTGGCGCAACCATTGGCGCAACGCCTCGGCACCCACAGCGCCCGCGCGTTGCGCGACGACATTCCCTTTATGGAATAGCATCACGGTTGGAATGCTTCGAATGTTGTAACGCGCGGACAGCTCGGCTTCCACCTCTGTGTCAACCTTCAGGAAACGAACTTCGGGTTCGACCTCGCCGGCGACACGCTCGAAAACCGGTGCCATCACCTTGCAGGGCCCGCACCACTCCGCCCAGAAATCGACCACGACAGGAATATCATTGCGCTGGATGTGGGTGGCAAAGCTGCGAGCGGAAACCGGCGTCGGATGTCCCGTAAACAGGAGCTGGTGGCAATGGCCGCATTTCGCCCGGCGCGCATCTTTCCCGGCCGGAATTCGGTTGATGCTTGTGCAATGCGGACAAACGATGTGGCGGATTTGTGCACTCATGTTAGGATGGCTCCCGAACCGGGCTCAATGCGTCGCCAGAGGTTGTTTGCGGTCCGGCGGCGGAAAGGTTTCATCGAGATCGGCGAGATCCTGCGGCGTCAGACGAACGTCCAGCGCGCCACGATTCTCGCGAACATGCTCCGGTTTGCCCGACTGCGGTATCGCACATACGCCGTCCTGGCGCAGCACCCATGCCAGCGCCACTTGTGCCGGGGTCGCGCCGAGACGAGCCGCAATGGTCTTGAGTGTGACATGACGCAACACACGGCCCTGCTCGATCGGCGAATAGGCCATAACGGGAACGCCGCTGCGCTGGCACCATGGCAAGAGGTCGAACTCGATGCCGCGACGCTCGAGATTGTAGAGCACCTGATCGGTCGCGACGTCGGCACCATTGGGCAAGTCGACGAGTTCCTGCATGTCGCCGATATCGAAATTGCTGACGCCCCAGTTCCGGATCTTGCCTGCGCCCACCAAAGCCTCGAAAGCATCGACGGTTTCTTCCAGCGGAGTGAGTCCTCGCCAATGCAGCAGATAGAGATCAATCTCATGCACCCCAAGCCGGGCTAGACTTTGGTTGCAAGCCGTTATCGTGCCCTGTCGGGTGGCGTTCTGAGGCAGCACCTTGCTCACAAGAAAGATTTCATCGCGCCGTCCCTTGATGGCCTCGCCCACAAGCCTTTCGGCGCCACCGTCGGCGTACATTTCGGCCGTGTCGATCAGGTTCATGCCGAGATCGATGCCGAGGCGTAGCGCTTTGATCTCGTTGCTCCGGTTCAGCGGATTCTCGGCCATGTGCCAGGTTCCTTGGCCGAGTATTGGAATGTGTTCACCTGAAGGAAGTACGGTAGTGCGGGTGGCCTCGGTGACGGTCATGATGCGAGTCCCTTGTTCTTCACGGCAGACTAATTTTCACGCATAGCCCGGCGTGACGGATGGCGCAAAATTGAACATCCCCGCTGCCTGGGTCGATAAACCAGATCACCGGCAGGAACGGGTTGACCATCGCGGAGCCCGTCACTGCACGCGCCACATATGTCTCGTTTAGCGATGGCCGGCCGATCGTCGGGTCGAGCTTGACGCACGAACCATTGTTCGCCGTCAGGTCACGATAGTTGTAGCGCGCCGAACAGACAAAAAATTGATTTTCTTTTTTGTCTACTACATAGGCCGAAGCCGTCCGGTAAGAGGTGTTGGACTTGACATCCGGCTCAGGGAGCAGCTCGTAGCGCACGCTGCCTTGGCCGAACGCTGGGGATGCGACAGCGATCGCGAGAAACGTGACGATGCCTTGCACTATCTTCCGCATGGCCAATCCCGAATGAATGAGCCACACTAGCCCCTTCATCGCGAGCAAGCGTTGACCGCTATCAATTCAGAAATGGAAACCGCCATTGCTGGCCGATACCTGCCAACCGCTAACCAGTCCGTGTTAGCGTTGTGCCCCTGATCGCACAGCGTCCGCTCGATAAGATGCACCTCTCAGGGATCTGCGAGATACGCAAAGTCCGTAGCCAAAGGCTGATTATTGACAGACGTCAGTGTGCCGATTCCGCTGCTTCATGCCCGGCAGCATGACTTGATTTGGAATGCTCGTGCATCATTACCCGGAGGCCAACACGGCCGGCCATAGCCCGCGGAACCGAACGGCATGGCCAACACGTTCAGCGCCGACTAAGATGATTTCCGTAGCGCTGTAAATTATAGCGCAACGTGTTCACTGGCGACCCGATTCGAGCGGCCCGGCTTGAGGGGCAGTACCGGTTACGCAGGAGGCCTGCTGCCGCTCCGCCGTTCGCTCGGCAATCCGGTCATACTCCTCGGCGATCTTCAGCAGGCGATCGCGCGAGATTCGCATGCCGAACTGCTCAGCCTTGTCTCTCGTTCTCGCGGCTCGTTCTTGCCAATGTCGCGGATCAAGCACATCTGCCATACTTAGCTCCGTACTTACTCATCTTGAGGGCAATGTTTCAGACCTGCCAAGGAGCCTACAAGCCATGAGGGACAGCCCGCGATCTAGTGAAATTACGTAACTGCGGCGGTGACGTTTGTCATGGTGCAGTCATGTTCGGTCCCGATGTCCGTGGTGATCGAGAAGCGGGCAGCGTCGAAGATCGTAGCCGCGAGCATCAACTGGCAAGCGCAGAAATCCACAATTCGAACAATTGCCCAACGAATCGTGGCACTGGCTTTCGATTGGGACGCGGGATCGGGGCGTCCCGGACTTGAACTAGGTAATCGGAAGGCGATGGTGTAAGCGCCGCACCGCTTTCCAACCCACCATGGAGCGCATCAGCAGGTAAACGCTGAGCAAGGTTGGGATCAGCAGCCTCGGCATCAATACCATGGATCGGGGCCGCTTTCCGCGAACGCCCCCGAGAACGGCGAGCCATGTGCCGGCGCCCGCAAAGTAGACACCAAGCAGAGCGAAGACTGCACCTGAGATCACCGGTCGAGAAAGCAGCATCAGCAATATGGAGCATTCGAGAGCGTCCGGTGGCCAAGTTGGCGCTCTACTGCCCAAGCGCGCCCATGACAGCCATCAATTTCCGGCCGCGCCTCATGTGCTTTACTTTCGCAACCGGCGGCAACATCCAACATCTCTAAGCGTTGGCACCCAATGCCAACCGGTCAATTGCAAGGAGAGACACATGAGAACTTTCGTGATAGGTCTTGCGGGTATCATGACGACCTTGGTCGCATGGCCCAGCTCAGCTCAGGTCTGGGAAGAAGAAGTTATTCGTCCTCCAGCTCGAGTGGTCGAACGCGACGTGATCGTGCGCGAACCGGCGTGGCGTAGCTACGCCCGGGACGACTGCCGCGTAGTAGTCGAGCGCCGCCACCGGCCCGACGGCACTTTGATCGTTCGTAAAGTGCGGCGCTGTTAGAACTCGCGGATCGGTTTCGGCGCTGGCATGCGACCGGCGCGGCGAGGATCACGCATGCCCACTACGGTGGACGCCCCCGAATAGTCGTCCATCTCAATCCGACCCTAGCACTCGGCGCGGGCCCCGTCGCCACGGATGGCCTGCTCGCTGCCGGGGAGCCTGAGCTGCGCCATGATATCGGCCTCTCCTGTGGAGGCAGTAAGGTGCGCCGCGTTTCGCGGATCTCCAAAAGTCGAAGCTTGGATTCGGGTTCATGCGAATCGCACAGATTGCCCCCTTGGCTGAAAGTGTTCCTCCGAGACTCTACGGTGGAACAGAAAGGGTCGTTGCGTGGCTCGTCGACGAGCTCGTCGCGCTCGGGCACGACGTGACCTTGTTCGCGAGTGGTGATTCGAAAACGCATGGCAAACTTCATCCTGTCTGGCCTCGTGCTCTTCGGCTCAGCCACCCAGCCGCGGATCCCATGGCGGCGTGCACCGCTCTGCTTGAAGCAATGTCGAAGCGAGCCAAGGAATTTGATGTAATCCACGCCCATACTGATTGGGTACATTTGCCGCTGTTGAGCCGCCTCGCTGTACCTTTCCTCACCACGATGCATGGACGCCTTGATCTACCTGGCCTCTCTGACGTGACTCGGGAGTTTCCAACGGCCCCTTTCGTGTCAATCTCAAACAATCAGCGTCTGCCGCTTGCCGCTGCGAACTGGTGCGGCACCGTCCATCACGGCCTCCCGATCGACCTATTTAGTCCTTCGTACCAGCCAGGCTCCTATCTGGCCTTTCTGGGTCGACTTACCGCCGAAAAGGGGCCTGAAGGCGCAATTCGCATCGCGCATGCGACGGGAATGCCGCTTCGGATCGCAGCAAAAATCCCTCGAGATGAGAAAGCCTATTTCAAGCAGACTCTGGAACCGCAAATTGATGGGAAGCATATCCAACTTCTCGGCGAAGTGAACGATAAGTCTAAGGCATCATTTCTTGCAGGTGCTGCGGCTCTACTATTTCCAATCGAATGGCCAGAACCATTCGGCCTTGTCATGATCGAAGCAATGGCATGCGCGACTCCAGTAATTGCCTATCGATCGGGCTCGGTGCCAGAGATAGTCGAGGAAAACATTACGGGCTTCGTGGTCGAGGGTGAGGAGGAAGCAGTTCATGCGGTTGGCCGTCTCGGCCAGATTGACCGCCACAGGGGACGTATACGTTTCGAGGAACGCTTCACCGCAAATCGTATGGCGAGGGAATACATCGACAAGTACGAGTCCTTGATGCGCGTCCGGAGACTCTCGAAGGTCATCTGAGCCCGCCGCGCGTTACGCTTCCGAACTAATGGTCGCCGAAGAGGAACACAGGCGCGCCGGGCGACATAGATTCGCATCAGTCAGTTAGGACGCGCCGTGGAAGCAGGTCAGGAGAGCTAGGTCGGTGTCCCAGTCGACTGATCACCATGCTATCCTGTGGCCGATCCCTGATTGCTCGATTGGCCTCCTGTTACGCGCTGAAACGCCTCTTCACTTGAAGCAACGATCGCTATGCAAGCTGGAGTCGAGGGCACCAAATCGACGATGCCGCACACCGTTCACAAGCGTTGACGACCATCAATGCAGTGGAGGCGATGGCAGCGTAGCTGCTTGCAATAGAGTTCAGGCCTCCGAAGCCACCGATTGGGTAGATCCGGGGCCGATGCTCTGGTTTTGAATGTGCCAATCAAGGAGACAATCACATGGTGACTACAATGCAGCGCACACCCGCGACGGAGAGCGGAACTGTGTCTTCCCTGATCGCAAGCGATCGCGTCGAAGGCACTGCGGTCTATGACGCGCAGGGCAAGCGCATTGGGAAGGTCGAGCGGCTAGTGATCGACAAGGCCGGCGGCCGCATCGTCTACGCGGTCCTGAGTTTCGGGGGATTCCTCGGTATCGGAGGGACTCACTATCCGATTCCCTGGCCGATGCTGAACTACGATGAGAAGCTCGGTGGATATCGCGTCGAGATCACCGAGGAGCAACTCAAGAAAGCCCCGAAGGCCGAACCAGTGGAAGGCTGGGAGCAAGCGAACCCGGACCGCGACGAGCGGGTCCATGGTTATTGGGAGCAACCCGCACCGGTGCAAGAGGGCCACACTTCGTCCCTCATCACCAGCGACAGCGTGGAAGGAATGCCGGTCTATGACGTACACGGCAAGCGTATCGGGAAGGTCGAGCGCCTGATGATCGACAAACTCACGGGCCAGATCGCCTACGCGATCCTGAGTTTCGGCGGCTTCCTCGGCATCGGAGAGGACCACTACCCTATTCCCTGGTCGATGTTGACCTGCAATGAAAAGCCAGATGGCTTCCAGGTGGACATCACCGAAGAGGAGATAAAGAACGCGCCGAAGGTCGAGCAAGGGGAAAACTGGGAACTAACAGCTCGGGCCCGCAACCAGGACGTCTACGACTATTGGGAGGTCAGATACTATTGGATTGCTGCTTCCGATCTTTCGTGAACACCATCGCGGGTCTCTCATCGAAGGCATCGCGCCTCGGCGCGCCGCCGAAATCGATGCCCACTACCGGGAAGGTTCAGCCGATACGGCCGGCGACCTCAAGTTCGTGCGCTGGGTTTCCAAAATTGAACCGATTTTGCGTGTTCGAGGTCGACAAAAAGCCGCTTCGCTCATGGCGCGAGGTAGTTTTCGAAGAACTCGCGATCGGCACCAGCCCGAGCGACGATCTCGCCTGCGATCAGACCCGCCATGACCTCGCAAGGATTGAAACGTGATCTTCGGGTTCGGACGGCCTAATCGACGCAGAGCCCGCCAAAGGGTGTCACGCTGGCTGGCGAGCGGACGGCCGTACAGCGAGTCGGCCAGATAATGGGACGCATCCGGCAGCAGCCGGCCGAGTCCGAACCCGACAAACAAATCGAAATACTCCCGCGCAGCGCTTTGCTCGCTCGAGCGGCAGGGGCCTTCCCCAACAAGGCATGAGCTCGTCCGAGCGTCGCGTCGCCCATCAGCAGCGCAAGCTGACCGATCAGTCGGGCATCGGGACTGTGAGAAGGCAGCGTTCCGAGCAGCGCGTATTCCCGCGCCCGCGTACAGTCGATCTCATCGACGGCGGATTCAGGCAGTAAGGGTGAGGTCGGCTCTTGCATCCGCTTGGTTCTCGTTTCGGCCTGTGGCTCAGCCGGACGTTGCCTCAAGTCAAACCTTGATCCGCGGCAAGGCACTGCCATGCGAACGCCGGTTCGGCGCACCACCATATGTATCAGCAGCGCGACCGCTGCCCGCCGCGATGCCTGGGCCGGGGCGTCCACCCATCCGCCTTTCGCGTCGCTGCCAACGGCCAACCTTCCAGGATTGGGGCGGGTTTCCGACGCAACGTCTAATGTCCTGCCCGCACTCCGGTCAAGATTTGTGGCCTCGCGATCCAGCACAGACGACTGCGCTTGCGCGCGAGACGCCGGAAATGCCGCCATTGTTTCCGCGAGCCTGTCGGCATTGCCGAGCGCCTGCTGCACAAGAAGACTTAGCAGATTGTCGCTTGCCCGCAGCGGACCGAAGCCGGGGATTGCATTCGGATCATTGAAATCCCATTGGTTTTCCGCGATTCCAATGAAGTCTCGGATTGCAGGATCGCTCGCCCACGCCCGGCGTAGCGCAAGGCGCGTCAGCTCGGAGGGCACGCGTTCGTCCAGAAATGCGCGGATATCGGTCTCAGCGGCGATTGTTTCGATCGATGGCAGGCTTGCCGGATCAAAGGCCCCAATCGACGCGCGGTCCCTGGGCTGGGCAGGGTCCGATTCCAGCTTCAGCCGGCGTCGCCGGTCGCTTCCGGGACGCCGCAACGGGCGCAGTAAGGGCATTTTCCATCTTACCGCGAGACCCGAAATTGACCATCGGATACTGCGGCGCCGCGCGCGGGCAAGCATAGAAGCAGTAGCCGCAGCCGATGCGCAAATCTTCCGAAGCAGCACGATGCAATCGTCTGTCGGATTGATGCATGTCCACACGGCAAACCTCCGCACAGCGTGGGCCCGTGCAATGCATGCAGCCCATCGAAACCGAACGCTCACCGGGCTTGCCGTCATTCTCCTGGGGACGTCATTCTCGTTTTTGCGGGCGGTGACGCAGGAATTGCAGTCGATGTTGCGGTCGGCACAAAGGAGTTTCATGCGCACCACGACTCTATCCTCTTACGCCGCCCTGATCTGACAAAGGGTGGCCTTCGGCTCCTGCATGCCGGTCGATGGATCGTATCCGTAGGTCGTGAGCGTGTTCACGCTCTCGCCGAGTACGATCGGATCGGCACCTTTCGGATACTTGTGACGCAGATCGGCGCCTTCGTACCAACCGGCAAAGTGGAAAGGCATCCAGGCCACTCCCTCGCCTACTCTTTCCGTCACGAAGGCCTTCATGCGAGCCCTCGAATTACTCTCCGGCCCGGTCACCCAAACCCATCCGCCATCCTTGATTCCGCGGGCGCGAGCGTCCGTCGGATTGATTTCGACGAACATGTGCTGCTGCAGCTCTGCTAGCCATTTAATGGATCGCGTCTCTTCGCCGCCGCCTTCATATTCGACAAGCCGGCCCGAATTCAGGATCAGGGGAAACTGCGTGGCAATGCCTTTGTCAACGGCAGCCTTCTGGACGCTGAAGCCGATATTGGGCACGCGGAATTGCCTGGCATCCGGCAGCGTCGGATAATCAGCCACGAGATCCGGGCGGGGGGTGTAGATCGGTTCGCGATGGACCGGAATCGGATCAGGCAAATTCCAGGCGATCATGCGCGCCTTGCCGTTGCCGTACGGCGAGCAGCCGTGCTCGATCGCGACACGTTGAATCCCGCCGGAGAGATCCAGCGCCCATGACACCGCATCGGGATTGGCACGATTGACGCGTTGAATGACCTCCATTTCCTGCGGAGTCAGGTCCTTGTCCCAGCCCAGTTTCTTCAGCACGGCCAGCGTAAACTCGGGGTAGCCGTCCTTGATTTCGGAACTGACCGAATACGAGCCTTCAGCAAGTAAATTGTCGTGTTGCTCCTTTTCGACTTCCTGCCCGTTCTCCATCACCTTGCGCTTGACGATGCGTTCGACGCCGAACCGCGCGCGGAACGTGCCGCCGCCTTCGCTTACCGAAAGATTGGTATTGTAGAGAATCGGCGTACCCGGATGTCTGTACTCAGGCGTCCCCCAGCACGGCCACGGCAGGCCGTAATAGTCTCCGCCCACTTCCGGATCATGCTTCGGCGCACGCAAGGTGACAAGATCGAATTTGCCCCGGTTCCTCATGTGCGCCTTGAGCCGTTCCGGCGATTGTCCGCAATAGCCGGTCGACCAGCCACCGCGATTGATCTCGCGCAGAATATCCTCCGCCGATACCGCGCCGTTTTCTATCTTGATGTTCTTGAACATCCGGTCGGCGAAACCCAGCTTGCGGGCGAGCAGATACATCGTCTCGTAGTCGTTTTTCGATTCGAACACCGGGTCCACGATCTTCTCGCCCCACTGCAGCGAGCGGTTCGAGGCGGTCCGCGAACCATCCATCTCGAAGCTAGTGCAGGCCGGTAAAAGATAGATGCCGTTCTTGCGTTCCGAAAGCACCGACCATGCGGTCGGATAGGGATCACACACCACTAGCAGTTCGAGCTTTTCTATCCCTCGCTTGGCTTCCGGCATCCGCGTGATCGTGTTGACGCCATGTCCCATGACGAACATCGCCTGCACATTGTCGGGCTGTGCGACCTGATCCTTCGGCAATAAAGTCGCGTCGAACCAGCGCGTGCTAGGAATTCCCGGAGTTTCCATCAGCGTTTTGCTCGCGAAGCGCGAAGCGATCCAGTCGTAATCGACCTCCCATACCCGGCACCAATGCTGCCAGGCATCCTGGGTCAGGCCGTAATAGAGTGGCAACGTCGTCACATCGAGGCCGAGATCGGTAGCGCCCTGCACATTGGTGTGCCCACGGAAAATATTGGCGCCGCCTCCGGGACCTCCGACGTTGCCTGTCACCAGCAGCAGTATGCAACTGGCACGGACGTTCGCTGTACCGGTCGAGAATTGCGTCTGACCCATAGCCCAGATCAATGTTGCGGGTCTCTCTTTGGCGAACATTTCCGCGACGTGCTTGACCTGTGCTTCCGGCAGACCTGTAACACGCTCGACTTCCCGGGGCGTCCACTTCGCGACTTGCCTGCGGATCTCGTCGATGCCGTACGACCGCTGGCGGATAAATTCCTTGTCCTCCCAGCCGTTCTGGAAAATGTGCCAAAGCATGCCGTAGATCGTCGCGATGTGGGTTCCGGGGCGAACGCGAACATACTCGGTCGCGTGCGCGGCCGTCCGCGTCATTCGTGGATCGATGACGATCATGTTGGCCCGGTTCAGCTCCTTGCCTTCAAGAATGTGCTGAAGCGAAACCGGGTGCGCCTCGGCCGGGTTGCCACCCATGACCATGATGGTCTTGGCATTTCGAATATCATTGTAGCTATTGGTCATCGCGCCATAGCCCCAGGTATTGGCTACCCCGGTGACCGTCGTGGAATGGCAGATACGCGCCTGGTGGTCGGAATTGTTCGTGCCCCAGAAGGCCGCAAGCTTGCGGTTGAGGTAGGCGGCCTCATTGGTGAACTTGGCGGATCCAAGCCAGTACACCGACTCCGGTCCGGACTTCTCGCGAACCTCAATAAGCTTGTCCCCGATTTCGTCGATGGCCTGCTCCCATGACAGACGCATCCATTGGCCATCGACAAGCTTCACGGGGTAGCGCAAGCGGCGCTCACTCAAGACGTCATCGCGGACCGCGGCGCCCTTGCAGCAATGCGATCCACGATTGATCGGGCTGTCATAGTCTGGCTCCTGCCCAATCCACACGCCGTTCGTGACTGTCGCGATAACCGAACAGCCGACCGAACAATGTGTGCAGATGTTCTTGCGGGTGTTAACCGTGGCACCCGCGGGAGGCGGCGGGCCGGCTTTCGCCTGGCGAACGCGGCCGAGCGGCAGGTCGCCAAGCACCGCCAGCGCACCGACGGTGAGGCCCGAGCGATTCAAGAACGCGCGGCGATCAATGCCCCTGCGTGGTTGAGGCGGCGCGATAGCTGCTTGCCCCCGACCGCTGCGACGTTCCGACTTCCTGAACAGCATGCGCGCCTCCTTATCGGGCGGGATAGCTGTTGACGCGATAGAAGTTTTGAACCTCGGCTGAGTTCGCCTGGTAACGAGGCTTGCGCTTACCGGCGCTACCCGTAGGCTCAGCCACGATGGGCTCGATGGTCAACGTTCCAACGGTCGCGGCAGCAGTGCTTGCAACCGCGAGGCGAAGCAGATCACGCCGATACACGGCTGCCTGGACACGTCCTTTCATCATACATGAGCCTTTCCCATGCGGTCCAACGGACGTTAGAGATCAAACTCAATCCCCACTATGCGCACAGTATGACCCTGGGTATCGTGACAAACATCAATTTTCTAAAACAGGTTTTTTCCCTGCCCCGTCTGCTGCGCGCCGATGGCACGGTTCTTTCCCCTGTGATTGCGAAAACTGAGAATACGGAGGCCACCTGCCCTTGACCGCGTATACGGCGTCAGCAAACCGCAAGGCCAGACCGGTGAAGGACCGTTCATCGGGGCTTTCCCTCCGTGCAGCCACGTCACGCGTTACTGTTTAGGAGAAGGATCAACGATGCTCTTGGTCGCACCGCCCGGCGCGGGTTGCATGTCTGGCGGTGTGCCCCCCTGTGGACTTGTCGGTGGCGCGCCGCCCGTGCCGGTCGACAGTGGGCCGGTCCAGCCCTGTGGCTGGGGTTGCCCCTGGTTGTCCGGCAATACCGTGCGTCCGGTACTCCAAGGAGAATCTTCCGACTTTTTATCTTCACTCTGCCGCTGGGCTGCACCCATGGAGCTGCAAATGCCCAGGATGAACGCGGCAAGAGCGATGCGGGTACACGAACTTCGCATATCGTCTCTCCCTCTTGTCGAACCAGCAGAGCGATGAACCTAAGCGTACACGCACGGATTTCGGACTGCATCGGCTGGTTGTGATCGAGATTGGCAATCGCAATTCCACCCGAAGCGGCCATGACAGCGACACAGCTCGACGAAAGGGGTCGGCGGACTACTCAACGGCACCAGTCGCGCAATTCGATCAGATCAGCCCATTCAACAGCGTGGAATCTTTTCAACACTCGGCCTTTCTTCGTTGCGGAAGCGCGGCAGAGTATGCCGCTGCAGTTGTCTATGGGCCTTGACAGGCATCAATTCTCATAAACCGGGGATGCTCAACTGAGATCCTCATCACGTGAACGATGATGCATCTGTCGGAAGTAGAGCCACGCAGCCGCCAGCGCGCCGATTTCCAACGCCTGCGCGTAATGCATTGACCGATATCAACGACATAATATGTTTGCGCAGCTCAGAGTTGATCATCGGCAAGGTTCGGCCGATGATAGGTTCACCATGAGAAGTCCGGAAACTGACGAACTCGACCGGAAGATGATGATCCGTTGTATCGCGCTTTCGGTGCTATCTGGAGAGAAAGGCGAATATCCCTACGGCGCCGTGATCCGCCGCGCCAGCGAAATCGTTTCCGAATCCATCAACTGGGTAGCGAACGAAGGTGATGTAACACGGTATGCCGAAGTGGTCGTAATCTCTGGAGCGCAGAAGGCGCTCGGCACCGTGAATTTGGAAGACTGCGTGATATATGCGAGCGCCGAGCCATGCGCCTATTGCTCATATGCGATCCGCGAGAGCATCACCAGCCTCGGGCCGGCAGTGGTCGCGCTCGTGCCCCATTCCGCCCTAAAGGAGGCCATCGACAAATCAACTTTCGAATGGGAGCAGGCCATCCAGCAAAGTTCCAATAAGGAGCAATGTCGTATGCCGCGTATCACTTGCCGCAGTTGGACTGCCGAACAGATCAAGCTTCTCCGTGCACTAGCCGATAGTGGCGTCTCACCCGCCCGTGCGTCGGTGGTGCTGAAACGTTCGCGGCTTGCCGTCCAGAGCAAAGCGAGAGAATTGGGCGCACCGTTTGGGGATTTCAGACAGGTCCGGGCAGCGCGTTTGGCACGGAAGGCCAGCGATCGGAAGGCTATCGAGTAATCGGCGCAAAGCACGCGCCCGTGATCCGATCTCGTTGTCTCCGGCAGGTTTCAACCGCCGAACATCGCGGAGCGCTGCCGTTGGGCCAAGCAACGAATCGCAATGCGCATCCTCATTGTTGGCGGCATTGGCTTTATTGGATCTGCGATCCAGGCAAGGTTTTCGACTGAAGCGCACGAATGTGTATCGGTGTCCCGCGCTCCCAGCGGGCTGCGCGGCACCCTCCACCCTCCACGTGGCCCTCGATGCCGTGCAAACGACGGCCGCCTGGTTGGCGTTCTCAAGCTCCCGGCAGTGCACCAAGCTGAAGATTGTGGGCACCAGGTCTTCCAGGGTTCGATAGCCATCGGCGGCATGCCGATGACCATGGCGCTCGCGGGCAAAGCTGATCACCAGAATGCCGTTGGCAGTCGCCACACCATGCGCATGATCGCGCCGATGAGCGCCGGAACCGAAAGTGTCGTCCCGGCAACAGCCACCTGACGGGCCGCAGGCTTCAGGCGATGGATGCCGCTGAGCTGGCAAGCGCAGCGACCTTGGGACGCACTTCGGCGGCGATTTCAAATGAGCGCAGTCGCGCCGTGTGGTGGTAGATCTGTGCCGTGAGAATAAGCTCGTCCGCCCGAGTCTCGGTGATGATCCGCGCGAGTCCGCGTTCGATCGTGGCCGGGCTGCCCACAGCCGAGTAGGCCAGCGACTCCTCGATCATCGACCGCTCCGCTGGCGACCAGCGCCGATCCAGGTCGTCGGCTGGCGGCGGCAGCGGACCGGGAGTGCCGCGTCTTAAACTGATGAATTGCTGCTGCAACGAAGTAAACAGATGCTGCGCGTCCGCATCCGTGTCCGCGGCGAAGACGTTAACGCCAACCATGGCGTACGGAGCTTGCAAATATTGCGAGGGGTGAAACCGGGTGCGGTATAAGTTCAGCGCTTGGAACAGCTCCCTCGGCGCAAAATGCGATGCAAATGCGAATGGCAGGCCAAGCATTGCGGCGAGTTGCGCGCTGAACGTGCTGGATCCCAACAGCCAGACCGGCACCCTAAGTCCGCTGCCGGGAACGGCCCGCACCGCCTGGCCAGATTGCACCGGTTCGAGCAACGCCATCAGCTCCATGACGTCGTGCGGGAAATTATCGGCGCTTTCCGCAAGGTTCCGCCGCAACGCGCGCGCCGTCCGCTGATCCGTTCCGGGAGCGCGGCCGACACCAAGGTCGACGCGGCCCTCGTAAAGCGATTCAAGAGTGCCGAACTGCTCGGCAATAACCAGCGGCGCGTGGTTCGGCAGCATGATCCCGCCCGATCCGACGCGGATCGTTTGGGTGCCACCGGCGATGTAGCCGATCACCACCGCGGTCGCCGCGCTGGCGATGCCGGGCATGTTGTGATGCTCAGCCAGCCAGAACCGCTTGTAATTCCATCGCTCTGCGTGCTGCGCGAGATCGAGCGAGTTGCGGAAGGCATGAGCTGCGTCGCTGCCTTCGTTGATCGGCGACAGATCCAGTACCGAAAAGGGAATCACGATCGCCTCCATCTTCACGCTCATGGCCACTACAGCCATGATCCGTATTTAGGCTCTCTTCGTCATGATGTCGGTCGCACTCATGTAGAGGAATCGCTGGTGTGCAGTCAGCGGCGGTGCCAGACCAGCGCTCGCATGTTCGATCGCCTGATGAGGAGTGCCTTGTTTCAAGTCATAGCTACGACGATTATCGCTCAAGTAGGAGAACAATTCAAACCTCGACATCGCTACCCTCGGTTCGAGCTACCGGCTTTGTGACGTGACTGGGGATTATCGGGCCCTCTAGCTTGCGCTCCATGCCAGCAAGGCGACGCAGGAGATGATGGCAATGATCACTGCGGTCGTGAAGCCAATTCCGCTTCCGCCCGCCTTTCGAGCCTGCTCCATTCGATTCGTCACGAGTCTCATCATGGACTATCCGTCGGAATAAACCACTCTACCGGCTCTTGTTCTCGGGACCGCCGCTCCCCCTGACGCTGTCGGCACGGGCGTCATTACTAGGCAAGGGTGCCGCAGGAACGGGGCTCTCATTGGGTGGCCTATATGCGCTTCGCGGCGTGTCGGAGGCCTGGCGCTGCAGACGTCCGCTGCTGGTTCCTTCCATTGCCCAGAGCATGAGAACGACGGCGACGCAAACCATCGCGATCAGGAAGATGATTGCATAAGGTACATTTCTGTTCATGCGATGCTCCTTTGCCCTCCGGCATTGCCAGTGTGCCTGGCCAGTGTGCCTGCCGCCTCATCCATCATAGCGGTCAAACGGCAAGGTCGCATTGATGACACGCAACTTCTGCGACGCTAGCAAAACCACCTGCACGGCATCACCTGCACGCCCGCGCAAGAAGCGGACCGCGATGTCGTCGTATGATGCGCAGAGAACCGATTGACGACCGCTAATCGGGAGGGTCCTCGATACCATGACAGATATCAGCGACGAAAATTCGCCCAGCCCGCCGGCCAATAGACCCGCGAGGCGCGCGACTCGAGCTTCAACCGGACGCCAGAAAATTGTTGCAGGCGCAGGCATCAAACTCAGGACGGTCGAACTCAGGACGTTGGACCGGAGGTGGTGAGCGCGCCCGACAAGCGATTGCGGTTGTCGATGTGAGGGACTGTTGGACTTTATCCGCGATTTGCGGACCAAGCCAACAGGCCGGCGTGCTCGCATCTAACCCCGCCCCTTGTTGGCGACGTGATCTGCCAACTGCTCGGTCTCGATCCATTTTCCGTCTTGCCCGCGATCGCCGGACTCGACGACCTTGTCGCGGTTCGAGAGCACCACGTTCTCTCCAACCAACTCGTCTTGCAGGTTGGTCATAGCGCCGCTTCCCGCGCCTTTCGGCCGAGCCTTGTTGACATGTAGGCCCTCCGCTAGGCGCGGAGGAGGCTCACGGCCATGATCGGGCGGTCCGCGGCGAGCGTTGCGGACCTCTGCCTTGTCGACGCCCCCTTGCGGATTTGTGTCGTTCTCGACGTCACCTTCGATGGTGTTCACGCCTTCGAGCTGTTGCAATTGCTCGGCCGTCACATGAGCCATGGTGGTTCCCTTAGATCCACCGATCAGCGGATTTCGGCGGAGATTCACGTCAGTTGGCTTCTTCTGCTTTGGGTGCTTTGACGTCATGATTTGCTCCTCACGCGCCTGACGTTTCCTTTGGAGGCCGGCTGCGATGCTTCAGCCCCATGGGACAACACCCAGCGGGGCCGACGGTTTCTTGATGAAGCAACTGTGTAGACGAGGAAAGCGCTACGCTGAACTCGACACGTGAGCCGGCAATGGCTCTTCGTGCGGCTGGTCCAGCTTCGTTAAGATTCCCAGATACTGTGGAAGCCCGTTAGACGATGGGCCGGCCGCAGTCAGAATTGACGGCCGTCAAGGTACCACGCCATGGATCGATTAGCTTCAGGCGACAACGACAGAGGAACTCATATGGCTTCCAAACATATCACAACCGCGCTTCTGAGCGTTGCCCTCATGACCGGCGGCGCATTTGCCCAGACAGACACGAGCAAGAATTCCTCCGGAACCAGCGCGGCGACGACGGAATACAGTGCGTACAAGCTCGTAGGCGTGGATGTCTATAACAACAGCAACGAAAAGCTCGGCGAGGTCAAGGATATCCTTCTGGAGCGAGCTGGCAGGGCGAGCAAGACGATCCTGTCGGTCGGCGGCTTTCTCGGCCTCGGCGAACAATACGTTGCCGTCCCCTACGATCAGCTGAAATGGGTCGACGAGCCCGCACGCACCGCGTCCGGCAGCACAACCACCACGACGGGATCGTCGGCGACAGGTTCGAGCCGCAAGTGGTATCCGGACCACGCGATCTACAACACGACCAAGGATCAGTTGAAGGCGATGCCCGAATTCAAGTATTGAGGGCACGCGTACCACTGCAGGTCGAGATCTAAAGAAGAATTTATTTGCCTGTCGACGACTCGGCGACTCGCAACTTGCAAGTGCTGCATTGCAGCGGATTTCTTGATCTTGGTTAGATACTGACGGGCGGACTTGCCAAATGCGCGAGCGGCCTGCCAGGCCTCGGTGTTTTTCAGCCATGTCTTGATTTCGCGTCTTGATTTCGCGGAATTTTGTACGCCCACCTTTTGTACGCCCAAAAGGCGGGAATTTCGTCAACTTGTCTCGGGTAAGGTTGAACAGGCGCTCGACCAGGACGAGCTTCAAAAGTTCGCCGACAATCAATGTGACCCACAACCAGAAGCCTATGCCGATCAGCGCTGGTTTGAACTTTGACGCCAACATTGATGACCCTCAATGAACGTCGAGCAATGATGCCCAATGCTCCACCGCCACCCAGGTGCTGAGCAGAGGAGCAACCCTCAGATGAGGATATTGATCGTACTAACCTCGCACGACCGACTTGGGGACACTGGCAAGAAGACCGGCTGCTGGTTCGATGAATTCGCTACGCCCTACTACATCTTCAAGGACGCCGGCATCGTTCTCACACTTGCATCTCCCGACGGAGGCCAGCCCCCGGTCGATCCGAGAAGTGAGTGGCCCGAGGCGGAGACCGAAGCGACTATTCGCTTTCGGCGCGACGGTCACGCGCAAGCCGAGTTCGCGAACACCCGGACGCTGTCGAGCATTTCGGCCCGCGACCATGATGCCGCCTTCTATCCAGGCGGCCACGGGCCGTTATGGGATCTCGCCAATGACCCCCACTCAATCGCACTGATCGAAACCATGGCCGGCACGGGTCATCCATTAGCGCTCGTCTGCCATGGCCCGGGCGCGTTGCGTTACACCATGGCGTCCAATGGCCTTCCCCTTGTCGCCGGCAAATCCGTCACCGGATTTTCCAACCTCGAGGAGGCTGCAATTGAACTGACGGACGTCGTACCGTTCCTGGTTGAAGATATGTTGAGGAACAACGGCGGCAACTATTCCCGGAAAGAGAAGTGGCAGCCCTATGCCGTCTCCGATGGCGATCTGATCACGGGACAAAATCCAGCATCCTCGGAAGCTGTTGCCAACGCTTTACTCGATCGATTGGGGATCAAGGCCCAGACCCGAAAGTTGGTAACGTCGCGGCTCGGAGCGCCTGAATAGTAATGCGGGCTTTACCCGAATGCGGCGCCGGTCCATCGGGCAAATCAAGCATGAGCTCGTCGAGCGAGCAGCAGCCCCATCAGCGACGGGACAGCGCCATCGTCAATTGATACGGTCATGGTTGTGATCTTTGCGCCGCGGTCAAGTTCAATCCCGGGTTTGATAATCCAGGCAAAGGAGAACTCCCATGAATCCCGAAAGCCTTATGCCGTCCCGGTCATCGTCGCGTTCGTCTGTTTTGCTATCGTGCTGATGCTGTGGGCCACTCATCGGCACCAATGGACCTGCCAGCATGGACGCAGCAAAGAAGTCGCCCCAAACCACCAGCATGGCCGTCCACCGAGTATCGGATGAAATGGCTGTTCCGGTCGCAATGCCGCCGTCGAGCAATATGGCAGGTGATAGCGCTCGCGCCGACCAAGGTCCGGTTAACAAGACTCGCTGAAGCCGATGAACAGGCCGGACCTCGCGGCTGTGTTGGGTCTGCTAAGCGCATGGAACGAAACCCTTTCTAAGTTCCCCTCACCTGTTTGACCGGCGACCTCACCGCCTTTTTCGCCCCCTGCCCTTCCGCCAGCAATGCCTTGCGGACCAGCTTGAACTCCTGCAGCGAAGCAGGGTCGACCTTTGGGAACTGCAAATCGAGCGTGTCGAGCGCGCTGACGACAGTGGAGCCGATCACCACTCGCGCGAACCATTTGTGATCGGCCGGCACCACGTGCCACGGCGCCGCCTCGCTTGAAGTATGCCTGATAACATCCTGATACGCCGCTTGGTATTTGTCCCACAGTGCGCGCTCGGCGATATCGGCCATCGAAAACTTCCAGTTCTTCGAAGGCTCATCCAGTCGCGCGAGAAAACGCTGGCGCTGCTCTTCCTTCGATATGTTGAGGAAGAACTTCAGGATGACTGTGCCATTGCGCGCGAGGTAGCGCTCGAAGGAAGAGATGTCCTCAAACCGCTCACGCCAGATATTCCTGGTAACCAGCCGGGCGGGAATCTTCTGCTCGGCGAGAATCTCCGGATGCACCCGCACCACCAGGCACTCTTCATAATAAGAACGATTGAAGATGCCGATGCGGCCACGCTGCGGCAGCGCGATCACGCTGCGCCACATGAAATCATGTTCGAGCTCAAGCGTTGACGGCCGTTTGAAGGAGTGGACCTCGCAGCCCTGCGGGTTGATGCCCTTGAAGATGCTCTTGATGGCGCTGTCCTTGCCGGCGGCGTCCATGCCCTGGAAGATCAGCAGCAATGACCAGCTGTCCTGCGCGTAGAGCTTTTCCTGGAAATCACTCAACCGTTTGTGGTTGGCCTCGATGATCCCCTCTCCCTGGCCCTTGTCGAGACCTCCCCTCTCTCTGGTCTTCTGCGATTTGAGGTGAAACTCGCTCGATCCGTCGAAGCGGAACGGAGCTACAAAAGGCTTCAACTCGGCTACGAGAGATTGCGAAGGCTTTTTGTTCATGATGGATGCCCTTCCTGCTGGGTGCCCATCTGCGCCTCGATGAACGCGGTGACAAGGCGAGGCATCGCCGCTTTGAGATCGCTGGCACCGCGCACGAAATGGATCGCGGAAATGCCGGGCTGAGTCTGCCCGGCAGGGTTGGCTCGATCCCGTAGCGCAGCGCTTCGCTGGATGTCGGCAGCAAGGCCCATCTGGGGACGCGGATGCACTTCCGAAGGCGAGCCGCATATGCCCGCTAAAGTACAGGCTGCACCCTGGTTGACCGTAGGATGGATCATCGCACAATCGGGCATGCCATCGACCCAATCGACCAACATGCCCGCCTTTGCGTTGTGCTCGCGCAACCAAATTTGAAAGCGTGAGATTTTGGTCAGGGTGGCCCGCCGCATGAAATCCGGTGCAAGCGCATCGAAAGCGCGAATGGATGCCATTTTTCTCCTTCAAGCGAGGTCGAGAGGGGTCGAACTGACTGTTGCCCATTCAACGATCAGCATCGTCTCGTTGGTGCAATCAATTTCCAGCATGCAATTCTGTGCCCTTCGTTTGTGACATCGGCGACCGCATTACGTATTTTTACGGACGGGAATTCGCAAGATTTCGTTGAACGTTCTTGCAGAGCGATCGTTCATCTTTCCGCCGGTCCCCTCGAAAGGGTTACCTCGAGCCAAAGGCAAGGGCGCGCGTATGAATACAAGAACCTATCCCGTGGACAGCTATCAGCGGATACTCTCGGTACAACCGCGCGCGCTGAAACGGCTCGATCGTTCGCCAAGATCATGGCCTGCAATCGTGGTCAGGAAATTCTCAAATAATCCGGGGCCTCCGGAAATCGATCCACTGGCCGGTACACAACCCGGGACACAGCGACCGTGACCTATCGAATGGCGCCTCCACGAAGAATCCGACTTCTCCCTGTTAGACCGCGGACAACCTTAATTTCCCGCCTGACCAAGGGCTGCCGTGTCGACGTCCGTGCAGGTTCTGAAAATAACGGAACTCTTTCAAACGCTCTAACGAGCACTTCAACCGACCGCACGCCGTTCGCGGGCGTTTTCATCTCGCAGCCATAGGAGAGCCAAAATGCCCAAGTTGAAGACCAAATCAGGCGCAAAAAAGCGCTTCAAGGTGACTGCCACCGGCAAAGTGATGGCGGCCCACGCCGGCAAGCGCCACGGCATGATCAAAAGGACCAAGAAGCAGATTCGGCAGCTTCGCGGCACCCGCGTGCTGTTCAAGACCGACGGCGACAACATCAAGAGATACTTCTTGCCGAACGCCTGAGCGCGACCCGCGATCACGGTCCCACTTCGCCGAGTCGCGTCCGCGCGCGACCCGGCATGTCGCTTTCCGCTGTTGGTGGGGACCAAGCGGACATTCAGTAAGCGAAAATGTGAGCTGTTGCGAATTGTAAGTACGCGCCCTAACTAGCTCCTGGGCGCCATTGAGGACCGAATTGCAGTGACGGATCCCGCCTATTCCACAAGCCCATAGTATCTGACTTCCTAATAGTCCTAGATGTCCTGGGTTTCGCTTGTATCCGCCACCCACCGGCTTGCGATCCGTCAATGCAAATGGCCGCGCCGGGGAGGAAATTGAGCCAGCACAAGCGGAGTGGCGAACATGGATACGGTACAAATCGTTCTAGGCCTATTGCTTCTGCTGTTAGTCGGTGGCGTCGCATATTACCTGTTGCAGCATGGATCGCAGTCTCTGCGGCCCGCTCCGGCAACGCCGCAACAGACCGACTTACGACGGCAATCGGAAATCCAGCGGGATTTTCAGCGCGTCTTTTCCATGACGAGCGCGCAGGGGAAAGAGGGCCTCATCAAGCGCTGGATGGATCGGACCGGTTGCGACCGCACGGAAGCCATGCGACTGGCAACGGAAGAGTGGCGCCGGGATAACCGCTGAGAGCCGAGTCTATTTCCAAGTCATTAAGCGCTGGGTCCGATTGCGCGTTTATCGCTGACTTTCTTTACGGCCATCAACCAGCCTTCCGACGGCACCAACCGGCGCGCATTCTTCCAATTCAGGCCGCCGACCACAATTCTGTCATGAGACCATTCATGACGCCGCCGGACGTTCTTCAGAAAGATCCGCAAGGCAGCGTATGCCTCGAGAGCGCATTTTCGTTCGCTGCTTTGGCTTTGGTCGACTGTTTCCTAACACCGCGCCTCGATGGCGTTCCGAGCGTGAGACCTCCATCCAACTATCTCCTGAACTCAGGGCGCATTTGAGGAATTGTCAGGGCCAAGTGTCGGCGCGTCGAAATGTCGTCGACCTGACATCGCGGTTCGTCCCGTGCAAAGGACAATTCGGATCGGGATCGATCGACATGCCGGCGGGTTCCCTCTCTTGGGTGTCGGACTCATGAGCGATGAACTGGCAGATGCAACCGAGCTCCAATGCTTCGGTCGTTCCGGGACCGGGTATTATGTTCATCGACGTCTGAGTGAATAGGTTCGCATTGATGGCTCTCTCGTGCGATACGGCCGCGGTCCCGTCCCGGGATCATGCTTTGAATGACGGAAACTCTGCGTCAATAATCTGAACGCGGTCGGCATGGAGCGACCAATCCTTCAGCCTCTCGCACTCGCAAAACCTGATCTTCGCCAGTTCGGCGGCGTCCGCCTGGCTGAAGGCTTCGATCTCGATAGAACTCTGACAGATTTCGGCCTCATGTCCGTTTCCACCGCGCACATTCTTCATGAATCGAACGACATAACGAGTCATATCGGGCCTCGCCTTGCAAATATCTCGTCCAACCTGATTCCAGCCTACGATCAGTGAGTTCGTTCGTCTTGACGCACGTCAAGCGGTGCAGCCGCGCAAACCGGAAACGATCCACTTGCGCGCGGCGGCCCTCCTCTTTGTCGAAGTGCTTCTTGCGTGCGCCTGCTCGTGCGCTGACCAGAATGCGCCTGCTAGAGAACTTAGATCGAACCTAAGAGCGCAGCTCCGGCAATCGTCAATTTTTGAAGATTTTCCCGACCATCGGCTGGTCGTTGAGCCGGCATGAAGACGGGTTGGTTCAGAGCCCACCATTCCTGGAACGACGCAGTGAATGTTTGATTGTCTTTGGTCGCTCCGCTGCCAAGGCAAATCCACACAGGATCTAACCGAAGCTCAAAACGCATCGGTCGCGGATGTATTTCTGACGGTGCTTTATGCCCGCACCTCGACGCGCTCCAGGATGGGCCGCCTCGCCGGCGTATGGATCGATAGGGCCCGAAAAGCGTTTCGGAATCTATTGCGCAGAGGCGACATGATGCTCAACTTCGAAACTCTCAAGTCTTCGCTGGTGATGTACGGGCTGGACGCGATGTACGCCATCCTGCTCCTGATCTTCGGCTGGTGGCTGGCAGAAGCGGCGCAGCGCTTCGTGTTCCGCCTGCTGACGGTGACCCACCAGGTGGACCCGCTAGTTACGGCCTTCGTCGCCAGCCTGGCGCGCTACGCCATCCTCGCCGTGATCGGCATCGCCGTCCTGCAGCTCTTCGGAATTCAGACCGCCAGCCTGGTCACAGTGTTGGGCGCCGCCTCGCTTGCCATCGGTCTCGCCCTGCAGGGAACGCTGTCCAATCTCGCCGCCGGCGTCATGTTGCTCGTCTTCCGACCGTTCCGGATCGGCCACGATGTCGAGGTCGGCGGCAAGGCCGGAGAGGTGCGGTCGCTTTCGCTGTTCATGACCGAGCTCAAAGCACCCGACAACACCCAGATCCTGTTGCCTAACGCGTCGGTCTGGGGCCAGCCGATCATCAATCGCAGCGCCTATCCCGCGACGGGCGAGCTCAAGGTCTCGTTCCCCGTTCCCGCAGGGCCCGCCGCCGATGCTATCGCCCAGTGCGTTCTGCAGGATCTGCGCGAGAATCCGAACTTGCAAAGCCAGCCGACTGTTCATGTTTCCCGGGTCATCGACATCACCAACGCTGACCGGCCCGTCGTCGAACTCACGGTGACCGCCCGGGTCAAGCCTTCCGAGGTGGGCGCCGTGAAGCAGCAGGTGCTGGACCGCATCGGAGCGCTGGTGGCCCGAAGCCCGAGACAAGGGCCCCCCGATCGGGCGCGCGAAGGGGGCTCGGAAGATGTCCGACGATAAGCGTTTCCTGAGATCGTCATTGTCTCAGTCCTTCCTATCGGCTCCGAGTTCGACCGCCGCCTTGAGGCCTCCGACACGCCCGAGCGCATATGCGCAACCCAATGCGAGCCCCATTTCCGCGATACCTGCACCCAATAACGACACCTACGACGGCGCCAGGGGGGAGCAGCGGTCCCGAGAACAAAAGCCGGTAGCGTGGTTGATCAGGACGGGTAATCCGCCCTGGTCTGCTGAGCAACATCGTCCATCCTGTGCGCCTTCAGGACCACGGCCCCCGCACGGCGGAAGCATTCCAGGGAAAGCCTCGCGGCGCGTGCTGTGCCGTCAGCCACTGGTCGGTCGTGAAAGCCTCGATGGCCCAGGAGCCGTTGAACCGGCCGATGCCGGAGTTCTTCTCGCCGCCAAACGGACAGGTCGGCAAATCGATGACGGGCTGATCATTGACATGGGCCATACCGACCTGCATTCGCTGGGCAAAGTGCATGCCCCGGTGCACGTCGCGCGTGAACACGGCGCCGCTTAGTCCAAAACTCGTTTCATTGGCCACAGCCAACGCTTCTTCGGCACTGCCGACTCGGAGGATCGGCGCCACCGGCCCGAATATTTCCTCTGCTGCGAGTTCCATTTGGTTAGTAACGTTCACGAAGATATGCGGCGGCAACACCAATCCGTCCGGCTCGCCGCCGAGCACCTGCTTCGCGCCGACTTCGCGGGCGCGGCCAATGCGTTCCGTCAACTTGCGAAGCTGCGAGTTGTTGATGATCGGGCCGACCATGGTTTCGCTGTCGCGGGGATCGCCGGTTTTCAGCCTCGCGACCCGCGCGGCGAAGCGCTCGACGAACGTGTGATAAACGGCCTCCTCGACAATGATGCGGTTGATTGCGATGCAGATCTGGCCCTGGTGCAGAAACTTGCCGAACACTGCGGCCTCGATGGCCTGATCCAGATCGGCGTCCGCGAGCACAACGAAGGGGGCATTGCCACCGAGCTCCAGATCGACACGCTTGATGATAGGCGCCTTCGCCGCAAGTTCCGCGATGTTGCGGCCGACCGGCGTCGAGCCGGTAAACGAAACCACCCGCGGAACGGGATTACTGACGAAAGCGTCGCCGATCTCGCTGCCCGCGCCGACCACGACGCTGAGGAGTCCCGCCGGCAGGCCGGCTTCCTCGAAAATTTTCGCCAACAGCAGTCCGCCTGTCACCGGCGTGTCGCTTGCCGGCTTCACCACGACGGCGTTTCCCACCGCCAGTGCCGGCGCGATGGTGCGGTTGCTCAGGTGCAGCGGCCAGTTCCACGGACTGATTGCGCCGACGACGCCGACCGGTTTGCGCCGCACTTGATTTTCTTTGCCCGGAATGTCGGACGGAATGATGCGGCCTTCGACGGCATGCGGCACCGAGATGGCCCAAAGCATGACCGTATGAGTCACTTCCCACTCGAGATTCGCCTTGAGCCGCGTGCTGCCGGATTCGCTGATCAGCCAATCGACGATTTCGCCGCGGCGCGCTTCCATGATCTCTGCCGCCCGGCGAAATACCTGCGCGCGGGCCGGCGGTGCTGAGGCAGCCCACTCCACCTGAGCCTTGGCACCCCCTGCAAATGCCGCATCAAGATCGCTGCGATCGGCCTGCTTGATTTCGAGGAGGACGTCGTCGGTATAAGGATTTTTGTCAACCAACCTGCTTTCTGCCCGGCCGTGACGCCAGTCGCCCGCGATCGGAAGCAGCTCGAAGCGATCATAAGGTTGCAGGTCTATCGTTTGACCTTTTGCGCGAGGCTGTTCTGTGGCATCGCCTCGATCGGAATTCCGTTTGGCAGTACGCGCGACCATGTCCATCCCCTTACCAGGTTGGCTTTCGTAACCGACGATGACGACGCTCTACCTTGAGGGCCGTCAACGTAATCGTCGGGGGAGTTGCGCCATCAGCTGGTCTCGCATAGGCGGGCATTGCCCACGCCTTTACAGCCCTTCCTGCAGCGCGGTATGGCATCAATAAAATCTCGGGATCGGACCTCCTTGCGGCGTAGGCCGATCCGACAAGTCAAACATGATTTCGTCAATGTAACACCAGCCCCAGCCTTCGGGCGGATCATAGGCTTCGATGATTGGGTGATTGGTTTTATGAAAATGCTTCGTCGCGTGGCGGTTGGGCGACTGATCACAGCAACCGACATGACCGCAGCTTCGGCAGACGCGCAGATGCAGCCATGGATCGCCCAGTTGCAGGCATTCCTCGCACCCAAGGGCACTGGGAACGACGTCGCGAATTCCCGCCAAATGCCTACAGCCTTGTGCCATTCCATACTCAATGTCTGTTCGAGTTCAATGGTAGCGTGCGGGCAGCCGGGCCGGCCTTGACGATCGTCAACTTCCTGAGCTTCTGCCTCTCGGGGCCGCGTTCCCATGATCGCCACCGCGCGGAGACTCTCCGGCGGAAGGCAAGCCGGCGCCGAAATCGAGGCCATCAAGGCAGTACCTCTTCGCGATCCGGGAAACAGGGATGCGCGACACCCCATGTCGCTGCCTTTCCCGGCCGTTTCCTCCCGATCCTCGGACCACCGGCGAACGCTGCGCGGTGCCGCTCTATCCAAATATCGTCGACCTGAAGTCGCGGCTCGTCCCGTGCAAAGGACAATTCGGATCAGGATCGATTAACATCCCGGCGGGCTCCCTCTCTTGGGTGTCGGACTGATGGGCGATGAACTGGCAGGTGCAACCGAGCTCCAATGCTTCGGTCGTTCCGGACGGAGGTGTTAAGTTCATCGACGTCTCAGGTGAAGTGGATCGCATTGATCGTTCTTTCCTGCGATGCGGCCGCGGCCTCGTAAACGATTTTCGAAAAAGGCGAACGTGAGCACGCCGCTACCCGCGTTCAGCGGCGACCACCAAACTTAGAGAACGATCTGCGCCGCCCGGTTGTCATTGACGTCTATCAATTTACGTCTCCATCGCAATCGACTTTATTATTGCCGGATCGCGCAACGTGTGCCGCGATGCCCCGTTGGTTCGATGCACGTCGCAATCGGTCAAGAACTTCTCGGAGATCCTGACATGTCTGAGGACATCATCGTCTTGGGCGGTTTGGCTGGCGTACTGTGCTGGACGTATATTATCTTGCCGCTGATTTATCACTTCAGTTGAAGGCGAGCTCTCCTTCGCGCGACTTAACCGTCCTTTCCCCGATCGCCGACTTGCAGCTTCGCGTCGGCGCGTTTGCCTCCGCGTCGGAGACAGTCGACGCGATCGGAGGGTCAACTGCGCTCCGGCGGCGCCGGTGGGCTCGTCCGCGAATCGCGGTTTCAGCATGCGCTTGCGGTTAGAACGGCAGGGCAAGCATCATGATTGGCATGGAGACAATGACGACTGGCTCAACGTTTGACCATGCCGGCAGACAAATGTGCGAAGCCATCGTCGACCTGCAGAGCCGCTCCGCAACAGTCATCACGGGAAGGCCGGATTCGTTCGGAGATCGATTGTCACTTCGCGTTGTTCGCTTATCGCGCCTGGCAGCGCATAGGCGATGACGCTGTCACCGATAGTTGTTTCCATGCTGTTGTGTCCCCCGGCGGCGATAACTACATACTGCCGGCCGTTCGACATGTAGGTGAGCGGCGTCGCCTGTCCGCCGGCTGGCAGGCGCGCCTGCCAGAGCAGCTTGCCACTCCGCGTGTCGAACGCGCGTATCACTCGGTCAAGCGCCGCTGAGATGAAGATCAGACCACTGCGAGTGACCGCGGCGCCACCGTTGTTCGGCGTGCCCATGGTGATAGGCAGCATCGACGGAATACCGAACGGGCCGTGGTCACGGCCGGTGCCAAGCGGCCGGCGCCACACGAAGCGCCGCGTCTTTAGGTCGATCACACCGATGAAGCCCCACGGCGGACGCGTGCACGGAACGCGCGCGATCGTGCGCCATGGCGCCGAGAATGCGCCGGCTGGCGCGCCCTCTTGCGGATACAGGCCACCGGTGGTGCGCGGACCTGACTCGCTGACCGGCCGAATGCCGCGCCGCTGCACCTCCTCGCGGGTGAGAAGCTGCACCGTGTTCGGTAGGTTGTTGTTGTTTACGACGAGAAAGCCGCGCTCGGGATCGACCGCCACGCCGCCCCAGTCAACGCCGCCGTTGAAGCCTGGCTGGTACGCCGTCGGCACACCCAATGCCGGCGGCGTGTAGGGGCCGCGGTAGCGGATGCGATTGAACTCTATGCGACACCAGAGCTGGTCGATCGGCGTCGTGCCCCACATATCGCTTTCGACAAACCGATCGCCAACGAGGCTCGGCATGCCGACGGAGAACGGCTGGGTAGGTGAAGTCCAGTCTCCGGGAGTCGCGCCCTGGGGCACTTGCCGCTCTTCCACTGGGGTGAGCGGCTGCCCGGTGTGGCGATCGAGCACATAGAGCTGGCCCTGCTTGGTCGGCACGATCATCGCCGGCACCGGCCCGGCGTCAGTGGCGAAATCAACGAGGGTCGCCTGCGCGCCGAGGTCGTAGTCCCAGATGTCGTGGTGCACGGTCTGGAACTTCCAGCGCTCGCGGCCGGTCACGGCGTCAACCGCCACCATGGACGAGTTGTACTGCTCGTCGAATGGGCGCCGATTCCCCCCGTAATAATCGACCGCGGGGTTGCCGGTAGGCAGATAGACCAGGCCGAGCTCCTCGTCAGCAGACATGATGGTCCAGACGTTCGGCGTACCACGGGTATAGGTTTCGCTTGGCCCCGGTTGCGTGGTGACGCCAGGCCGGCCTACGTCCCAGGCCCAGCGGAATTCGCCGCTCGCCGCGTCGAACCCTCGCACCACTCCCGACGGCGCGTCGCGGTACTGCCCATCAATCACCTGGTGGCCCACCACCGCCACCCCGCGCACTATTGTCGGCGGCGACGTCACGGACACATAGCCGGGCAGTGTCCGGCCGATGCCTTCATTCAGGTCGACGGCGCCGTTTTTTCCGAACGAGCGGCACGGCGCTCCGCTGTCCGCATCGATGGCGAGCAGCCTACTGTCGAGCGTGCCGAAGATGATCCGCTTCCGACATTCAGCGCCCGCCGAATTGGTGTCGTAATATGCAACGCCGCGGCAGGTCGAGGTGGTTACGTTTCGCATCGCACGCCGGTCGACGTCCGGGTTGAAACGCCACTTCTGCTGACCGGTCGCGGGATCGAGCGCGATCACCTGCTGGCTCGGCGTGCAGACATAGAGCGTCTCATTCACCTTAAGTGAAGTGTTCTGGAAAGCGTAGCGCACTGCGCCGGCTTCCGGCGGCAGCGCCGGGTCGCTTCGCTCCGGCCAATCGCCGGTGTGGAAGTGCCACGCGACGTCGAGGTTCGCGACATTCTCGGGCGTAATCTGATCTGCGGGCGAAAAGCGCGTGGCGTGGTTGTTGGCACCGTAGGCAACCCAGGTGTCTGCACCGTTGCGGTCGAGCGTGCCGACAGCCCGATTAATGCCGACGCCAGTGGTCTCCGCGGCAGCCCGCATTTCGACGGCCGGCCCCTGCGCCGCTTGCTCGGTCGATTGCGGCAACGACGTCCCGTGCGGCGTCAGCAGGCTGGCCACGCCCGCGAGAACGGCCATCACCGCCACGGCGATCGCCGCGGGCAACTGGCCGAGCACCGATCGCGGCCGAACTGCGCCGCGCCGGCGCAGCACAGGAAGGATGGCGAGCATAATCAACGCCAACACGGTGGGGGCGACAATGCGCGGCACCATCGCCCAGCCATCGAGGCCCACCTCCCATATCGTCCAGACCCACGTGCCGAGATAGACGATGAAGTAGAGCCAAGCGCCGTCCTGGCTGAGCCGAGTCAGCAACAACCCGGACATCAAAAGTCCGAACCCTGCCAAGGCATAGTACCACGAGCCGCCAAGCACGATGAGCCAGACGCCGCCCGCGCCGATCACCAGCCCGAGCAGAATGAGTCCGAGCCCAAAGATGACGGTTGCCCACTCCCCGGGTGTCCGCGCGTTCATGTCCTGCTCCGTCGACTTAGGGTGAGTACCGTAATCTCCGTCAGTGCTGCTGGGACGTCATTGACAGGCATCAAGCATGATGACGGCGGCTTACGATCCGTTCCTCGGATGCCGCACGTTGGGTTGAACCCAACCCGACACTTCGATGAGACGAATCCGCGATCGCACCGGCCGCGCGGAGTTGGTGAGGCCGACGAGGACAGTCGTCGAGATCAATGTTTCGCCGCCGTGGGTTGGCTCAGGCGTTCGACCAAGGCAATGCCGATTGCTGACATCACGAACAGGCCGTGAATTATCGTCTGCCACATCACGCCAGTTTCGGTATAGGGCGAAATCTCTTTGCCCAGCGATCCCGCATAGATAAAGGTGCGCAGCAGGTGGATCGATGAGATGCCAATGATCGCCATCGCGAGCTTGATCTTGAGCACGCTGGCATTGACGTGACTGAGCCATTCCGGCTGGTCCGGGTGCTTTTGCAACTCCATCCGCGAAACGAAGGTCTCATAACCGCCGACGATGACCATGATCAGGAGGTTGGAGATCATCACCACGTCGATCAGGCCGAGCACCACCAACATGATTTCCTGCTCGGTGAATTTCATCGCGCCGAGGACGAGATGCCAGAGTTCTTTGAGGAACAGCACCACATAGACGCATTGCGCGACGATCAGGCCGAGATAGAGCGGAAGCTGCAACCAGCGGGAACCGAAGATGAATTGCGGCAGCGGGCGAAGTTTGCTCTCGAATTCGCGTGGGGGAATGCGCATATCGGTACTCATCAGTTAGGACGTAATCTGAAAGCTCGAAGTATCGCGTCTACGTTGCAGCATCACCGGCCCGCACCCGCACCAGCCAATATCAAACTGAACTTGGGCCCAGTTGCTGTCATCGGAGTGATCGTGGCATCGCGTTACGGCATAACAGAAGGAGGCTCTCTTATCTCTAATCTCCATGACTGGATGAACGTTGCATCCCCTGGCCTAGTTAGCTGTATTGTCACGGTTGTCTGACGAAGGAGAGGAAATGGGGTGGTGCCTTTATTTCTAGCCATATTTTCACTCCGACAAGGCGCCTCCTGATCCCTTCGCATAGGAATTGCGGGCGAAGCAGAGCGCGCCGATGCAATGTCGTCAGCGACCGTCCCTTCACATAAGCCCCTTTCCCCAACAATCGAAGCCAAGAGCTGATACCGAACTCGACTCTCCAACAGCGCTCACGACCTAAAAATGACGGCCGTCAACGTACCGGGCAGAATAAGGCAGATCCCGGTGACGACGACCGCAATATGGGATCGGGAGAGGAGAGGCGGCACGCCCTAAATCGATCGACATTTTGATGCCTGTCAACGACAGCTCCATCGGCGCTTCCCCATCATGGAGTTATCAGTCTGCGCCAATCCACGCAGGATGAAGCGACAGTGCGCCTGAGAGATTCAAACATCATTGGCGCGAAGACCTTATGCCTCGGTGTCACAGGCCTATGTGAAGGACCGGCTAGCATTCGTGCATTGCGAATGCCAATCCAGAGATAGTCAAAATAGAAGGAGGACCACATGAAATTCCGTCCGCTCCATGATCGCGTCGTGGTCAAACGCATTGAAGCCGAAGAGAAGACCAAGGGCGGCATCATCATTCCGGACAGTGCCAAGGAAAAGCCCTCGCAGGGCGAAGTCGTCGCCGTTGGCCCCGGCGGCCGCGACGAAGCCGGCAAGCTGATCCCGATCGACCTCAAAGTTGGCGACCGCGTGCTGTTCGGCAAATGGTCCGGCAACGAGGTCGTGCTCGACGGCCAGGATCTGCTGATCATGAAGGAGTCCGACATCATGGGCGTGCTCGACGTCCCCGCCTCCAAGAAGAAGGCTGCCTAAGCGCTTCGCCTGCCACGCTCACCCTGAGGGAGCGCCCGCAAGGAGCCTCCCCGACAGGGTGAGAAACAAGGATCAACTCAGGGAAATCCAATATGTCAGCTAAAGAAGTCAAATTCGGCGTCGATGCCCGCGACCGCATGCTGCGCGGCGTCGACATTCTCAACAACGCCGTCAAGGTGACGCTCGGCCCCAAGGGCCGCAACGTCGTGCTCGACAAGTCGTTCGGCGCTCCCCGCATCACGAAGGACGGCGTCACCGTCGCCAAGGAGATCGAGCTCGACGACAAGTTCGAGAACATGGGCGCGCAGATGGTGCGCGAAGTCGCTTCGAAATCCGCGGACGCTGCCGGCGACGGCACCACCACCGCGACCGTTCTGGCGGCTGCGATCGTCCGTGAAGGCGCCAAGTCGGTTGCCGCCGGCATGAACCCGATGGACCTGAAGCGCGGTATCGATCTGGCTGTTGAAGCCGTGGTCGCCGACCTCGTCAAGAACTCCAAGAAGGTCACCTCGAACGAGGAAATCGCCCAGGTCGGCACCATCTCCGCCAACGGCGACGCCGAAATCGGCAAGTTCCTGGCCGATGCCATGAAGAAGGTCGGCAACGAGGGCGTCATCACAGTTGAAGAAGCCAAGTCGCTCGAGACCGAACTCGAAGTCGTCGAA
>NZ_LLXZ01000102.1:29892-30471 GCF_001440395.1 Bradyrhizobium jicamae | reverse complement strand
GTTCTGGCGGCTGCGATCGTCCGTGAAGGCGCCAAGTCGGTTGCCGCCGGCATGAATCCGATGGACCTGAAGCGCGGTATCGACCTGGCGGTTGAAGCCGTGGTCGCCGACCTCGCCAAGAACTCCAAGAAGGTCACCTCGAACGAGGAAATCGCCCAGGTTGGCACGATCTCCGCCAACGGCGACAAGGAAATCGGCGACTTCCTCGCCAAGGCGATGGCCAAGGTCGGCAACGAAGGCGTCATCACCGTTGAGGAAGCCAAGTCGCTCGACACCGAACTCGACGTCGTCGAGGGCATGCAGTTCGACCGCGGCTACATCTCGCCCTACTTCGTCACCAACGCCGACAAGATGCGCGTTGAAATGGACGACGCCTACATCCTGATCAACGAGAAGAAGCTCTCCTCGCTGAACGAGCTGCTGCCGCTGCTCGAAGCCGTGGTGCAGACCGGCAAGCCGCTGGTCATCGTCGCTGAAGACGTCGAAGGCGAAGCGCTTGCCACCCTCGTCGTCAACCGTCTCCGCGGTGGTCTGAAGGTCGCGGCCGTCAAGGCTCCGGGCTTCGGCGATCGCCGCAAA
>NZ_LLXZ01000102.1:0-29762 GCF_001440395.1 Bradyrhizobium jicamae | reverse complement strand
CCCTGCAGATGCTCGGCCGCGCCAAGAAGGTGATGATCGACAAGGAAAACACGACGATCGTCAACGGCGCCGGCAAGAAGGCCGACATCGAGGCCCGCGTTCAGCAGATCAAGGCGCAGATCGAGGAAACCACCTCGGACTACGACCGCGAGAAGCTGCAGGAGCGTCTGGCCAAGCTCGCGGGCGGCGTCGCGGTGATCCGCGTCGGCGGCGCGACCGAAGTCGAGGTGAAGGAGCGCAAGGATCGCGTGGATGACGCGATGCATGCGACCCGCGCGGCGGTTGAAGAAGGCATCGTGCCGGGCGGCGGCGTCGCCCTGCTCCGTGCTTCCGAGCAGCTCAAGCGCATCCGTACCCAGAACGACGACCAGAAGACCGGCGTCGAGATCGTGCGCAAGGCGCTGTCCGCGCCGGCCCGCCAGATCGCGATCAACGCCGGTGAGGACGGCTCCGTCATCGTCGGCAAGATCCTCGAGAAGGAGCAGTACTCCTACGGCTTCGACTCACAGAACGGCGAATACGGCAACCTGGTCTCCAAGGGCATCATCGACCCGACCAAGGTGGTCCGTGCAGCGATCCAGAACGCGTCCTCGGTCGCGGCTCTGCTGATCACGACCGAAGCCATGATCGCCGAACTGCCGAAGAAGAACGCTCCGGCCGGCGGCGGCATGCCCCCCGGCGGCGGCATGGGCGGCATGGACTTCTAAGTCCAGCCACTCAGGCGATACGCAAGAAATGCAAAACCCCGGCAGAAATGCCGGGGTTTTTGTTTGGCTGACGATGTGGATAGCCGCCAGCGCGGTGAAGGCTTACCTGCAACGCTGCGCTGAACGAAGGCTAGCTGCCCCTTGAGATATCCCTGTTATGCACAGTGCTTCCGCAAATATACGATTGTTTGGGTTGACAATCTCAAAAAAAATTCTCGCGAGAGTCGGAATTCGAACCGACGTTCCGCTTCTCCTGACGCAAAGTTGTATCGGGTCGGGGCTAAATCAAAGCTCATCCAAAATCTGATCGGACACGGAGCGCGAGCTCCCGTGACGCATGTGGGCGCCGCGGAGAATGCTTTCGCTTGAGAAGGAGTAATGTTGCGTGAGTGAAAGCGAAGTGAAAGTAACAGCAAACGGAACCAAGGTTTTCGGAATGCCACTGCTCGACTTCTCGAAGATCGCCTTGCCTGGCATGGGCGGCAATGAACAGGTCGTGGCGCGCGCACGGGAAAGCTTCGAGAAGATCAAGGCCGCTTCGGAGGAGATGACCGAAGCGCTGCGCGAGACCTGTTCCAGCAGTTCCAGAAACACGACCGACTACGGGCTGAAGGTGTTCGAAATCTCAAACGCCAATGCGGCCTCCGCACTCGACTTCTGGATCGATCTCTGCGGCAGCAAGTCTGCGACCGATGCTCTTGCGTTGTCCGCGGCGCAAACGCGCAAGGCGTTCGATGCCGCTTCCAACCAGAACAGGGAATTGTGGGTGCTTGCCCAGAAGTGTGCGACCGAAACGGGTGAGCCGATCAGGAAGCACTTCAGCAAGGTTCTCCATCTGGCGGACTAGTGAAGCCCGCTCATCCAAAATTCGCTGTCAGGAGAGATCCGGCCGGTTGGAAGCGAGCCCGGCGAGCATGCAGCCCCCACTGGCCGTGCTCGACCAAACAAGGTGCGCGATGCCCCCCCAAGTACCCGCACCAATAATGGGCGCATTCCAATCGGCCGGTGCTTTCTGCACCAACGATAAAGACAATCGCTAGGGAGATCGACATGGGTATGGTGATGGTCAAATGTCCGCAAACCGGATTGGCTATTCCCACCGGAATCAAGACTGATCGTGAAAGCTTCGGCCGGCGCCCGGTGTTTTTTTCGCGTACGCGTTGCGTGATCTGCCACACCGATCATCCCTGGTTTGCCCGCGAAGCCTGGGTCGACGAGCCGGGCATCCGGGTACGGCATCGCGCCGGCGCCCCGGCGCAATGCTGACACGGATCGGGTGACGATCGTGATGGAGGGGGCGCCATGCCACGCACGCAAATCTCAAATGAGACATCGACCTGGCTGCTGCAGGCCAAGGAGATTCTTGATGAAGCCCGACGGCTGAAGCCGGGTCCCGAGCGCAAGGAACTGCGCCAGACGGCGAAGGTGTTGCGAGAAATCGCCAAGCTGGAGGCGGCATCCGGATCAGCGCCCGAACGTGACCGATGGCCGCGAACCTAGGCTTCGCTGAGTGATGGGTTTTCCCATAACGCAGTCGCGCCAAACGCGCTCAGATCGCATCGCGCGATTTGATCTCGGGTAGGAGCGCCGTCGAATTCGTCGCGAAGATCTCCTCGACTTCGACACGCATGGCGTTGTGGCATTCGCACGCTGCCGCCGCGAGCCGCGTCCGGTCGATCTCGATCAGGCCTCGTCGATCCGCCCTGATTGCGCCACACGTTCGCAGGTTACGCATCACGAGCGTCACGGTCGTGCGTCGCACGCCGAGCATTTGCGAGAGGGATTGCTGCGTGAGCGGAAGCGTATCATGGTCGACACAGTCGCGCAGATGGAGCAGCCAGCGAGCCATGCGCGCCTCGACCGGGTGTAGCGCATTGCAGGCTAGACCGAGCTGGAACTGTACCAACATCGCCTTGACGTGAGTTTGAACCATGCGCCGGATCGCCGGGCTTCGACTAAAAGCGCCGTAAAATCGCGATGCAGGAATGCGAGAGGCGGTGCCGGCCGCACGAACGATAGCCGTCGTCGTCGAAGGTGACGGCCCGAGCACCGAAAGCACGCCGACGGCGCCCTCGCGCCCGACTGCCGCGGTAGCAACCGTGTGTCCGTCCGCCATGTCGATCATCAATGCGATAGCGCCGACGTGCGGGAAGACGACGTATTCAATATCGTCACCTGCTCGCGAAAGGACCGCATCCTGTTCGAGCGCGATCGTCTCCAGTTCGGGTTCCAGCAGATTGAGATCCGGTGCAGGCAATGCTGCAAGAAGGCGATTGCTCACGGCGCCGCCAGGTTTCACTGAGGCAATCCCCGCAGTAACGTGTCTGCGGCGTTCTCCATCAGGAGTGTCGCGAAACGGCGGTTTCAACATAGATCAAAACTGCTCTCTCAACGCATACCCGGACAACAACGCCGTTACCCCAAATAACAAACTTCAAACACCTGGTCGCAGGGCGGACTGTCCGCGCGCAGCGCTTTTAGGAAGTTAGATGCAAATGGGCTGCCGGACGCAACCGCAAAATACGCATGGGTAATACGGTAACAATACGGGTAGCACGGTAGCGGTACGCAAAGTTCCATTTCCGGCGCATGGCAAATGCACCCGGCCGACGCCCATTGCTTTTGCAGCTAATTGCTCGAACAGGATGCAAGAATCCGGCAGCGGTGCGATTTTTTGTTTTGCGATTTTCACCCCGCCCGCCTGCGCGGCGCAGCGGTCAATACGGCTTCGCCCAGGCATCGGCCGCCGCGATGATCTTGCCGACCAGGCGGCCGAGTTCACGCCGATGCCAGAAACAAAAAATGAAGGGCCGCCCGTGGGCGACTCTTTAGCTCAACTGCATCATCACGGATGCTGGATGCACACGTTCATTTGCCCTTTCGCCATGGCGCATCGGTTTCCCAATCGCCGGCCATGATCGAACCGTACGGTATCACCTCATCGATCACCTCCCCGAGGCCGTATTTCGCGATCTGCGATCGCACCGATGCGGCGTTCTTATAAGCCTCCGGCAGTTCCGACAGATCGGGCTTGCCGCAGTAGAAACGGGCATCGATGCCGGCCGGCAGCCGAGGCTTGTTCTCGCGCAGGAAAGCCTTGCGTCCGATATTGCGGCCGGCGCCATGCGGAGCGAAGCCAAGCGCGTCCTTGTTATCCCTGTGCTTCAGCAGCAGCACCGGCTCGGCCATGTTGAGCGGAACGATGGTGCGCCCGTCATCATCATCCGAAAAGCCGGACCAGTTCGGGGTCGCCCCCTTGCCGTGATAGAACAGGCCATCCACCTTCCTGAAAACGAAGTTGTGTTCGTTCCAGAAGCGATCCGCGACAGCATTTCCGATTTTCGCGGCGGCAAGGTCGTGGATCGCATGGTGGTTGGCCTTGGTCCAGAGTCGCACGATCTGCAGCGCTTCCCAATAGGCACGGCCGTGTTCGCTTGACGCCTTGATCCAGGCATTGTGGTCGGGCGTCTTCGGCGCGTGTATAGCCGTGTGCTTTCTGGCGACCGCCATTCCGCGCTTGTAAACCTGCGCGCCAAGGCCGCGAGAGCCATGATGCGTCACCAATGCGGCATGCCCCGTCGATCTGAGGTGACCGACATAGGCAAAGTGATTCCCGTCGCCTTGCGTGGCGAAGTGACCGATCGCGAACCTCTCGAGGCCCCTCAGGAACGGATTGCCGTCAAACCTGGACATGATCTCGTTCGGCGGAATGTGAACGCCGTCCCGGCCACCCGGACCGAAATGGGTGACTTCCTGCGCGGCATCGAGAATGCGCTTGGGATCGTCCTTGCGGCCAAACACGGTAATGGCGACCGAGCAGCAAATGTCCGACGAATGGAATCCGGGATGGATCGCATCCTCGCACGCCACGACTCCGCCAACCGGGATCGTCCCGGCTGCCGTGCCGGACGGGCAGGCATCGGGCATCACAGCGCCGGCCACGATCGTCGGCACCCGCATCAACGCATCCATGTGCTGGGCGACTGCGGCGATGTTGGCACGCTCCAACTCGTTTTCGGCATCGATCAGCATCGAGAACGGCAGACCGTTGGTCCGCATCAACGTTTCAATCGGCTGCAGGGCCTGCAGCGCGACGAAGATCGCATCGTCGTCCGCGCCGCCGGCGCGCATGATGCTGGCGGTCTCCAAGGCATCCTTGAACCAGCGCCCGGGTCTAAAGCCCCAGGCGATCAGCGTGTTGCCGTCAATGGTCTGAGGTACTCTCATGATTTCCACCTCGACGAATATCTCGTCCATTAGCGAAGGGCCGCCCGTAGGCGACCCTTCTTTTCACGCATTCTCCGCGGGCTTGATGCGGACCAGCTTGCTCAGCAGCGCGTCGAGGCCCTGCCCGTCGCCTGCATGCAGGTCGATCCGGCCGACCTTCTCCACCAGCCGCTCCAGCGACTCCAGTTCCTTGAGCCGCAGCAGCAGAGGGTTCTCCTCCATCAGCTTGGCCGTGTTCAGGAGCGAGCGCGTTGCCGCGGTCTCTTCCTGCCGGCGGATCAGGTTCGCCTTCGCGACCCGCTCCGCCTCCACGACCTTGTTGACGAGCTCGCGGATCTCGCCGGGCAGGATCACGTCCTTCACGCCGAGCTCCGTAACCTCCACGCCACTGTCGGCGACACGGTCGCGGACATAGTCGCGCAGCTCCGCATCCAGCGACGCCTTCGCCGAGAGCACCTCGTCGAGCGTGCGGCCCGCCACCGCCTCACGGATCGCGAACTGCACCAGGCGGTACAGCCACGCATCCACGTCAGGCACGGCCGCGACCACGCGCTCGGGGTCGACGATCCGGCGGAACGCCGTCAGCGTCACACGCAGCGCGATGCGATCCTTCGTCAGCATTTCCTGCGCGGTGATCTCGACTGCCTGGGGACGCAGATCGAGGCGCTTGACCTCGATCTTGCGGCCGGCGATCCAGAACGCGTGCCGGCCGGGCGCGAGCCGCTCCACCAGCCGGCCCTCGACATAGAGCAGGCCAGCCTCGTGGTTCTCGACCACCGCTTCCGTCACGATGGTCGGGCGGTTGCGTTCGATCATCGCCAGGTGGCGATCGGTCACACGGGGATCGCTTCCCACATCGATGCGCTCGACATCGATCGCGGTCGCGACCTTCCAGTAGACGCGCGCCTGCCAGGGCGTCATCAGGTGCACGGGACGGCCGTCGAGGCTGACGATGGCGATCTCGTTCGCCTTCGTATCTACCGCCTCGAACAGCTCCGCGGCCAGCTCAGGCCGCGCGGCCTTCAGCACCGCGTAACGCTCCGCGGGAAATTCGGTGCGAACGACGTTGAAGATCTCCACCGTCAACTGACGCCGCAGATCGAACAGAAGGTGACGGCCGGGTTCGAGCACGCGCTCGAGCCTGCCGTTGCGCGTCAGCAAGGCGCGCTCGCCATCCTTCACCGTCACCGTCTTCATCAGCAAATGCCAGGTCATGGCACGCCTCCATGGTTTGCCCTCCGGCCCTCGCGGGGTCGGAATGCTGGTTTCGTTTGCAAAGGACGTGGGGACGCGGACGACGCTTCCTGAAAAATCGACGGGCCGGGTTTGAGCTTGCGCGATGGCGGGCGCACGCGTGCAATCGCTCGACTTGCGTCGCGCGTTCGCACGTAGCCACCCGGCATCAACGCAAGCGGTATCCACCGCGGCGCAAAGCCGGTCTCACAGTGTCTTGGTTCGGACGAAAAGCCTTGCGGCAAGACGGCCGGACTGCGACTGAAGCGCGCGTCCGGTCCCCGTCAGGGGAATCAGCTTTTAGGGCTGAACCGGAGCGTTGGAGCGGGAATCGAACCCGCGACCCGATGAGTAACAATCATCTGCTCTAACCAAACTGAGCTATCCTTCGTTTGTGCTACAGACCGGAGTCGAACCGGCGACCTTCGGGGACATCCCGATGCTCTACCGCTGAGCTACTATCGCATCCTCGTTCGGCGGAACACGAAACCGGAAACCGGCCCGCGCCAGTCGGGATCACAACGAGCCCGAACCCATGGCCAAAGCAAGGGAGCGCGGAAATAAAGCAAGCAGCTTGAGATTGCAAGCCCCCGCGCAAGGTTTTTTCGGCAACGAGGTCGACTGTAGCGGCGCGAGCACAGCGTGGGGTGGGCAAAGGCGCGTTAGCGCCATGCCCACCATCCATCAACAGCGTTGCATTGAATGGTGGGCACGCTTCCGCCTCCGCTCGTTGAGCTACGACGGACAAGTCGCTTTGCCCACCCGATTATCTGCCGTCATGCGAAGATCGCGATCAATGCACAAGCGTGCCCATGCGTTCGGTTCGCACGATCGATGGAGCTCCGTCGATACTTGGCTTGCGTGAAAAATAGATAAGTCCGGCGCGACCAACGATGTTTTCGACCGGCACATAGCCGATCGCCGAAAGCACCCGGCTGTCAGTGGAATTGTCGCGGTTATCACCTAGTACAAAGACGTGGCCATTCGGAACGTCGTAAATTCTCGTGTTGTCGTAGAAGCCGTTGTCGACGCAATCGAGCGTCTCATAACTCACGCCATTCACCAGTGTTTCGCGCCAACGCTTGGTCCGATTGCCATAACCGATCCCGCACGCCTCATCGCCCGCGACATCGGGCAATCTCTGCCGTTGCGCCGGCACGCCGTTGATGTAGAGCAGTCCCTGCTGGATTTGAATGCGGTCGCCAGGCAATCCAACGACACGCTTGACGTAATCGACCGTGTCGTTTCTTGGCGCCCGGAAGATAACGACGTCGCCGCGCGCCGGCACCGAGCCGAATATGCGTCCTGAGAACAGACGCGGCGAAAGCGGCAGGGAATAGCGGCTGTAGCCATAGGCATACTTCGAGGCGAACAAACTATCGCCGTCCACCAACGTCGGCATCATCGAACGGGCGGGAATGTAAAACGGCTGGAACAGCAACGTTCGAAATATGATCGGGGAGAATAGCGGAATCGCCAAAGTCACGGCCACGACAATCAGCGCTATCCTGCCCCATCGCCGTGGAGATCGACTTACGTTCTGAACCAACGTCATGATTACCCAACCCTGATCGCCCACGACCAGGATAACCGAGATGGCGTCAAGCGCAATCCTGCGTTGATTGCAGGTGCGCAAGATGAGCAAAGGCGCGCTAGTGCCGTGCCCGCCATCCATCAACAGCATTGCATTGAGTGGTGGGCACGCTTCCGCCTTCGCTCGTTGAGCTACGGCGGACAAGTCGCTTTGCCCACCCTACGGAATCTTCGCTCGCAATGACGAGCTGTTCGACGATGATGTCCCTACTGCACCCTCGCCAGCACCGCGAGGCGGCGGATGCCCTTGTTCTTGTAGGCGTCGAGGAAGGCGTAGTAGTCCTTGAACGAGACGCAGCCGTTGGATTGTCCGCTCGGCCCGAGCATGTAGGTGTGGGCGAGCAATCCGTCGCGGTTGAAGATCTTGTCCTGGCCGCCGATCGGCGTCAGCCGCAGCGCCGGCACGCCGTGAAACAGCGCTTCGCGCGGCTTCAGTTCGTAGATGTGCGGCGGCGTCACGCCCTGCATCCGCACATTCGCATAGCGAATGTCGTCCATCTTGGAGCCCAATCCGGAATGGGCCTCCAGCCTTGTGCCATCGGGCAGATACACGGTCTTGGCGGCGATATCGTAAACTGCGGTCTGACGATCATAGGGTGGCGAACCACCGAGCATCGGGTTCTGGCTTCGCGTGTCGATGATGCTGCCGGTGACGCTGGCGTCAGCGGAGGCATAGGCCAACAGCGAGTTCGACGGCTGCTTGCCCCACAGCTTCTCGACCATGTTCGATCTGTCGCTCGTGCCGATCGACATGACCGCCGCCTTGGCGCGCTGCGCCATGTCGCGAAGGGAGTTGCCGGATGCTTTCGCAGGCTCCTGCGGCGCCGGGGCCGGGACATTGAGCGCAAGCTGGGTCGCCGGGGCCGCAACCTTCGGCTTCGGCGTTTCCGCGCGCTTGGGCGCCTCGACGGCCTTTGGCGATTCAGCCGGCGGCGAGGCCGCCGCCAGTTTCGTTGTTTCGACGGGCCTGGCCTCGCCAGCGCGCGAAGGCTCGCCCTGCGCCGCTGCGGCCGCGAATCTTTCGCTGAACATCAGCGATGACGCGACGTTCTCCGGTGCGGGCATCACCAGCGGGCGCTGCTCCAGCGACGCGAAGATTTCGTTGAAGGCCGGCTGCACCGGGCGGGCGGCGATCGTGGTCGAGTTGTTGACGGCGGGCGCCTCGAAGGCGGCGCTGGTCACGGATGGATAGATGCTGGCGGCGATCACGTTGGTGTAAACGGTCCAGCCGCAGCCCAGCACGAGGCCCGCGACCGCGACACCACCGAGAAAATATTGGGGAATGCCCTTGCGGGAGGATTTCCTGCGGTTGTGCACCGCAGGGCTGTACGCACGCTTACGCTTACTCATTCACACAACGCCCAGAACAACACTTCCACCAAGTCCCCCGTTTGATGCCGCGTCCGGATTAAGTCCCCGGCAGCATCTCGCAGAGGCACAGAGCGTCATTAAGGCGAATTTTAGTTAAATCAGGATTAAACGCGGGCGGAACTAAGGCGGTTGCAAATATATGGAACTATTGGGAAAAATGCCTTCCGATCGACGCGAAAATTAGTCCGGATTAGCTGAGATCAGGGACATCCGACGTAAATTCACGACGGATGTCCCATATTGGGCCAAGTTCGGCCTCAATCCTTGAACGGGTCGAATTCATTCTCCCCGGCCATGGCGACGGCAAACGGACGCAGCGTGTGCTGCACCCGGACCGAGCCGGAATGTTCGGCGATCACCTCCGGCAGTCGGCGATAGGCCATCGGGCTTTCGTCGAGGTCCGCACCGACCAGGGTGACGCCACGCGACTGCAGCCAGGCGTCCATCTCGGCCCGCGTGAACCGCCGCTTGGCCTCCTTGCGGCCAAACAAACGGCCTGCACCGTGCACCGTCGAATAGAGCGAAGCCTTCGCCTCCTCGCTGTCGACGCCCTCGACGATGACGGCATCGTCGCCCATCGATCCACCGATGAAGCCACGCTGACCGGGAAATGCCGGTGTTGCGCCCTTGCGCACCACCCACAGATCCTTGCCGCCATGGTTCTCCCGCCACGCATAATTGTGGTGGTTGTGAACCATGTCGGTGACCTCGCCGCCGATGATCTTGCGCACGCGCTCGACCACCCATTCGCGACCGGCATAGGAGTAGCGCCCGGCGAGCTGCATCGCCGCGATGTAGCGCCGTCCGATCTCGCTGTCCTCATCGATCACGGCCGGCGGCACGTTCATGCCGTCCTTGCCACCCGCAGCCTTCAGGTAGCGGGTCGCGCTGGTGTGGCCGAGGCCGCGGCTGCCGAAGTGCACGCCGATCCAGACAAAGCCCTGCTCGTCGCGCAGCAGGTCGACATAGTGATTGCCCGATCCGACGGTGCCGAGCTGCGACACCGCTTTCTGCCGGTAAGCGTCCATGTCGGATTCACGCCACGCGTCGGCATCGTCGAACAGTTCATGCTCGACGCGCTCGTCATTGGTGCGCCCGACGCCGAACGAAATCACGTTGTGCACGTCCTTGATGATCGTGCCGACGTTGCTCTCGATCTGGCTGAACGGCGTGTCGAGGCGCACGGCCATGTTGCCGCAACCGATGTCGAAGCCGACACCGGAGATGCTGATCTGCTTCTCATAGGCAATCACGCCGCCGACCGGCTGCGCATAGCCGAGATGGCCGTCCGCACAGATCACACCGGCGACCGCATTGCCGACCGACATGCAATTGCGCATCTGCGCGATCGTGGCGTCGTCGTGCGTGCCGAAGATCTTGAGCGGGCTGTTCTGATACTGCGCGGCCTGCGGCCTGAGCGCGATATCGGAAGCAACGGCCTCCGCGTCCCGCGCAAGCTTCTCCTTGCGCGCGGCGTCGCGAAACAGGCACCAGGTCGGCATCGGCCGCTGGCCGGGCCGATCGATCTTGGCATCTGGGTCGAGCCCGGCCTCGACAGCCAGGGCCCGGGCGCGCTCCTGGTAGGGATCGGATCGCATCTCACTCTCCTTCACTGCACTATATCGTTCCGAAAGCCGTTCAGGACTCCGGAATGACCTGCGTCAGTCGCGACGCAGGCCGGTTGGGTTTGCAGGCAGGGAGGAATTACAAGGTCGAGCTTGCCAAAAATGGCTTACCGCGGATCTTCCCTGCCTCGACGGCAGGGGGAGACCCGCTGCCGCGTTACGCTGGTAGTCTTTCCTGGAGGTACGATTCACAAATCGAATACACGCCAAGGACGCACGTCAAAGCGCGACCGCGCCGGACGACCGGCTGGCCTGCATAATTTGACGAGTTGGTGTCTATACGAAGCATCGTGTTTCCATGGATCGCGGAAGCGGGCGATCACATACATCAATTTCAGGATTTGTAAATAGCACTCACAACGTCCGCGCGTCGCGGATGCCAGGTCGTCGACTCGCAAGCGCGAAGCCACAGCCGGATTGAGGCGAGCTGGACCATGGCGAGGAAGTTGGTGGCGAGCTTGTCGTAGCGGCCGCACGTGAAAGCTGGAAGCCCATGAGGAACTTTTCGCAACTATTCAACCAGGCGCTTGGCCGCGTCGATGAAGCGAGCACTACAATCCCGGTGACCTCGCCGCCCAAGCCTTGGTGGCCTGGCAGCTTTCCATCGCTCGGGCGTAGGCAGGGCGTGCCGTCGTCCTGGCGAGATAGTCCCGCTCGGTAGACCCGGGGACGTAGTTGCCAGTTCGCAGGCCGAGCAGGAGGGCGTAGCTCACCGAGATATCGGCAGCCGTGAATCGGTCGCCGGCGAGATAGGGGTAATTCGCGAGGCGGCGGATAACCAACCCCAGCCGGCTCTCAAAGGTCTCGAGTGCCCAGCAGGTAACCCGGGCATTTCGCTCGGCTTCGGGCGCCAGTTGGCGACCGACAAGAACGGCGTTCATCGGCCCGGCGAGCCCGGCCTCGCCTAAGTGGAGAAATTGCAGATAGGAGGCGAAGGCGGGATCGTCCGGGGCGACGGCAAGCGAACCTGAGCCGTGGCGGGCGAGCAGGTATTCAAGGATCGCGATCGATTCGACCATGATCGTCTCGCCGTCCTGCAGTGCGGGAATGAAGCCGGCGGGGTTGATCGCGAGGAAATCGCGATCCTTCTCGGGTGCGAACAGATCGACCGGGTGCAGCCGATAAGCCAATCCTAATTCCTCAAGCAGCCAAACAACACGGAAGCCACGACCTTCGCCATAGACGGTGAGCATAGTTAAGTATTCCTGGATTGGACTAGATGTACGAACTCGCAGAGGTAAGCCAATCGCGCAACGGACTATCGATGGCGCATAATCGGTTCACGACCTAGTAGCTCAATCGCGGATACCAGTCCTTGCCGCGCCCTTCGGGCGTGGTGTCGAGGATAGTCCACAGCGGATCGATGTCAGGCGCGCCGCGCGGGTCCTGGCCGGGATCGGCGGTCGATGGTCCCATCTCGCCGGACCAGAAATGACGAATACTGCCGTCGCGGCGTGTGAACACGTTGTAGCCGGGCGCATCGGCATCCGCGGCGCTGACATAGTCGCGCGTGTAATCGCCCGACATATCCGAATAGATCCGGTGCCGCGTCCAGCCGCGCGCCCTCTTCGCCTCGATCAATCGCGCGATCGGCGAGCGCGCCACGAACACGAACGCGACGCGCTGCTCGACATCGGGCAGCTTTGCTTCCCAGGTGCTCATGAAGGAGGTGCACATCGGGCATGGTTGCTCGCGCTGCGGTCCGAACATGTAGCTGTAGATCACGAGCGTCTGCTTGTTGCCGAACAGGTCGGACAAGGTCGCCTTGCCGCCCTCGCCTTCGAACGCGTAATTCTTCGTCACGGCGCCGCCCGGCGGCAGCGCGCGACGCAATTCGGCAACGCGCTCGATGCGGCGGCGCAGCTCGATCTCCTCTGCCAGCAATTGCTCGCGGGCGCGACGATACTCCGCGCTCTCGTTGGGGAAGCGCACGCCGTTTCCACGTGCGAGTTCGGCGGAAGACTTAAGGGCGGAACCAGACATGGCAGGACCTCGGGTTGGATTGAACCCCTACAAGACGTTTTGCCGTCCATCGGACCGACATCGGCGAGCAAAAAATCGGTGCCGAACCACTCGGTTTCGGGCTGATTTCGAGCCGATTTTGCGATGTTTCTCGGGATCGCGGCGTCTTGCGAACCTTCTCCGCCGAACGCAGACATATTAACGCCGGTCATTGGCTTTGCACTCTTGTGCGGCGCGTGATACGGTACCGTATCACGCAACCCGCTATATGCGCAAGAATACCCCGAAGGGGAAGCTGCCATGACCGCACCGGCACGCGTCGGAGTGATCGCTTTTGCAGGCGTCCTGCTGTTCGCCAGCCCTGCGGCTGCGCAGCCGGCGCAATCAGGTTGCACGTCCGCACCGACGGCCCAGGGCACGCAGACGCTCCGTTGCGGCGCTGCAATCACCATCGTCGCCGAGAGCGGTGCCAAGTTCGAACTCAGGGATCGCAACCGCGACGGCCAGGTCGATTCCGTCGAGTTGAGTAACAAGGCGTTGCTGCTCGAGGTGCCGAAGAGGCCGCGGCGCACGAAATTCGACGTAGTGACGCCGCAGGCCATCGCCGCGGTGCGCGGCACCAGATGGGCGGTGGACGCCGAGGGCGCAAAGACATCGGTGTTCGTCGTCGACGGCCGCGTCAGCGTCGCCCGTCCCAAGGGCCGCGCCAGCGTCGTGCTCGGCCCCGGTGAGGGCGTGGACGTCGAGGCATCGGGCGAACTGACCGTCAAGCGCTGGGCGCCTGCGCGCGTCGCGGCGCTGATGTCGAGATTGGGACAATAGAAGCCGAGCCGATGAACCATCGACGTCTTCATATTCTGGTCGCGTTGCTCTGCACAGGATTATGGGCAGGCGCGATCTGGCTCGGCCATTCGAGCGGCCATCTGCGGTTTCTCGACCGGCTGGAGTCGGCGTTGACCGATGTTCGCACGCTGGTGCGCGGCGTAAAGGCGCCGCCGGATGTCGTCACGATCGTCGCGATCGACGACACCATCGTCAAGCTCGGCGGCACCTATCCCCTGCCCCGCACGGAGCTGGCCAGGATCGTCGAGGCGATCGCGCGGCTGGAGCCGAAGGTCATTGCCGTCGATCTGCTGCTGCTCGACAAGGGTCCTGCCGATGGCGACGCGGCGCTCGCGCAATCGTTCGCAGCGCGCCCGACCGTGCTGGCGGCGGCGGCGATATTTCCGAACGTCGTTCAGTCTTCGACGGAGAACGATGGCCCGCTGGCCCACCTGCCGAAAGCCGACCGCTTCCTGCTGCCGCTACCGGCATTTGCCGATCGCGCGGAAGTCGGCATCGCCAACGTGGCGACGGGCCAGACCGGCACGCCGCTGTCGGTCCCGATGCTGTTCCGGACGCGCGACAAGATCGAATTGTCGTTTCCGCTGCGGGTCGCCTCCATCGCGATCGGCGAGAGGCTGACGATCGAGCCCGACCGCCTCACATTCGGCGATCGGCCGATCGCGACTGCTTCCGACTATGCGCTGCCGATTTCCTATTACGGCCCCCGCCACACCATTCGTACCATTAGCGCCGCCAATGTGATCGACGGCCAGATCGACAGGCAAGCCATCCAGGGCCGGATCGTCGTCATCGGCGCGACCGCGACCGGCGCCGGCGACTTCTTTCCGACGCCGTTCGATTCACTGATGCCGGGCGTCGAAATCATTTCCACCGCGATCACGCATCTGGTCGCAGGAGACGGCCTCGTGCGCGACCGGACGGTTCGGATCGCCGAGGCCGCGACGACGGTGCTGCTGCCGCTGCTGCTGATAGGTCTCCTGGCCTGGCGGCGAAACGCAATCGGCCTAGTGGCGGTCAGCGCGATGTTGCTGGCATGGGCGGCTGCCAACGCGATTGCTTTCGCGCACGGCATATGGCTGGACGCTGCGACGACCATCGCCGCGGCAGCGCCGCCGCTGATGCTGTTCGGCGCCGTTCAACTATGGTCGGGCCGGCGCAGCGCCCAGCGCCTCGCCGCGCAAAACAGACTGCTCGAACAATTCCACACGCCGGGCCTGCAGCAATGGCTGCGACGCGATCCCGACTTCCTGCTGGCGCCGGTCAGGCAGGACGCCGCCGTCGTGTTCGTCGATCTCTCCGGATTTACCTCGCTCAGCGAGACGCTCGACCCGGATGTAACGAGAAGCTTGCTGAAGGAATTTCACGCGCTGGTCGACAAGGAAGTGACGCGGTGCGGCGGCATGATCACGAGCTTCCTCGGCGACGGCGCCATGATCCTGTTCGGCCTGCCGGAGGCGGTGGTGGATGACGCTGCGCGCGCCGGGCAATGTTCGATTGCGCTCTGCGTCAAGACCGAACGCTGGATCGCGGCGCTGCCGCCGGCAATCGCCCATCGGATCGGCTTCAAGATCGGCGCGCATTTCGGGCCGATCGTCGCCTCCCGGCTCGGCGGCCGCAACCATCAGCACATCACCGCGACCGGCGACACCGTGAACGTGGCAAGCCGTCTGATGGAAGTGGCGGCCCGCCATGATGTCCGGCTGGCGCTCAGCGACACGCTGCGCGTTGCTGCCGAACGCACCGGCGCGCGGCTGAAGACCGGCAGCCTTGCCGGTCCCGTCGAGGCGCAGATTCGCGGCAGGTCCGGCTCGCTCGCCGTCTGGCTATGGCAGAGCGAACATTCCGCCATGGATCAACGCAGGCATCCCGACGCCGCCGAGTGACCGGCCGCCCTATTGCAATTCCGGCGGCGGCGTGCGGTCGAACACCCCGCTCTTCGGCCCGCGCAGGAGATGGAGCGCATAGGTCTCGATCAGAAGCGGCCCACGCTTGCGCTCGACGTCGCCGACCTTCTCGACGCTGGCGAACTTGTCCGTCAGCGGCGGATCCCCCGGCCAGATCTCGCGGACAAGGAGCAGCGGGCCGGCGAGTTGCGCCGCATCGGGCTCGGGCATGTTGACCCAGCGGATGCGCTGGTTCTGCTGCGCCACACAGGTGCCCTTCGGCAGATGGAAGGCGAGCCAGCCGGTGGTGCCATAATCCAACGCCAGCACGCATTTGGCTCCCGTCCGCGCCCTCACCGCCTCGATGGCATCGGCCGTCTCGCGCCAGCCGACGGCGACGCTACGCACGGTGGCGTCGCGGCGATAGCCCGACAGCATGCCGGTGTCGGCCTGCACGACCAGCAGCACGAACATCAGGACGCCGCCCGGCACCGCCCAGCGCCGGCAGAAATCGACCACGCGCTGCCAGCGCGGCTGCCATTCGACGAGGTGCGCGGCGACGGCGGCGGCGACGACAAATGCCGGATAGACCGGCGCAAACCAGTTAGCCTCGACGCGCGCATGCAGCGAATGCCAGACGAAATAGGCGACGATGATCCAGAACATCGTATTGACCAGCGCGCGCGCCGGATGCGCGCCGGCGCGGCGGCGGAAAAGCGCATAAAGCCCCATCGCGCCGAGCATCCACACCAGCGGCGTCGCGAACGCGATCTGCGTCGGGATCAGTTCGGCGATGTAGACGGGACGAAAATCCGCGATCCTCGCCCGCCCCATCTGCTTGATGAAGGACACCCAATGGTGCTCGGCGTTCCAGAGAACGACCGGTGCAAACATCAGGAGCGCCACGAGCCCGCCGAGATAAAGCCAGGGCGAGATCAGCCAGGGCCGCAATTTGGGAACGGCGATCAGCCAGATCAGGATCGCAGGTCCGAAGAACAGCGCGGTGTATTTCGACAGCAGCGCGCAGCCGGCGGCGGCGCCGACCGCGAGCCACCACACGCCACGCCCGGTCTGCAGCACCTTGGCGAGCGCAAACAGCAGCAGACTGGAAGCCACCAGCAGCGGCGCGTCCGGCGTCACGATCATGGTGCCGACCGCGGCCATCAGCGTGACGTTCAGCAGGATCGCCGACGAGGCCGCGACGCGCCGGCTGCCGAACAGGATGGCGGCGGCCTGGTAGATCGCCCAGCTCATCGGCAGCGCCAGGAGGATCGAGACCAGCCGCACGCCGAACTCGGTATCGCCTGCGATCAGGGTGCCGAGCCGGATCACCACGGCGACCATCGGCGGATGATCGTAATAGCCGCCGGCCAGATGCTTGGACCACATCCAGTAATAGGCTTCGTCGAAGGTGATCGGCGTGAACGCCGCCGCGATCAGGCGCAATGCCACCAGCGCCAGGATCGCAAGGCCGGTGTTGAGGGCAACCCGCGCCTCGTTCGCGGTCATCTTCCGATCATCGCTTGCGCCAGACGAACAGTCCGGACATCGCGTAATTCCAGACCACGCCCATCAGCGCGCCGGCAAGCCCCGCAAGCCACCAGATCGGTTCCTGGTCGAAGACCGCGAACGCGACGCCGACATTGGCGAGCAGCCCGACGCCGCAAACCAGATAGAACAGCAACAGGCCGCGCAGGATGGCAAACCCCTTCAGCCGCTGGTCGCGATAGGTGAGGAAATTGTTCAGGATGAAATTGCTGGTCATGGCGACCAGCGCGCCGGCGGCCTGCGCCTCCGCAAACGGCTCCTTGAAGATTTCGAGCGCGACGAACAGCGTCGCGAGATGCACGACAAGGCCGGTGCCCCCGACCATCGCGAACAAGATGAAGCGCAGCGACACAACGTCGTGCGTCAGCTTCGCCAGCACCAGACCGAGGAAGTCCAGCGCCACCATGGAATCGAGCTTGCTCTCGCCGTGCTGGCGCGAACCGAACGTGTAGGGAACTTCAATTGTGCGCAGCTTGCCTTGCGCGGTCGCGATGATGTCGAGCAGGATCTTGAAGCCCTGGGTCGAGAGCTGCGGCGCCAGTTGCTCGAAGCGGTCGCGGCGGATCATGAAGAAACCGCTCATGGGATCGGCAATCTCGACCTTCAGCGTGCGCTTGGCGACCTCGGTCGCAAGCTGACTGGCCCCTGCCCGCTGCTTGTTGAAACTGTCGGCGCTGCCGCCCTCGATGTAGCGGCTGCCGACCACGAGTTCCGCCTCGCCGCTCCGCAGCAGCGCAACCATCTTCGGCAGTTGCGTTTCGTCATGCTGCAAATCGGCGTCGATCACGGCCGCATAGGGCGCGCTCGAGGCCAAAATGCCCTCGATGCAGGCGCCGGACAGGCCGCGCCGCCCGATCCGGCGGATGCAGCGCACGCGGGAATCCTTCCGCGCCAGGGCCCGCACCACTTCCCAGGTCCCGTCGGGGGAATTGTCGTCAACAAAGACCACTTCCCAGGCCATGCCGGCCAGCGTGGCTTCCAGCCGCCTGTACAGCACGGTGACGTTGTCGCGTTCGTTGAAGGTCGGAACAACGACCGAAAGCTCAGGCAAACCGGCCTGCAGCGGCGACTCGGGGGGCGGTTTGATGGCTTGATTCATGGCCGCCAGCGTATATCCGCAGCCGCCCGACATGCCAAGGCGGGGGTTCCGGAACAGTCATTCAGTAGGGGAAAACGGCCTTAAAAAAGCGCCTAAAATGCCAACGACCACGAACAGAGGGCGCGCGTACATCCGGCGCAGCCAAACTATTCATGGTCGTCCCAGCGCCGGAGCCTTTGAAGCATCAACGTCGCCGTTAGACGCGATATGGGAACGCCGCTGGCGTTTCGCAAGGGGCCGATCCTAATTCGGCACTTCCCGAATCACCTGCCCGCGCGGTGCTGGCCCGGGAACCGGCTGCACCTGCACCGGCACCGGTTGCTGGATACTGGCCGGCTTGGCGGGCTTTCCGAACTGGCCGATCGGCCCATAGGCAACCGCGACTACCATCACGATCGAAGCGACGATGGCTCCTAAAAGACCCGCGACGGACTGCGAATTCATAGTCAACCATCCCCTGCCTGATTAGAAACAGATATCATGGAACAAGCGTTAGGAGAAATAGGCCCTCGGTGGCGGCCAGCGAGAAAACCGGCCGCGCTTCAAAATCTCACCACGCGAGTGCCGCGTAACTGACAAGCAAGAACCGCGATTAGATCGCAAACATGGCAGAGTCTCGACCTTTGATTTGACAGGGAATAGGGGATGAAGATGTCGAATACAGATCAGGGCAAACCGGCCGGGAAATCCGGACGGCGCAACCGGAAGGGAGAGCGGGGCAAGAAGGCCGCTGCCCAGGCGAGCCCGACCGCGAGCCCGGCGCCGGTTGAACTGCAAAGCCCGGATCAGGATCTTCAGCTGCAGCCGGAGCCGGTTCACGCGGAGAGCCCGAAGGTGGATCAGCCAGCGGCCGACACTCCAGTCGAAACCGTCGCCGTGGCGCCTGAGTTGCAGCCGATTGCGGCGCCCTCACCCGCCGAGCCCGCGCCGGCCGAACCCTCGCCAGCCGAGGCCGCGCCGGTCCAGTCCGCGTCGATCCCGTCCGAGCCGGTCAAGTCTGCGGCGGAGCCCGCGCCGGTCAGCCTGCAGACCATCGCCAACGCCTATCGCGACTACACCCGGAAATCGCTCGAGGAGTTCGGGTCCTTTGTCGAGCAGCTCAGCACCGTTCGCTCGCTCGACAAGGCGATGACGGTTCAAAGCGAATTCGTGAAGCGGGCTTACGAGAACTCCGTGGCCGAATCGCAGAGGATCTGCGAACTCCACAGCAAGCTCGCCAAGCAGACCTTCCAGCCATTTCAGGGCTTCGTAGGCAAGGCGCCGGAAACGCGCGGCAAGTCGTAACGACGTCCGGCGAAACTGATTGGTGCAGTTGGGAATCAAAAAGGCTCCGGTGCTCCGGGGCCTTTTTCGTCTGACTCCGCCTGGAAACTGGCCAATCGGAGCCTATTTGGCTAACATCGGCCGGAACCTCCCGCCTCTCTTCCGAAGAGTCTCTCCGTGAGCAAGCCAGCGAAATCGACCGCGAAAAACAGCGGCAGCATCTTTATCGGCATCGGCGGCTGGACCTTTGAGCCGTGGCGCGGGGTGTTTTATCCCGAGAAGCTCGCGCAGGCGAAGGAGCTGTCCTATGCCGCGTCGAAACTGACCTCGATCGAGATCAACGGCACCTATTACGGCTCGCAGAAGCCGGAGAGTTTTCGCAAATGGGCGCGCGAGGTGCCTGATGGCTTCGTGTTCTCATTGAAGGGACCGCGCTTCGCGACCAACCGTCGTGTGCTGGCGGAAGCCGGCGATTCCGTAAAACGCTTCTACGATTCCGGCGTGATGGAGCTGGGCGACCGGCTCGGCCCGGTGCTGTGGCAATTCGCGCCGACCAAAAGATTCGACGGCGCTGATTTCGGCAAGTTCCTCGAACTCCTGCCGCGCAAGCTCGAGGGACGCGCGCTGCGACACGTGGTCGAGGTGCGGCATGACAGTTTCTGCGTGCCGGAATTCGTCGCCTTGCTGCGCGAGTTCGAAACGCCGGTTGTGTTCGCCGAGCATGGCAAATATCCCGCGATTGCCGATGTCGTCAGCGACTTCGTTTATGCGCGGCTGCAGAAGGGCAATGACGAGCTCAAGACGTGTTATCCGCCGAAGCAGCTCGACGCCTGGGCCAAGCGGTTCCAGGCCTGGGCCACAGGCGGCGAACCGGACGATCTGCCGCGGGTCGACAAGACCGCCAAGCCTGCGAAGGCGCCGCGCGACGTGTTTGCCTACGTGATCCACGAGGGCAAGGTGCGCGCGCCGGCGGGCGCCATGGAGTTGATCGAGCGGGTGAAGTAGTCCCGCGTCAATCGAGCTTGATGCCGGCTTCGCGGATCAGCCTGGTCCAGCTCTCGTATTCCGAGGCGACGAAGGCGTCGACCTTGTCGTCCGCAAGGTCCCACACTTCGCCGCCGCTCTTCTCGAAGCGGTCCTTGAGTTCGGGCAGCGAGGCGCGGATTTCCCGGCGCAGTTTTGCGATCACGTCCGGCGGGGTTTTCGCCGGCGCGAAGATCCCGAGCCAGGAATCGACATCGAGGCCGGATACGCCGGCTTCCGACATCGTCGGCACGTCGGGCGCCAGCGGGCTGCGCTTCGACGACAGCAGCGCAATGCCCTTCGCCTGGCCCGACTGAACGTAAGGCAGCCCGGCGGCGTTCGAATCGAAAAACAGGTCGATGCGGCCCGCCAGCAGATCGGTGAAGGCCGGCGGCGAACCCTTGTAGGGTATTTCCTGAAATTTCACGCCCGCGGCTTTCATGAAGGCGGCCGCCACCAGCTGCTGGCCGGTGCCGACGCCGGCCGTCGCCACCGTGATCGAGCCTGGGTTGGCCTTGGCGGCAGCGACGATGTCGGCCAGCTTGCCGTGCGGCAGGTCCTTGCGGCCGACCATGACGTAGCCGAACTTGTAGATCAGGGCGACCGGCACGAAATCCTTGCGCGGATCGTAGGCGAGCTTGGAATACAGCGCCGAATTGAACGCCATGTTGGAGAGCCCGCCGACAACAAGCGTGTAGCCGTCCGGCTCGCTCTGGCTGGCGGCCTGCGTGCCAACCACGGTGCCGGCGCCCGGCTTGTTCTCAACGACGAAGGCCTGCCCCATCCGCTTCGACAGCGCGTCGGCGAGTTGCCGCCCGACCAGATCGTAGCTGCCGCCGGGACCGATCGGGACGATGATCTTCACCGCACGGTCGGGATAGCCGCCCTGTGCGTGCGCTGTGGCAATGCCCAATCCGAGGAATGCGAGCATCCACGTCAACGAGCGGCAAATTCGGTTCATCGTGTCCCCCTGTAGCAATTGGCCATCGACTGGCTCTTGCCGCAACTATGAGGCATGCCGTCCCCATGGGCAACGCGGATGTAGCCATCGATCGGCCATTACCGTAGCCTTGCGCCAGCGACATAATGTCTGGATCGATATGGCCCGCAGGACCAAACGCCTTTTCACCATCGGCTATGAGCAGACCCCGGCGAAGGCGGTGCTCGACGAGCTGGAGGCCGCAGGCGTCAAGCTGCTGGTGGACGTGCGCGCAGTCGCGGCATCGCGGCGGCCGGGCTTTTCCAAGAATCAGCTTGCTGCCGGTCTCGACGAGCGCGGCATTTCCTATCTGCACCTGAAGGGACTGGGCACGCCGAAGTCGGGCCGCGAGGCGGCGCGCAGCGGCAAATTCGGTCTGTTGCACAAAATCTATTCGGCGCATCTCAAGACGGTGCAAGCGAAGGAGGAGCTCGACGAGTTGTCGGCGCTGGTGAAGCAATCGGGGCCGGTGTGCATTCTCTGCTACGAGCGTGATCATACCCATTGTCACCGGCAATGGATCGCCGAGATCATCGAGGACCGCGACGGCGTGAAGGTCGAGAACCTGGTCGCGCCGCAGGTGTGAAGCCGTAGCCCGGATGAGCGGAGCGACATCCGGGTCCGGTCTTCGAGTTGTCCCGGATGTCGCTTCGCTCATCCGGGCTACGAAGCTCACTCCGCGCCCTTTAGCTCGAACGTTCCTTCCATCATCTTCACGCTGCTGCCGCCGACGTGAATGGATGCAATCGCGCCGTTCTGCTTTCGGACGCGGGTCAGCAACAGGCTCGGCCGGCCCATGTCGACGCCCTGCCCGATCCGCAATTTCAATTCGCCATCCCTGATGTCGTCGAGATCCGCGAGCAGCGCCGCGGCAGCCGCCGTCGCGCTGCCGGTCGCCGGATCTTCGGACAGCCCGCTGGCGCCGGGATGGAACATCCGCGCCTGCAAGTCGAGCGGCTTTTCGCCCGATGGCACGTCGCGCGTATAGAAGTAGACGGCGTCGCTGCCATCACACGGGAAGGTTTTCGCGAACGTTGCAGCATCGGGCCTGGCGCGCCGCAGCGCCTCGCGCGAGGCGAGTTCGACCGCGATGAACGACAGTCCGACTGAGATGACCTGCGGCGGATGCCGGTCGGTTCTCACGTCGCTCGCCGACAGTGTAAGCAGAGCCGCTGCCTGCTCGGCACTGACCTGCGACATCCGCTTCAACAGCTGCGGCGCGGTGAATTCGGTGCTGACGACCTTGCCCTGCTCGGTCACGACCTCGACCGGCACGAGGCCGGCCTTTTCTTCGAACAACAGCCGCGCGGGCGGCTTTTCCGCCAGCGTCGCCAGCACGAAGGCGGTGCCGACATTGGGATGACCGGCGAACGGGATCTCCCGGTTCACCGTGAAGATGCGAACCTCGGCGTCATGGTCGGACTCGCGCGGCGGCAGCACGAACGTCGTCTCCGAATAATTGAACTCCCTGGCGATGGCCTGCATCTGTCCGGTCGACAGCCCGCCGGCATCGAGCACCACGCCCAGCGGATTGCCGCCGAAAGCGCGATCGGTGAAAACGTCCACAGTGATGTAACGGCGCTGCATATGCTGCTCCTGATTCTCAATTACGTGGGGCATAAACCGTGACGACGATTTCAAGCCCGGCATCGGCGATCGCCGACACGGTCTCCTTCGAGATAGCAAATTCGGACGAATGCGGTTCAACGCCTGCCAGGATGCCGATGTTGAGACTTCGCAACTCGCACTGTTCCCAAATCGTCCTCGCTTCGGACGACAACGAATTGACCAACTCAACGAGCTTTGCGGTGGTCTCCTCAAGCGATAAGTAGGACTCATTCAACTCTACAGACGCAGTTTGTGCAGTTTGGTTCAACACGATCACGGAAGACGCCATGGCGTCGAGGAGCGTCTCCAACCCATCTTGCACACGAATGTCGAGATCGACATTGAGAAATTGGGTAACCGATCTATCCTTGGATGACATGCGAAATTCCTGAGCGCTCGGCCCCTATCCCAATCGCCACACGGCCATCGGCCGCTCATAGCCCCTGACCTCGACCTCGCCGAGCGAAATGGCATCGCCGCACGCTTCGCCCAGCGCATCGCGGACGGCTTCCGAGATCAGGAACTGCGAGTTGAAATCCTTGTTGAGCGCCTCCAACCGCGAGGCGAAGTTCACGGTGTCGCCGATCACGGTGTATTCCTTGCGGCGCGGCGAGCCGATATTGCCGGCGACGACTTCGCCGAGGTGAATGCCGATGCCGATCCGCAGCGGCCAGCTCGTGGCTTCATTGACCCGCTCGTTTGCTTCGAGCATCTCGCGCGCCGCGGCGACCGCGCGGTGCGCCGGGTCCGGCGCTTCGAGCGGCGCGCCGAACAGCGCCAGAAATCCGTCGCCGAGAAACTTGTTCACGATGCCGCCGTGGCGATCGAGGATGTCGACCAGGATGGCAAAGGCGCCGTCGAGACGCTCCACCACCTCCTGCGGCGAGCGGCTGCGCGCGCCGGCGGTGAAGCTGCGGAAATCGACGAACATGACGGCGACGCGGCGGATGTCGCTGCCGGTGCCGACGCCCTCGGCCATCAGGCGCTCGACCACCTGCGGGGAGACGTGCTGGCCGAACAGGTTGGTGATGCGGTCGCGCGCGGTCGCCGCCATGATGCTCTTTTCGAACTGCCGCCGCAACTGGTGCCCGACTGCGCCTGCGAGCACGCCGCCAATCAGGAGAATCAGGCTACGCGCGGCGTGATAGAAGACGTTTACGTCCTGACCGGGATCCGGATGATAGAATATCGCCATCGCAAGCAGCTGCGTCGCGGCGACGAAGCCGGTGAATGTGGAGAGCCAGAAGTCCAGCCGCAGCGTGGAGAGGATAATGAAGATGAAATAGGTCAGCGGGACCACGAAGCCGAGCGCGGCCACCGATCCCATGCTGTTGATATGCAGCGCCAGCGCAGCCGTTGGCATCGAGGTTTCGATCAGCGCGCCGAGGTAGCGCCGAAACAAGGGCAGATCACGGCCCTCTCGCATGTGCCGGCTGATCGCCCCGTGCACCCAGAGCTCGAACAGGATGAACGGGACCATCACCGAATAGAGATAGTGCGGCTTGAGATTGCCGTGCCAGACCTGGCTCACCTTCTCGGGCGCGAGGAAATAGACGGTCCAGAGAATCACTGACAATGCCAAGGTCGTTCCAATCAGCGCCTTGATGCGGAGCAGCTCGGTCGCCATCACTTCCCGCGTCAACGCGCGCTGGAAGTCGGCCGATACTCCGGCGTCTTCGTCACTCTTTCTCTTGCCCCAGAACCCAAGCATAATGGCCTCTTGTCATTCCGGGGCACGCGCAGCGTGAACCCGGAATCTCGAGATTCCGGGCTCGCCTCTTCGAGGCGCCCCGGAATGACTGCAAAAAATATAACCTCAATCCAGCGTACGACGGAAGCGTGTCACGGCGATCGTCATCGCCACCAGCATCAGTACAATCAGTGCAATCGTGTCGTACTGCAGGTTGGAAGGCGCCGCGCCCTTCAGCATGATGGCGCGGACGATGCGGATGTAATGCGTCAGCGGCAGTGCCTCGCCGAGATACTGCGCCCACACCGGCATGCCTGCGAACGGAAACATGAATCCGGACAGGAGAATGCTGGGCAGGAAGAACATCATCGACATCTGCATCGCCTGCAACTGGTTCTGCACGATGGTGGAGAAGGTGTAGCCGATCGACAGATTGGTGGTGATGAACAGCGTCGTCAGCGCAGCCAGCAGCACCACGCTGCCGAGGATCGGTACCCCGAACAAGAGGACCCCGATGCTGACGATCAGCGTGGCCTGGACGAAGCCGACGATAACGTAAGGGATGATCTTGCCGAACATCACCTCCACCGGCCTGATCGGCATCGACAGCAGGCTCTCCATCGTGCCGCGCTCGATCTCGCGCGTCACCGACAGCGCGGTGAAGATCAGCATGGTCATGGTCAGGATGGTGCCGACCAGGCCCGGCACGATATTGAGCCGCGACTCGGCCGCCGGGTTATAGCGGGCATGCGCCCTGATCTCGAACGGCATCTCGGACGGATCGCCGATGTGGAGGTCATGCGCCAGCGCAGTCTGCACGAGGGCACCGAGGGAGCCGAGCGCAGAGCCGGCCGCGACCGGATCGGTCGCGTCGGCGGCGACCAGCAGCGCCGGACGGTCGCCGCGCCGCACCGCACGCTCGAAGCCACGCGGGATCTCGACCCCGAACAGCACCTTGCCGGACTGCAGGAGATCGTCGAACTCTGCGACGCTGTGCACTTCGCGGGTGAAGCGGAAATAGCTGGTGTTCTCCATCGCCTTCAGCACCGAGCGTGCCAGGTCGCTATCCTCCTGGACCAGCACCGCCGTCGGCAAGTGCCGCGGCGTGGTGTTGATGGCATAGCCGAACAGTAGCAGTTGCATCACCGGGATCATCACGATCATCGCGAACGAAACGCGGTCGCGGCGGAGCTGGATGAATTCCTTGACCAGCATCGCATAGTTGCGGCGCCAGAAGCCGAAACGCGGCTCCGGCACCTCGCGATTCTGGCCGGCAACGTCGGTCGCACTCATTGGAAATTGTCCTTTGAGCGGGTCATGAGATCGATGAACACGTCTTCCAGCGACGGCTCAGAGTCCTCCCAGCGCCATCCCTTCCTGTCGCGATAAGGCGCAATCGTCGCTTCGAGCGCGGCCTTGTCGCGCCCGGAGACGTGCAGGCTAGTGCCGAACGGCGCCACCATGTCGACGCCCGGCTTGCCGGTGAGTTCTGCAGCAAGTCCGTTGAGATCGTCGCCGGAAACCGTCCAGGTCGACAGCGCCGATTTCGCGATCACCTCGTCCACCGTGCCGTGCGCCAGCAGATGGCCGTAGGCGATGTAGGCGATCTCATGACAGCGCTCGGCTTCGTCCATGTAATGGGTCGAGACCAACACCGTCAGGCCTTCGGCGGCGAGCGCGTGGATCTCGTTCCAGAAATCGCGCCGCGCCTTGGGATCGACGCCGGCGGTCGGCTCGTCCAAGAGCAGCAATTGCGGATTGGGCAGCGTGCAGGCACCAAGCGCCAGCCGCTGCTTCCAGCCGCCGGATAGCTCGCCGGCAAGCTGCTCCTCGCGGCCGTTCAGGCCGATGCGCTGGATCATGTCGCGTGCGGCGCCGCGCGCGTCGCGCAGGCCGTAGAGCCGCGCGACGAATTCTAGGTTCTCGCGTACCGAGAGATCCTGATACAGGCTGAAGCGCTGCGTCATGTAGCCGACCAGGCGCTTGATCTTGTCGGCGTCGCGGCGGATGTCGTAGCCGAGGCAGGTGCCCTCGCCGGCATCCGGCGTCAACAGCCCACACAGCATGCGGATGGTGGTGGTCTTGCCGGAACCGTTCGGCCCGAGAAAGCCGTAGATCGAGCCGCGCTTCACCTGCATCGAGAGATCATGCACGACCTCGCGGCCACCGAACGATTTGGAAAGACCCTCGACGTTGATGGCGATATCAGGCGCCGATGTCGAAACCGAATTCATCGCTTTTCCGCCACCGGTGTCCGGGGATTGAGGAATACGCTGATCGGCTGGCCGACACGCAGCACGTCGGGCCGGCTCGGCCGCGCCTGGATCAAATAGACCAGCTTGTTGCGCTCATCGAGGCTGTAGATCACCGGCGGGGTGTATTCCGCCGTCGTCGCGATGAAGTAGATTTTTGCGGTGAGATCGGCTGCGCAATTGTCGCAGGTCACCTTCACCTCGTCGCCGATCGCAAGTTTCGGCAACTCCGTCTCCGGTACGAAGAAGCGCACCTTCATGTTGCCGGGCGGCATGATCGACAGCACCGGCCGCTGCGCCTGCACCATCTCGCCTTCGCGGAAATAGATCTGCTGGATGGTGCCGCCGACCGGCGCAAACCCGCTGCGCCGCGCCAGCCGGGTCTGCGAGGTGTTGACGCGAGCTTCCGCGACACGCAACGCGGAGATCGCGGAGTCGAGGGTGGCCTGCGTGCCCGAGCCGGTCTTGCTCAGCGACGCGGCACGGTCATAGCTCTGCTGTGCATTGGCGAGCGTCGCCTTGTTCTGATTGAGGTCGGCCTGCTGCAAATCGTCGTCGACGGAATAGAGGGCGTCGCCGGGCTTGACCTGGTCACCCTCGCGCACATTGAGCTTTGTGACACGGCCGCTTTCGTCGGGGCTGACGAAGATCATGTCGGCTTCGACCCAGCCCTGAAAGCCCGGATCCCTGCGCTCCTTGCAGCCTGAGACCACGGCGGCCAGTGCCACCGCGACCAGGATCGTTATCGTTCGCGACGAAGTCATGCTGTTTTCCGTTCGCCAAAAATCAGATCGAGATGCACCCGGAACATTTCGAGGGCATCCAGTGGCGCGTGCTTGCTGAAGAGGCTCTGCCAGATCACGGCGATCAGCGCCGGCGCCACCATGATTTGCGGAAATCGCGCCAGGTTCTTGTGCTGGATCTCGCCGCGCGCGATGCCGAGTTCGATCAGCGCGCGCATGCCGGTGAGGCCTCGCGACACCACTTCGCGGTAATAGAAGTCGGCGACCTCAGGGAATCGCGGCCCTTCGGCGACGATCAGGCGCACGAGGTCGCCGCGCCGCGTGGTCGCCACCTCCTCGATGAAGGTCTTGGCAAACCCCTCCACCATGTCGCGGACCGACGCCCCGGGCTGCGGTGGGGTGCCCCAGAGGCGGCTGATCAACGGAACGATGGCGGTGCGGATCAATTCCTCGAACATCGATTCCTTGTCCTTGAAGTGCAGGTAGATCGTGCCCTTGGCGACGCCGGCGCGCTTGGCGATGTCGTCGAGCCGCGTCGCCGCAAACCCGCGCGCAATGAACTCGTCCATCGCCGCCTCGATGATGGCCCCGCGCCGTTCGGCGGCGCGTTCGGCGCGGTTGGAAGGCGGCGGCGGTTTCGAGGACGCCGATACCCTCGCCCCGGCGCGGCGGTTGGCCGGCTTCGGGGGCGATTTCCTGGCGGTTTTGGTGGCTTCATTTGTCATGCCCCATTTATGACTGACTGGTCAGTCATTGTCAATTTTGGATATGGAAACGGGCTTTCACATGGGCGTGACCGAGGTCCGGAGATCCCGCCGGTCGCGCTTACCGTTTTGATGGATTTTGCGCCCTGCCAAGGGGGCGTCATATGCCGCGTGTGTGGGATGTCCGGTAAGGCTGCGGTCCATCCACGTCATTGCGAGCGCAGCGAAGCAATCCATCCTTCAGCGCATGCGGGACGATGGATTGCTTCGTCGCTTTCGCGCCTCGCAATGACGTGAAATGCCGAAGCCCCCACCAACCGTCATCCTCCGCGAAAGCGGGGGGTCCAGTACGCTGCGGCTTCTCGATTCAATCACAGCTGTCTCCGGGATACTAGATCACCAGTCGAGAGGCTGCCGCCCCTGAAAGAATCCCGGTGAACCGCATGGCCAAGATTCTGCTGGCGCTCGCCCTCGCCGCTCTAACGAGCGAAGCGTCGGCTCGTCAAAGAGGTTCTACGTTCTTCCGGGAAAGAGCATCGGTACCTCCGCGACCGACAGCGCCGGGACGGTCACGAACTACGATTCCCGAGGCAAGGTGATTAGCCGCGAGTCCACGACCAGCAGCGGCACGACGACCGTTTACGACGCGAGCGGGCGGGTTCTGGGCAGGCGACAGTGACGACCTCAATGCTTGTCTTCGGGATAAACATCTTCGCGGTGAATTTCGAGGCCTGATTGGTCAAGCACCGAAATCACAAGACCCGGTTGATTGTTGAAGTGACGCTGCCGAAGCCGGGCGGCGAGGTCCCTGCTATGCTGGATGGCTTCATCGTCCGACGCGAACCTCTCTTTAAACTGGGCAAGGTCCGAAGCGTCCCATTTCACGTCGAAGTAGAATGTTTTTAGCAAAGAAGGCTCTCCGATCTCATCAAACCGCGCCGAGATGCGGAGACCAACGTGACGGACTTGCGAGTTATGACTCAGGCGGTCGTCACCATCTGTTTGTCGGCCTCTCAATCTTAGTGCCACTTTTTCCCGTTCGGAAGATGCGCTTGCGCATAGGCGGGGGGCTGGGACCGCAGTAGACATCGGCACTTGGTCGACCACCTCGTTAGCGGCGATTTCTGAATCGTGAAGTGAGACGGGCTCGGCGGCGGGATGCGGCAGCTTCTGCCGACCACGCGACGAAATTACTGCTTCGCCCCTGCGGCGACGGCGGTCGCCATGTACTTCGAATAGAATTCAGCGACCCGCGCGCGCCACATGCCGACGAATGCCTCCGATGTCACCTTGTCCACCGATTTCCACGCCTTCTTGAGGGCCGGAAGGGTGTTGCCCCAGATCGCGCGTTTTGCACCACTTCTCGCCCTTCTCCCTGCCTTCGCTGGTGGCGCACATGGATTTCC
>NZ_LLXZ01000101.1 GCF_001440395.1 Bradyrhizobium jicamae | reverse complement strand
TCTCGCCGTTGATTTGATTGGTATTTTCCCGCCACAACATTGCCTTGCGCAGGGAAGGCCGGGCTGCTCCCGCTGTACCTGTATGCTCGTGTGCACCTTTTGCTATGCGCAACGGCACGCGAGACCTCGGGTGCAGCAAGCACCCGGGTCTTCCCTGCGCACTCTGATATCGAGGAGGGCAAAAGAAGATGCAAACCTCGGGCGCAACGCGTCGCGAGAATGCGAGCTCACACCCTCATGCTCTCTAGAAAGTAGACCAGCCAGAGGCGGCAACCAATCACCCGCCGCCAATCGTGGGCAAACCGGCGATGGCCTGGGACGGCGTCAGTCCGAAGCATTGTTTGAAGGTCCGGGTCAGGTGCGCTGTGTCGGCGAAGCCTGCGTCCATGGCGGCCGTTCTCACGCGTGCGCCAGCGACGATCAGGCGCGCAGCATGCTGCAGTCCGGTCCACCGCTTGAATTGGCGGAAGGTCGTCCCGGTCGAATGCTTGAACAGGCGAAGCGCCTGGGTGCGCTCCAGTCCCAGCCGCTTGGCCAATTCGTCCTGGCTCATCCTCGCCATCGGTTCTGCCGCCAGGTCCTCCAGTACGGCGCCTATCCTTCGGGAAAGACGATCCTGACCGTGGTCGAGACGCTCGCGCAACTCTCGCTGCGCACCGGAATCGAGCTTCATCCCGGCCAGAGCCAGTTCACCGAGGCGGCCCTCAAGCCTCTCTGCCAGCGTGCCTGGACCTGGCCAACGGGCGCCGTCGAGGTACATGGCGCTCAAGCCACCCTCTCCGCAGATGATGTGATGCTCGACCCCCGGCCGGATGATCACGATATCTCCGGTGACCGACTGCCCTTGGCCCACCACCGAGAGCGGCCCGCGCCGCCCCCTTACCACGCACGTGACGGGGTTCGGGTGGCGGGCGACGCCTGCGACATCGACCGAGAACACCGAGGTCGAAAAGGCGGTATCGCCGGGGCGCAACGCTTCCTCCAATGATCGCACGTTTATTCTACGCCGAAGTGGCAGGCGACGGATAGGGTAGCAGAGGTGGTGAGCCGGGAGCGATGATCCTCATGTCAGCAGTTGAAGCGGCGGCGCGCAACAAGAACAACTATCTGGAGGCCAAGAGCGCGTTCAACCGCCGGGATCTCGATGCATGTATGGCTTATTACTCGGCCGACCATCAGATGCGATCGCGGGAGGTTGGTCCGGGGCGTGAACATATCAGGGCATTTCTCGCTTCGATGCATGCGACGTGGAGCAATCTGGAGATCGTCGCTGAACATGTCGTAGCCGAGGGGGAGTGGGTGATGGGACGGTGCACGTCGAGCGCGATCCATTCGACCTCCGTCATGGGCGTGGCGCCGACCAACCGTCGCATCGAGACGACGTTCTGGGACCTGCATCGCTTCAATCACGATGGGCTGATCGTTGAAACCTGGAATATCGTCGATGGTCTCGCGATCATGCAGCAGCTCAAAGCGGGCAGGGTGGATTAGCAAGCGTAGCCCGGGTGAGCGCCGGCGGCAACGCCGCCAACGACCCTGTGACGCTGCCGGCTTACATGGCGCTCGCCAGCGACTTGATGGCTGGAGGCTGACGCCGCTTCACTCTATCCCCGCACCGCGGCCTCGATCTTTGCGACGTCGATCTTGCCCATCGGCATCATTGCCGCGAAGGCGCGCTTGGCGACGTCGCCGCCCTTGGCCATCGCGTCGGTCAGCACGCGCGGGGTGATCTGCCACGAAAGGCCCCATTTGTCCTTGCACCAGCCGCAGTGGCTCTCGGTGCCGCCATTGCCGACGATCGCGTTCCAGTAGCGATCGGTTTCGGCCTGGTCGTCGGTCGCGATCTGAAACGAGAAGGCCTCGCTGTGCTTGAACATGTCACCGCCGTTGAGGCCGATGCACGGCACGCCGCACACGGTGAACTGCACCGTCAGCACCTGGCCAGCCTTGCCGCCGGGAAAGTTGGATGGTGCTTTATGAATAGCGTCGACGCTGCTGTTCGGGAACGTCTTTGCGTAAAACTGCGCGGCTTCTTCGGCGTCGTGATTGTACCAAAGGCAGATCATGTTCTTGCTCATCGGACCTCTCCTTGAATGGCCGCACAAGGCGGCGATGACGGCTGGTTCTCGGCAAAGGACGTTCGAACAACCGGCGTCCCGACATCGCCACCGAATTTTTTTGCAGGCAGCCGAGGGCAGAAAGATCAGAGGGTTACCTGGGTTCCGCTCTTCAGGCGTAGCCAACCCAGCCGCGCCAGGTGAACGCGGCGTAGAACAGTTCGACATCGCGAAAGCCGGCCTCGCTCAGAACGCGCGCGTCCTGTTCCGGGCTGAGCAAGCTCAGGCTGGCATCGACGGCGGCGCGGGCATTGTTGGCCTGGTCCGGATCGGCGCCGGATGCGATCGCATAGGCGGCGTAGCGCGATAGCCATCGCGTGCGCTCGTCCTCGGTTTGTGGAAAACTGGAATGGGCGACCACGAAGGGCGCGCCGGGTCGAAGGCGGCGGTGGATTTCCCTTGCGGTCCGCCGCCGTTCGTCGAGGTCGAGGAAATGCAGCGTCAGCAGGCATGTGGCGGCATCGAACGGCCCATCGGGCGCATCGTCGATAAGGCCCTGATGCAGTTGCACGCGCGTACCGAACGGCCCGAGCGTTTGCTCGGCCAGCTTCAGCATCGCCGCGGCGGGATCGACGCCAATGAAGCGCCAGTGCGGCTCTGCCTCTGCCAGCGCCTTCAGTTCCAGGCCGCCACCGGCGCCCAACACCAGCACTTGCGCATCCGGCGCCGCGCGTTCCGCGAGCAGGATGCGGGTCATGCGGTGAAGGTCCGCAAAGCCGGGCACGAAGCGCGGCGGCCCTTCGGCATAGCGCGCCACGGCCACGGGATCGGAGAAGTGCGTCTGCCATACCTGTGTTGCCGCATCATGATGCATGAACGATCTCCAGACGATGACGGTTGCGCCGGTCACCCAGGCGTTTCTGAAAGTCGGCGCTCAGCATCGCGAGCGTCACGTTGCCGAGGCGCGACAGCAGCAGCGCCTCCGCATCGTCGAACGCCTGGTCGAGCGCGGCATTCACGGCCTGCTCGACGAGACATTTGGGTGATTGCGCTCTGTTTCCTATGGCGAACAGCGACGGTCGGCCGAGCGCCTCGTAGATGTCCCGCAGCGATATTTTCGCGAGGTCCCGGACGAGGCACCATCCGCCGCCATGGCCTTTCTCCGATCGCACAAAGCCGTGATCCCGCAGCCCGGACATCATCCGCCGTATCACCACCGCATTGGTGTCCATGGCCTTCGCCAGTGCCTCTGACGTCACCGGCTCTTTCTGCTCGGCCATGTGGAGCAGGACGTGCAACACGCCTGACAATCGAGTGTCTCTTCTCATGTAACTAACGATATTACATGATTGGCCGGTTGGTCAAGCCGCGGCGAATGATCTGAAGGTCGCCTGAGCGACCTTCGCGCCCTGCGCCTCGACCTGTAGAAAAATTGCAGCACGATGTCGGTTTCCGAAAACCCTGTTCGTCGTTCCGACGCCAGCCGATGACCACGAGGAGCCTCACGATGACCATCACCATTACCGCCTTTGAACGGTCACCCGATGGCGGCAGGGGATTGGCGCGCGATACGCGCGTTCGCTGGGCGCTTGAGGAAGCTGGCCAACCCTATGAGGTTCGCCTCGTTTCGTTCGGTGCGATGAAGGAACGGGCGCATTTGGCGCTTCATCCGTTCGGCCAGATACCGACTTATGAGGAAGGCGATCTCGCTTTGTTCGAGACAGGGGCGATCGTCTTCCATATCGCCCAGCGCCATGCGGGCCTTCTGCCTGACGATGCCAATGCCCGGGCGCGCGCGATTACCTGGATGTTTGCCGCGGTCAACACGGTGGAGCCGCCGATCCTTGAACTTGTAACCGCCAAGATCCTGGAGGCTGACAAGCCCTGGCATGAGGAGCGCCTGCCGCTGGTCGAGGATCGCATTCGCGACCGGCTGAAACAACTCTCCACACGCCTCGGCGATGCCGACTGGCTCGATGGTGCGTTCAGCGCGGGCGACCTGATGATGGTGTCGGTGCTGCTCAGGCTGAAATCATCAGGCATTCTGGACGAATACCCAAAGCTAGCCGCCTATCTCGCCCGCGGTGAAGCACGACCTGCCTACCAACGGGCTTTCGCCGCTCAATTGGCGGTTAATACCGCCCGCGCATCCTGAGAGCTGATACCGGATTGCCGCGCGAAATCGGTCAACTCGGCAGCGCATATATGCTGCCGATTGTGAAATGGCACACAGACAGGTGCTGTCCCGTCTGGTTGGATAGGGGGAATGACGGCCCGTCGGTGCAGTTCTGCTACGGGCCGTTCGTTTTCGTTTTCGGAGGGTCGTTATGCGCGGTTCCAATCGCACGGCACTTACGATGTGTGCCTCTCTCATTCTTGAGTCCACCTTGAGCGGGTGAACCAAAGAGGTTTCGCGTGCGCTGAACCGCGTACAGAGATTTTCTGGGCCCCGCCGGCAACGGACGGGGCTTTTTCTATTTCTTTATTCTGCCCACTGCTGCCCGGCGGTGCCCCTGTGAAGAAGGACGCAGGGGTCATGTGGTACTTTTGGCCCGAATTGGCATTCGATGTTGTCAAAGGGTTGGTAGCCGGAGGTGCTTCGCTAGCGCTTCAAGCGGTTGCCCCCATGACACTGCGCGCCTTGAAGCGATTTCGAGCGCGTTGGTCGGCTCGAAAAGCGGCAAGAAAAGCATCGCGCAAGGCGGAATAGCGTCGCGCATTCCGCCTTCGCCCAGCCTGTCATCTGCCGTTTTCAATTCCCGCGCATATGCTAGAAGCCGCCGCGGAGGACACACCATGTTTCGTCTCGTAAGCGATGCGCAGTTCTGGGATCGTGCTGCGCGCAAATATGCCAGCGATCCGATCGCCGACATGGCGGGCTATGAGCGCACGCTCGAGCGGACCCGACATTATCTAAAGGGGGTGGAGGCGGCGTTCGAGTTCGGATGCGGAACGGGAACGACGGCGCTGAAGCTTGCGCCGTCGGTCGGGCGCATCGTGGCGACCGACGTATCCGGCGAAATGATCGCGATCGCGCGCGAAAAGGCGAAAGCTGAAGGCTGCAGCAATGCCACGTTCGAGGTGGCGCGGCCCGAGAGGGCGCCGTGGCCGGACGGGAGCTTCGACGTCGCTTTCGGCTTCAACGTTCTGCATCTGGTGGCGGAGCGCGAAGCGGCGTTGCGGGGCGTCCATCGCCTGCTGCGGCCCGGCGGGCTCTTCATCTCCAAGACGCCGTGCCTGAAGGAAATGAATTCGCTGCTGCGCCTCGCGCTGCCCCTGATGCAGCTCGTCGGCAAGGCGCCTTATGTGGCGTTCCTGTCCGCGGAGGATCTGGAACGCGAGATGTCGGCGGCCGGATTTGAAATCGTCGAACGCGCCCGCCATGCCTCCCGCGGCAAGGACGCGCGGCCGTTCGTCGTGGCGAGGAAGTAATCGTCGAACGCCTTGGTGTCCCATCGTGACGAACTGGCGTGGCGGCGGGTTACGCGTTCGCTAATCCTCCCCATACAGCTTCGGTCGATCTCAACCGCAGGCGGCTGCGATCGATTCGCACCTGACCATCCTCTCACCCGAGCAGGACGAAGCGATCCTGCGGGAAGCCGGCTTCCCGAACGTCAGCCTATTCTATGCTGGCTTTACATTTCGCGGCAGGGTGGGCTGCGCCTGATCCGGTCTGACGATCAGTCTGTGTCGTCGACGCTGGCCTGCATCATCCTGTTCAGAACGCCGCACGCAATTCGAGTGCGCCGCCATTATTGGTGGTGTGACTTCCGAAACGGCCGTCATAGCTGAGGCGCAGACTGAAATTGTTGCCTTGCCAGACGTCGAAGCCGGCGGAGACTTCGGCCAAGGTCTGATCAAGCGGCGAGGTGACCCTGAAGGGCGCAATGCCTGCCGGCGATCCCGCGAAGCTTGCCGTCGCTCCGAAACTATCCTTGCTCAGGAAGCGAGCGCCGGCCCGCACATAAGGCCGCCACGTGTAGCCGCCCTGCTGCCACTGCGTCCCGATCTCCACCGCCGGCGCTGCCGACGCCAGCCAATCATTTTGGCCTTGCACGTGCAGGTTAAGCGCGCCGGCCCCACTCTCGTTGATCGCCCCGCGCCACAGGCCCACCGCATCGAAATCAACGAGCGGCTTGACGTAGAATGCCGATGTCCCGAAGGCATAGGCGAAACGCAGCCGCAGATCGAGCGTGCCTGTATCGGATTGCGCGGTTGCGGTGCCGGCGGTGGGAATACCGTAATGGCTTGCGTTGTAGCGGGCGAGGTTGCCGCTCACACTGCCGGCGACCAGCCAGTTGTCGCGGATGTATTTGAGCGCAGCGCCGCCGCGGAACACGTCGCCTTCGGCGGAAGACGTGTCGGTGCCGATACGCGAGCGCGTGTAGCCGGCGCCGACGTCGAGATACCAATAGGGGGCCAGTTGGCCTTGCACGCCTCCGGTGAGGCCGGATGCCCTCTCGGTGAAACCCATGTAGCCATCGTGCCCGCCGAGCGAGGCCACATGCCCGTTGGGACGCAGCCAATAGCAGTTTTCCTCGCCCATCAGCGAGGCTCCGCTGCCCGGAACCGGGCAGCTGAACAGCGAATTGGCGAAGTCGAAGCCGGACCAGAGCACGGCCTGCGACTGCGCGAGATAGGGCTCGGGGGTCAGGCGGTTGAGGCTCGCCGCGAATGGCGCAAAATCGAGCGTTGTGAGGTGGGTCAAGAGATGGCTGAGACCACCGCCGCCGGCGAGGTAAGCCAACTGCAAGTCCTTCGCCACCGCTTCCGCGTTTGGCGTCAATCCCGACGGCGCGAAGTTGACGGCAACGGTCAGATTGACATCGTTCAGGTTCGGATATGACAGCGCGTAGGTCACCACCGCCGTGCTCTGCACGGAGAGATCGAGCCCGGCGCCGCTGGTTCCGCCGGCAGCGGAAAGGATAGTGAAGGTCTGCGGTCCCCCAAAGAGGTTCGTCAGATGCGGCGTCAGTGTGCCGGCGAGGCCGGCCGTGCCGCTGACGTTGAGGCGGTCGGCGGCACGGTTGGCGAGATCGACGTCCACGGCGAATTTGCCGCCCGCGGTCTGAACGAAATTACCGGTGAGCGTCGTGGTGCCGACAGTGCCGGCGCCGAGCGGCGCCAGCGTGCCGCTGTTGCTCAGCATGTTGCCGGCGCCGAGGTTGGTCGTCGCGCCGCTGTTGAACACGCTGCCCGAAAAATTATTGAAGGCGTTCGCTCCGCCGCCGAGGTCGACATTGCCGGCGACCATGCCCGAGTTGTTCACGGTGTCGTTGCCGCCGCCGGCTACGACCGCGTAAAGACCTCCGGTGACCGCCGCCGTCGCGCCAACAGTCAGGGTATTGATCCCGCCGCCATCCATATAAATGCCCGCATGAGCGCCGGATAGGACACCACCATTGACCGTAACGTCGACATTGAGGGGCGAACTTGCGTAGATGGCGTCGCCGCTCATCGACATGACGTTGCCGGTGCTGTTCACCGTGGCGCTCCCCGCGGCAAAAACGTGGATGCCATCGTCATGCGCGCGGATGTTTCCCCGGCTGGTGACCGAGATGCCCCGCTGCGAAGCGAGATAAATGCCGGAAGCGTTACCCGCGGTAATGTTGCCGGTGCTGTTCACCACGACCTCGAGCAACCCGCTTGCGAGAATGCCGTAGTCATGCGCGATAAGATCGCCACGGCTGGTAATGTTGATATGGTCCATGGCCTCCGCAAAGATGGCGGTGCTGTTGGATGAGACAATATTGCCAGACCGGTTGATCGTTGCGGACTTCCAGGCGAACGCTTGAATGCCGCCCTGAACGGCCGTGATGCTTCCGCTTTGCGAGATCGTTACATCGTCCGACACTGAGACGGCATCGATGCCAACGCTTGCAGCAATGTTTCCAATGCTGTCGATCGCGACGCGAAAGTTACCGTCCGCGATAATGCCGAAACTGGCCGCATTGATATTCCCGGCGTTCGCGATAGAGATGCCGTACATGTACGAATAGGCATGTATGCCATTACCATTGCTGGAGCTGATGTCGCCGCTGTGCATGATGGCGACCTCGCCGGAATGACCGGCATTGGCGTAACCGTAAATGCCATCACGATATGCCGAGATTGTGCCGCTGCTTGTGATGTTGACGCCGATGGGCCCGAAAAGGCCAGTTGCGGATGCATAGATGCCGTAGCCGCCGGCCGAGCTGATGTCGCCGGTATGGTTGATCGTCAACACCCCAGTTTCCCACGCTCCCGTCGCGTTGGACGAGGCACGAATGCCGTCGGCGGCTCCGGTCACGGTGATGGAGTGGGGTCCCATGTCGCTGTTGATGGTGACCGATCCGGTCGGGCGCACGAAGTCAATGGCCGACATGCCGGCGGCCGGCGCGATATTGCTGGTCAGCGAATTGACGTTGAGCGTATCGACGGCGGTGTGATCGAATTCAGCCCAGATCCCCCCCGATTGATCGCCGGTGCAACTCGCGGTCGTTCCGACCGTCGTGCAGCCGCCGGGTGCGGCTTGCGCCGGCCGCGGCTCTATCAGCCACAGCGCGCTGATTGCGGCCGTGCCAGCCATCGCCACGCGCCAGCCGCGGCTCGCGCTCAGCGCCTGATAGCTGTAAAGACCCGTTTCGGTAAGCTGCCCGCGCCGACGAAAACTCGCCCCGTCCTCTCGCCGCCTTCCCGCAGTCGCGCCGGAGCGCAACGACGCCTTCCCCTTCCGCATCACGTCCACTCAATTGCCCCTTGCGTCATAGGGGCGACCTTAACGGACTCTGACACCGCGCAATGTGCAGCGCGTCCCAAATGGGTAATATTAACGCGTGAACGGTCGTGTTTTTTGCAGGCCGCGCGCGGTGAATTCGGAATCGGTTCGCCGTACGATTTTCGGGAACCGCCTTCGGACTGCTATCTCACCGTAAGCTGCCGCAGGGCGGCGGCCGGGTCGAAGCCGAGCGCCGCGCCGGCGCGGCCGTTGTCGTCTTGCGCGCGCGCTATCGCCAGTTCGCGCACCTCGCCAGGCGTGATGCCGAAGCGGTGACGGAAGGCGCGGATGAAGGTGTTGTCGCTGCTGAAACACGATTCGAATGCAAGATCGATCAGGCGCGCCCCGTTGCCTGCAGGCGACATCAACCGGCGGAAAGCGCGGTCGAGCCGGCGCTCCCGGATGTAGCGGTAGAGCCCGCCGTCGGGCTCCAATAGCCGGTAGAGCTGGGTGCGCGAAACGCCGAATCGCTTGCAGAGCGTCTCGGTGGTCAACGACGGCGCCTCGATCTCGGCCTCGATGTGGCGCTTGATCGCGGCGACGAGCGCACCGCTAGCGGCACTAGCGATGGCGACTTCGGCGCTGCCTTCTTTTCGCAGCCGTCAATGCGCAGACCAGGGCTGACAGCGATTTCAAGGTCACATTGCTCGGCACCGGTACGCCAATTCCTGATCCGGATCGGTTCGGCCCTAGCACGCTCGTAGAGGCAGGAAATCAGAAACTGCTGTTTGACGCTGGGCGGGGCGCTACTATCCGTTTGCGGCAAATCAACATGACGAAGGGCACGATCATGAGCAAGGTCGATGCTCTTTTCCTTACCCACTATCATTCGGACCACACGTTGGGCATCCCTGACCTATGGCTCACGGGGTGGCTGAATAATAGCCGGAAGGAGCCATTTCGGTTGATTGGCCCGGTTGGCGCGAAGTCACTGATGACCAGCCTCGAAGCTGCTTACGCTCTCGACATCAAAATCCGGCTAGAGGACGAAAAGCTGTCGCCTGAGGGTATCGCAACGGTCGTGGAGGAGTTCGAGAAGGACGGCGTCGTCTATGACAGGGACGACGTCAAGGTGATCGCTTTCACGGTCGATCACGGGGCGGCCATCAAGCCCGCCGTGGGTTATCGTATTGAATACAAAGGTCGCGCGGTGGTGATTTCGGGCGACACCCGCTACGACCAAAACGTTATAAAATATAGTGCTGGTGTTGATCTGCTCATTCACGAGGTTTGTGTCGCTCGAACTGAACTGCTGTCCTCAAATCCGTACATGCGGCGCGTCATGGACCACCACACTAGTCCCCGAGAAGCCGGGCAGGTGTTTTCTTTGGCCAAGCCGAAACTGGCGGTTTATTCCCATCTAGTCTTTCTCGGCAGCGACAAAATTCCTCGGGCAACCGTTGAAGATATCGTGGCAGGAACGCGCGAAACCTATGACGGCCCGCTCCAGGTCGGTGCGGACCTGATGTCCTTTGAAATTGGCCATACTGTTATCGTGCGTCAACGCAATCCGTAGAAGAAGATGCAAACCTCGGGCGCAAATGCGCCGCGAGATCGCGAAGTCATACTCCGCTGTCATCCCCCGCGAAGGCGGGGGACCAAGTATTCCAGAGACGTCCATGATTGAATCGATAGGCCGCGGCGTACTGGATCCCCGCATGCGCGGGGATGACACTGGTATGTTGCGTCGCAATCTCGACGTCATTGCGAGCGCAGCGACTTGTCCGCCGTAGCTCGAAGAGCGAAGGCGGAAGCGATCCATGGCGCGGCGTAGCGGATGGATTGCGCCAACCGTAAAACTAATACCGCGGCGTATTGTACTGCGGACAGCGATGCACGTAGTCCCAGGGGATGTCATAGACGCAGGTGTAACGTAGGTCGTCCGACTGCTTGATTGGCGGCGGGGCCTCCACGATCACCGGTCGGTCGATATCGCTCGGCAGACCGTAGACGATGCCGCCAGGCCAGAAGCCGCTTACGCCCCGGTGATGGTGATGATGGTGCCCCGAGTTGGGGAATGCCGGGAAAGCCGGACGCGTTAGAGCGGCGCCCGCGCCGCGTGCCGCGGCCGGATCGGCCGATGCTTCGCCCGCGGCAAGGACAAGCGCGACGGCGCTGAGGGATGCAATAAATGTCGTTCGATAGGTCATGGCACTCACCCATTGAGAGGTTACTGGGCAGCATTCCCAAAACGCTAAGCCGGGCCTTTCGTGCCCGCAAAGACATAATTAATTATTGGTTAAGGCGTAATCTTAATGGTGCGGCGAACGACGTGAAAGTCCGCCCGGGGGCGGCTGAGTGAAGCAGGAGTTGCCAGGGGATGTCCGATCCAGTGCTGAAACGAACGACCGAAATCTTTACGACGCGATTGCAGGTGCTTGCCGGTCTGCTTGACGCCGCCGAGACACAATGGCGCGAGAAGGCGGAGAGCCCTGAAACGCTGCTGGCAGCCCGGCTGTCCCATGACATGTTTCCATTCCCGCACCAGATCGTCTTCACCTGCAACCAGCCCAATCAGTTCGCCGCCTGGTGTAGCGATGCGGCGGCGCCCGAGGCCGATCCGGCGAAGCTGGATTTTGCCGGGCTGAAGCGGCATGTGCAGGACACGATCGCCTATCTGTCGGAACGGACCGCAGGGATCGATGACCGCGTGCTCGATCGCGACAAGCGGATCGCTCTGCCGGGCGGCAGGTTCATTTCATTCACCGGCCATCTCTATGTCGACGAATGGCTGCTGCCCAATTTCTACTTCCATCTCGTCACCGCCTACGACATCCTGAGGCATCAGGGCGTGCGGATCGGCAAGGCCAACTACATGGCGCATCTGGCCGGGCGGGTGCGCACCGCGAAGGCGGGGTAGCGGCGGGAGCAGGGGTATAAGCAATCGCAATGGGTGACATCTACGACCCCCAGTTCGTGAAGGCCGTCTTCGACCGCTGCTCGGACCGCTACATCACCTTCAGCCTGATCTGCTCGTTCGGCTTCACCGAGCGCTGGCGCAAGCAATGCGTGGCGGCGATGCCGGCGCTGCCCGGTGGCGGTGCGCGCGGCTACGATCTGATGGCGGGGACCGGCGAGGTATGGCCGCATCTGTTGAAGCGGTTCGACGATGTCGGCGCGATCACCGCGGTCGATATCTCCTCCGGCATGCATCGCCGCGCCATGGAGCGGCTGCACGCCCATCGCGCCCACCGGATCGAGTTCATCGAGGACGACGTGCTGGCGAGCGATCTGCCGCCGGAGAGCGCGGATTTCGTCATCTCCACATTCGGCTTGAAGACGTTCAACCCGGAACAGCATGCCCGCCTGGCCGCCTTGCTCGCGCGCGTGCTGAAGCCCGGCGGCGTCTTCTCCATGATCGAGGCGTCGGATCCGAAAGGGTGGTGGCTCCGGCCGCTGTACCTGCTTCACCTCAAGGTGGTTCTACCGCTGATCGAGCGCACGCTCCTGCGCGGCGCGCAGGATTTTGCGATGATCGGCACCTACAGCACCAATTTCGGCAATGCGGCCGAGATCGCGGCCATGCTGCGCGCCCACGGCCTGGAGGTAAAGTTCACGAAGTATTTTTTCGGCTGCGCCACCGGCGTCGCCGGCCGCAAGATCGCGCCGATGGTCGAACCATCGGCCAAATGAAGGTGAACGATGGCGGATGATGCTGCGATGACGGCGCGGCCGCCTGATCCGTCCGAAACCACCGTACTTGCGCGCCTGTGGTACGACGGCTGGCAGGATGCCCACGCCGCGATCCTGCCGGCAGAATTGGCACAGGCGCGCACGCTCGAAAGCTTTGCCGAGCGGATGATCGCCGCGCTCGCCGACGTGCGGGTGATCGGGCCGCGAGGCGCACCGCTGGGCTTCGCGATGCTGAAGGGCGATGAGCTCTACCAGTTCTATGTGGCCGCGGAAGCGCGCGGCGCCGGTACGGCCGCCGCGCTGATGACAGATGCGGAAGCGCGGTTGTCGGAGCGGGGTGTCGAAACGGCGTGGCTCGCCTGCGCGATCGGCAACGCGCGCGCCGCCAGATTCTATGAGAAGTGCGGATGGTATCTCGCCAGAACGATGATCAGTCGCCTCGACACGGCCGATGGCCCGTTCGACCTGGAAGTCTGGCGCTACGAGAAGCGGCTGGCGCGTCGGTAAAGTCGATCATCCGTTCGGGTCAGGCGCTCTAGGCGTTGCGCGACATCTTGTCGAACCGCTTGATCAGCCGCTCGCGCTTGAGGCGGGACAGCCGTCTGATCCAGAACACGCCGTCGAGCTGGTCGATCTCATGCTGATGGCAGACCGCGCGCAGGCCTTCCGATTCCTCGGTCTGCGGGTTGCCGTCGAGGTCGTGATAGCCGATCCGGACCCGCGCATGGCGGCTCACCTCGTCGTTGACGCCGGGCATCGAGACGCTGCCTTCCCGGTGCAGGATCGTCTCTGATGATGCCCAGATGATCTCCGGATTGACATAGGTCCGCGCGCCCTCGACCGGGTCGAGTTCGAGCACCACGACCCGCAACAGGATGCCGATATGCGGCGCGGTGATCCCGATCCCTGGCGCGGCATGCATGGTCTCGAGCAGGTCGGTGGCGAGGTCGCGCAGCGCGCCGTCAAATGTGGTTACGGGCTCGGCCGGGAGCGCAAGCTGCGGGTCGGGATAACGGAGGATGGGACGGATGGTCATGATCCTGATGGCATAATACCGTTGGCGCCTTGCGCCAAGACCGGCGAGGCGCACGCTCATCGAGGGGAGGGCAAGGCCCTTGCTGCGCCGCCTGCTGCTCGCAAAAAAGTGAGGCGGCGTGCCCGGCGACCTGTAGCTTTCGACCGATCCCATTCGTCTTCCACCCAGAGAAAGCAAAAAGTGGAGAGATGGAATGGAAAACGCGCGCTATCGCTGGGTCATCGTCGCGGCCGGCGGCTTGCTAGGCTGTGTCGCGATCGGCGGCATGTTTTCACTGCCGGTGTTTTTGCAGCCGATCGCGCGAGATACCGGCTGGTCGGTGACCGGCATATCCAGCGCCATGACCGTCGGCTTCCTCGCGATGGCCTTCACCAGCATGGCCTGGGGTACCTTGTCCGACCGGCTGGGACCGCGGCCGGTGGTGCTGACCGGCTCGGTCGTGCTGGCGGCGAGCCTTGGACTCGCCAGCGTCGCGACGTCGTTGGTCGTATTTCAATTCGTGTTTGGGCTGATGGTTGGCGGTGCCGCGGCTGCAATCTTGCCGCCGATGATGGCGACCGTCACCGGCTGGTTCGATACCCATCGCAGCCTTGCGGTGTCGCTGGTCTCCGCCGGCATGGGCATGGCGCCTATGACCATGTCGCCGCTCGCCGCCTGGCTGGTCTCGAACCATGACTGGCGCACCTCGATGCAGATCGTCGCGCTCGTCTGCGCCGCGATCATGATTCCGGTGTCGCTGCTGGTGCGCCGCGCGCCCGCGCTCGAAAGCAAGGCGGCCGCGCCGTCCACCGCTTCGGCGGAACCGGAGATGTCGCTCGCGCAGGCGCTGCGCTCGCCGCAATTCATCATCCTGCTGCTGACGAATTTTTTCTGCTGCGCGACCCACTCCGGCCCGATCATCCACACCGTGAGCTACGCCATCAGTTGCGGCATACCCATGATTGCCGCCGTCACCATCTACAGCATCGAGGGCCTGGCCGGGATGGGCGGCCGCATCGCCTTCGGCCTGCTCGGCGATCGTTTCGGCGCCAAGCGCATACTTGTCTTCGGCCTGCTGGCGCAGGCGTTCGGCGCGCTCGGCTACGTCTTCGTGCGCGAGCTTGCCGCGTTCTATGCCGTCGCCGCATTGTTCGGCTTCCTCTATGCCGGCACCATGCCGCTCTACGCCGTTCTCGTGCGCGAAAACTTTCCGCTGCGGATGATGGGCACCGTGATCGGCGGCACGGCGATGGCCGGCAGCCTCGGCATGGCGACGGGGCCGCTCGCCGGTGGCCTGATCTACGACACCTTTGCGAGCTACGCTTGGCTCTATATCGGCTCGTGGATCATGGGGCTCGGCGCGTTCCTGATCATGATGACGTTCAGGCCGATGATGGCGGCGCGGCCCGCGCCGGTGCCGGCGTAGAGGCAGGAGAGGGCGGAATAGCAGCGCGCATTCCGCCCGATCGCTCAGCCGAACGTAAAGCTGTAGGCGCTGAGGCCGGCCTTGGGTGCTTTCAGCCGCAACACGTGCTTGCCACCCGGGCCGCTGTAGAGGGAATAAAGCCTGCTTACATCGACGGTGATCGGCGGTTGCTGTATGCCGTCGACGATCACGGACAATGTTTGTGGGGAAGCGCTGCCGGCCACGATGTTGACCTTGGGCGCATCGAAGTGAAGCAGGATTTCGTCGCCGTCTGCCGATGAGGTGGCGCGGTCGCCCGTCACGTTCCAGCGGCCGGCGAGCGCGAACCTGTTCTGCGGCACGCTGTCCGGCAGCACGTAAGGCCGATCGCGCGATGCGGCGATTTGCTGATCCACGATGGCGCCGTCGTTCTTTTCCGAACCAAGATACATCTCGGGCGTTGCGACGGCGCTCAAGTCCGGATCGCTCGTTTGCGTGGTGGGCGTGCGCTCGCCGACAAGATGCGCGATGGCGTTTTCCATCTGCTGGTAACCGCCTTCGCCGAACTGCGTCGCGACGATCGTGCCGGATCTGTCGATCAGATATGCAGCCGGCCAATACTGATTTCCGAAGGCGCGCCAGGTGCGGTACTGATTGTCCTGCGCGACCGGATAATGGATGCCCAGGCGCTTGATCGCGGTCTCGACATTGACGCGCTCCTTCTCGAAGGCGAATTCGGGCGTGTGCACGCCGACCACGACAAGACCCTTGTCCTTGTATTGCTCATGCCATTTGGTGACGTAAGGCAGCGTGCGCAGGCAGTTGATGCAGGAGTAGGTCCAGAACTGAACCAGCACGACCTTGCCGCGGAGGCTTTCCGTCGCCAGCGGCGGCGAGTTCAGCCAGGCGGAAATCCCGGAGAACTCCGGCGCGGGCCGGAAGTCCTGCCGCGTCGTTTCTTCGCCTGGCAGCGCGGATGGGCCAAGCTGCGCGATGGCAAGAATGGCAACGATAACGAGGACGATCAGGCTGAGAAGCTTGCGCATGGTCATAGTCCCAGTTGAAGGTTCGGATAAAGCTCCGAAAGCCAGACGGCGAGGATGCTGTCGTATTGCGTGTAGAAGGCCCACGCGACGAGAAGCACCGCCACACCAAATGTTCGCTGCAACGCGACGGTATAGGGCGCAAGTTTCCGCACTTGCGTGGTCGCGTATTGTCCGCCATAGGCGATCAGCAGGATCGGAATGCCGGCGCCGATCGCATATGCGACGAGCAGCAGGGCTGCGCGTGTCAGGTTTTCGGACGTTGCGATCAGCGTGAGAATGGAGCCGAGCACCGGCCCGGCGCACGGTGTCCAGAGCACGCCGAGCGCCAGCCCGACAACGAGGCCGCCTGCATTGCCTGATCCGGCGCTCGTGACGACGCTGTCGGCGAACGAGAGCAGGCCGTTCGACCTCGCGATCAGCCACTCGTACGGCTGCGGCCACAGCAGCAGAACGCCAAAGCTGCCGAGCAGGATGACGGAGACCTTCCGCAAGGTGTCGTGCGACAGGCCAAGGACGGTCGAGAACGAGCCGAACAGGATCGCAAAGCCGGAAAAGGCTGTGATGAAACCGGCCACGAGGAAGAGCGGTCGCCATCCGTCTTGTTTGCCGATGGAGGCGCCCAGCAGGACCGGTAGCAACGGGAGGATGCAGGGCGCTGCCGCCGTCAGCGAGCCGGCTGCCAATGCCAACGCAATCTCGATCATCTCGGACTCTCCTCTGGGCCGCGCTATCACTTCACCAGCGTGAGGAGAGGTTTGCCTTTCTCGACGATGTAGGTGGCGAGTTCGCTGCCGGTGACGCCGCCGGGATTGCGGGCCGAATGAACCACGCCGGCTGGAATGAAGAGCACGTCGCCGGCCTTCAGCGTGACCGGCGGCTTGTCTTCGATCTGATATTCGAGCTGGCCTTCGAGCACATAAATCACCTCTTCGCCGGGATGCGTGTGCTTGCCAAACGCCACGCCGGGCGCGAGGTCGACGCGGACCTGGATGGCCTCGCGTCCGGGCGCGCTGAGATCGTGCCGCTGCAGATCGGTTCGCGTGACGCCGCTCTGCTGCGCCTGCGCGCCAAGCGGCGCCAGAACGGCGCCGGCGACAAGCGCCGCCATTGCCATGATTTGCATCGTCTTCAGCTTGGTCATGTTGAGCTCCTTGGTTTGAGATCCGTCATCGGCGGGTTCGCCGCCGAAGACGATGATCGCTTCGCCTGGTCATGCGGCCTGCTGCTGGCCGTGCTGTTCATTGACGATGTAGTCGGCGTACCAGTCCGGCCAGTTTTCGTCGTGCTTGCCGCCGTTCTGCTTCTCGTATTCGCCATGAGCGGCGGCCGCCCGGCGGAACGCAGCGGCGAGATCGGCCGACGAGTTGAACGAGGTGGCGTTGCCGTCGATGCGTCCGGGCAGTCGCGCAGTGACTTCCTGCAGCAGCCAGCCATTGCCGTCGGGATCGCTGAACGAGGCGTAGGAGCGATAGCTGCCGCGCTCGGGATGCGGACCGCTCAGACGATTGCGTCCGAACAGATAGGGCTCGTCCGTGCCGACGTGCACATCGCCATTTGCGTGAAACACGTCACTGATCGCGACGCCGCGGTCGAGCAGCTCCTTACGGGCGGCTTCGATGTCGGAGACGACCAGATAGAGGCCCTGCGCGGAGCCGGGCGCGGCCGGGGTCACGTTCTTGCCGAAGATGACCGAGGCGCTGGAGCCAGGCGGGGTGAACTGGATCACGCGGTAATCGTCGGGGCCGGCGAAATCGGCGTCGAGCCGCCAGCCAAGGTTTGTGTAGAATTGCTTGGTGCGTTCGACGTCCGCAACCGGGATGACGACGATTTCGAGCTTCAGGTCGACGGCCGGCGTGGCGGGGGTACGGGGGGCTGTAGCGTTCATGTCTCTCTCCTGTTGTTAGATCGTATGCGATATATTCGGATGCGCGCTATAAAGCGCTGCTGATACATGAAGTCAAGCCTTCCGATTTAATCGGATGCGATATATATGGATGCGAGACTTCACATGTTCGTGTCGGAAAGGACGACCCCATGAGACCGAATGACGGTTCCAGGTCCGGTTCAAGCGCCGGAGCCAGGGACAATTCCAAAGACAGTTCAAAGGCTAACCCGAAGCCCAAGCCGTCGCCTGGCGAACGGCGCCTCGGCGACTTCCTGTGCTTCGCGGTCTATTCGGCGAATCTGGCCTTCGGGCGGGCCTACAAGAAGGGCCTGGACGAACTCGGCCTGACCTACCCGCAATGGATCGCGATCGTCGCACTGTGGGAGCAGGATGGCCAGACGGTCAGCGAACTCGGCGAGAAGATGTTTCTGGAATCCAACACGCTGACGCCGATCCTGAAAAAGCTGGAGGCTATGGGCTATCTGCGCCGCCAGCGCGATCCCGCAGACGAACGGCAGGTGCGCATCAGCCTCACCGAGGCCGGTCGGCGATTGCGCGAAAAGGGCATGCACATGAATCTGGTGACCGCGACCGGATTGAAGCCCGACGAGTTTGCGCGGTTGCAGGAAAACGTCGTTACACTTCGCGACAATCTGATCAAGGCGACGGCAGAGTAGGCATGACAATGCGCTCGAGCGGCGCTTTGATGCGATCGGATTGCGGCGGCGCGTGAAGGAGCGGCAGGATGAGCGTGGTGTCACATGGGGCATCGCTTCGCGGACGGATCGCCGTCGTGGCAGGCGCGACGCGCGGCGCCGGCCGTGGCATTGCGGCTGCGCTCGGCGAGGCCGGCGCGACGGTCATCTGTACGGGGCGCAGCAGCGCTCGCGCCGATGCTCCAACGCGATCCGATTATGACCGGCCGGAGACGATCGAGGAGACCGCCGAGCTCGTGACCAGCCTTGGCGGCAAAGGCGTCGCTATTCCCGTCGACCATCTCGAACCGGCGCAGGTCGCGGCGCTGGCGGAGCGTATCCGCGCCGAGCATGGCCGCGTCGACGTGCTCGTCAACGACATCTGGGGCGCCGAAGTGCTGAAAGGCGGGCCGCCGCAGTGGAATACGCCGATCTGGAAACTCGACCTGCAGAAAGGCTTGCGGATTCTGCGGCTCGGCATCGAGACGCATCTGGTGACCTCGCATTACCTGCTGCCGCTGCTGGTCGCGCAGCCCGGCGGCCTGCTGGTGGAAGTCACCGACGGCACGGCCGATTACAACGCAACGCATTACCGCATCTCGGTGTTTTATGATCTCGTCAAGCAGAGCGTGAACCGTCTCGCTTATTCGCAGGGCCACGAACTCGCAGCCCACGACGCCACGGCGGTGGCGATTACGCCGGGTTGGCTGCGCTCGGAAATGATGCTGCAGAATTTCGGCGTCACTGAAACGAACTGGCGCGAGGCGCTGACGGAGCGGGGAGGCGGCAAGCACCAGGCGCCGCCGGATTTCGCGCTGTCGGAATCGCCGCGCTATGTCGGTCGCGCCGTCGCGGCGCTGGCCGCCGATTCCGATCGGTCGAAGTGGAATCAGAAGTCGGTCAGCTCCGGTGAACTCGCGCGCCACTATGGCTTTACGGATATCGACGGCTCGCGGCCCGACATCTGGCGCTACACCGCCGAGGTGCGCGAAGGCGGCAAGATGGCGGACCCAGGTGATTATCGCTAGTTCTGACGTGCATGTGAGAATGAAAGTAGCCCGATGTCCGTTCACAACAACTCCACCCATCCACTCGACCATCCGGTCTGGACCGCGCTCACCACCACGCAACAGTCGCTGGCGGAAGGCGACGCCCGCGCGCGGCGGTATCCGACGGCGATCACGCCATTCGCCGATATGCCCGACATGTCCGCTGAGAGTTTTGCCGCGCTTGGCGCGTTGATGTCGCCGGAGGATATCGCCGTGCTGTTCACGCCCGATCCGGTAACGCCGCCTGCCGATTTCAAGATCGTTCTCGCTGATACCGGCGAGCAGATGATCGGGACGATCCTTGAAACGCCGGCCAATGGCGTCGACATCGTCACCCTTGGTATCGACGACGTGCCGGCGATGATCGAATTGACCGAACTCACCAAGCCCGGCCCGTTCAGCACGCGGACCCATGAGCTCGGCACCTTCCTCGGCATCCGTGTCGATGGACAACTCGTGGCGATGATCGGTGAGCGCATGAAGCCGGCGCACTATACCGAGATCACGGCGGTCTGCGTGCATCCGTCCCATCGCGGTCGCGGCTACGGGCAGATGCTGCTATCGGCCATCTCCCGCCACATCGTGTCGCGTGGCGAAATTCCGTTCCTGCACGTGTTCACCCATAATCATTCGGCTATCGCGCTCTACCGGCGGCAGGGGATGGAAGTCCGCCGCCGCCTCCATGTGACGGTGTTGAAGAAAGCGGATGGATAGTCCGGCGATGAAGGCCTCGACCGCTACCGCGTACCGTTCGGACCACGATCGGGGCCAGGATCCAGGCCGGCGGCCGCCAGCGTCAGCCTGCCGATATAATGCGCCCATCCCTTGGCGTGGCTTGCCTGATGTGTTGCGCTGGGAAGACCGCTATGGGTCATGCGCAGCAACGTGCCGCCATCGTGCTCGATCAGGTCGATCTCGATCAGGCCTGATCCCGGCGGCACCTCGTCATTGCCTTCCCAACCAAAGCTGTAGGCGAGGCGATGCACCGGCACCACCTCGCGGAACGTGCCGCGCGCCGTTGCGCTGCCCACGCCCTTCAGGAGATACAATCCACCGGGATGCATCTCTGTGGTGGCCTCGCTGCCCATCCATTGCACGATCTTCTCGGGGTCCGTCAGGAAGGCGAATACGCTGGCGCGCGGCGCGGCGATCTGGGTCTCGCGCTGGACCACAAATGATTCTGGCATCGAAAACCTCGTTGCTCTCTGGCATGACGGATCGTGCAACCCGCACGAGAACATATGCCGGCGCTTTGATTTACCAAGTGGCGACGATGACAATCAACGATCCTTGCAATTGCTCCCGCCGGATGGCCGGCCCATGCAACTGAACTCGACGCTGACATGGTTGGTCGATGCGGCCAGCACTTCGCCGGGCGCGGACCGGTTCCTCGCCGAACTCGGCACGCGCCTGATCGCGGACGGCGTGCCGCTCGCCGGCGGGGCGCTGACGCTCGCCGTGCCGCATCCAATCATCGCCCGCCGCACCTGGCTGTGGCGAGCCGGGAACGGAGAGGTGATCGAGGCGGTGGGATTTGCGCCGGCGGGATTCGCAAGCGCGGGGCCTTCATCCGGCGATGCGGGGCGGAGCTGGTTGGCAGGGCTCGCCGGTGGCGCGGTGCATGAAGACAGCGTCGGCACAGGCGAGGGCGGGCCGCTGCTCGGCTGGATCGGACCGCGCCGTTTCACCGAAGCGGAAGCCAAACGATTGCGCGAGGCCGCCCGCTTTGCCGCGGCACCGCTCGCCGCCCTCTCGGCGCGTGCGACGCTGTCGGCCGCGCTCGAGGCTTATCTCGGCCGGCGCAGCGCCGCGCGCGTGCTGACGGGACCGCTGCGGCGCGAAGTCGGCGAAACCATTCGGGCGGTGTTGCTCTTTGCCGACCTGCGCAGTTTCACCGCGCTGTCCGAGGCGGAGCCCGCAGCTTCCGTTATCGAAGCGCTGGGCTCCTGGTTCGACTGCATCGCCGGTTCGGTTCACGCCTTCGGTGGCGAGGTGCTGAAATTCATCGGTGACGGCGTGCTCGCGATCTTCCCCGTCGGTGAGAAACCACGCGACGCCTGCGACGCGGCCGTACGCGCCGTTGCTTCCGCGAAGGCCGGCATGGCGCATCTCGACGTCGAGCGGAGAGGGCAAGGGTTGCCCTCGCTGTCGTTCGGCGTCGCGTTGCATCTTGGCGAAATTCTGTGGGGCAATGTCGGCGCGGCCGACCGATTGGATTTCACCGCGATCGGGCCCGCGGTGAATCTGGTCAGCCGGCTCGAAGGACTTTGCCGTCCACTCGGCCGCACAGTTCTGATCTCAGGCGCGGTAGCCGCTGAAACGACGGCGACCCTTGTTCCGCTGGGAACACATGATCTACGCGGCATTGAAGCGCCCTGCGCCGTTTACACCGTGCTGGATAACTAAGGCGGATCACGAAAACGTTAAACCGAATGGTTGACTATCCGTCTCGCACATCTATATTAAACCACATGGTTGAACAAAATCTCGATGCCGTTTTTCATGCCCTCGCGGATCCCACGCGACGGGCGATGCTTGGACAATTGGCCGAACGCGAAAGCACGATCGGGGAACTGGCGACGCCGTTCCACATGAGCTTCGCCGGCGCATCCAAGCACGTGCGGGTGCTGGAGAATGCCGGCCTCGTGAAACGCACAATCCGCGGCCGCACCCATCTGTGCCGCCTCGAAGCGGCCCGGCTCGCGGAAGCCGATGCGTGGCTCAGGCGTTACGAGCGTTTTTGGAGCGACAATCTCGATCGGCTGGAAGCGCTGTTGCGCGCGGAAGACGAGGCGAAGGCCAGGAAGTGAAGGAGTGTGGAGCGATGAATTCAACGACGAAGCCCGAAGCCTATGGCGAATTGCCCGAGCCAAGAACGCTGAAAATCCAGCGGCTGTTGCCGGGGCCGATCGAGCGCATCTGGGCCTATCTCACCGACAGCGAACTGCGCCGCAAATGGCTGGCCGCAGGCGAGATGGATGCGAAGGTCGGCGCGCCCCTCGAGCTCGTCTGGCGCAACGACGAATTGACCGACCCGCCCGGCGAGCGCCCGGCCGGCTTCGGCGGTGGCGAGCATCGTATGCAGAGCCGGATCACCGAATTCGATCCACCGCGAAAATTGTCGATCACCTGGAACGGCACCGGTGATGTCACGTTCGAACTGGAGCCGAAAGGCAAGGGCGTTCTGCTCACGATCGTGCATCGGCGCTTCCCCGACCGCGCCACGCTGCTCAAGCACATGGCCGGCTGGCACATGCATCTCGATGTCCTGGTGGCTCGTGCAAGCGGCGAAGAGCCTGCGCCGTTCTGGGATGGCTGGAGCAGACTCATGAAGGAATACGACGCCCGTCTGCCGGCCTGATGCTGCAAATCGATCGACTCAAGCAACAAGCATCACGACAAACAGGAGGTTAGCCATGCAGATTCACACCGTTTCGGCGCAGGAATGGGAAGCGGCACGCCAGCAATTGCTCGCGAAGGAAAAAGAAGTGACCCACGCCCGTGACGCGCTCGCCGCCGAGCGCCGGCGGATGCCGTGGCTGGCGGTCGAGAAGGAGTACAAGTTCGACGGCCCCAACGGCAAGGCGAGCTTGCGCGACCTGTTCGAAGGCCGGCATCAACTGATCGTCTATCGCGCCTTCTACGAACCCGGCGTGTTCGGCTGGCCGGACCATGCCTGTCGCGGCTGCTCGATGGTGGCCGACCAAGTCGCGCACCTCGCCCATCTCAACGCCCGCGATACGACGCTGGTGTTTGCCTCGCGCGCGCCGCAGGCGGACATCGCGCGGCTGAAGAAGCAAATGGGATGGGAGATGATTCCCTGGGTCACCGTTACCGACAGCTTCGATGCCGATTTCGGCGTAGACGAGTGGCACGGCACCAATGTGTTCTTCCGCAACGGCGGCAAGATCTACCGCACCTACTTCATCAACAACCGTGGCGACGAGCAGATGGGAGGCACCTGGAACTACCTCGACATCACGCCGCTCGGCCGCCAGGAGGTGTGGGAGGACTCGCCTGAGGGCTATCCGCAGACGCCGACCTACAAGTGGTGGAATTGGCACGACAGCTACGTCGAGGGCGCAGCGCCCGACAAGAGGTGGGTCGAGGTGTCGGACGCCGGCGAGGCCGCGTTCCGGAAGCAGAGCGCGAGCACAAAGAAATGAGCGAGTCCTGCTCCGGCGGGTCTGACGGCACTGTCGCTGGCTGGCTATCGCTGGCGGCAGCGCCGACATTTGCGATCATGGCGCTGCTTTCGGCCATGATCGGCAGCGGCGCGCCCGACTATCTATGTTCGGCCGCGCACGCATCCTTCATCGGCGGCATGGTGCCAATGTACATGCTGATGAGTGCCTTCCATTTGGCGCCCTGGCTGAAGCTGATCTCGAACCGCAGCCGACCATCTCGGCTCGGCAAAAGCCGGGCGTGAGACGCAGAGTTCGACGCTTTCGAACAATCCATTGACCAATTTTCGCCACTCAGTCGTCAAGCGACTGAGTGATATGTCGTTTCAGTGTCTTGCTATTTATAGTTGTTGATGTGATTCCAATTCATATCAAGGGCGATATTTCGGGAGAGTTCGGTGCATAAGGTGATTTCAGCCGTCGTAGCGTTGTTTGTCGTGTTTGGGGCACCGGCGGCATTTGCCCAGGCGTCGCCACCGAGCGAAGCGTCGCGAAAGGCGGAATTGGCTGCTGCCTGGAAAGCCGCCAGCACGGTAGCCGTCGGCGGGCCCAAGGATGTTTCCCTGATCGATCAGGCGTCGCTGAAGCTTCCGTCCGGGCGTTTCTTCGTGCCGAAGGCCGAAGCCGCCCGCATCTTGCGGGCGCTCGGCAACGTCGTCAACGATGCAAGCCTGATCGGCCTTGTCGTCGGTAACGGGGCGAACGACGGGTGGATCGTGGTGATCCGCTACATCAAGGAAGGCTATATCAAGGATGATGACGCCAAGAACTGGAGTGCCGACGACCTCCTGAAGAATCTGAAGGATGGGGTGGATGAGTCGAACAAGGACCGCATCGCCCGCGGATTTCCCGAGATGCAGGTGATCGGGTGGGTGCAGGCGCCGAGTTACGATGCCGCCACCCATCGTCTGGTCTGGTCGCTGCTCGCCAAGGACAAGGGTGAGCCTGATTACGCGACGAAGAGCATCAATTACAATACTTACGCGCTGGGGCGGGATGGCTACTTCAGCCTCAATCTGCTGTCGACCTCGGAAGGCATCGCCGGCGACAAGTCGGTGGCCCATGAACTGCTCGGCAATCTCGCCTACAACACCGGCAAGCGCTACGAGGACTTCAGCGCCTCTACCGATCGTATCGCGGAGTATGGTCTGATGGCGCTGGTCGGTGGCGCTGCAGCCAAGAAGCTCGGTCTGTTTGCGCTTGTGAGCGCGTTTGTGCTCAAATTCGCCAAGGTCATTCTCATCGGCCTGGCGGTGGTGGGCGCGGGCGTGTTGAATTTCTTCCGTCGCAAGCCGCGCAGCGATTCGGCCGACGGCCAGGCATGAAGAACAGGGCAAGCTTGCCAGATACCCGGGCGCGTGTTGGCGCGCCCGGGGCACTTGTTGTCACGGATCTTGTTGTCACGATGCAGATCAATGCTTCGTCTGTTCCGAAGCCGCGATCCACGCGATGACGGCTTCCGAGAAGCCGTGCACGCGCGTCCACGCATCGTACCCGACACCGTGCTGGTACGAGGCTACATTCACCATATAGCCGCGCCCCTTGGGGTCGGGGACGGTGTCGTGGCTCTGCTCGTCGGTGAAGACGATCAGGCGATCGCCCTTGCGGTCGATCTCGCTGGTGGCCTTTCCGAGATAGGTCCCGTTATGCGGCTGCGAGCCGACGATCTTGTCGCGCAGCGCGAAGCCGCGGCGCGGCGGGATCTTCACGACCTCATTGCTGAACGTGAAGATCTCCACCTCGTCGCAGACCTCGCGGGCGAGGATCGCCAGACCGCAGGCCGCCTCGGCGCGGGTCATCTCGGACTGCGCCGACAGCGGATAGAACATCGACCCTGACACGTCGATCAGAAGCCGCGCGCGGCCCGGAAGCCGTGCATAGCCCTTGATCGACTTCAGCATCGCGGATTCGAGCTCGGGCTCGAAATCCGGCGCATAGCGCGCCGCCGTGATGAAGCGATAGGGAAGGATGCGGTCCGTCCGCATCGCCTCGATCGCGCCTGCGATGGTCCCGTGCGGCACCTCCGCCTTCTGCATCAGGCGCAGGTTACGCAGCAGCGCGAGGCCACCCAGCCGGTTCTCGCCGATCAGCCGCTCGAAGGTTGCGCGCTTGTCCTTGCCGGACGAGAGCGAAACCTCCCAGGTGTCGGGAGAAGCCAGCTCGCCGTCGACGAGCTGCTTCCACACCTTCTCCTGGTCCGCGTCCTTTGGCTTGGCGTGGACCAGGAACAGGACGTCCCTGATACGCACCGCGCCGTCGCGGTCGTACTTCGCGAGCTGATAGGCGTCGAACTTGGTCACCGCGCGCGCAAGGCCCTTCTTGACCTGCGCCGAGACGGGCTGACGCTTGCGCTGCTGCATCGGTCCGAGCGCATCCGCCCAGTAGATTGCAAGCAGCTCCGTCATCCCGTCCGGACGCTGGATCACGCGGGCCAGCGTATCGGCGACCAGCACGCGATGCTTCTCGTGCCGCGCCATCTCGCGCGCCACCAGCAACGGCGCATGCCGAAGCTTCATCGCCTCGCGCGCCTCGATGGCGAGCGCAGCGACCCGCGACGGTTCGACCTGCGGCACCAGAAGCTTGATGCGCTCGGCGATCGCAACGCCGTCCTCGTAGAACTGGTTCTCCCACAAGAGGCAGTTCATCAGCGCGCGCTTCAGCGCCATTTCGGGCGTGAAGCGCTTGGCCTTCGCGCCCTCGAAGGTGAGAGCGCGAACGATCTTGTTCAGTCTGACCATGAAGGCCTCCTCTTGGGGTTGATGATTGATCGGAAAAGGGCGCCGGGGAACAGGCGAGTCTGGACTGCCCTTGCGGGCGTTGTCACACGCTCTATCCTCTGAGCTACGGACTTTGGGTCCGGAAGGAATCGAACCTTCGACCTTGTGAGTGCGAAGTAACAGAACTCTTCACCACCGGCGTTTTTTTGGAAACCACGATCCGGGAACAGGCGATGCTGAGACCCCGGCCCGCAGCTTACCCTGCAGGCCAGGTAGCGCTCTGGCCACTGAGCTACCGGCGCACATGACGCCGGGCGGGATTCGAACCCGCGACCTCTCGATTATCAGTCGAAGTAACAGCGATCTTCACCACGGATCGTGGAGAGGGTTGGCGGGGAACAGACGATGCTGTTGCCGCTCCGAAGAGCATACTCAGCCACGGCATTGCTGCCGGCGGGACTCGAACCCGCGACTCCGGACCGCGATAACGGTACGGCGCTTCTACCGAAGTAACAGACATCTTCACCACCGCCCTGCCGACGCTTGCGCATCGGCAGTTGAAGGGTACGCTGGGGAACAGTCGATATCGGTGTCAATGACAGCAACACAGCTTCTCTCCTTGCTGAGAGAATCTGCGCCGGGCCGCGTGCAAGCCCTCGCGGGGCCGCATCCCGGTGCGTGCGTCAAAGGCGGGAATCGAACCCGCTCTTTCCATGGCGCGAAGTATCCGAAATCTTCACCACCAGCGTCGGTTTAGCCGCGCGTGGCGGCAAACCGGATTTTAAACAAATTTCATGCGCGGCGCTCTGAACTGCGCCGCTACCGCGAACCCCTCAGGGCTCGCTCTGCCATCGGTATCCGGCTTGCGCCTCGTTCCCTCCGACAGGCCCCGCGCTTTCGGGCACACGCCTGCCGGCGTGAGCCCCGGGATCCGGGTCTCCCGTTCCGGCTTGCGCCGGGATGTTTCGAATGAGCCTGCTTCGGACAACAAAAAACCCTCCGGAGCGGCTGGCTCGGGAGGGTCCGTTAGAGCGGACTGTCGATCTCGTTTACGCGAGATCGCTCCCATGAGCCGGGCGTGCGTCATCGATGGACCTGAGGCCATTCGATCCTCTGACGAGCTTTTCGCAACCTTGGTTCATCACTCGGCTCATGTTTGATCGCGAACCCAATGCTCGCGAAGGGCGCGGGAAATACGCCTGTAATTCTGGATTGTCAACCCGAAGAATGGACAAAGTTACACGCACGACGCGACACCGCCGGTGGCTCAAGCGATCAAAGCCGATGTTTCGCTATCGGCACAGCCTGAGGAATCGCTATTCTTGCAGCGACTTATCGCGAAACGGAGCGCGCGGGCGTAAGGTGCTCCTAATTCGTATCAGTTGAGAAATGAGATGCGTCTGAAAAACTGCCACAACTTCCACGATTTTCGCCGAATGGCCAAGCAGCGCCTTCCCGGGCCGATCTTCAACTATATCGACGGTGCGGCCGACGACGAAGTCACGTATCGCCGCAATACGCGAGCCTTCGAAGATTGCGACCTGGTGCCGAACGTGCTGCGCGGCGTGAGCGATGTGAACATGTCGGTCACGATCATGGGGCAGAAGCTGGCCATGCCGGTCTATTGCTCACCGACGGCACTGCAGCGGTTATTCCATCCGCAAGGCGAGCGCGCGGTGGCGGCGGCCGCCGGCAAATACGGCACCATGTTCGGTGTTTCCTCGCTCGGCACCGTGAGCCTCGAAGAAGCGCGCAAGATCAGCGGAGCTCCGCAGGTCTATCAGTTCTATTTCCACAGGGATCGCGGCTTGAACCGCGAGATGATGAATCGCGCCAAGCAGGCCGGCGTGGAGGTCATGATGCTGACCGTCGACAGCATCACCGGCGGCAACCGGGAGCGCGACAAGCGAACCGGCTTCGCCATCCCGTTCAAGCTCACCCTGGCCGGCATGGCGCAGTTCGCGATCAAGCCGGCCTGGGCGATCAACTATTTCATGCATGAAAGCTTCAAGCTGCCGCAGCTGGACACCCATGTCGACATGGGGAGCGGCACCATGTCGATCAGCCGCTATTTCACCGAGATGCTTGACCCCGCGATGAATTGGGACGACGTGGCCGAGATGGTGCAGCATTGGGGCGGGCAATTTTGCCTCAAGGGCGTGATGTCGGCAGCAGACGCCAGACGCGCGGTTGAAATCGGCTGCACAGGGATCGTTCTTTCCAACCACGGCGGTCGGCAGCTTGACGGTTCGCGCAGCGCCTTTGACCAACTGGCCGAGATTGTCGATGCCGTGGGCGACAAGATCGACGTCATCATGGATGGCGGCGTGCAGCGCGGCACGCACGTGCTCAAGGCGCTGTCGCTGGGAGCCAAGGCTGTAGGCCTCGGCCGCTATTATCTCTTCCCGCTGGCTGCTGCCGGGCAGGCTGGCGTGGAGCGTGCGCTCGAGCAGATGCGGGTCGAGATCGAACGCGGCATGAAGCTGATGGGTGTTACATCCGTCGATCAGCTGTCGCGCGAGAACCTGCGCTTCCATGCTGCCAGCTTCACTTCTTCGCGCCACTCCTCGTAGTATCGATGATCCGGGGCCGGCGCCGCAACGCCTTCGTCAGACAGGTGCCACCCGTTCGAAAAGATGCTGATAGCGAAGCACCAGTCCGCGGTTATCCACTTCGAGCTCCGCCTCAAAACCTGCCGAGACCCCGAGATCCACGTAACGTACCCGATCCGGGCCGAGACGGTCGTAGCGTTGACGGGAGCGCTGGATCGTCATGGCTGCTCCATCCACGAAGCAGGTATCGAGTGTGCGACTCTGTCCGGCAGCGGCAGGTGTTCGGCGGATCGGGAAAGTGTTGCAGAACGGGGTGACCGACAGGTCGGGCTCCTCCGCACCGTCGAGATCGGGACGTCGTTGGCCATTAACGCGCCACCCGCTATCCGTCCGCTCAAGGGTGAGGTGAGCGTGCCCGACCGGGCCCCATCGCTCCACGTCCAACGATTGAGCCCGCCAGTCAGGCGTCAGTCTCCAGCGATGGTCGAGGCGAAAGCCGCCGTCCTCCGCGCAGATCACGGTCGATTCCGCCAACACGGCATCCGCGGAAATATGGAGCATCAGCCGCTCCAGGCCGGTGACGTCCGTTCGGCGCCAGAATAGAATCTCGGATTCGCCCTGCAAGATTGGTCCTCGGATTGCACCCAGACCGAGAACGGTTTTGGGCGATATCGGTTCCCGCACGCACCTATCGGTCCGGGTTGTATTCGGACTAATCTTACCTCGTCTGTTGCTCGCGTGAATCGTGAACGCCTGATAGGTGTGTCACCCGAACGGAAACAAATAGGAAAAGCCATGGCACGTGTGCGCTGTATTACCGAGATGGGCATGGGCGTCGACGTTCATGGACGCGACGCCACCAAAGCCGCCAAACGCGCCGTCTCGGACGCGATCCGCCATTCCAGCCTCGGCTTCTTCCGGATGCTGGGCAAGACCGCCAACGACATGTTCGTCGACGTCATGATCGCCGTGCCGAATCCGGAGGGGGTTGATACCGCGGCCGTGGCAAAAGAGTTGCCGTACGGCACCGTGAAAGTGACAGCGGTCGCTGGTGGGCTGGAAATTCCGTCCGAGAGCGGTAACGACCCCATCCTGATAGCCAACGCCGCCGTGATCGTCAGTTTCGACGACGGAAAGACGGCTTGACCTCACTCCTAAACAGGCCGGACGCTGGCATCGGCGATCCAATCAGAAGACCTGGAGCATCTCATGACGACACAGGACAGCAGCACCTACTGGAAGCGATCGCGGGTCGAACTGCGCGCCGCCGGTTTCGATCCGGATCGCGCCGCGGAGACCAGCGCGGTGGTGACCATCGCCAGCGCCTGGACCAATGCCCATCGCTGCAACAACCGCGTTCGCACCATCGCCGATTTCCTGGTGGAGATTCTCGCCGAGCGCGGCGGGCAGGGGCTGGTCGTCGGCGCGCCGGCGGTGTCTGACGCGTTGACGCAGGGCACGCCGACCGCAGGCTACAGCCTCGCATCGCGTGACGTCGTCGCCGACTGCTTCGAGATCGGCCACTACGCCCATCATGGCGACGCCATGATCGTGATCTCCGGCTGCGACAAGACCGGCGCTGCCGCGCTGATGCCGCTGGCGCGCACCAATGCCTTCGGGCTCGTGCTCTATCCCGGCACCAGCACGCCCGGCCGCGTGTCGTTCGGGGCGTGGGCAAGCAAGGGCAACAATCTGACCATCATGGATTACGCCGAGGCGCGCGCCGCGAATGAATCGGGCCGCCTCTCCGGCGAGGAGCTATTGGAAGTCGAGCGCAATGTGATGCCTGGCAGCGGCACCTGCGGCGCAATGTTCACGGCCAATACCATGAGCACGATTGCGGAATCGATCGGCATGATGCTGCCGCGCGGCGCCTCGCATCCCGCCGACTATGACGCCGGCAGCGACATCCACGCCGATGTCCGCGCCCAGGCGCGCGCTTCGGTCGATGCCCTCTACCGGCTGATGGCGGCCGGCATCCGGCCGCGCGACATCATGACCGAGCGCGCGTTCGAGAACGCGATTACGACCATCTATGCGATGGGCGGTTCGACCAACATGTATTTGCATCTGCTGGCGGTGGCGCGTGAAGCCCAGGTGCCGATCACGATCGAGCGCATCCAGGCAGTCGGCGAGCGCGTCCCGCTATTGGCCAATCTGCAGCCGCACGGTCCATTCGCGATGGGCAGCCTGCATGCGATCGGCGGCGTGCCTGTGGTCATGAAGGAATTGCTGCGCGCCGGCTTCCTGCATGGCGATGTGATGACGGTGACCGGAAAGACGCTTGCCGAAAATCTCGCCGATGTTCCGACACTGGAGCAGCTACCGCCGCAGGAGATCGTGTCCCCGGTATCGAAACCGGTTGCGCCGGCCAACAATCACATCAGCGTCCTCAAGGGCAATCTGGCGCCGGAGAGCTGCCTGCTGAAACTGTCGGGCAAGACCCTTGAGAAGGGGCAGTTTCGCGGCACCGCGCGCGTATTCGAGTCCGAAGCCGATACGATGGCCGCGATCCGTGCCGGCGAGATTGTCGCTGGCAACGTCATCGTGGTGCGCAATGTCGGCCCGGTCGGCGGGCCCGGCATGCCCGAGATGGTGATGCTGACCATCCAGTTGCAGGGGGCGGGGGCTCGGCGAGGACGTGGCGCTGATCACCGATGGCCGTTTTTCCGGCGTCTCGCATGGCATCCTGATCGGTCACATCTCGCCAGAAGCCGCGCGCGGCGGCCCGATTGCCGCGGTGCGCGATGGCGACACCATCGTGATCGATCCGGGCGCACGTACCCTTAGTCTCGAGGTGCCGGCGGAAGAGATCGCCCGCCGCATGGCCGGCTGGCGCGCGCCGGCATCGGTGGCGCAGGTGCGGCCGGGATCGGTGCACGACAAATATATCCGCTTGGTTTCGTCGGCCCATTATGGATGCGTGTTGTAAGTACGGGCTATGCGTTTGCGGCATCTGCGTTCAGTCGCGCGACATGATCGATGCAGCAATATCGGTGATAGACCTGAGGAGGATCAGCGGATCATCTTTCGAAGGAATAAAGCCGCGTCGCCTCCAAAAAGCCGCCGCCTCGATATCGACGGCATTGACGATGAGTGCGCGGCCGCCAATCAGGCTGGCCGCAGTTACACAGCGTTGCAGCGCGTGCTTAAGCAGTCCTGTGCCAATTCCCATTCCGCTATGGTTCTGATCTGCGGCAAGCTGCCCCAACAACAGGCAAGGAACTGGATCTGGCGGCTGGCCTGTACGAATCGATCGCGGCAACGTTGCGGGAAGAATCGCCGTAGGCGCGAGGCCGTAATATCCAAGGATACGGTTGGCCTCATGAACGACCATGACGGCCGTAAAGCCCTTCTCTTGATTGGACAGCGCCCGCGTTTTCAGCCATCGGTCCAGCGACGGCTTCCCGCAGGAAAACTCGGAAACGTCGTGAACAGCCGTCAATGGTTCCGGCTCGGAAATGGCCACCCGTCACTTCTCGGCTTTTGCGTTCCTGGATTCCCACGGAGCGGCCCGTTGAAATAGTTCGACCATTTCGGGCACCGGGCGCGCGGGTTTCGAAAGAACCTCGACAAAGGCCTTGAAGCCGGCCGGGCTCATCCGGATGGGCGCCGTTTCCATCAGAACATCTTCCGCCGCTCGCACCGCTGCATCACGTACGAAATCGGTACGCGAACGGCCGCGCAAGGTTGCCGCACGATCGATGATGGCTATGTCAGTTTCGGGCAGCCGCATCGATAGCGGGTGCTCTTTTCGCTTTATGACGCGTGGCATTTTGGAATCTCCAACAAAGCTTTCGTATCTGGATGTAGTGTATTTTACAATACAAAAATTTCGGTTGCGCGCCGGTTGTGTTCATGATCTGTTCTAGTCGATGGTGGACAAGTTTACAAGCCGTAGTAGTGCCCGCTTATTCCTCGCGGCCGTTCCCGACGCAGGGACGGCAGAGCGGATTCACCAATTGGCTTGCGTGCTCAAGCGCGCGCATCAGTTCGACGGCAAGCTCATTGTGCCCGGGCGGCTGCACATTTCGCTGTTCGCTCTCAGCGGGTTGCCTGAAGGCCAGCTTTGCGCCGCTTGGGAGGCTGCCATGGATGTGCGAACCCGGCCGTTCGAGGTCTCTTTCGATCGCACGGCAAGCTTTCGGGGGCGACCGGGCAATCGTCCGTTCGTCCTGATCGGAGAGAATGGATTGCGCCATTTGCACTCGTTTCGTCAAACGGTCGGCGCCGCGATGACGCGAAGAGGGTTGAGGCGGCTGGCCAATACGAATTTTACGCCACATGTCACGCTGCTGTATGACACGCGTAGCGCAGATGAATATCCAGTCGAACCGATTGGCTGGACGATTAGCGAGTTCGTACTCATCCGCAGCTTGAACGGGCACGAACACCTCGTACGATGGCCTTTGTGGGTGTGACAGATATTTGTGGGTGTGACAGATAACAGGCGGAGTTATCAAGCGGACATTCGCGAAGTGTTATTTCCTTGAAGTGAGCCGCTGCATCATCTCCTCGATCGAATTGAACAGATAGGTCGGCCCAACCGCCTGCAACGCGCTCGGTAGCGCATACCCCCAGGCCACCGCACCGGAATCCATCCCGGCGGCCTTCGCGGCTTCGATGTCACGGATCTCGTCGCCGATGCAGATCGTCTCCGACGGCTTGCCCCCGAGCTTGCGTGCGACACGCCGAAATTTCCAGTGTTTGCCGAAGATTGCGGCGCCACAATCGAAGCGCGTGATCAGGGCGGAAACGGGTCCGAGCACTTGCCGGACTGACGCCTCGCTGTCGGAACTGACGATCGCAGTCTTGATACCAAGACGCTGAAGCTCGGTCAGCATCTCCGGAATGCCGGCAAACAGCGATGTCTCGCTCGCCGCGGCGAGCTTGCGTTTTCGCATGTCGTTGACGATGGCCGGAAGCTGCCACGTGGACACGCCAAGGTGCGCCATGATTTCGCGCGCGGACATTCCGCGCAGTCCTTCCAGTTCCTCTGGTGTGACCGGCTTGAGATCGAAACGTGCGATTACATCGTGAAACGATGCGCGAAACCAGGGAAGCGAGTCGGCAAGCGTGCCGTCAAAGTCGAAGATGGCGAGGCGATAGCGTGTCATGGGCGATCGGCTTTCGGCGCGTCACTTGTCGTCGCCGCCGAAATAGGCCGGCTTGCCGGTGGTCCAGGTCTCGCCCCAGAGCTGGCCGCCGCCATCGACGGTCAGCGTTTCGCCGGTAACGAATTTGGCCGAAGGTCCCGCGAGGAAGGCGGTGGCTTCGGCGACCTCCCAGGGCGAGCCGACCCGCATCATCGGATTCGAACGTGGGTAGGCGGCGCGGGCTTCCGGCGTGTAGACGTTCCATCCCTCGGTCTCGATCGCGCCGGGCGCCACGCAGTTGACGCGGATGTTCAGCGGTGCCCATTCGACCGCGACAGCGCGCGACAGCCCGATCACGCCGCTTCGTGCCGCAATGGTGTGGGCGATGCCGTAGAGGCCATGCGTCGTCACTACCACGATGTTGACGATGCTGCCGGGATGCTTGTGGTCGCGCCAGCGCTGCGCTGCCGCCTGCATCATGTACCAGGTGCCGTTCAGATTGGTGTTGATGACGGCATTCCAGCCCTTCACGGAAAAATCGATCGCAGCCTGCGGAAATTGTCCGCCGGCGCTGTTGACGAGGCTGTCGATGCGGCCTTGTGCGGCCCAGATCGTGTCGAAGAGGGCGCCGACCGCATCGGGCTCCCGGATGTCGGCAACATGTGCCGACGCCTCGAGGCCGTGGCCCCCCAACTGGGCCACGAGCGCATCGAGCTTGTCGCCGTCGCGCCCGACCACAGCGACGTGCGCGCCGAGCCGTGCAAACAGCCAGGTGATCGCGCGGCCGATGCCGCCGGCGCCGCCTGTCACGATCACGACCTGATCCTTCAAAGCGTCGCTTGCGAAGACGGTCGGACGAACCGCGAGCTCCGCGTCGGTCAGGCCAAGCTTTGGTGATGGATGGTCAGTCATGGATCGGCGCGGGCCTTGTTATATGCGACATCAGCCGTACATTAACCCCGCACCGGAAACCAAGCAAAAGAACCAGTTGATGCCCGATCTTTCCGCTTTCCCAATCACCAAACGCTGGCCTGCCAAACACCTCGACCGTCTTCAGCTCTACTCGCTGCCGACGCCGAATGGCGTCAAGGTCTCGATCATGCTCGAAGAGATCGGCTTGCCCTATGAGGTGCATCTGGTCGATTTCGGCAAGGATGACCAGAAGACGCCGGAATTTTTGTCGCTGAATCCGAACGGCAAGATCCCGGCGATCCTCGATCCCGATGGCCCCGGTGGCAAGCCGTTGCCGCTATTCGAGTCCGGCGCGATCCTGCAATATCTTGCTGACAAGACCGGCAGGCTGCTGCCTGATGATCCGGCGCGGCGATACCAGGCCATCCAGTGGTTGCACTTCCAGATGGGCGGCATCGGACCGATGTTCGGGCAGGTCGGTTTCTTCCACAAATTCGCCGGCAAGGAATATGCGGACAAGCGGCCGCTCGAACGCTATGTGGCCGAGTCGAAGCGCCTGCTCGATGTGGTGGAGACGCGGCTTGCCGGGCGGCAATGGATCATGGACGACGAATACACCATTGCCGATATTTCCATGCTCGGCTGGGTGCGCAACCTGATCGGCTTTTACGGGGCGCGCGATCTCGTCGCCTTCGATACGCTGAAGCAGGTGCCGGCATGGCTGGAGCGCGGGCTGGCCCGGCCGGCGGTGCAGCGTGGGCTCGAGATACCGAAGCGGCCTACTTGAGCAGTTCGTAAACGACGGGGTTGTCGGCGCACGCGCCGAAGCCGCATTCCAGCAGCGTCGTTGCCACGTTCGCGGCCGTCAGCGCGATCACGAGCCACACCGCGATTTGCGCGAAGGCGCCACCGGTGGGCGGCAGCACGGCGCCGTCGTCCTTGAACTGGCGGTCGAATAGCATGACGACGGCAATCAGGATAATCGCGGCAATGAAGCCGATCAGCGCCCAGGTGTAATAATGATAACCCAGCAATGCCGAGCCATAGCCGGCGTCGCCGGGCAGGATGTGGAGCAGCACCTGCCGGGTCGACGCAACGGCGCCTGCAACCGCCGCCAGCAGCGACATCGCATAATGGCTGGGGCGCGGGCCGAAACGGATATTGAGGATCGGACCGACGGCGAGCGCGGCAAACAGGATTCGCTGCAGCAGGCAGAGCGGGCAGGGCAGTTCATTCAGGATGAACTGCGCCGCAAAGGCGGCCGCCAGCACCAGCGCGACCCCGTAGAGGCCGAGGGCATTCAGCGTGATGGCGCGCGTCTGGGTCATGCATCCCTCAGAACGACAGTTTCAGCGTATCGGTCGCGTGGTGCAGATAGGTCGCGACGCACGCTATAAGGACGGCTGCGAACAGGCCAAACGCCAGCGGACGCGGACCGCGCCAGGCGACCAGCATCACGACGGCCGTGGCCAGAAACAATATGGTGAATTCCATCGGCGGGTCCCGGCAGAGATGCGTCAGTCTATGATAGATTCGCCGATCTGCTCACCTCTAATCGGTCCGACAGGACCCATAACGCCATTCCGGAATGCAACGAAAATGCCCATCACCATCTACGGCATCAAGAACTGCGACACCATGAAGAAGGCGCGCGCCTGGCTCGACGACCAGGGCGTGGCTTACGACTTTCACGATTACAAGCTTGCCGGCATCGCCAAGGACAAGCTCAAGCAATGGTCTGACGAACTCGGCTGGGAAACGCTGCTCAACCGCGCCGGGACGACGTTCAAGAAATTGCCCGACAGCGACAAGGAAGGCCTGAACGAGCGCAAGGCGCTGGCGCTGATGCTGGCGCAGCCTTCGATGATCAAGCGCCCGGTGCTCGATCTCGGCGGCAAATTGCTGGTCGGATTCAAGCCGGACATCTACGCCAAGGAAGTGGCGGCGAAGTCGCGCGGACGGAAGGCCTAATCGAATTCGAGCACGTCGCCGGACGGAATGCGGCCGGGCGCGCGGTGGAACAGATCGCGGTCGATGATGGTGCGCAGCGTCGGCACCGGCAGCTTGTCATTTCCGCGAATGAGGTTCTTGATCTCGAAGCCGCCGTCCTCGCTGATGGTCTTCAGTGAAGCGATGATATGGGTGACGCTATCCTTGTCGGCGAATGGCAGCAGCAGCCGCTCATAGGCGACGACACGCCCATAGATATCGTTCATTTCAGCGATGGTGTAGGCGGGGAGGCGGCGGGCGATGCATTGATAATAAACCGGCATCACGATCGGAGCGAGCCTTGCGCCGAGATACTCGTCGAGATTGCGCCCCTTGCCGGTATTTCCATAGGCCGTCGACATCCGCGTGCCGTCGCTCTGGATCGTCAGGCGCGGCGGCTCTACCTGGGCATCGACAGTATAGAATACCAGGTCCGGAAGTTCGTCCTCGATGCGCGCCGGCTGGTATTCGGTCATGCGCGGTATCGACTGATCGCGAGCGTACAGCCGCAGCCAGGTATTGAGCAGGTCGCGCTGTTTGATCGATTTGACGACAGACGGTTGGGCGCTCTCAAATTCCAAGGCGGCAATTCCTTGCTGTCTAGATCGCGTGATGCTGCGATTGCGGCGGAAATATTCTGTGAAAGCGGCTGATTGCAGCAGAACACCGTTAATGATGGCTTGCCGGGACGAAGATTACGCTCGAACGCCGCTGGTGCGCGGGCCGGGCTCGGCGGATGGCGCATTCGACTTATGGCGCATCCGGAACCATGCCCCCCGGCTTTTCCCCGTGACAGCTTTCCACCTTGCCTAATCCATCGCGTTGACGGCATATTCCGGCCCGGAGGCGGCGGGCTCGGTACGTTTTTCCAAGGACGTCCAGGAGAGCCCGCCCGAACAGGGAAAAAATGGCCGCGCGCGAGAGACCTCGCGGAGACGGCTTACGGGGGAATTTGTTTGGCTGATGAGTTTATTCTCGAAACCCACGGATTGACCAAGGAATTCGCGGGTTTCTTCGCCGTTCGCGATGTCGCCCTCAAGGTGCGTCGCGGCAGCATTCATGCGCTGATCGGGCCGAATGGCGCCGGCAAGACGACGTGCTTCAACCTGCTGACCAAATTCTTGAAGCCGTCGGCAGGCCAGATCCTGTACAAGGGACAGGACATCACCGCGATGGCGCCGGCCGACGTGGCCCGCCTCGGGCTCGTGCGTTCGTTCCAGATTTCAGCCGTGTTCCCGCACCTGACGGCGCTGGAGAACGTCCGCGTCGCGCTCCAGCGCCAGCATGGATCTTCGTTCGATTTCTGGCGCTCCAAGAGCGTGCTGGATCGCTTCAACGGCCGCGCGATCGAGCTGTTGAACGACGTGGGCCTGAGCGAGTTCGCCAATACGCCGGCGGTCGAGATGCCCTATGGACGCAAGCGTGCGCTCGAGATCGCAACGACGCTGGCGCTCGATCCGGAAATGATGCTGCTGGACGAGCCGATGGCCGGCATGGGTCACGAAGACATCGACAAGATCGCGTCGCTGATCAAGCGCATCTCGGCAAGGCACACCATCCTGATGGTCGAACATAATCTCTCCGTGGTCGCGAATCTGTCCGACATCATCACGGTGCTGACGCGCGGGCAGGTGCTGGCGCAAGGCAATTATGCCGAGCTCTCAAAGGACGAGCGGGTCAAGGAAGCCTATCTGGGGGCCGGTCATGCCTGATTTGAAAATGGCTGAAGCCACCGCCAAATCGGCGGGCGCGGAGGTGCTTTCCGTTTCCGAACTGCAGGCCTGGTACGGCGAATCCCACATCCTTCACGGCGTCAACTTCAATGTGAAGGCGGGCGAGGTGGTCACGCTGCTCGGCCGCAACGGCGCCGGCAAGACCACGACGCTGAAGTCCGTTATGGGAATTATCGGCAAGCGTACCGGTTCGATCCGTTTCAACGGTCAGGACATCACGCGCGCCTCGTCCGACAGGATCGCGCGACAGGGCATCGCGTTCTGCCCCGAGGAGCGGGGCATTTTCGCGAGCCTTGACGTGCGCGAGAACCTGCTGCTGCCGCCCGTCGTGCGCAGCGGGGGACTGTCGCTCGATCAGATCTTCGAATTGTTTCCGAACCTGAAGGAGCGCCTCAACAGCCAGGGCACCAAGCTCTCCGGCGGCGAGCAGCAGATGCTGGCGATCGCCAGAATCCTGCGCACTGGCGCGCGTTTTCTGATGCTGGACGAGCCGACCGAAGGTCTTGCGCCCGTCATCATCCAGCAGATCGGCCACACCATTGCGCGGCTGAAGTCGGAGGGCTTCACCATCCTGCTGGTCGAGCAGAATTTCCGCTTCGCCTCCACGGTGGCCGACCGCTACTACATTGTCGAACACGGCAAGGTCATCGACGGTTTTGCCAATTCGGAGCTGTCGGCCAATATGGACAAGCTCCACACCTATCTCGGCGTCTGATTGATACTGTGACTGCACTCTGGATTTATGGAGATACTATGAAACATCGGATTTCAGCTCTCTTCCTCGGCACCGCGCTTGCGCTTGCCGCAGGCAGTGGCGCCATGGCGCAGGACAAGACCGTCAAGATCGGCGTGCTTACCGATAATTCCGGGCTTTACTCCGACCTCGGTGGCGCGGGCTCGACGCTCGCCGCCCAGATGGCGATGGAGGATTCCGGTCTCGCGGCCAAAGGCTGGAAGATCGACATCGTCTCCGCCGACCACCAGAACAAACCCGACATCGCCACCACCATCGCGCGTCAATGGATCGACGTCGAGAAGGTCGACATCTTCATGGATGTGTTGAATTCCGGCGTTGCGCTGGCGGTCAACAATCTGGTGAAGGAAAAGAATGCCATCATGATCAATACCGGCGCGGCGACGTCGGATCTGACCAATGCCCAGTGCTCGCCGAACACGATTCACTGGGTCTACGACACCTACATGCTCGCCAACTCCACCGGCCAGGCGCTGGTGAAGGCCGGCGGCGATACCTGGTACTTCCTGACCGCAGACTATGCGTTCGGTCACGCGCTGGAGCGCGATACCACGGCGGTCGTCGTGAAGTCGGGCGGCAAGGTCATTGGCGGCGTCAAGCATCCGCTGAATTCGTCGGACTTCTCGTCCTTCCTGCTGCAGGCGCAGGCGTCCAAAGCCAAGATCATCGGCATGGCCAATGCCGGCGGCGACACCACCAACACTATCAAGCAGGCCGCGGAATTCGGCATTGTCGCCGGTGGCCAGAAGCTTGCCGGTCTTCTGCTGTTCATTACCGACGTGCATTCGCTCGGCCTGAAGGTGGCGCAGGGCCTGAACTTCACGGAAACCTTCTACTGGGATCTGAACGACGGCACCCGCGCGTTTTCGAAGCGCTTCTCGGAGCGCATGAAGAACAAGGCGATGCCTTCGATGGTGCAGGCCGGCGTCTATTCGGGCCTGGTCCACTATTTCAAGACGATCGATGCGATGGGCGGCAACCCGCATGATGGCGCCAAGGTGGTTGCCAAAATGAAGGAATTGCCGACGGATGACGCGCTGTTCGGCAAGGGCACGATTCGTGCCGACGGCCGCAAGATTCACCCGGCCTACCTGTTCGAGGTCAAGAAGCCCGCGGAATCCAAGGGGCCGTGGGACTATTACAAGCTGATCGGGACCACCCCGGGCGAACAGGCTTTCCGGCCGCTTTCGGAAAGCGCCTGTCCGCTGGTCAAGAAGTAACAACAACGGTTCGCGGGGCATTGCGCCCCGCGGGCCACTTTCCGCCCAACAACGAGATCGAGTGCCAAACCGATGCAAGCTCTCTACGCCCAGCTCCTGGTCGGACTGATCAACGGGTCGTTCTACGCGCTGCTCAGTCTCGGGCTGGCCGTGATCTTCGGCATGCTCAACATCATCAATTTCGCCCACGGCGCGCTCTACATGATGGGCGCGTTCTGCGCGTATTTCCTGCTGAATCTCGCGGGAATTGGATATTGGTGGGCCCTGATCATCGCGCCGATTGTCGTCGGCATCTTCGGCATGATCCTGGAGCGGACCATGCTGCAATGGCTGGCGGGTCTCGACCACCTCTACGGGCTGCTGCTGACGTTCGGCATCGCGCTGATCGTGCAGGGCGTGTTCCAGAATTATTTCGGCTCGTCCGGTCTGCCCTATGCGATTCCCGATTACCCGCAGATCGGCGACTGGCGCGGCCTGCAGGGCGGCATCAATCTCGGCTTCATGTTCCTGCCGATCTACCGCGGCTGGGTGGTGATCTTCTCGCTGGTGGTATGCCTTGCGACCTGGTTCCTGATCGAGAAGACGCAGCTCGGCGCTTATCTGCGCGCCGCGACTGAAAACCCCACCCTGGTGCGCGCCTTCGGCATCAACGTGCCGCGCATGATCACGCTGACCTACGGCCTCGGCGTCGGCCTGGCGGCGTTGGCCGGCGTGTTGTCGGCACCCATCAACCAGGTCCGCCCACTGATGGGCGCCGACCTGATCATCGTCGTGTTCGCGGTGGTGGTGATCGGCGGCATGGGATCGATCATGGGATCGATCATCACGGGCTTCGCGCTCGGCGTGATCGAGGGACTTACGAAGTATTTTTATCCCGAGGCTTCCAACACCGTGGTGTTCGTTCTGATGGTGCTGGTGTTGCTGGTGAAACCAACGGGACTGACGGGACGGGCGGCCTGACATGAGCGCATTGACTGACGACACACTGCCGGTAACACCGCGCGCGATGCGCGACGAGATGATCGTGTTCGCCTTGATGGCGGTGCTGCTGGGGCTCGTGCCCCTGACGGGCATCTATCCGTTCTTCGTGATGCAGGCGCTGTGCTTTGCGCTGCTTGCCTGCGCCTTCAACCTCCTGATCGGCTATGGCGGCCTGCTGTCGTTCGGCCACGCCATGTTCTTAGGCACTGCGGGCTACTGCACGGCGCATGCGCTCAAGGTCTGGGGTGTAACGCCGGAGGTCGGAATTCTGGTCGGCGTCGCCGGCGCCGCGGCGCTGTCCGTCGTCACCGGCTTCATCTCCATTCGCCGGCAGGGCATCTATTTTTCGATGATCACGCTGGCGCTTTCGCAGCTGCTGTTCTTCATCTACCTGCAGGCGCCATTCACCCATGGCGAAGACGGCATTCAGGGCATTCCACAGGGCTATCTGTTCGGGATATTCAACCTCGCCAAGCCCACCGTGCTCTATTACGTCGTGCTGGCGGGCTTCCTTGCCGGCTTCCTGCTGATCTACCGCACCATCAACTCGCCGTTCGGCGAGGTCTTGAAGTCGATCCGCGAGAACGAGCAGCGGGCGATTTCGCTGGGCTACAAGACCGACCAGTACAAACTGCTCGCCTTCATTCTGTCCGGCACGCTTGCGGGCTTTGCCGGCTCGCTGAAGGTGTTCGTAGCGCAGAACGCCTCGCTCACCGACGTGCACTGGACGATGTCGGGGGAAATCGTGCTGATGACGCTGGTCGGCGGGCTCGGGACCATCTTCGGCCCGGTCGTCGGCGCTTTCGTGATCATCGCCATGCAGCAGTATCTGGCCGGCTTCGGCCAGTGGGTGACGGTGATCCAGGGTGTGATCTTTGTGGCCTGCGTGCTGACCTTCCGCCGTGGTGTCGTCGGCGAAATCGCGCATTTTTTCCGCCGATCCCTGTAAAACGGCCGGTTTTGGCGCCGTTTTCGGCTTCACAAAGCGGTGGATGACCCGGTTCCCGGGTCCCGCTGTCGCGCGTTTTTCCTGCGAATGGTCTATGACAGTTTTGTGACAGGCCGCTCCCCGCGGCCGTGTGAACGACGGACAATACCCATGCTGCGCTGGTTTCGTGCCTTTTTGCCCAAGGAGGAGCGGTTTTTTGACCTGTTTGCCCGGCATGCCCAGACGGTGGTGCAGGGCGCACTGGCATTGCAGGACATGCTGCGCGGCGGCGAGGAGACGCCGGTATTCTGCCAGCGCGTCAATCAGTTCGAAAACGACGCCGATGGCATCACCCGCGAGGTGCTGACCGCGGTCCGCCGCACCTTCATTACCCCGTTCGACCGCGGCGACATCAAGAACCTGATCACAGCGATGGACGACGCCATCGACCAGATGCAGCAGACCGCAAAGGCGGTGGTGCTGTTCGAAGTCCGGACGTTCGAACCCCCGATGCGCGAGATAGCCACGCTGTTGGTCGAATGCGCCAATCTGGTCAGCCGCGCGCTGCCGCTGATGCAGTCGATCGGCAACAACGTCGCGATGCTGACCTCCATCACCGAGGAAATCGGAAAGCTGGAGGGCCGTATCGACGACCTCCACGACATCGGGTTGAAGGAGCTGTTTCTCAAGCACCGAAACGGCAATTCGATGGATTTCGTCGTCGGCGCCGAGATCTACAAGCATCTCGAAAAAGTGTCCGACCGCTTCGACGACGTCGCCAACGAAATCAATTCGATCGTGATCGAGCAGGTCTGAGCATGATCCGGAAAAGTGGATACCGGTTTTCCCTCGCGACAAACGCGGAACGCGTTTGCGCGGAGATCATGCTCAAGCAAGTAATATAGGGCAGGGCCTATTCAGTGGACGCCTCGCTTGGTCTTCCGATTCTGATCTTTCTGATTGCGGTCGCGCTGCTGTTCGACTTCCTCAACGGATTGCACGACGCCGCCAATTCGATCGCCACGATCGTATCGACCCGCGTGCTGCGGCCGCAATATGCGGTGCTCTGGGCGGCCTTCTTCAATTTCATCGCCTTCCTCTTCTTTGGGCTGCATGTCGCCAATACGATCGGCAAGGGGATCATCGAACCCAGTGTGGTTGATGCAGCCGTGATCTTCGCTGCGCTGATCGGCGCTATCGTCTGGAACCTGATTACCTGGGGGCTCGGCATTCCCTCTTCGAGTTCGCACGCCTTGATCGGAGGGCTGGTCGGTGCGGGCATGGCCAAGGCCGGGATATCAGCGGCGGTCTGGAGCGGCCTGTCGAAAACGCTGCTGGCGATCGTGCTGTCGCCGCTGGTCGGGTTCCTGCTGGCGCTGCTGCTGGTCGCGATCGTGTCCTGGCTGTCGGTGCGCTCGACGCCGTTTGCGGTCGACCGCGCCTTCCGTATCCTGCAATTCGTCTCGGCCTCGCTCTATTCGCTCGGCCATGGCGGCAACGATGCGCAAAAGACCATGGGCATCATCGCGGTGCTCCTGTATTCGCAGGGGCACTTGGGGGCGGATTTCGCGATTCCCTTCTGGGTCGTGATCTCCTGCCAGGCCGCCATGGGGCTTGGCACGCTGATGGGGGGCTGGCGGATCGTCCGCACCATGGGGCTGCGGATCACCAAGCTGACGCCGATGCAGGGCTTTTGCGCTGAAACCGGCGGGGCGGCGACCCTCTTCATGGCAACCTATCTCGGAGTTCCGGTTTCCACGACCCACACCATCACCGGCTCCATTGTCGGCGTCGGTGCGGCGCGGCGGGTCTCGGCGGTGCGCTGGAATGTGGCAAGTTCGATCGTCTACGCCTGGGTGATCACCATCCCGGCGTCCGCGATCGTGGCGGCGCTGACCTATTGGGCGGTGCTGTTGCTACGCTGATCCGGTGACCAGCTTGAGCCCGATGATGCCGGCCACAATCAGTCCGATGCAGGCGAGGCGGGCGGCGGTCGCGGGTTCGCCGAACAGGAAGATGCCCAGGATTGCCGTTCCGACCGCGCCGATTCCGGTCCAGACCGCGTAGGCGGTTCCAATCGGCAGCGCTTTCAGGGCAAGGCCCAGCAGCAGGATGCTGCCGGCCATGCAGGCGAGCGTCAGGACCGATGGAATGAGCCGGGTGAAACCTTCGGTATATTTGAGCCCGATCGCCCAGCCGATTTCCATGAGGCCGGCGACGAACAACACGATCCAGGCCATGACAACCCTCCTGATCAGGCAGGGTCGTCCCCGCGGATGAGCTGTGAGTTGGAAGGTCGTCCTTCCCAGGTCGATATGGGACTGGAGGACTGCCTCTGCAACCACCAAATGAGGCTTGATTAGCCCCCCTTTCCCTGCCAAACGCTCGAGCCTCATGTCTGACATTGCTGCCGCCGCCGAATCGCCGTCCCGCACGCCGCTCTCAGATGAAGTGGCCCGCCGGCGCACGTTTGCGATCATCTCCCACCCGGACGCCGGCAAGACCACGCTGACCGAAAAGCTGCTGCTGTTCGGCGGCGCCATCAATCTGGCAGGGCAGGTCAAGGCCAAGGGCGAGCGGCGCAACACCCGTTCGGACTGGATGAAGATCGAGCGCGAGCGCGGCATCTCGGTCGTGACCTCGGTCATGACGTTCGAGTTCCAGGATCTCGTCTTCAACCTCCTGGACACGCCGGGCCACGAGGACTTCTCCGAAGACACCTACCGCACGCTCACGGCCGTCGATTCCGCCGTCATGGTGATCGACGCCGCCAAGGGCATCGAGGCACGGACGCGAAAGCTGTTCGAGGTGTGCCGGCTGCGCGACATCCCGATCATCACCTTCATCAACAAGATGGACCGCGAGAGCCGCGATACGTTCGAACTGTTGGACGAGATCGAAAAGACGCTGGCGCTCGATACCACGCCGATGACCTGGCCGGTCGGCCGCGGCCGCGACTTCCTCGGCACCTACGACGTCGTCAATGGCGGCGTGCGCCTGCTCGAGGGCGGCGGCGCCAAGACCGGCGCGACCGAGCAGATCGACATCGCCGATCTCGCCGGCCGCAACGCCAATCTCGATGTCGCCGAGATCAAGGATGAGCTCGCGCTGGTGTCGGAAGCCTGCAAGCCGTTCGAGCTGGAGGCGTTTCGCGAGGGCCATCTGACGCCGGTCTATTTCGGCAGCGCGCTGCGCAATTTCGGCGTCGGCGACCTGCTGGAAGGTCTCGGCAAGTTCGCGCCCGCGCCGCGCGCGCAGGATTCGAACGTTCGTAAAGTCGAGGCCGCCGAGCCGCGCATGAGCGCCTTCGTGTTCAAGATCCAGGCCAATATGGATCCGAACCACCGCGATCGCATCGCCTTTGCGCGACTGTGTTCCGGCAAGCTCAGCCGCGGCATGAAAGCGAAACTGGTGCGGACCGGCAAGAATATGTCGCTGTCGTCGCCGCAATTCTTCTTCGCCCAGGACCGTTCGGTGGCGGACGAAGCCTTTGCCGGCGATGTCGTCGGCATTCCGAACCACGGCACCTTGCGGATCGGCGATACGCTGACGGAAGGCGAGGACATCACCTTCGTCGGCGTTCCCAGTTTCGCACCGGAAATCGTCCGCCGCGTTCGACTCACGGATGCCATGAAGGCAAAGAAGCTGAAAGAGGCCCTGCAGCAGATGTCGGAGGAGGGCGTCGTGCAGGTGTTCCGGCCGCGCGATGGCGCCCCGGCGCTGGTCGGTGTCGTCGGACCGCTGCAGCTCGACGTGCTGAAAGCCCGCCTCGATGCGGAATACTCGCTGCCGGTCGAATTCGAGGTCTCGGAATTCCAGCTGGCGCGCTGGGTCTCCTCCGACGACCGCAAGAAGCTCGATGCTTTCATCGCCGCCAACGGCTCCGGCATCGCCGATGACGTCGACGGCGATCCCGTGTTCATGGCCAAGAACGAGTTCTATCTCGGCTATACCCGCGAACGCGCCGAGGGCATCAATTTTTCCAACGTCAAGGACGTGAAGAAGAGGGCGTGAGGCGGCCGCTGTCGCGCCATCCCCGCTGTTGCCCCAGCCCCGGCTGTCGTCCTCCGCGAAAGCGGGGGACCCAGTACGCCGCGGCTTCCCCTTATATCGCTACCGCCTCTGGAATACTGGATCGCCCGCCCCAGTGCGCAATTGCGCACAAGGCGGGCGACGACAGCTGAGGCTGCGACTTGCCGCTTGCCCATGCATCCAGTGGATGCCTGCATGCATCACGAACCCAGTGAAATCCCTTGCGCTGCCGGACCGCCTTCTAAAGTATCCACTGGATGCTTTTGAAAACAGGGAGACCGCCTATGACCGACCTCGCGACCTATTCCCGTTCCGGCCCGGTCGGCACCATCGTGATCGACGACGGCAAGGCCAATGTGATGTCGCTTGCCATGCTAAACGCCCTGCATGCGGCGTTCGACCGGGCGGAAGAAGACAAGGCCGTCGTGCTCCTGAAGGCCCGCGGCAGGCATTTTTCCGGCGGCTTCGATCTCGGCGTCTTTGCCAAGGGCAGCGCCGAGGACCAGTATCTGATGCTGAAGGCCGGCGCTGAGCTGGCGCTGCGCATCCTTTCGTTCCCGACGCCGGTGGTGGCGGCCTGCCAGGGCAATGCCTATCCGATGGGGGCCTTTCTCATCATGTCCAGCGACCATCGTATTGCCGCCGAGGGCGACTACCGGATCGGCATGAACGAGGTCGCGATCGGGCTCACCGTGCCGCGTTTCGCCATCGAGATTGCCCGGCAGCGGCTGACGCCGGCCTATTTCAGCAGGGTGGTGATAACAGCGGAAATGTTCGGCCCCGCCGAGGCGGTCACCGCCGGCTTCTTTGACCGCGTCGTTCCGGCGGATGCGCTGGAGCGTAGCGCCGAGGAGACTGCGCAAAAGCTCGCCGCTCTCAATATGGCCGCCCACGCTGCCACCAAGGCGCGGGCGCGGGGCGCCGTCATCAAGTTGATCCGCAGTGTGATCGACGAGGACATTACCCCGCAATATGCCGAGGATCGCGTGGCCCGGCGGGCATCCGCCTGACAGGAAACGTCGGCGCCGGGCAGTGGCGTTGCATCCCGTGGCTTTGTATGAAGGGATCATGACCGCAACGCCGCGACGGGCGACCTATCGCCATGGCAATCTGAAATCCGCCGCGCTCAAGGCCGCCACCCGTCTGGTGGCCGCGTCCGGCCATGAGCAGTTGAGCCTGCGTGAGGTCGCGGACGCTGTCGGCGTCGCGCATCGCTCGCTGTATAATCATTTTGCCGACCGCGAGGCGCTGTTGGATGCCGTCGCGGCCGGGGCCTATACGCGGCTAGCCGCCATCCTCGTCAAGGCAGGGACGCCTGGGGATTACACCGCCAAATACGTCCGCTTCGCGCTGGCCAATCGCGCGCTCTACACCCTGATGACCAGCCGCCCGCACGCCACCATGAAGCACAATCCGCCGCTGCAGGCTGCGGTTCACAAGGTCATCGCCCAGGCCATGCGGATCTTCTGCCAGGATATCGAGAGCCCGGCCGAGCGTCGCCGTGCCGTGATGAAGGTCTATATCACGCTGTATGGCGGCATCTCGCTCTATGCGGCCGGCGTCCTCGACCAGCCCAGCGAGAGGGCCCTGATTGCGGAACTGTCCGCCATGAACGCGGGGATGTGAACGCGATCTGTCTTGATAGCGGCCTGGATGCGCATCAGTTTAGTCGGGTCGCCCCAGGACACCGCGCATGTTTCGACCTGCCATCGTCTGCCTGATCGGCCTGTTCGTCGGGATCGGCACCGCCGACGCCCAGCACCGTCGCCAGATCGACGCCACGCCGTTTTCGCATGCGCCCTGCAGCGTGCTCGACGGCCAGCCCTGCACGCCCTCGTTCTGCAGCGTGTTCAACGATGGCCCATGCATTCCCGAGATCGATTACCCGTACGGCCAGAACCTGCAACTCACGATCGAATCCGTCCCGCCCCAGGATCAGGCCGCGCAATACCGCAAGCCGGACCATGATCTGGATACGATCGGCGACCTGTTTGCGGCGTTGCGCTCCTGCTGGTCGCCGCCGCCGTCCGACATCGCGCGCGCGGGCATGCAGATGTCGGTTCGTTTCAGCTTCAAGCGCTCGGGCGAGATCATCGCGGCGCCGCGCGTGACCTATGCCACCTCAGGCGTGTCGGCGGATACCCGTTCCACCTATCTGAAAGCGATCAACGCCTCGCTTGCGGCCTGCACGCCGCTGAAGCTCACCAGCGGGCTTGGCGGCGCGCTTGCGGGGCGGCCGATCGCGATCCGCTACGTCGACAACCGCGATCTGGGCAAGCAGGCGGAGAAGCCGTAGGTGGTGGGTGCGTGGCGCATTGCGCACCACGCCACTAAAATGATACGCGGGATAATCCGGAAAACCAGCCGCGCGACGGGAGGGACATCATGGGACTGCTGGTGATGATCCTGGGCCTGATCCTGTTCTTCGGCGTCCATACCCTTACCATCCAGCGCAAGCTGCGCGCGCAGGTCATCGCCGCGACGGGCGAGGGCGGCTACAAGATCGGCTACACGCTGGCCTCCTTCGTCGGCCTTGCGCTGATCATCTGGGGCTTTGCCAAGTATCGTGCGACGGGCTGGATCGATGTCTGGTACCCGCCGGTGGCGCTCAAGCACGTCACGGTGGCGCTGATGCTGCCTGCGATTATCCTGGTGGTGGCGTCCTACATCCGCGGCCGGATCTATACGACCCTGAAACATCCGATGCTGACCGGCATCAAGCTGTGGGCGGCGGCGCATCTGCTCGCCAATGGCGATCTCGGCTCGATCATCCTGTTCGGCTCGTTCCTCGCCTGGGCGGTCTATGACCGCATTTCACTGAAATCCCGTTCCGACGCCGGCGCGCCGCCGATTCCCGTCGGAGGTCCCGGCAACGACCTGATCGCGATCGCGGTCGGTGTCGTCGCCTATCTGGCGCTCGCATTCGCGTTCCACCCGGTCGTGATCGGCGTCCCCGTGGTTGGAGCCTGACATGTCCGTTCAATCTGCCATCAAGCGCAAAACGGCGCCGGATATCCGCGCGCGCAAGAACGGTGAGCCGATCGTGATGCTGACGTCCTATCACGCGCACACCGCCGCGCTGGTGGATCGCCATTGCGACGTCATCCTGGTCGGTGACTCCCTCGGCAACGTCATGCACGGTTTAGAGACCACCGTGCCGGTGACCCTCGACATGATGATCCTGCAGGGGCGTGCGGTGATGCGAGGGTCGAAGCACGCTTTGGTCGTGGTGGATATGCCGTTCGGTTCTTATGAGGCCTCGAAAGAGCAGGCGTTTCATTCCGCGGTGCGGATATTGAAGGAGACCCATTGCGGCGCGGTCAAACTCGAAGGCGGCGTGCGGATGGCGGAGACGGTGGCCTTCCTCTCAGAGCGTGGCGTGCCGGTCATGGGCCACATCGGCTTGACGCCGCAATCGATCAATACGCTCGGCTCGTTCCGCGCCCAGGGCCGCGATGCGGGCAGCTGGGATCCGATCCTGAACGACGCCAAGGCCATTTCCGATGCCGGGGCGTTCTCGGTCGTGGTCGAAGCGGTCGCCGAGCCGCTGGCGCGAAAGATCACGGAGACCATCGCCATTCCGACCATCGGCATCGGCGCCAGCGCGGCCTGCGACGGGCAGGTGCTGGTGCTGGAGGATATGCTCGGCCTGTCGCCGCGGACGCCGAAATTCGTTCGCCGCTATGGTGAACTCGGTCCCGCGATCGAAGCAGCGGTCAAGGGATATGCCGACGACGTGCGCTCGCGCGCATTCCCCGGACCTGAACACGTCTACGATATGAAGAAGAGCTGACGGGGGCGCGCGTCATGGACTGGTCGCAGCACTCCATTCCGGCGATGCGGCTCGAACCGCGCTTCGGTGATCGTATCGTCCCGGTATTTTGTGAGCGGCCCAGGAGTATTCCGGCCATGGTCGCCGAAGCCGTGGCGCGAAACGGCGATGGCGAGGCGCTGGTCTGCGGCGCTACGCGAATGACATGGCGCGAAGTCGCGCAGCGATCGGCGCAAATCGCAGCAGGATTCCAGAAACTCGGCCTGCAGCGCGGCGACCGTGTTGCGGTGCTGCTCGGCAACAGAACGGAATTCGTGCTGACGATGCTGGGTGCCGCCCATGCCGGGCTGGTGACGGTGCTGCTTTCGACCCGCCAGCAAAAACCCGAAATCGCCTATGTTCTCACCGATTGCGGTGCAAAGCTCCTGATCCACGAGGCCGCGCTGGCCGACCGCGTGCCTGATACGAGCGATATTCCGGACGTCGTGCACCGCATCGCCGTCGACGACGACCCGCGGCTCTCGCACTTTTCCGAACTGGCCGACCACGCGCCGCTGACAGGGCCGGTCGAGGTCGATGAAGAGGACACCGCGATGATCCTCTACACCTCAGGCACCACGGGGCGGCCGAAGGGCGCGATGCTGGCCCATTGCACCATCATTCATTCGTCGATGGTGTTCGTGTCGTCCCTGAAACTGACCGCGGCGGACCGCTCGATCGCCGCCGTACCGCTCGGCCACGTCACCGGTGTGGTCGCCAACATCATGACCATGGTGCGCTCAGCCGGCGCGCTGATCATCATGCCGGAATTCAAGGCGGCGGAATATCTGAAGATGGCAGCGCGCGAGCGCGTCACCTACACCGTGATGGTGCCGGCGATGTACAATCTCTGCCTGCTGCAGCCGGATTTCGACAGCTACGACCTGTCGAGCTGGCGGATCGGCGGCTTTGGCGGCGCGCCGATGCCGATTGCCACGATTGAAAAACTCGCGGCGAAAATCCCCGGCCTGCAACTCGCCAATTGCTATGGCGCGACCGAGACGACCTCGCCCTCGACCATGATGCCCGGCGCATTCGTCGTGAGCCACATCGACAGCGTCGGGCTGCCGTGCCCGGGCGCCACCATCATCGCCGTCGACGCCGAGGGCCGCGAACTGCCGCGCGGCGCGATCGGCGAAATCTGGATACACGGCGGGTCGGTCATCAAAGGTTACTGGAATAATCCGAAGGCGACGGCGGAGAGTTTTACCGCCGGCTTCTGGCATTCCGGCGATCTAGGCTCGATCGACGAAGAAAACTTCGTTCGCGTGTTCGATCGGCAGAAGGACATGATCAACCGCGGAGGCTTGAAGATCTATTCCGCGGAGGTCGAATCGGTGCTGGCCGGCCACCCCGATGTGGTCGAGAGCGCGATCATCGCCAAGCCGTGCCCGGTGCTGGGCGAGCGCGTGCACGCCGTCGTGGTTATCAGCAATGCGGTCGGGGCAGAGGTTTTGCGTACGTGGTGCGCCGAGCGGCTGTCCGACTACAAGGTGCCAGAAACCATGGACTTGCGCACGGACCCGTTGCCGCGCAACGCCAATGGCAAGGTGATGAAACGGCAGCTCCGCGAGACCCTCACGGCGGCCTGTGGCGCCGCCGATCAAGTCGACGTCCTGCCGACGAATTCCTCGAGGTAGACCGGCACCTCACGCCCATCGATGTCGCAACGACAGCGGATTTCTCTCGCTACGTCCCTGGAAAGATCGTCGGTCCAGTGCTCCAGCGTGTTGAAGGCGACGACCTCGATCGGGTCATTGAATTGTCCCGACAGGAGATCGGCAATAACTGTCTCGATGTCGGCGCGCTCGGTTTGCCGAGTGACGCCATGCTGCCCTGGACTTTCCACGACCAGATAGATCGTCTGATCGGCGCCATACGGCACAATCGGCGGAAATCCGCGCATTGCCCGATCTCCATGTAGCCTGAATTCAATTACAGGGCAGGGGAAAGGTTCCTATTGCGCGGCGACGATTAAAGCGCCGGTCATCCCTAATTACCGCGCGTCGGCAGAACTAGAGCTTGCGCGCTGCCTTTGGCAATAGAGCCTTCGCTCGCCTCGCCAGCTCCGCGACGCTTTCGTGGCGGCGCAGGCCTAGCCGGGCGGGAGCTGGGCGGTCACGTGCACCCATCAACGAGCACCAGTTTGCTCGTCGTCGTATTGTGGCGCACCTCGAACAGGTCTTGAATTTCAGGGTCACCGAGAAATTCTTCTGCCTTTGTGCGTTCTGGAAATTCGATGATGACCATGCGCTCGGGCTTCCAGTCACCCTCGATTGTCGTCGGCTGAACCCCTTGAACGATGTATTTTTCGGAATGTTTTGCGATGAATGCCGGGATTTCGGCGATGTATTTTCTGAAACCACCAAAGTCGTTCACCGACAAGTCCAGCACCAAATACGCCTTCATTCGTTGCCTCGCGAACCCATGGCTCAGGTTCTGATTCGATCAGAACCTCATTGCCCTACAACTTGGGCGTACTGCCGGTCGGCATTGATGGCTGATCGGTCGCAACAGCGGCGCTGTCGATCGCGGCCGCGCTGATGAGCTGCTTGACGTCCAGCAGGGTGAATTGCGCGATGCCGACACGGTCGGCCGGCGTGCCCGGAACGAGTTGCACGCTCAACACGCCGTCGCAGTTCGCGCCCTTGGCCTCGGCCAGCATGGCGCTCGGATCCTTGGCTTTGGTCTGCGCGCGCTTGACCACCGCCACGCAACTGCCGCGCACGGTGTCGCCGTTGAGCTTGACGGCGGCCCTCGGGTCGAGCGGCTTGTCGATCGCTTCCAGCGCGGTCGCCTCCTTGTACTTGCCGCCGACCGACATGATCGAGCCCTTGCGGTAGATATAGTACAGGTGCTGATCGCCGACGATGGTGGGAACGCCGTACTTGCCCATGATCTCCTTGATCATGTTCGCCTTCGTCGGCTGCTGGTCCTGCGCGAAGGTCAGATTGCGCGCGAGGAAATAGGCGCGATTGGCGCTCGCGGGCGAGGAGAAGCTGGCCGAGAGCATTTCGCCGTTCTGCTTCGGACCGGCGGGAAGGCTGAAATTCAAGGCGGCGACGTAGCCGGTGCCGCCATTGCCGAATTTCTGCTGCTGGATATCGGTCTTGGTGTCGGTCCGGCCCTTGAACAGGGAATCAAAGACGACACGCGCCGATTCGGCGTTCGATTCGGTCGACATGCCCAAAATGTCGGGACGCAACTTGCCCGAGAACGCCGTCTCGGGCGCCTTGGGCTTGACGTCATCGGCCAGTGACGCTCCGGCCAGGGATACCAGGCCCAAGGCAAGCGTCATCAAGGCAAGCGTCATCGAGGCAAGCGTCATCGAAACCAGCGCATGGCGAGGCATGAAACACCTGAAAAATCGGATAGAGTCGAGCGTTGCAGCGGCCGGGATTACGCCAAGCTTTGAACTGCGAAGTCAACATTGGCGGCCGGTTTCGGAGGTGCCTGGGAGGCGCTGTTAACGCTTTGATCCGCCTCGCTTTGCCTTGCCACCGCCATATCGATAGGCTACGCCCCGGCCATGCGGGGATCGGGCGCGCGATACGGCCGCCCAAGTCGCGGTTCCTCGGGGATGGGATATCTTTAAGTGTCTGAATTATTTGATGAAGTAGACGAGGAGGTCCGTCGCGAACAGCTCAAAAAGCTGTGGGACAAATACTCGATTCTGATCATTGCCGGCTTGATTTTGATCATCGCTGCCGTGGGCGGCTGGCGCGGCTACCAGTATCTGGAGGCCAAGAAGGCGGCGGAGGCGGGTGCTGCGTTCGACAAGGCGGTCGAGCTTTCGGAAGCCAACAAGCATGCGGAGGCTGAAGCAGCCTTTGCCGATCTGGCTGCGAAGGCGCCGTTCGGATATCGCGTGCTGGCACGGCTGCGGATGGCTGCGGAAGTCGCCGAGCGCGATCGACCGGCCGCAGCAAAGTTGTTCGACGAGATCGCAGCCGACCGCAGCGTCGGCGTGGCAGAACAGGATCTGGCGCGGATTCGCGCCGCCCAGCTGCTGCTGGAAACCGCCACCTATCCCAACATGAAAGAGCGCCTCGAAGCCGCTGCTGCGCCGGGCGCTACCTTCCGCCATACCGCGCGCGAATTGCTGGCGCTGTCGGCCTGGCGTGCCAACGATACCGCGGCAACGCGGCAATGGCTGGACATGATCGCGAACGACGGCGAGACGCCGCCGAGCCTGCGCTCGCGTGCCGAAGCGCTGCAGGCGCTGCTGCCGCCGGTCGCCAAGAGCTGATACCCAAGAGCTGATACCAGCAAAACGAGTTGGGGACTTGATATGCGCCGCCCGCAACGTTTGATCGCAACGGTCGTCCTCATCGCGCTTTCGGGCGCGCTGGCAGGCTGCGGCAGTACGGCCAATTTCGACCCAAGCGATCTGCTCGACTTCCTCGATACCAAGAAGAAGCTGCCTGGCGAGCGCAAGGCGGTGTTCCCCGAAGGCGTGCCGGGCCTCGAGCAGGGCGTGCCGAAGGATCTCTACCGGGGTGCCCGTCAGCAGGACGACCCGAACGCGCAGGCGGCCGCTGCTCCTCCGCCGGCGGAAGAACCGAAATCCAAGCGTGGCGCCAAATCCAAGGGCAAGCAGGCTGCCGCCCCCGCCGCTGCGGACCCCGACGCCGCGCCC
>NZ_LLXZ01000100.1 GCF_001440395.1 Bradyrhizobium jicamae | reverse complement strand
GCGCTCCAGGTAGCGCGAGCCGGCGTCGGTCAGCGTCACCTGCCGCGTGGTCCGCTGCAGCAGCCGCGCGCCGAGCCGCTCCTCCAGCGCCGCGATCAGTCGGGTGACGGCGGACGGCGACAGGCCGAGCTTGCGCGCCGCGGGCGCAAAACCCCGCAAGTCGGCCACCGCGACAAAGGCCTGCATGGCGTCGAGCCGGTCCATCTCACTATTGCATATCCAGCAATAGTGAAGTGTCAATTCCCGAGATTGTTTATACTACCGAAACATCCATTTTAGGGGCCGAAGGACGACCGTATTGGCGCTCCATGTGGGAGGCTCAGATGTCTGACGTTCACGCCTATTCCAGCGACGTCGCGTTCACCCCGGCGGTGAAGGCGATCCAGGCCCGCAAGGGCTCGCGCGATGCCTATGCCGGCGTCGAAGCGCGCGGCGGCTGGCGCACCGAGATCGACGAGAACCTCGCCGGCTTCCTCGCCGAAACCAACAGCTTCTATCTGGCGACCGCCTCCGCCGGCGGGCACCCCTATATCCAGCACCGCGGCGGTCCCAAGGGTTTTATCAAGATCCTCGACAAGAACACGATCGCGTTCGCCGACTACAGCGGCAACCGGCAGTACATCACCCAAGGCAATCTGTCGGAGAATCCGAAGGCGCATATTTTCGTGATGGACTACACGCATCGCCGGCGCGTGAAGATCTGGGGCGAGGCGCGCGTGGTGGAGGACGATGAAGCCCTGACGAAATCGCTGATGCCGCAGGGCTACAAGGCGCGGCCCGAGCAGGTCATCCTGTTCCGGATTTCAGCGTGGGACACCAACTGCCCGCAGCACATCCCGCAGAAGTTCGATGCCGCCGATGTCGCGCAGGCGCTGGCCGTGCGCGACGCCCGCATCGCTGAACTCGAAGCCGAGCTGGCGGCGTTGAAGGGACAGCCGGCCGCGACGGATCCCACCTAAGCGGCCTGCTGCACCGGCGCCCACGCGAATTCCGGGTAATACAGCAGCATCATCCGGTCGACATAGGCGGTGAGGTTGGCGAACTGCTCGGTCCGCTGCCGCAGCGCCGATTCGAAGAACGGCGTAAGAATTCCGGCGAGCGCGCCGAAGGCGGTGGCGTCCATACCGCATGGTGTTTCGCCCATCAGGAACGGCTTGTCGCCAAGCTGCACCGACAGCGCAAACAGCGAGCGGACCGCGAGATCGATATCCTCGTCCGGCGCGTGACGGCCGAGGCCGCTGAGCAGATAGTTCTCGGCGACGCGAAACTGCGCGTCCTCGCGCATCTTCTCGCGCAGATGCAGCGGCGCGCTGTCGAAGAAATGCGCCGGTCCCTTGGCGAAATTGTCGCCATCGACCCAGCGCGCGCCAACCAGCGCCCAATAGATGTGGTGCTCGATCATCCGCTCGAAGGCCCAGGCCTGCGCCCGCGCCTGCAGGCTGAGCGGCGCATCGAAATCGAAACCGTATTTGGCCTCCAGATGCGCACGGATGAAGGTGGAATCGGCGATCGTCTCGGCCTCGTCGACGATATAGGGCAACTGCCCCTTCGGAGAGGCCGGCGGCTTGGCCCTTTCCTTGCGATAGGCGAGACCGGCCATCTTCAGCTGGACCTCGGTCTTGGTCACAAAGGGGCTGATCTCCGGCAGGCCGAAACCGGCGCCGAAGCCGTAAAGGACAATCATGCTGGTCTCCCGATCTCAAAACATGCCCCGAGGCTAGCGCCCCCCTGCTGCCACCATGGTGTCAGCAGCAGCAATGCTGGCTATGGCGCTCCTCCTCCCGCGGCGTACGGTGCTTGCGCACCCACGCCACGAGTTGCGCTCGCGCCAGGGCACCCATTGCCGTGAGCGAGCGCCACGCCAGCTCGACCATCGCCCAACGCAGGTCTGACGTGACGCAGTGGATGGAAACGAGCTGTTCCAATGCAAATCCCTGGACATTGGCGAGAGGTCCGCGGCTTCCCAGGGGGCCGAATTCGCTGAAAATCGTCATGGACAAATTCCCTTCACTTGAGGTGTTGTCCCGATATACCGCCCCCCTGCTGCCAACATGCTGTCAGCATCGGGCAGATGCCCTAGAGTCTTTTTGGTTCTGATTGCATCAGAACCGGACTCCAGGTTTTTGTTTTGACGCGTTTTCTTTACGCGAACCGGGATCCACTTCGCTGGAAAACGCTATGGAAAAAAGAGACGAGCCATGAGACGGGCCGACCGGTTATTCCAGATCATTCAGGTGCTCCGGCGCACCCGAAAACCTTTGACGGCGGACGCGATCGCGGCCGAGCTGGAGACGTCGAAGCGAACCATCTACCGCGATATAACGACCCTGATCGAACAGCGGGTGCCAATCCGCGGCGAGGCCGGCGTCGGCTACATCCTGGAAAAGGGATTCGACCTGCCGCCTTTGATGCTGACACCCGATGAGATCGAGGCCTGCGTGCTCGGCGCGCAATGGGTGGTCGGCCATGCCGACCCCGCGCTGGCGCGGGCAGCCCAGGACCTGATGGCGAAGGTCGCCGAGACCGTGCCCGAGCGCCTGCGGCCGTTCGTGCTGGAACCCGCCAGCCGCGCCCGGCGGGCATGGAACCGGGAGCCCGACCGCATCGACATGGTGCGGACACGGTCGCAAATCCACGACGGCAAGAAGATCACGTTGAATTATCGCGACGAGCGCGGCCGCGACAGCCAGCGCACGATCTGGCCGATCGCCGTCGGCTATCACGAGGCGGTACGGATCCTGGCGGCGTGGTGCGAACTGCGGAAGGATTTTCGCAGTTTCCGCACCGACCGCGTCGTCGACGCGGTCTACCACGACGAAAAATATCCTGAGAGGCGCGACATCCTGCGGGCGAAATGGCGCCGCAGCCTGGTCTGGGAGGCGCCCAAGGATACCTGACGGCGGCGGCTGGCCGCGGCCGTCATTCCGGGTTAAACGCTGTCCATGCAAGGAATCGCCGCCGAGAACCAAAGCCCCTGCCAGGCCTGCGGCGCCTGCTGCAGCTATTCGCAGAATTGGCCGCGTTTTACCATCGAGGACGATGCGGCGCTCGACCTGATCCCGGAACGGTTCGTCAATGAACGGCTGTCGGGCATGCGGTGCGAGGGCGACCGCTGCTCGGCGCTGTCAGGCAAGGTCGGCGAGGCTGTGTCGTGCCTGGTCTACGCCGTGCGGCCTGAGGTGTGCCGCACCTGTATGCCCGGCGATGTCGAATGCGCAATGGCGCGAAAGCGGCACGGATTGCCGGTATTTCCCGTCGTCTCTGCCTAGTGCGCAATTGCGCGCGGGCGCAAGGACGACGGCTGAGCAAGTTACGCCGTCACGGATTCCGCAAAATCTTCTTCGTCGATCTCGTCCTCGATCGGCTTGAAGGTCGAGAGCGGCTTGGTCGAAAGCGTGATCGGCTTGCGGCCGTTCTGGGATGACGATGAGGCCGAACGCGCGGCGGGTTCGCGCGACAGCGCATAGAGCGTGGAACCGACCCGGCCGCCGAAATGGATCAGCTCGCGTTCGGTGCAGCTCGCCGCGATGGCGAGGGCCAGCGCGTGCAGATGGCTGCGGCGGTAGCAGAACAGCGCCAGCATGGCGCGGACGTCGGACGAAACGCTGTCCACCAGCAGCGGCAGGCCGTGCGCATTGGCGCGATACATCTCGCCCAAGAGCTCGTCCCGGACCGGACAGAAATCATTCTCGAAGGCGGCGCGACTTGAAAACATTGCGGGTTCTCCCTTTCCGGAAGATGCCGTGCAATTCTCTAATGAAGGGTTAACCACGCTTGCCAGTAGTGTTCCGGGGGCCTTGCCAGCCACGGCTGAATCAGAATCGAAAAACATGATTCGCAATCGGCGCAGATACGCGCCTTGCGATGCCGGAGGATGGTTGAAATCAGCAGGTGACGCTGCCGTCGCGCAGGATCAGTTCGCCGCCATGAAGATCGCCAGGCCGAAGCCGGTGAGATGGTGCAGCGCCTGGTCGACGCCGATCAGCGTCCAGAACCACGGATGCTCGTTCTCCAGCGTCACGCCGAAGCGGGACGCGATGATCCCCTTGAGGCGGTCGACGATGAGGTGAATGAAGAAATCGATAAAGGCGACGAACCAGAAGCGCGGCGCGACCATCAGGATCAACACCAGCGATACCGCCAGGTGCACGAGGCAATGCGCGAGCAGCGGCAGCGCCCAGCCGGTCTTCTGATCCTTGCCGATCGCCATCCAGGAAGTTTGCAGCATGAAGTCGGCGATGACGTGCTTCACTGTCAGAAGCAGCATCCATCCTATCAGCGCACCTACCGGGACCGAGGACGACATCGAAGGAAACAACAAAGCTGACGCCCTTTGCTGGGACTGACGGGTGGCGAAAAAACCGGGGCCTAGGCTGTCAGCGCAATGTTCTTTTCAAACCCGGACTACTCTAGCGTTGCCTTTATTTATGACATCTCCCGGGCAGGAATGCACCTCTCGGTAGTCTGAAAATCGCACGGTGTGGCGGAACTGCGATACTGCGGCACCGGCGCACAGCGGACTTGTACGGGTAAGGTTACCGACCAGCGCGGTTTGCAATCCCATAGGAGCGGGCTATCATTGCCCGGCAGGCAAAATTATCGTTCTTTTCTAGGTATTTACGAATTCATTCGGACGCCTGCCGCGCCAGCTCGGCGGCGACACGTCCCTGACCCTCCAGGTACGAGCCATGAGTGCTGAAGCCCGAACGCCGCATCCGAAAATGCCGCGTCGCCGTTCGCGGACGGTCAAGAGCAACCGGGCCCAGATCCTGCTGTTTTCGATCCTGACACTGGTCCTGACCGCCGCCGTGGTGTGGGGCGGCCGGACCCTGCTGCGCAATTCCGAAACGCTGGTATTTGCGGTCGGTGAGACCAACGGCCCCGAGGCGCGCTTCGCCGCCCGCCTGGCGACGGTGCTGAAAAATAACTCCTCGCGGCTGCGGCTCAAGATCGTGCCGAACGGCGACAATGCCAAGGCGTTGTCGCAGTTCGACCGCAAGGAAGCCAACCTTGCGATCTTGCGCACCGACGCCAGGATACCGCCCCGCGCCCGCGCGCTGGCGATCCTCGAACACGACCTGCTTCTCCTGATCAGCCCGAGCGGCAAGAAGATCAAGACCATCGCGGAGCTGAAGAAAAAGAAGATCGCGGTCATCGCCGACAGCGAGAGCGGGACTGCGCTCGTACGCAACATTCTCGAATTGTCGGATACCCCGGACGCGGCGACGCGGGTGCAGATGGCGCCGCCGGGCCAGACCTTCGACCAGCTCTTTGCGGCGGGCTTCGGCGCAGTGATCAAGATCGCGCACGCCTCGCAAATCGTAAAGGACAAGAGCTACGAGCAATATGCCAGGCGCGGCGGTTTCGCGTTGAACGCCATCGAGTCGGCGAAAGCGATCGCGCGAAAATATCCGGCGATTTCAGAGGAAACGGTGGCAACCGGCATGCTGTCCGCCTCGCCCGCCCTCCCTGCCGAAGACGTCGACACGATCGGGCTCGAATGGCTGCTGGTCGCGCAGTCCAAGCTCTCGACCACCACGGTCGGCGATCTGGCGCGAATCATCTACGAGAACAAGGCCGAGCTCGCGCTGCCCGACGGTTTCGCCTCCAAGATCGAGCCGGCCGCGACCGACAAGGACGCCTTCATCGTGGCGCATCCCGGCGCCGCCGAATACATCAATGATGAAACCAAGTCCTTCGTCGAGCGCTACAGCGACCTGATGTATTTTGCGCTCGCCGCGCTCAGCATCATCGGCACGATCTTTGCCGCCATCTATGCCAAGATCACCCGGGTCGCGCCGGAAAAGGCCAGCCAGCTCGCGACCGCCATTCTCGATGTCGGCGAGCGCATGGAATACGCCAACTCGCTGGACGCGCTCGACGAACTGCAGGACGAACTGGAAACGATCCTGCGCGGCGTGGTGATCGGCTTGCGCGACGGCACCATCAGTAGCGACGGGCTGGACACGTTCAAGCTCGGCTATGAATTCGTGCGCGACGAGATCGGCCTGCGCCGCGAGCATCTGAAGCGCCATGCCGCGGATCATGCGCCGGACGACAAGGTCGTGGTGGTGAAGACCGCGCAGAGCGCGTAAGACCAGACAATCAGTATCCTGCGATCACCATGCCCGGCCGCGGGCCGTCGCGCAAAGCAGCTTTTGCAGGGCTTTGCGAAGATGAGCTGAACGGGATCTCAATCGAGGATATAGAGGCGGGCTGCGATTGAGAGATCGAATAACGATCGGTCGAAGCCGCGTCTCGTTAAAACACAGCAGCGGACATCGGCGGCCCCGTCGTGAATATCCGGAAAGGGCGAGAAGCTGACCACTGCATGCAAGCCGATGCGCCTCCTCTTCAGCCACTCGCCTGGTCGCCCGCCCGACAAACCGTGGGTCGATAGTCGGGCTCGAGACAAAATGTTCGATCAAACCGCGTGAAATTCCAATGTCCTTGAGATCATGATCATTGAGTTCATACAAGACGGCCCGCAACTTACGACGGCTCCGCTGCTCCTGAAATGCACGCCAATATCGTTTGAAGAAGGCGCGGACTGGCCGGATGGCAGGAATCAGGCGTACTTCGCCTGCCGCGTGGTTCGTGTTCATTGATGCGTCTCCGGGATAAGCGGCTCACCCGGAGGAACGTGCCCCTACTCGAACAGACCTGCTTAATCCGCGGCTTACATTTTGCTTACCGGCGGCTTAATCTTTGTAGTTGGCCGTGGTGGAGCACCTCCCGAAGATCCCTCGGGAGTATAGGGGAAGTGGCAGATTGCGCTATCACTTCGAAGACTACACACTTGACACGGACCGGCGCGAGCTGCGTCGGGGCGACTTGATTCCTCTCGCGCCACAGGTATTCGACCTCCTTCACTACCTGATCCGGAACAGGGAACGTGTAGTCAGCAAAGACGACATCATCAGCGCAGTCTGGAACGGTCGCATTGTCTCGGATGCCGCATTGACGACCCGCCTCAATGCAGCTCGCACAGCAGTCGGTGACACCGGCGAAAAACAGCATCTGATCAAGACGCTGCCGCGCAAGGGATTCCGCTTCGTGGGTACTGTCCACGAGGATCCAGGGCAGCCAATTGCAACCGCACAAGGCAATGTCGGCACGCCGCCCGTGGACACAGCACCTCGGCTTTCCATCGTGGTGCTGCCATTTGCAAATATAGGCGGTGACGCTGAACAAGAGTATTTCGCGGACGGCGTGACGGAAAGTCTAACCACGGACCTGTCGCGCATCAGCGGCTCGTTTGTCATCGGCCGACACACTGCGTTTACCTACAAGGGCAAGTCGATTGCTCTCAGGCAGATCGGCAGTGAATTGAACGTTCGCTATCTCCTAGAAGGCTCTGTTCAGCGAGCCGGAAAACGGCTGCGCATTAACGTGCAGTTGATCGACGCCGAAACCGGCAACCACCTCTGGGCGGAGCGTTTTGACAAGCCCGTCGCCGACCTTTTTGACATGCAAGACGAAATCGTATCGCGGCTCGCCAATACTTTAGATGCCGAACTCGTCGCCGCTGAGGCCCGGCGGGCGGAGCATTCGTCTAATCCAGACGCGTTGGATTTGGTTTTCCAGGGGAGAGCTTGGTTGAACAAAGGGGTTACCCCCGACTGCATCGCCCGAGCACGGAGCTTTTTCGTCCAAGCCATGGCACTTGATCCCGGAAATATCGAGGCCATGGTTGGTTTGGCGATGGTCGATGTCTGGACTGGGGCAGCCCTCATAACCGACGACCCGTCAGTGCAGTTTGACGCGGCCGAAGCAATCTGCACTAAAGTGTTGTCCCTTGCTCCTAACCATGCTGGAGCGCATTTGGTTCTGGGTGGGGTCCGCATATTTTCGAAACGCGTGGTCCAGGGCATCGCTGAATTCGAGCGTGTGTTGGCGCTGGATCGTAATTCAGCATTTGCTCACGCTCTCATCGGGTTCGCCAAGGTTCTCCTTGGTCGCGGCGCGGAAACTGAAGCTCACGTCAACGAGGCGCTCCGCCTTTCTCCTCGTGATACTCAGGCCCCGCGGTGGTTCGTATGGGTCGGCGTCGCCAAGGTGGCACTCAACGCCGATACCGAAGCAGCCGCGTGGCTGCGTCGGGGCCTTGAGGCAAACCGAAATTACTCCCTTGCGCAGTTCAATCTCGCGGCTGTTCTCGCGCTGCTCGGGGAGATAGACGAGGCACGGGCCGCGGCGGAAGCGGGACTTGAACTCGATCCGACGTTCAGTATCCGTCGCTTTCAAGCCAGTAATGCTTGGAGTGACAACCTGGCTTACCTTGCCGGACGCGAACGACAGTGCGAGGGCATGCGATTGGCCGGGGTACCTGAGGTCTGATGTCTGCTTCGGGTCACGTGTGGACGGCGCCCTGGCAAGAACTTTCTGACGGCTTGCAGCATTGGT
>NZ_LLXZ01000099.1 GCF_001440395.1 Bradyrhizobium jicamae | reverse complement strand
ATTCGGAGGAGCTAGCTATGCAGTCGATTTCGACAATCGGTCTCGATATCGCCAAGACGATAGTGATCCAGAAATCTTGGCGATGGCTTGCTTAGTCTCGGCGTTCATGGTGGGCGATAGAGAAAATGCGATGGAAATGGCTGACCGGGCGGTCACGCTCAACCCAAATTCATTTGGGACATGGAGCGCCAGAGGCTGGGTCTACATTGTAGCGGGGCTATGGGAGGAAGCGTTGCGGAGCTTTGAACGGGCCATGCGCGTGAGCCCAGTAGACCCGCTGCTGCATCGAGCGCTTGTTGGGATGGGGTATGCCCTTATCGAGCTTCGTCGCTTTGACGAGGCCATCGTCGCAGGGAAGAAAGCCCTTCGTCAGAATCCCTCGGCGCGAGGCTCTGCGAGAGCTTACCGCCTTCTCGCGGTCGCCTTCGCCCATCTCGGACGTGACGCTGAGTCGCGTGAGGCGGCGGCGCGCGTGTTGGAGCACGATCCCCCCTATACAATATCGGTGGGTTCTCGTGGCAGGCCCAAGCTGTCTACTGAGGGGCTTCGGAAAGCGGGCTTGCCAGAATGAGGCCGCGCTCGCTCGTGCAGACGATATGATCGAATGACCGCTTCTGGCCCAAATGCGAACTGCCGACCTCATCGGGCAATGTCCGAGTTCGAGGGCAAAGCGGAAAAAACTTGCGCGCACTCAGTTCGTCTCAGTTCGACCCATCTCTGACATCACCCATCTGGCACCCCAGCTAGGCGCATGCCCTCACAAAACCGCTCCTGCCCGACAAGGTATGTCGGATTGTCGCTTGGCTTGGCGGCACGCAAGCGGCGGATGGTAAAGCCCGGGTTGAGCGCAAGTCCCGTTCGCGCAGCCGCTCGCGCCTCGTCCAGCGCGCCGAGCAGGCCTAAGGCGGCGGCTAACGAAAAATGGGCTGGAGGGAAGTTGTGGTTGGTCTCAATGCTTCGTCGTAGCCATCCGACGGCTTCGGCATCCGCAGCGAGATGCATCTTGGCTGCGCCCACAAAATGCATCCACAGGCTGGCACCCATATCGCGAGGGGAGAGACGTAAAGCTTCGAGTACATGACCCTCGGTCTCGGCAGCGCGACCCATAAGCGCTTTAGCCCAACCAATAGCGCCGTG
>NZ_LLXZ01000098.1 GCF_001440395.1 Bradyrhizobium jicamae | reverse complement strand
TGGCCGCAGCGCCACCTTCGGCTCCCGCACCGGCCCCCGCTCCTCCGCCGCCGGCTCCGGCACCTGCCACGCCCCAGGTAGCCGCGCCTGCGCCGTCACCTGCGCCTGCACCGCCTCCTCCGGCACCGCCGAAACCGGTTGAAGCCGCGATTCCGCCGCCTCCGCCACCGGCAAAGCCGGTCGAGAGCCCCAGCCCGACCGTGGTCGCGCTGGCGGACGACCCGACGATCAAGAGCCTGACCACCAAGCTCAACGACAATCCGGACGACGCTGCCGCGCTGTACCGGCGCGGGCAGGTCTATGCCAGCAAGGGCGCTTACGAACTCGCCATCAAGGACTTCAACAATTCGCTGCGGCTGAACCCGAAGGATGTGGAAGCCTACAACAACCGCTGCTGGGCGCGCACGGTGATCGGCGACCTGCAGGCGGCCCTGAAGGATTGCAACGAGGCGCTGCGGCTGCGGCCGAATTTCGTCGACGCGCTCGACAGCCGCGGGCTCGTCAACCTGAAGAGCGGCCAGAACAAGAATGCAATCGCTGATTTCGACGCCGCCCTCAAGATCAACCCGAGATTGACCTCGTCGCTGTACGGCCGCGGTCTTGCCAAGAAGCGCAACGGCTCAATCCCGGAAGGCGATCTGGACATCAACAATGCCAAGGCGATGGACCCCAATATCGTCAAGGAATTCGCCGATTACGGGGTGCAGTGACGATTTTTTCAAGTGAAGGTTGGCGGCTGCTCGAACCCCGTGGCCGCCGCAAAGACTAAAGCATAGCAGCCCGCCGCCATCAGGCGCGGCAGCTCATCTGGATGATATTGGAACCGCGTGGGAAGCCCGCAGGAGGGGACAGCAATGGCGAATTTCTCGGCAACGAAAACCCTAACCGCAATCGTCTCGGTCGCGGCGCTCGGCGCCACCGTTTGCTTGAGTGCGGGAGCCGCCCTGGCCCAGGACAAGAACGTTACCGAGGATCAGATCGTTCGCGCGCTGGCGCCCGAAAAGAAGCCGCTCACCCGCGGCCTCTCGGTCGGCCCGCAGCAGACCGTCGATCCGACCGTCGCCGCCGCCGAAAGCAAATTCGTCCAGAAGTTCCGCGGCCGCTCCACGCGGTCGCTCTCGAGCGCCGAGCGCGAGGAAATCGCCACCATCGTCAAGGACAAGCCGAAGATCGATCTGGAGATCAATTTCGATTACAACTCGGCCGATATCAGCGCGAGGTCGCTGCCGTCGGTGCAGGCGCTGGGCCGCGCGCTCACCAACAATGACCTCAAGGGCTCGACCTTCGTGGTCGCGGGCCATACCGACGCGGCCGGCGGCGAGGCCTACAACCAGGACCTCAGCGAGCGCCGTGCGGATGCGATCAAGCGCTATCTCGTCGACAAATATGGCATCAACGGCACCGACCTCGTCACCGTCGGATACGGCAAGAGCAAGCTCAAGGATGCGAGCCAGCCGCTGGCCGAAGTGAACCGCCGCGTCCAGGTCGTGAACATGGAAAACAAGGCGACGGCGGCCAACGCCAAGTAAGGACCTGCAAGTAAGGGCGTGGCGTCGAGCAACCGTTTCCGGCTACAATACGTCCCGCAGCCCCCGTGCGGGACGTATTCGTTTTGGGCTCCATTGCAGGCCTTCGGCCGGCTCAATGTGCCTGTTTAATTTGACTTTCGGTCTGGATTGATGCGGCGATGAAATTCTCCGAATACCTCAAACCTGCGCTCGGAACGGCCTTCGTTGTCGTTGTGGCCGCCGGTTATTACTGGTTCGAGCACCGTCCACGCTCCGAACCAAAGGACACGCCGGGCCAGGCGCTGGTGATCGTGACCAAATCCACCAATGCCTGCTTCTCCGACATGGTCCGCGTTACCGGCTTCATCGTGCCGCGCCGCGAGGCGCAGGTCGGCGTCGATCAGGAAGGCTCGAGGGTCACCGACTTGTTCGTCAAGGAAGGCGATACGGTCACCGAGAATCAGGAGATGGCGCGCCTTACTGCGCCGCCGCAAATGCCAGGCGCCCCGGCCGGCCGGCCCGGGCCGGTCTCGCTTCGCGCGCCGGCAGGGGGCCTCGTCACCGAGGCCCGGACC
>NZ_LLXZ01000097.1 GCF_001440395.1 Bradyrhizobium jicamae | reverse complement strand
GATACCGGCAGCGTGCTGCAACTGCCGATGTTCGAACAGTCGAGCGAGCCGGCGCCGCCGGCCCAGGCCCCGGCACCTTCGGAGACCAGCGTCCGGCCCGCGCCCGCCATGCCCGCGGCACCCGCGCCCTCGATGATTTCACCGACGCCGGTCGAGAAGCAGTCGAACAATTCTTCCGCACCCAACACCCTGGATGCGGCACGGATCTCGGCCCTGCCTCAGGCGATCACGCCTCCGGCGGCATCCAATGACGTTACCGGCACGATTGCGACCCTCCCGGCAACCGGCGGCAAGCTTGCGATGGCTGTGGTGCCTTCGACCGAGCGGCTGCCCGAGGCGATCGGCGGCCCGGCGCTGCGCGCTGCCGCGCTGAAGGGCGACCCGGCCGCGGCCTACGAGATCGGCGTGCGCTTTGCCGAAGGCAAGGGCGTTGCGTCCAATCTCGACGAGGCCGCCAAATGGTACGACCGCGCAGCCCAGGCCGGCGTGGTGCCCGCCTTGTTCCGGCTCGGCACCTTCTACGAGAAGGGCCTGAGCGTGAAGAAGGACGTCGATATCGCGCGGCGTTATTATCTGCAGGCGGCCGAACGCGGCAGCGCCAAGGCGATGCATAATCTGGCCGTGCTCGACGCCGACGGCGGCGGCAAGGGCGCCAACTACAAGAGCGCGTCGATCTGGTTCCGCAAGGCGGCCGATCGCGGCGTTGCCGACAGCCAGTTCAACCTCGGCATCCTCTATGCCCGCGGCATCGGCGTCGAACAGAACCTCGCGGAATCCTTCAAATGGTTCAGCCTCGCAGCCGCCCAGGGCGATGCGGACGCCGGCCGCAAGCGCGACGATGTCGCCAAGCGGCTCGATGCCCAGTCGCTGGCGGCGGCCAGGCTCGCGATCCAGACCTTCAGCGTGGAGCCGCAGCCCGAAGACGCCGTCAACGTCGCCTCTCCCGCCGGCGGCTGGGATTCAGCACCGGCCGCCACGGGCAAGCCCGCCGTCAAGCCGGCGCCGTCCAAGCGCACCGCGGCCGTTAATTAAATTTAATTCCAGGTCGCGACGCCGCGCTGCTGTCGCCGCCACATCCTCGACCATAAATTCGTACAATGGACCGCGGCCGCCCCCAAACGGGGACGGCTTGCAGAGAGGATCGATTGTCAACCGAGGATAGCCAGAACGGGGAAAACCGCTTCCGCAGGTCGCCGACAGGCCCTGCGATCACGCCGCCGCGCATTCCCCCCGGTCGGCCACCGGCGCCGCCACCTCGGGCGCCCCTCCTCAAACGGCATTTCTGGTCGATCGCCATTTTCATCCTGCTGGTCTCCGGCGTCTGCATTCGCGCCTACCGGGACCTGTCGCAGCCGGATGCCTGGACCTACTGGAAGGACCAATACGTCTCGCCAAGCCTGACATCCCAGGTGGTCGACACGCTCTATCTCGACGGTTCGAGCCGGGGACGCCGCGCGCTGTTCGTCAGCGGCACGATCGGCCCCGCTGCCGCAAGCTGGTTTCGCACCAGGCTGGACCAGGCCAATCTCGCGCCTGGCGACATCGTGTTGTTGGCCTCCCCCGGCGGCGATCTGAGCCAGGCCGTGATCATGGGCGAGATCATCCGGTCGCGGTCGCTGGCGACCGCGGTCGGCAGCACGGATGCTTCCGGCCGCGTCAAGCCCGGCTATTGCGCCAGCGCCTGCGTGCTCGCCTATGCCGGGGGCAAGACCCGCTACGGCGTATTGGGCTCGGCATTGGGTGTTCATCGCTTTGTCACAACCAGACCCGTGGACGACCCCGTCGCAGAGGCTCAGCGGATATCAGGCGCCGTGCTGGGCTACATGACCAAAATGGGGGTCTCGTCCTCCATCGTGGAAGCGATGTCGGAGACGCGGGATATTCGCTGGCTCAGCCCCAAGCAGGCTCTGGCGATGAACCTCGTCACCGAGCAGCTCGCAAAGCCCTGAGCCGGGCAATTCCCTGATACGCCGAACCGGTCACGGCCCCGGAATAATCCCGCGCGTTCCCACACGGACACATCAGGCAAAAATTTGCCTTCCGGGGCATTTTTCGTCCCTCACGCAACCGAATTCAGTTATGCAAAGACGCGGGAACCGGCCCTGCGCACGCAAAGGTGCATGCGCGAACCGGCTCCCACTGCCGGCAAACACAAGACAAACCATGCCGTGAAGCGGCCTCCCGGCCGTCTCTTGCGGCAAAAGCTACAAAAGCAGACGCGCGTGCAGCTCTACCTCCCGATCGCCGACATTCCCGTCAATGTTTTCCTCATCCTGGCGATGGGCGCCGCGGTCGGGTTCGTCTCCGGCATGTTCGGGATCGGCGGCGGGTTCCTGATGACGCCGCTTCTGATCTTCGTCGGCATCGCGCCTGCGGTCGCGGTCGCCTCCGTCGCCAGCCACATCGCGGCTTCCTCGTTCTCCGGCGCGCTCTCCTATTGGCGACGGCGCGCCATCGATCCGGTGCTGGCGGCGGTGCTATTGACCGGCGGCAGTATAGGCACGGCGCTGGGGGTCTTTACCTTCACGCTGCTGCGCTCGCTCGGTCAGCTCGATCTCATGATCGCGATGTCCTACGTGATCCTGCTGACCACCGTCGGTGGCCTGATGTTCTGGGAAGGCCTGCGGGCGCTGCTGCGCGCCCGCCGCGGCGGACCTGTGACCACGCGCCGCCCGGGCAGCCATGTCTGGATCCATGGCCTGCCGCTGAAGATGCGCTTCAAGCGCTCGAAGATCTATCTGTCGGTCATTCCCGTGGTCGTGATCGGCCTGCTGATCGGCTTCATCGGCGCGGTGATGGGCATCGGCGGCGGCTTCATCCTGGTGCCGCTGTTGATCTACGTGCTGCGGGTGCCGACCTCGACCGTGATCGGCACCTCGATGGTGCTCACCCTCGTCACCATGGTGTTCGCCACCATGCTGCACGCGGTCACCAACCACCTGGTCGATGCGGTGCTGGCGCTGATCCTGATGGTCGGCGGCGTCACCGGGGCCCAGTTCGGCGCGCGTGCAGGGCAAAAGATCCGCGGCGAGCATCTGCGGCTCCTGCTCGGCCTGCTGGTGCTCGCCGTCGGCGTCCGTTTCGCCGTCGAACTGGTGATCCGGCCCGAGGATCTCTTCACCATTCGCGAGACGGGGGTGACGGGATGACCACGCGCCTCATCCTCATGCTCGGATGGCTTGCGCTGGGCGCCGTGCTCGCCGCCTCGCCGGCGCAGGCCGAACGGCTGATCGTGTCGGTGTCCAACCACCGCGTTACCGTGACGCCGAACTATTCCGGCGAGGAACTGGTGCTGTTCGGTTCGGTGGAGAAGGACGCCAACACGCCGGCCAATCGCAGTTACGATCTGGTGGTGACCGTGGCCGGCCCGCGCGCCGACATGGTGACGCGGCGCAAGGAGCGCCGCTTCGGGATCTGGATCAACACCGACTCCCGGCAGTTCCTGCGCGTTCCGACCTACTTGGCGCTGTTCTCCAACCGGCCGTTCGACGCCATCGCGTCGCCCGAAGTGCAGCGGCGGCAGCAACTCGGACTCAATAACGTGCTCCTGACCCAGCGCGTCGGCGGCGACTACGCCGACGTCGTGCCTGATGATGCGTTCCGCAGCGCCTTTGTGCGGCTGCGCAAGCAGCACGGCCTCTATCGCGAGGAGACCTCGGCGGTGACGTTCCTGACGCCGACGCTGTTCCGCACCGGGATTCCCCTGCCCGCCGAGGTGCCGATCGGCCTCTATAACGTCGAGATCAAGCTGTTTGCCGACGGTGCGCTGGTGGCCAAGACCGATACGGCGTTCGAAATCGTCAAGGTCGGTTTCGAACAGTTCGTCGCCACCACCGCGCGTCAGAACGGGTTTGTCTATGGCCTCGTCACAGCCTTCATGGCGCTGATGACGGGATGGATGGCGTCGATCGTGTTCAGGAAGGATTGAGGCGGTTGCGTTCGTCATTCCGGGGCGATGCGAAGCATCGAACTATGGTGCGCAATTGCACCTGAGAATCTCGAGATTCCGGGTCTGGTCCTTCGGACCATCCCGGAATGACGTCAAACAAAAAACCCCACGCCCATCGCCACCACACTCAACAGCATCGCCCCCGTCGACAGCCACCCGAGCCAATACACCGGGCCCTTCACCACAAACCTGCCCATCACGTCCCTGCGGCGCGCCATGAACATCAAGAGCACCATCACCGGCACCGCGAGCACGCCGTTGATGACGGCGCTCCAGTACAGCGCCGAGATCGGGTTGATCGGCGTGAAATTCAGCGCAATGCCGATCCCGGCCGACAGCGCCAGCACGGCATAGAAAGCGGCCGCTTCCTTTGGCTTGCGCGCGAGCCCGACCGGCCATCGCCGCCCCTCGCCGACGGCGTAGGCCGTGGCGCCCGCGAGCACCGGGATCGCCAGCAAGCCGGTGCCGACGATGCCGAGCGCAAAAATCGCTTCCGCAAAGGCTCCGGCGATGGGACGCAGCGCTTCGGCCGCCTCTGCCGAACTCTTGATATCGGTCTTGCCGGCCGCATGCAGCGTCGCCGCCGCGGTGACGATGATCGACAGCGCGATCAGGTTGGAGAACGACATGCCGACGATGGTGTCGGCGCGGATGCGGCTGAATTCGCGCCGGGCGCCATAATGCTTTTCGATCAGGGGCCGCTTGGTCTTGTCGACGCGCTGGTCTTCGGCTTCCTGCGAGGCCTGCCAGAAGAACAGGTAAGGCGAGATCGTGGTCCCGAGGATGGCGACGATGGTGGTGAAATAGTCAAAGCTCCAGTCAACGCGCGGGAAAAGGATGCCGGCGAGCGCCTCGCCCCACGAGACTTTCGCAAAGGCGAGTGCGGCGACGTAGGCGAACAGGCTGAGCGTCAGCCATTTCAGCACCGCGACGTAGCGCTTGTAATCGAGGAAGATCTGCGCCGCGACCGAGGTCACGCCGAACAGCAGCACATAGGTGATGCTGTGGCCGCCGATCAGCAGCTTGGTGGCATCAGCCATCGCGCCGAGATCGGCCGCGATATTGATGGTGTTGGCGATGAACAGCAGCGTCACCACCACATGAAGCAGCCACGCCGAATAATGCCTGCACGCATTGCCTGAAATGCCGTGACCGGTGACGCGGCCAACCCGCGCGGAAATTTCCTGGATTGCCGCCATCAGCGGAAAGGTCAGCAGCATGGTCCAGCCGATGCCGTAACCGAACTGGGCGCCTGCCTGGCTGTAGGTGCCGATCCCCGACGGATCGTCGTCGGACGCGCCGGTGATCAGGCCGGGGCCAAGCGCCATCAGTGCATCGCGGAAACGAAACCGACGGGCTTGCTCGGCCTTCACGGCCGGCTCGACGTGGCCGGAGTTCGTACGCTTGAGATGCCTCGAATTCGATAAGGTACGATTTGCCATGCCGCGCGTTTCCACCGCGGCAACAACAAAGCTGGCGGGGACAAGTTCCTGAAAGGAACGCCTCCCCGCATTGCCCGGCGGACAAGTGGCGACGTCACGCGGCGCGTAACGGCTCGATGATCGTCGCAACGCCCGGCTGCAGAATCCGCAATCGCGATCCAAAGCCCAGCGTGTCGAAGGTGGCGCGCAAATCGTTCGCGTTCTGGCGGAAATGCTTCCATCCGTCGGTATGCACGGGCACGATCACCGCATCCGCAAACGCGCGCGCCGTCTCGATGGTGTCGTTGGTATCCATGGTGAGATGGAACGGACCGCGGGTCTGCGCTGCGCCGGCGAACGGCAGCACCACGCCGGCCTTGAAACGCTTTGCTACTTCCGCCACGCCATCGAACCAGGTGGTATCGCCGCTGATGTAGATCGGGCGGCTACCCGCCTTGCTCGATTCGACCACAAAGCCGATGACGTCGCCCGACAGCGGTTCGATGCCGGCCGGCCCGTGACGGGCGGGCGTCGCGGTGATGGTCAGGGATTGGCCGCCCTTCTTCAAGGTGGTCGATGCCCAGGGCGCAAAACCCTCGGTGTTGCCGCCGAGCCGCTTGGCTCCTGCCTCCGTTGTCAGCACGCGCATCGCGTCCTTGAGGAAGTCGCGGCCGGAATGATCGAGATTGTCCGAGTGCTGGTCGTGGCTCAGCAGCACCGCGTCAATCGCGCCGACATCGCGTGCGCTCATTGCGGGCCCGACGAGTTTCTCCAGCCTCACATGCGGCCATTGATACTCTTCGCCGGGCGCATCGAAGGTCGGATCGGTGAGAAGGCGAAAACCGTCGATCTCGATCAGCGCGGTGGGACCGCCGATCAGGGTGATGGACAGGCTCATGCCGCACTCCTCTTGTTGGCCGATGCGGTGACTGCAGGGCGCGTCACCAGGTAGATGCCGAGCGCGACCGGAACGATCCCGAGCAGATCGCGAAACTCGACATGCTCGCCGAGCACGAGGAACGCGAACAGCATGCCGAGCGGCGGCATCAGGAAATGATAGGCGCTCGCAGCCGTCGCGCCACACACTTTCAGGAGATGAAACCAGAGCAGATAAGCGAGGATCGAGCCGCCGAGCACGAGAAAGGCGAACGCACCCAGGAGCCGCGCGCTCGGCACGATGTCGCCGACGCTGGAGAGCGTGAAGGCGAACGGCATCACGGCAAGGCCGCCGGCGATGTTCTGGATGCCGTTGCCGACCCACAGCGAGCCCTTCGGCGCCAGCACCTTGAACAGGATGGTGCCGGCGACGATCGAAGCCAATGATGCCAGCGTGAACAGGATGCCATGCCAGTCATCCGTGCCGACGGACATGCGGTGCCAGACGATGAAGGCGACGCCGGCCATGCCGAGCATGAGGCCGGTCACTTTACGCCAGGTCAGGGCTTCGCCGAGGAACAGCGCCGCCAGCATCGCGATGAAGACGGGATTGGCCGATACGATCAGGCCGCCGAGACCGGCGGACACCGTCTTGAGCCCGGTATAGCCGAGGCCGAGATACAGCGCGTTGTTGGCAACGCCGAGCGCCGCGAACACGGCGACGTCGCGCCACGACAGGTCCCATTCCTCGCGGCGCAGCACTGATATGCCGAGGATCAGGATGCCGGCCAGCGAAAACCGCGCGGCGAGCAGGATCAGCGGCGGGCAGTCTGTGACGCCGATCTTGCCGGCGACGAAGGCAAAGCTCCAGAGCAGGCAGAACAACGCGATATAGAGTGGAAGTGTGTTGAAGGTGGTGCGGGGAACCGCGACCGAAGGCGCGAGCGACATAGGAAATCTCCTTGTCCCCATGATCTAGGCCCGCGCCTTGATATTTGGAAATTAAATGATAAACTGACATCCAGTGGATTTATGAATGGAGCATTGCCATGCTCGATCTGGAGCTCCTGCGCAGCTTCGTCTCCGTCGTCGATGCCGGCGGCTTTACCCGCGCCGGCGAGCGCGTCCACCGCACCCAATCGACCGTGAGCCAGCAGATCAAGCGGCTGGAAGACGATGTCGGCCAGCCGCTGCTCAACCGCAACGGCAAGGATGTGACGCCGACGGAAGCCGGCGAACGGCTGCTGTCCTATGCACGGCGGCTATTGTCGCTCGCAGAAGAAGCGCGCGACGTCGTGGCGCGTCCCGAAAGCGAGGGTGCGGTGCGGCTCGGCATCCCCGAGGATTTTGCCGCCTATCGGCTCGCGAAACTATTGGCGACCTTTGCGCGTTCGCGTCCCGGGCTGCGGCTCGATGTCCGCGCCGACCAGAGCACATATCTCAAGCGCGACATCGAACGCGGCGATCTCGATCTCGCGCTGCTCAAGCGCGACGCAGGCGGGAACGGCGCGATCGCGGTGTGGCCCGAGAAGGTGCATTGGGTCACGAGCAAAACCCATCCCGTCGACATCAACTCCGGCTCGGTACCGCTGATCGGCTTTCCCTCCGGTTGCCTTTATCGTTCGCGTGCCATTCATGCGCTCGAAAGCACGGGCCGTTCCTGGCACATGGCCTATACGAGTTCAGGCCTCGCCGGCATCCAGGCCGCCGTCGCCGCGGGGCTGGGCCTCAGCATCCTCTCCGACATCGCGATCCAGCCCGGCCATCGCGTGCTCACCGCAAAAGACGGCTTTGCACCGATCGACAAGACGGAGATCGCGCTGATGGCCTCGCCCGATGCGAGCCCCGCGACGCTGCGGCTGGCGGATCGGCTGGCCGAATTCTGCGACAGCGTGGAGGCGAAAGCGGCGTGAGCGACGTCCTGGCTGAGAGGCTGTCTGGAATCCAGCTTGCTCTGTTCGAGTTGATCTGGCCGACGTTCGATTGGATCGAAGCGATATATGTCGGGGCCGAGCCCGGCTTGTGCGTGGCGCATGTCCAAGTCAATCGTCCACCCTCGCAGGCCGAAGAGGACGACTGCAAGCGCCTTCTGGGCGAGATATTTGAAGCTGCGCTGGAGGGCACCCCAATGCGTCTGAAGGTGGTCCAGGGAAAGCAGCAGCCTTTGACGGCTGGCTATCAAGAGGCGATATCAGGCGAGATCTTCAAGATGATTGCCAAGGAAGTTGCGCCATGGCGATTGGACGCGGGACGGTAGGTCTCAATCGTCCTCAATAACACCGCGACGCCGCAATCGCGTGCAGTCTGTTGTCGCCGAGCACATGCGCCATGAAGCCCGGCGTCCCGAAAATCTTCGCGAAGGCCGGATCGCGGATGCTGAGGCCGCCGGTAAAGGCGCCGAACGCCGGCATCACCGCGCGCTCGCCATCGCTCGCAAAACATCGCCGCTCCATCGAGCGGCCGCGGGTGGCGACGCGGGCCTTGGGATGGAGATGGCCGGCGATTTCACCCGCCGCGCCGGTCGGCTCGTGACGAAATGCGATCGGCCCGATCGCCACTTCGTTCGCCACCGTGCCGCCGAGATCGGACGGCAGCGCGGGATCGTGATTGCCCGAGATCCAGATCCAGTCGCGCCGCGCCTGCATTGCCGAGAGCGCGTCGCGGTCAGACTCAGACAGTCGCTCATGCGCCTCGCGATCATGAAAACTGTCGCCGAGCGCAATCACCATGCGCGGGTCGTGCCGCGCGATCACGGCGGCGAGCCGGCTCAGCGTCGCCACCGTGTCATAGGGTGGCAGCAGCACACCGCGTTTGGCGAAGCTCGAGCCCTTTTCCAGATGCAGGTCGGAGACGACGAGCAGGCGCTGCTCCTGCCAGAACAGCGCGCCGGAGATGTCGGCCACGAACCTGACGTCGGCAACCATGACCTTCGCGGCGCGCATCTCTTGATCGTCTCCCGAAGATTGCGCCCCCGCCGTCACGTGCCTTCCCGCCTATCCCATCGCCTCTTTGACGAGTTCATCGGCGGCTTCCGCCAGCAACTCGTCGCCCGCTTCGCCATAAACTGACTCGCGGCCAATTTCCAGCATCACCGGCACCGCGAGCGGCGAAACATGTTCGAGTTCCCGATGGGTGATTCGTCCCTGGATGCGGGAGAGCATATCACCGAGACGCTTGAGATCGAGCAGGCCGGCGGCGGCATCCGCGCGCGCGGCGCGCAGCAGCACGTGGTCGGCCTGGTGCTTGCGCAGCACATCGTAGACGAGGTCGGTCGAGAACAGCACCTGGCGACGGCTCTTCTCTTCACCGGTGAAGCGGCGCGGGATCAGGCCCGAGATCAGCGCACAACTGCGGAAGGTGCGTTTCATCAGTGCGGATTCCGCCAGCCATGCCTCGAGGTCGTCGCCGAGCATGTCGGGCGCAAACAGCGCGGCAAAATCGAGCTTGCCGTGGCGAACCATGAAGGAGACGTCGCCAAGGCCCCAGATTGCGAGCGCGTATTCGTTGGCGACGAACCCGAGCGGCCGGGCGCGGGCGCGCTCCAGCCGCCGCGTCAGCAGCATGCCGAGCGTCTGGTGTGCGAGACGGCCCTCGAAGGGATAGCACACCATGTAATGCTTGCCGCCGCGCGGAAAGGTTTCGATCAGGAGTTCGCGCACGCCCGGCACGCTGGAAAAATGCCGTTGCAGCGACAGCCAGTCGCGCACCTGCTCCGGCAGCGCATTCCATTGCCGCCGATCATCAAGCAGTTTCCGCACCCGTTCGGCGAGATAGGTAGACAACGGAAACTTGCCGCCCATGTAGGACGGCACTTTGGCGTCCTTGTCGTTGGCGCGGGAGACGTAGACCTGATCCTCGACCAGCGCCTCGTAGCGCACGATCTCGCCGCCGAATACGAAGGTGTCGCCGGCGACCAGCCCCTCGATGAAATATTCCTCGATCTCGCCCAGCATCCGGCCGCCGCGGCCGATCATGCCGGTGGAGCCGGCCCCGCCACCGCGGCCGCGCACCAGTTTCACCTTCAGCATGGCCTCTTCGACGATGGTGCCGACGTTGAGGCGATAGCTCTGCCGCACTTTTGGATTTGCGACACGCCAGCGGCCCTGCTTGTCCTGCTTGATGCGGGCGAAGCGCTCATAGGTCTTCAGCGCGTAGCCACCGGTGGCGACGAAATCAACCACGTCATCGAAATCGCTGCGCGTCAGCGACGCATAGGGCGCCGACGTCAGTACTTCCGCATAGAGTTCATCGGAAAGAAACGGCTCGCCGCAGGCGCAGCCGAGCACATGCTGCGCCAGCACATCGAGCGCGCCGGTGCGCAAGGGCGGCGTATCCTGCGCATTTTCGGCGATGGCGTCGATCGCGACCCGGCACTCCAGCACCTCGAAACGATTGGCCGGGATCAGGACCGCGCGCGAGGGCTCGTCAAGCCGGTGGTTGGCGCGGCCGATCCGCTGCATCAGGCGCGAGGCACCCTTGGGCGCGCCGACATTGACGACGAGATCGATGTCGCCCCAGTCAATGCCAAGGTCGAGCGAGGAGGTGCAGACCACGCCGCGCAGTTTTCCGGCCGCCATGGCGTCCTCGACCTTGCGGCGCTGCGCGACATCGAGCGAGCCGTGATGGAGCGCAATCGCAAGACCGTCGTCGTTCATCCGCCAGAAATCCTGGAACAGCATTTCGGCCTGGCTGCGGGTGTTGACGAAGATCAGCGTTGTCTTGTTGCGCTTGATCAACTCGTACATTTCACCGAGCGCATGGCGCGCGGTGTGGCCGGCCCAGGGCAGGCGCTCCTGGGTGTCGAGCATCTCGACGATGGGCGCTGCGGCGCCGCCGGCCACGACGATGTCGGCGGACACTTCCTTGCCGTCACGCTGCGGCATCAGAAACCGCGCGAGCGATTCCGGCTCGGCTACCGTCGCCGACAGGCCGATCGCGCGCATCTCCGGCGCCAGCCGCCACAGCCGCGCCAGCCCAAGCGACAACAGATCACCGCGCTTGGAGGTGACGAGCGCATGCAACTCGTCGAGCACGATTCGTTTCAGGGAGGAAAACAGAAACGGCGCGTCGTCGGAGGACAACAGCAGCGCCAGTTGTTCCGGCGTGGTGAGCAAAATATCCGGCGGATAGCGCCGTTGCCGCTGCCGCCGCGACACCGGCGTGTCGCCGGTGCGGGTCTCGACCTTGATCGGCAGCCCCATCTCCGCGATCGGCGTCTCCAGGTTGCGCGCGATGTCGACCGCGAGCGCTTTCAGCGGCGAGATGTAGAGGGTGTGGAGACCGCCGGTGCGCTTCACGTTGCGGCCGGTGGAGATGAGGCTCTTTGTGCCTTCGCCCCGTTGGGCGGCCGGATGGGAAAGCTCCACCAGCGTCGGCAGAAATCCGGCCAGCGTCTTGCCGGCGCCGGTCGGCGCGATCAGCAACGCGGAGCGGTCCTCACTGGCCTTTGCCAATAGCGCAAGCTGATGCTCGCGCGGCGACCAGCCGCGCGCGGCGAACCAGTCGCGAAACTGGCGCGGCAGCAGGTCGGCCGTTTCCGACGGCGTGACGGAGAAGAGATCGAGCGTCGACACGCCCAAGAGGTAAGCGGTTCAGGCGGCTTCGTCGAGGGCTGGAGCCGCAGACCCGTCGTTCCGGGACGCGCAAAGCGCGAACCTCAGGTGCGCAATTGCGCACCGGGGAACCTCGAGATTCCGGGTTCGATGCTGCGCATCGCCCCGGAATGACCACCGCCCTACTCCGTCACGGGCTTATCCGAGATGTCCCAGTCCTTGCCGTTGAAGATCGAGATGTAGAGCGTCTTCATCGGCGTGTAGTCCTCGGGCGTATAGCTGTAGTTCACGCCATCAAGGAAGTAGGGCGAATGAAAGCCCGCCAGTGTCGTTGCCTGTTTCAGCACGTTAGCGCGGGTGAGTTCGTCGCCGCAGCGGCGCAGGATTTCCGCCATCGACGCAACCTGGCCATACCCGGCAAAGGCGATGGTGTTGTCGGGGTCGACGTTCGGCAGGTATTTCTTGCGCAGTTCCTCGAACGCCATCACATCAGGGTCCTTCTCGAAGCGCGGCACGCCGACTTCCTTGGCGTATCTGATCGCGACGATGCCGGTCGCGTGCTCGAAACCGGCGGCGCTGAGAATCGAGCGGCCGGTCGATCCCGCCGATAGCAGTTGCAGCGGCTTCCAGCCGAGTTCCGCGACTCTGCGGATCGACTGCGACGACGCCTTGCCGGTCGAAATATTGTAGAAAACATCGGCGCCGGACTTCGAGAGACTGATGATCTGCGAATCGATCGTCGGCTCGGTCAAATCGTAGCTCTGCTCCATGATCACCTTGGCGGTGCCGCCGGCATCCGCTAGCACCTTCTTGAAGGGCGCGAGGAAGTCGCGGCCGAAATCGTCGTTCTGGTAGAGGATGCCGATCTTCGCGTTCGGCTTCACCCCCACGACATGCTTGGCAAGGATGCGCGCCTCGGTCGGATAGAGCGGCAGGCCCGCCATGGTCCATTTGAAATTCTTCGGATCGTTCCATTTCGACGCGCCGGTATTGAGCAGGAGCTGCGGCACGCCCTTGGAATTGAGGTATTTGTGCACGGCGGTCTGCGGCGCGGTGCCGAGCGAGCCGTACAGCGCCAGCACTTCCTCCTGCTCGACCAGCCGCCGCGTCGCCTCGACGCATTTCGGCGCGCTGTAGGCGTCGTCCATGCTGAAGAACTTCACCTTGCGGCCGTTGATGCCGCCCTTCTCGTTCAGCATCTGGAAATAGGCCTCGCCGACGCGGCCGAGCACGCCGTAGAGCGAGCCGGGACCGGAATGCGGCACGGTCTGCCCGATCTTGATTTCGGTGTCGCTGGCGCCCGGATCGTATTTCTTCTCGGCGGCCCAGACGAAGGGCGCCGGCATGGCGGAAGCGAGGGCGGAGGCAAGCACGGTGGCGCCGAATTCGCGCCGGGTTTGTTTGTTCTTCATTGTTGTTCTCCCTTATGGGAGTCTTGATCCGGCATTCCGGCGTCAGTGGCAATAGCTGACATGCCGCACGCAATGCCGCCATTCGGCGAGCGCGTAGCGTCTAGACTCAAGTTTTAGCGGCGACGGCGACCAGGCCCGGTACGGGAGTGTTGTCCTCGTTGCGGGCGGAGCGATCTTCCAGCAGCGACAATTTCAGGCCGGAACTCTCCACTGCGGCGCGCGTGTAGGCGGCGGCATGGGCATAGCGCAGCCCTTGGCCGATGACGACGCCTTCGCCGTCATGGGTTTCGGCGGTGAAGGCGAGCAGGCCACCCGGTGCAAGCACGCGCGCGGCCTCCGCGAGAACCGGCGCGAGATCGGCGACATACACCATGGCATCCGCCGCGAGAATGAGATCGGCACTGGCATCCAGCCTCGCGCGCAAACCCTGCAGCATGTCGGCCACTTCAAGCTCGGCGTAGTGGCCGGTGGCGCGCGCCCGCTCGATCATGCGCGGCGACAGATCGACGCCGATGAAATGATCGGCATTCCTGGCGAAGGCCGACGCTGCAAGCCCGGTGCCGCAGCCGAGATCGATCGCACGCTTGAAGAACGCCGGCTTGCGTGCGGTCGATCGCACCGACAGCACCGCCTTGAACAACAGCGCCGGGCCGCGATAGCCGAGGTCGCCGACCAGAGAGGATTCGAAGCGCGGCGCATATTGATCGAACAGGGTTTGCACATAGGCCTGCGACATCCCGGCCAATGGCGCGGCGCCGAGCCGCATCAACCGAAGCGCGGCGCCGTGACGATCGCCGGGATCGCTGGCCTGGGCCTTTTGAAACGCCGAGACCGCCGCCTCATGCTCGCCGAGTTCTTCGCGGATGCCGCCGAGCGTGAACCAGGCGGAGGTGAATTCCGGCGCCAGTTCGATCGCCTGCAACAGAAGATCGGCCGCGGCAGGCAGGTCGCCCTTCAATTGCAGGTCGCGCGCGAATTCGAACCGGCGGTCGGCCATCAGATCGCCGGAAGAGAGAAACAGGCGGGCGGGCATGGGTTCCGAAATCTGTCATTGCCGGGCGCTTGTCCCCGACTTGATCGGGGATGACCTGGCAAGCCATCAAAGCAAGGACTCTCTGCGAAGATGGCTGCGCGGGTCAAGCCCGCACATGACGGCTAAACATCGCGGCCAAAGCACCTATATGTCTGGCATGCGTCCGCATGACATCCTGCTGCCAGTTGCTGCCGGCCTGTGCTGCAAGCCAGGTGGCTTCCACATCGATCCGGTCCGGCCGGTCGAACGTGCCGTGATTACCCACGGCCATTCCGATCACGCCCGGCCCGGCCACGGCGCGGTGCTCGCCACGCAGGAAACGCTCGATATGATGCGACTGCGCTATGGCGACAATTTTGCGCGTTCGACGCAAGCCATTCGCTACGGCGAGGAAATCCGGCTCGGCGACGTCAAGGTCAAATTCCATCCCGCCGGCCATGTGCTGGGCTCGGCGCAGATTGCTGTGAGTTGCAACGGCCTCTGCATCGTCGCCTCCGGCGACTACAAGGACGCCACCGACCCGACCTGTACGCCCTTCGAAGTGGTGCCCTGCGACGTCTTCATCACCGAGGCGACGTTCGGTCTGCCGGTGTTTCGCCACGGCGATGCGGCGGACGAGGTGAAGAAATTGCTGGCGTCGGTGACGCTGTTTCCGGAGCGCGCGCATCTGGTCGGCGCCTATTCGCTCGGCAAGGCGCAGCGCGTGATCGCGCTATTGCGCGAGCAAGGTTACGATGCGCCGATCTATCTGCATGGCGCGATGGAGGAGATCACACATTATTATCAAAGCCGCGGCGTTGCGCTCGGCGAACTGCGCCCTGTGAAGGGCGTGAAGAAGGCCGATCTCGCCGGCACCATCGCGCTGGCGCCGCCACAGGCGACCTCAGACATCTGGACCAGACGTTTCCCCGATCCGGTCACGGCGTTTGCCTCGGGTTGGATGCGGGTGCGGGCACGCGCCCGGCAGCGCGGCATCGAATTGCCGCTTGTGATTTCAGACCATGCCGACTGGGACGGGCTGACCGCGACCATCGCAGCCACCGGCGCCGGCGAGGTCTGGGTCACGCATGGCCAGGAAGACGCGCTGGTGCATTGGTGCAAGTCGCGCGGCCTCGCCGCGCGGCCGCTCGATCTCGTCGGCTATGGCGACGAGGAGGAGAGCGAAGCGGTCGCGGCCGACGAGGCTGAGGGATGAACCGTTTCGCCGAACTGCTGGATCGTCTGGCCTATGAGCCGGGCCGCAACAACAAGCTGCGGCTGATCACGGCTTATTTCCGCGACACGCCCGATCCCGACCGCGGTTACGCGCTGGCGGCGCTGACCGGCGCGCTGTCGTTCAAGCACGCCAAGCCGGGGCTGATCCGCGACCTGATCATGGACCGCGCCGATCCGGTGCTGTTCGGCTTGTCATATGACTATGTCGGGGATTTATCGGAGACGGTTGCGCTGATGTGGCCCAAGGCCGTACTCGCCGGCCACAACAACCCGCCTCCTCCCAGCCTCTCCGAGGTCGTTGTCACCCTTCGCACCCTCGGCAAGACCGATCTTCCAAAACAGCTCGCGCGCTGGCTCGACGAGCTCGACGAGACCGGCCGATGGGCGCTGTTGAAACTCGTTACCGGCGCGATGCGCATCGGGATTTCGGCACGGCTGGCGAAAACCGCCGCTGCTGCGCTGGGCGACAAGGATCCGCATGAGATCGAACTGATCTGGCCCGGGCTCGCCCCGCCCTATCTCGACCTGTTCGCCTGGCTGGAAGGCCGCGGCGACAAGCCGGTCAACCGCGATCCCGCGCCGTTCCGGCCCGTGATGCTGGCACACGCGATCGAGGATTCGGATTTTGCCAGTCTCGATCCCGCCGATTTCATCGCGGAATGGAAATGGGACGGCATCCGCGTGCAGGCGGTCGCCGGCCGCGACGAGCGCGGGCAGATGCAGGCGCGGCTCTATTCGCGCACCGGCGAGGACATCACGAAAAGCTTTCCTGACCTCGCGCCATCGCTGCGCCTGCCCGGCGCCATAGATGGCGAGCTGTTGGTGCTGCGCGAGGGCCGCGTACAGACGTTCAATGTGCTGCAGCAGCGGCTGAACCGAAAAGTTGTCTCGCCGAAGCTGATGAAAGATTTTCCGATCCACCTGCGCGCTTATGATTTGCTCGGCGATGACGAAAACGACCTGCGCGAATTGCCATTCGCCGAGCGCCGCGCGCATCTCGAGACCTTCATCAGGAAGCTCGACGACCCGCGCATCGATTTGTCGCCGACGGTTGACTTCGACAGTTGGGAGGCGCTGATGGCGGCGCGCGCCGATCCCGCCAGCGCCGGCGCGGGTGAGGATACCGAGGCGGTCGAAGGCGTGATGCTGAAGCGGCGCGACGCGCCCTATCTGCCGGGCCGCCCCAAGGGGCAGTGGTGGAAGTGGAAGCGCGACCCGCACATCATCGACGCCGTGCTGATGTATGCGCAGCGCGGCCACGGCAAGCGCTCATCCTATTATTCGGACTACACATTCGGCGTCTGGACCAAAAGCGAGGATGGCGAGCAACTGGTTCCGGTCGGCAAAGCCTATTTCGGCTTCACCGACGAAGAGCTGCTGCAGATTGACCGCTTCGTCCGCCGTAACACGACAGAAAAATTCGGACCCGTGCGCCATGTCGTGCATGAGCCGGACCAGGGCCTGGTGCTGGAAGTCGCCTTCGAGGGGCTGGCACGCTCGCCGCGGCACAAATCCGGCGTCGCCATGCGGTTTCCGCGCATCAGCCGGCTGCGCTGGGACAAGCCGCCGCGCGAGGCCGACCGGCTGGAGACGCTGGAGCGGATGCTGAAGGACGTGGCGGCAAATTAGCCAAAGCGTTTTCAAGCGAAGTGGGGACCGGTTCGCGTAAAGAAAACGCGTAAAAAAAATAGCTACCAAAGGCGCATGGCGACCATTGGACTGGCACAAGCGGGTTCCCCATGTGCCCCGCCGTGCCGTATAATGCGCGCGACGCGCGAGGAGAGACCGATGCCCAACGACATCAGAGACCTGCCGGCCGGCAATGACGGCCTGTACCGCTTCCTCGGCGGCTCGCCGCTGTCGGTGGCGTTCCGGCTGATCCTGCTGTCGATCCTGGTCGGCGTGGTGCTTGCCGCCATCGGCTTCGATCCCTGGAATATCCTGCACAGCATCCAGACCTTGTTCCGGCGGCTGTGGGATCTCGGCTTCGACGCGGTCAACTGGCTGTGGCGCTACTTCCTGCTTGGCGCCGTGCTCGTGATTCCGATCTGGCTGTTGTCGCGGCTGTTCGGCAACTCACGCGGGCGATAATCCCTCAACAGGCGGTGAACGGCCGATGCAATTGCGATTTGTCGGCTGCGGCGATGCGCTTGGCTCGGGAGGCAGGTTCAACACCTGCTTCCACATCACCGGGAGCAGCATCAATTTCCTGATCGATTGCGGCGCCTCCTCGCTGCCGGCGCTGAAACGCCTCGGCATCGTCCGCGACGCCATCGACCTGATCCTGATCACGCATTTCCACGGCGATCATTTTGGCGGCCTGCCGTTCCTGCTGCTGGACGCGCAGTTCACGCGGCGCTCGCGCCCGCTGGTGATCGCGGGCCCGCAGGGGATCGAGACCAAGCTTGCCAACCTGATGGAAGCGCTGTTCGAGCATTCATCGAAGACCAGACAGCGTTTCGATCTGTCGGTCGTCGCCCTCGAGCCAGAGCAGAGCCGCACATTCGGCGAGATCAAGGTGACGCCCTATCCCGTCGTCCATGGCGAATCCGGCGGGCCGTTCCTGGCCTATCGCGTCGAGGCCGAAGGCCGCGTCATCACCTACAGCGCCGACACCGAATGGACTGACGCGCTGATCCCGGCGGCGCGCGGCGCCGACCTGTTCGTTGCGGAAGCTTACTATTACGACAAGATCGTCAGGAATCATCTCAGCCTGAAGACGCTGGAAGCGCATCTTGGCGAGATCAACGCCAGGCGGCTGGTGCTGACGCATATGAGCGATGATATGCTCGGACGGGTGAGCGAACTGCCCTACACCACTGCCGAAGATGGCATGGTGATCGAGCTCTAGGATGCATTCGCTCAATCCGGCTTCCAGGGTCACGACCAGACAGGTGTTTGCCATCGCCGGTCCCGCGATGGTCGCGAATCTGACGACGCCGCTGATCGGCATCGTCTCGACAACCGCGATCGGACGGCTCGGTGACGCCACGTTGCTTGGCGGCGTGGCGATGGCGTCCGTGCTGTTCGACTGCATGTTCTGGCTGTTCGGCTTCCTGCGCATGGGCACGGTCGCCTTCACGGCGCAATCGCTGGGCGCCGGCGAGACGTCGGAATTGCGCGCGATCCTGCTGCGCGGGCTGATGGCCGCGGCGCTGGTTGGCGCAGCGCTGATTGCGCTGCAGATGCCGCTCGCTGCCGTCTTGCTGGGCGCCATGGGCGGCAGCGAGGGCGTCACGCGCGCGGCAAAGACCTACTTCACCGTCCGGATCTGGTCGGCGCCGCTCGCGCTAGGCAATTATGTCGTGCTCGGATGGCTGATCGGGCAAGCGCGCGCCAAAATGGCGCTCGGCATGCAGATCGCCATCAACCTCATCAACGTGGCGGGGACCGTCGTCCTGGTGCTGGCGCTCGACTTCGGAATTGCCGGTGCTGCCATCGCCGCACTGATCGCGGAGGCCGCGGGCCTGATGCTCGGTCTGGTGATCGCGCGTCACCTGTCGAAAGGGCAATTCGCGACTTCACGGGCGTTGCTGTTCGATCAGGCCAAGCTGATGCGGATGCTTTCGGTCAATCGCGACATCATGATCCGCACCGCGTCGCTGATCGCGGCGTTTCTGTTCTTCACTGCACAGGGCGCGCGTGCCGGCGACACGACGCTCGCAGCGAACGCGGTCCTCAACAACTTTCTGCTGTTCGGCGCCTTCTTCCTCGACGGCCTCGCCAACGCAGCCGAGCAGCTCTGCGGCCGCGCCTACGGCGCCCGCGACAAGGCGGCTTTCGCAGGCGCCGTGAAGCTCGTCGTAATGTGGGGCTTTGGCTTCGCGCTCGCGGTCGCTGCCTGTTTCCTGTTGTTTGGGCCTTGGCTTATCGACACGATGACCGCAAGTACGGACGTACGGCGGATCGCACGCGATTATCTGCCGTTCGTGATCTTCGCACCCTTGCTCGGCGTATTCGCCTTTGCCTTTGACGGCGTCTATATCGGCGCCACCTGGGCGCGCGACATGCGCAACCTGATGGTAGCTTCGCTCGCGATCTTTCTCACCGCGTGGTTCGCGCTGCGGTCGTTCGGCAATGCCGGACTATGGGGCGCGCTGCTGGTGCATTACGCCGCGCGCGGCGGACTGGAGGCGCTGCGGTATCCGGCATTGTTGAGGAAGTCGTTCGGTTCGTAGCCCGGATGAGCGAAGCGACATCCGGGGCGGTGTCAGAGTGGTCCCGGATATCGCTGCGCTCATCCGGGCTACGATTCCTCACCTACCTCACCGGCCATTCCTCCGCCGTGATCGTCGCGGCATCGGCGCCGACGATCTCCGACAGCGAGTCGCGCCCCGTGCGCAGCAAGGTGGACGCGAGATCGTTCTTGATGTCGTCGACCAGCCCCAGCCCCTTGTAGACCAGCGATGAATAGAGCTGGATCAGGCTGGCGCCCGCACGGATCTTCGTCAGCGCCGCGCCGCCGCTATCGATGCCGCCGACGCCGATCAGCGGGAACGCGCCTTCGGTTCGGACATAGGTCTCCGCCACCATGCGGGTCGACAATCGAAACAGCGGCCGGCCGGACAAGCCACCCTGCTCGCTCGCCCGCGCCTGTTCGCGCAAGGTCGAGGGCCGCGCCAGCGTGGTGTTGCCGACGATCATGCCGTCGATGCCGCGCGAGCGCGCGATGTGCACGACATCGTCGAGCTCGGTCAGGCTCAGATCCGGCGCGATCTTGAGCAGCACAGGGGAATCCCCGGCGTTCTTCCGCACCCGTTCGCGCGCATCGATCACCTTGGCCAGCAGTTCGTCCAGCGCAGCCGATTGCTGCAAATTGCGCAGGCCCGGCGTGTTCGGCGAGGAGACGTTGACGGTGAAATAGCTCGCGACCGGCGCGAAGGTCTCGATCAGCTTGACGTAATCGGCGATCCGGTCGGACGAATCCTTGTTGGCCCCGACATTGACGCCGACGATGCCGCCATGATGGGCGCGCGCCGCGAGGCGCCGCAGTGCGACTTCAGCGCCGTCATTGTTGAAGCCCATGCGGTTGATCACGGCCTCATCCCGCTCGAGGCGAAACAGACGCGGCCGCGGATTGCCGCCCTGCGGCTTCGGCGTCACGGTGCCGATCTCGACAAAGCCGAAGCCGAGCCGCAACAGCCCGTCGGGCGCCTCCGCGCTCTTGTCGAAGCCCGCCGCCATGCCGATCGGGTTGGGAAAATTCAGGCCGAAGGCGCGCACCGCCAGCTTCGAATCGTCCGCGCGCGGCTTGACCGGCGGCAGCAGCCGCAGGCCGTGGATCGCCATGCGATGGGCGTCCTCCGGATCGAACCAGCGCAAGAGCGGCAGCGAAAAGGCATCAAAGGCGCGGATCACGGCGTAAGCTCCGGAATATCGTGACTGCCGTCGGACCGCGCGCGCATGTCGAGGATGGCGGTCACTGCGCCGAGGTCGAGCTCGCCATAAAGATGCGGGAACAGTTCGTCGTTGCGCGAAGGCTCCCAGCGCAGCGCGTCGCCCAGCGCGTCGGCGTCGATCGCGACCAGGAACAGCCCGGTCTGGCCGAAATAATGCTTTCGCGCTGTCTCGGCGACCTGGGCGGCGGTCGAGAAATGAATGTATCCGTCGCGCAGGTCGTCCGCGCTGCCCCGGTAGACGCCCTGCCGCTCGGCCTCGCGCCAGGCCGAGGCGGGAGTGATTTTATAGATCGTGGGCACGGCTTTCCGGGCTTCCCCTGCTTGTCGTTGAGTCTCTTGGGATTTCCCGGAAATGGCCGGGTTGGCGGCCGACCGTAAAGGCGGCAGGCCGCCAACTCAAGCGCTGCCGCTGCAGGCAGCGCGCGAAGATTGCGCAAAGCGGCCGGATCAGGCAATAATTCCTAGACCGCTTCAAGGATTTCCGATGGCCAGGCACGCCAAGGCGCAACGGCTTCTGACCCATAGCCAGGTCTGGACTGCGCTCGACCGGCTGGCGGAACGCGCCGGCATGTCGCCCTCGGGGTTGGCCAGGCGCGCCGGCCTCGACCCCACCACGTTCAACAAATCCAAGCGCATCACCCCCGACGGGCGCGAGCGCTGGCCTTCGACCGAATCGCTTTCCAAGGCGCTGGCGGCGACCAATGCGTCGATCGACACTTTCGTGCAGTTGATCGGCGACGGCGCGCGCAGCCTGCAATCGGTGCCGCTACTCGCACTCGCCCAAGCCGGCAGCAGCGGCCATTTCGACGAGAGCGGCTTTCCCGCCGGCAAAAGCTGGGGCGAGGCAGCGCTGCCCTCGGCCAGCGACGAGCACGCCTACGCGCTGGAAATCTCCGGCGATTCGATGAGGCCGACCTATCGCGACGGCGACATCATCGTGGTGTCGCCGGGCACGCCGATCCGGCGCGGCGATCGCGTGGTGCTCAAGACCTCAGGCGGCGAAGTGCTGGTCAAGGAACTGAAGCGGCGGACGACGAAGACGCTGGAACTGCAGTCGCTTAACCCCGCACAGGCCGACCGCACGCTTGACGCTGACGACGTCGCCTGGATTGCGCGCATCGTGTGGGCGAGCCAGTAGGATTGCCGTTGCCGTGACGGACGTGCTCAGCGACCTGCTGCAACCTTCCCTCCGCATCGTGCTGTGCGGCACCGCCGCCGGCACGACATCCGCGGCCGAGCGGGCCTACTACGCGCATCGGCAGAACAAGTTCTGGACGATCCTGCACGAAACAAGGCTGACGCCGGAGCGGCTGCAGCCGCAGCAATATCGCGACCTGCTGCAACATGGGATCGGCCTGACTGATCTGGTGAAGGTGGCCGCCGGAATGGATCGCGCCACGCTGCCGAAACTGACGGCGGCGGAACGCAGCCGGCTGAGCGGTGTGATGACGACGTTTCGCCCGCGATTTCTGGCATTCACCAGCAAGACGGCCGGACAGAAATTCTTCGACGGCAAGCGCGACTATGGCGAGCAGCGTGACCTGATCGGCGACACCCGGGTGTGGATCCTGCCGTCGACCTCGGGCGCGGCCAACGGAAGCTGGCAGCCGGAAGTGTGGCATCAGTTTGCGAATGAGGTGAGAGCGGCGGGTTGAGGCCCTTCCCACAAGAAGGAAGCCGTAGGGTGGGCAAAGCGAAGCGTGCCCACCATTTGCAGCGCCAATCTGGATAGAACATGGTGGGCACGGCGCTACGCGCCTTTGCCCATCCTACTGGTGTGGATGCGACGCGAAAAACTACGTCGCGTAATCAGGCTCTTTCCGATCCAGCATCCGCTTCAAGGCATCGAAATGCCGCTGGGCCGGGGTCGGGCCCTTGTAGAGATGCTCGTCCTTGTAATCGCGCTTGGTTTTCTCCACCACGGGCGCGGGAAGCTGTTTCAGCCTCTGTCCCGTCCACATCGCATAGATCTGCACCTGGGCGGCGCGTTCGACGTAATAGAGCATGTCGTAGGCTTCCGCGACAGTCGCGCCGACCGTGGAGATGCCGTGATTGGCCATGAACAGCACGGTCTTGTCGCCAATGACTTTCGCCAGCCGCGCGCCTTCGGCAGGATCGAGCGCCGGGCCGGTATATTCGTCGTCATAGGCAATCGCACCTGATAGCCCGACCTCGGTCTGGCCGATCTCCTTGATGCGGGGATCTTCGAGCCGCGTCAACGCGCTGGCATGCGGCATGTGGGTGTGAAACACCGCCTTCGCCTGCGGCAGCGCCTTGTGGATCGGCGCATGGATGCAATAGCAGGAGCGCTCGACCTCGCCCTCGCCGCTTTTCACCTCGCCGTCGTCGATGCCGACTTCCATGAAGCAGGAAGCGGTGACCTCCGACCAATGCGTGCCGAACGGGATCTGGTAATAGCGGTCGCTTTTGCCCGGCACCACGAAGGTCAGATGGTTGAAGATGCCTTCGGAAAATCCCTGGATGAAGGCCAGCCGGTGCGCGGCCGCGAGATCGACCCGCGCCTGCCATTCCTCGGCGCTGTATTCGCTGAGCGACTTCGGCGAAACCCTGAACTGCATGTGCGTTCTCCCTGATCCGCTATGTGCCTGCCTCTCCACGGAGGCTTTGATGGCTATCGTCGGGGATTGTAGCGCAATCCTAGCGCGGGCGTGGCTGAAATTGCGGCGGGCCTGCCATCTCAATTTGACGCGCCTTCCCTTCTCCCCTTGTGGGAGAAGGTGGCGCGAAGCGCCGGATGAGGGGTTCTCTCAACGGGCAGAATTCGCGGAGAGAACCCCTCATCCGCCTTCTCCCACAAGGGGAGAAGGAAGAAAGTTACGCCGACCGCGCCAGCGCGCCGTCGATCATGTTCACCGCGTTCGTCACGCCATACACCGCGACGAACGAGCCGAAGCGCGGGCCCTTTTCCTGGCCGAGCAGCACCTGGTAGAGCATGTTGAACCAGTCGAGCGAGACGCCGGGCCGGCCGTCCTTGCCCTTCTTCACCTGATCCAAAAACGGCTCGCGGCGGCCGATCTCGTAGACCACGTTCTGGATGTCTTCGGCGCTCGACCCCGCCGGCAGTTGCGACAGCGCATCGCGCAGATCCTGCAGCGCCGCGCGCTCGCTGTCGGTCGGCTCGCGGAACTGCTTCGTCGGCGCCACGAAGTCGCGATAGTAGTTGATGGCGTAGCCGACCATCGCGTCGAGCTTCGGATGCGACTGCGGCGTCACGCCAGGACGATAGCGGCCGATGAAGCCCCACAGCGTCTCGGCGTTCTCCGCGTTCGACGACGACACCAGCGTCAGCAGAAGCTGGAACGTGACGGGCATGTCGGCCTTCGGCGGCTTGCCGGAATGGATGTGCCAGACCGGGTTGGCGAGCTGCTGCTTGGCGTCCTGCCGCGTAAAGCCGTCGAGGAATTGCTGGTAGTCGTCGACATTGCGCGGGATGACGTCGAAATACAGCCGCTTCGCCGCCTTCGGCTCGCGGTACATGAACAGCGACAGCGATTCCGGCGACGCATAGCGCAGCCATTCGTCGATGGTGAGCCCGTTGCCCTTCGACTTCGAGATCTTCTGGCCCTTGTCGTCGAGGAAGAGTTCGTAATTGAACCCCTCGGGCGGCGTGCCGCCGAGCGCCGAACAAATCTTGCCGGACAGCTTCACCGAGTCGATCAGGTCCTTGCCCGCCATTTCGTAGTCGACGCCTAGCGCGAACCAGCGCATCGCCCAGTCCGGCTTCCATTGCAGCTTGCAATGTCCGCCGGTGACGGGAACAGTAACGCTCTCCTTCGTGTCCGGGTCCTCATAGGAGATCGTGCCGGCCTTGGCGTCATGCGTCGTGACCGGCACGTACAGCACCATGCCGGTGCGCGGACAGATCGGGAGGAACGGCGAATAGCTCGCCGCGCGCTCCTCGCGAAGCGACGGCAGCATGATCTTCATCACCGCATCCAGCCGCTCCAGCATGCGCAGCAGCGCAGCGTCGAACTTGCCTGAGGCGTAATACTCGGTCGAAGACGCGAATTCGTAATCGAAGCCGAACTGATCGAGGAAGGCGCGCAGCCGCGCATTGTTGTGCTGGCCAAAGCTCGGATGGGTGCCGAAGGGATCAGGCACCTTGGTCAGCGGCTTGCCGAGATGCTGCTCCAACAGTTCCCTGTTCGGCACGTTGTCCGGCACCTTGCGCAGGCCGTCCATGTCGTCGGAAAACGCCAAGAGCCGCGTCTTGATCTTGTCCTCGGTCAGCACGCGAAAGGCGTGGCGCACCATGGTGGTACGCGCAACCTCGCCGAAGGTGCCGATATGCGGCAGGCCCGACGGGCCGTAGCCGGTCTCGAACAGCACCTCGTCCTTCGGACTTTTCTTCAGCCGCGCGACAATGGCCTTGGCCTGCTCGAACGGCCAGGCGTTGGATTGTTCGGCGAGCGCACGCAAATCGCTCGGGCTAAAGGCAAGGTCGATGGTGGACATTTATAAGGGCTCTCTCCGGAAGCCGCGGAAACTAGCGCTTCCGCGGCAAAATGCAAAATGACGGCCGAAACGACGTAGGGTGGGCAAAGGCGCACTTGCGCTGTGCCCACCATCTCTCACCGATCCGCTCCGACGGTGGGCACGCTTCGCTTTGCCCACCCTACGCCGCTTGATCAGAACGGACTGATCGAAAAATACCGCAGCCACAGGTCGGTGAAGCGGCCTTTCTCCCAGATCCGGAACAGCGCCCAGTTCAGCGACGTCCGCAGCACGTCATTGCCCTTGCGGACGGCGATGCCGATGCCCTCGCCGAAATATCGGCTTTCGACAAAGGGCCCGCCCGAGAATGCGCAGCAGTCGGCGGAGTCGGTGCCATTGATCCAGAACGCCAGCGAGATCGCGTCACCGAAGATGAAGTCGACCTCGCTTCGGCGCAACGCCAGCCGCAGCGCATCGTCGTTGGGGTAGGACTTGAGCTCGGCGTCGGTGAACATCGCCTTCAGATAGGCCTCGTGCGAAGTGCCGCCGATGACGCCGACCTTCTTGCCTTCGAGATATTCGGGGCGGATCTCCGGCATCACGGCGTCGCGCCGCGACACGAAGCGCGCCGGGGCGCGGTAATAGGGATCGGTGAAATCGAGCCGGGCGCGCAGGGCCGGCGTCACCGCCATCGAGGCGATGATGGCATCACCGCGGTTGCTGGTGATGGCGTCGACCAGGGTCTCGAACCGGCGCATCTGGATGGTGCAGCTTATCTTGATCTCGTCGCACAGCGCGCGCGCCAGATCGACATTGAAGCCGGCAGGATTGCCGTCGGGACCGGTGAAGTTGAACGGGGGATAATCGGTCTCGGTCAGGAAGCGGATCACGGTCAGGCGCGACATGTCGGGCCGGTCCGGGCGCCGCCGCGGATCCCAGAAACCGGGCACCGCCTGCGGGGCCGCCTCCGCCGCCGGGCGGGGCTGGGTTTGGGCGTGAGCCGCGCCGCCGCTGACAGCCGTCAGCGCAGCCGCGATCGAGAGCCCGACCAGCCAGGTGCTGACGGTTCGATGCAGACTTGCATTGGTTAACGGGACGGTAAGATTTGGCATCTTCGGCAATGGCTTCGCGGAATTTCCGGCCTTATAGACCATCCGGCCGGCGATGCGAGGGCCGTTTTGGCCCTTTCGACCAGCCATGCCACTCAGAGATAGCGCTTCAGGTCCTTGGCGGCTTCCTCCGGCGTCCGTTTCAGGTTGAAGGGCGCGACGAACTTGCCGTCGCGGTCCATCAGATAGATCAGCGCGGTGTGGTCCATGGTGTAATCGCCGTCCTTGAGCGGGACCTTCTTTGCATAGACCCGATAGGACGAAATCACCTTGGCCACCGCCTCGGGCGCGCCGGTCAGTCCCTTCAGGTGCGGATCGAAGCTGGAGAGATAGTCCTTCATGGCGGCGGCCGTGTCGCGCTCGGGATCGACGGAGACGAACCAGGCGTTGACGCGGTCAGCGTCCTTGCCCATCGCCTTCAGCACTTCCGAAATCTCGAACAGCGAGGTCGGGCAGACATCCGGGCAATGGGTGAAGCCGAAGAAGATCAGCGTCGGCTTGCCCTTCAAGTTCTGCTCGGTGACGGTCTGCCCGGCCTGGTCGGTCAGCTGAAACGGTCCGCCGATCGCCGCCGGCGCGGTGACGGTGCGCAAGCCGCCGAGCGCCCACAGCATGATCACGAGGCCAAGCGCAAGGCTCGCGGCGAAGGCAGCGATGATCACCAGCGGGCGGATAGTCCGGTCCATGGGGGAATTCCTTGTTGCCCGATCAGAAGCAGGCCGAGATGCCGGCGGCGATCATTTCGAAAAACACCGCGGTGCCGTAATGGAACCACAATGCGGCCGCGCCGAGCACGGCCAGCGTGCCGAGGCCGGCAGCGCTCCAGACGATCATGGACGCCACCCGACCCTGCGGCCGGGCCGCCGCCATCATGTCCTGCTGGGTGGAAATCGGCTGAACCATTGACTTGAGATAGGGCCAGTTCCCTGAGCAGGCAAGCGGAATGGCCGCAGGGGAAATCACGTCATGCGGAGGCGCCCCCTCAAAAAGCAAATGGCCGGGACAGGCCCGGCCACGACGTCGCTGCTTGGCACGCTTAACGCGACGACGGCTTGTTAGTTGAGGCCTGGGCGTCGAGGTAGCAGGGCTTGTACATCGCCTGCAGTTGCTTGCCGCGCAGGAAGATCATGCGCTGGGTCAGGCCGCCGCGCGCCGCAATCCACTTGCGCACCGGTACCGGATACATCGAATACAGCATCTGGGTGGCTTCGGCGTTGGTGACGGCGCGGCCCTGGGGCCCGAAATCCCAGGCGGCGTGGAAGCCGAGATTGGCGTGCGAGGTGACGCAGATCCGGTCATGGGGAACCGCGCCGAGCACGATGGTGCAGGCCGAGGCGCACAGGCCATCGATGATGACGGTTTCACCCGAGGTCCGCAGACCCTGGTACTTGTCGACATAGGTGCCGATGCGGCCGCCGCGGTCGTCCGCGATCCGTACCACCGCCTGGCTCGCCCCAACTCCCGCCAGCAGCAGCACCGCGGCAAGCAACCCCGTCACCAGCTTCATATCCCAGCCCCAGTCGAAGAATTGTCGAAACCGAATCTGATCATCTTAGTGATGCAAGACAGGATGCAGCGTCGTTGGAGATCGTGATTTTGTCTAGGCAACGAAGGTCTCTCAAAACAAATTCAAATTAAGTGTTGCCGGGCCGCTGCACCCTCCGCGCGAAAAGGTACCAAACTGGAACAAACGACTCGTGCGAGGGTGACGATGCGGTCACAGGCAAGAAGGCGTTTGCCGTTGACCACACGCGGCGACGCGGGCTTGAATCATAAATGGCACGGGGGAGGAAACGATGACTGAGGTCACAGACGTAATCGTGGTCGGCGCCGGACTGGCGGGTCTGGTCGCGGCAACCGAGATCGCAGACGCCGGCAAACGCGTCATCGTCGTCGACCAGGAAGGCGAACAAAGCCTTGGCGGCCAAGCCTTTTGGTCGTTCGGCGGATTGTTTCTGGTCGATACTGCCGAACAGCGCCGTCTCGGCATCAAGGACTCCTTCGATCTCGCACTGCAGGACTGGATGGGGACCGCAGGCTTCGACCGCGACGATGATCATTGGCCCAAGCGATGGGCGGAAGCCTATGTCGCCTTTGCCGCCGGCGACAAGCGCGATTGGCTGCGCGCGATGGGTCACCGTATTTTTCCGGTGGTCGGCTGGGCCGAACGCGGCGGCTATGACGCGATGGGCCACGGCAATTCGGTGCCCCGCTTTCACGTCACCTGGGGCACCGGCCCGGGCATTGTCGAGCCGTTCGAACGCCGCGCACGCGAAGCGCAAAAAAATGGCCGGTTAACGTTCAGGTTTCGCCACCGCGTCGACACACTCATGATGACGAACGGTGCGGTCGAGGGCGTCAGCGGTTCGGTGCTCGAACCCGACAGCGTCGAACGCGGCAAGAGTTCATCGCGGAAAGTGATCGGAGATTTCACACTGCGCGCGCAGGCGGTGGTCGTCGCCTCCGGCGGCATCGGCGGCAATCACGAACTGGTCCGGCAGAACTGGCCGAAGCGCCTGGGCGAGCCGCCGAAATTCATGATCTCCGGCGTGCCCGAACATGTCGACGGCCGCATGATCGGCATCACCGAGGCCGCCGGCGGCCGGCTGATCAACCGCGACCGGATGTGGCACTACGTCGAGGGCATCCGAAACTGGAACCCGATCTGGCCGCGACACGGCATCCGCATCCTGCCCGGCCCATCCTCGATGTGGTTCGACGCCACGGGCAAGCGCCTGCCTGCGCCGCTGTTTCCCGGCTCCGACACGCTCGGCCAATTGCAATACATCATGTCGACCGGCCACGATTATTCCTGGTTCATCCTGACCCAGAGCATCATCAAGAAGGAGTTCGCGCTCTCCGGCTCCGAACAGAATCCCGACCTCACGGGAAAAAGCTGGCGCATGACCATCAAGCGCGCCACCAACAAGGGCGCGCCGGCGCCGGTCGAAGCGTTCAAGCAGAACGGCGCCGACTTCATCGTGCGCGACAATCTCGCCGACCTCGTCAGCGCGATGAACGCGCTCGCCGGCAACGACCTGCTCAAGCTCGATCACGTCAAGGCGCAGATCGAGGCGCGCGACCGCGAGATCACCAATCCCTACGTCAAGGATGCGCAGGTGATGAACCTGCACAATGCGCGCCGCTATATCGGCGACAAACTGATCCGCACCGCAAAGCCGCACAAAATTCTCGACCCCGAACACGGCCCGCTGATCGCGGTGAAGCTCAACATCCTGACGCGCAAGACGCTGGGCGGATTCGAGACCGATCTGGACTCGCGCGTGTTCGGCACGGACCGCCAGATCATCCGGGGACTATATGCCGCGGGCGAAGCCGCCGGCTTCGGCGGCGGCGGCGTGCATGGCTACCGCTCGCTGGAGGGTACCTTCCTTGGCGGCTGCCTGTTCTCGGGCAGGAATGCCGGACGCGCGGCCGCGAAGGCTGCGGGTTAAGCGGCGCATCGGTGCAATCGATGCAAATAACGCAGTGGCGCTCAAGGCGTCAGCACGCTAAGAAACCGCCGCCCCCTATCAGGAGAACAAAATGACCATCCAGCGCTTCGAAACCGGACCTCGCATGAGCCAGGTCGTCGTCCACGGCAACACCGTCTACCTCGCTGGCGTCGTCGCCGGCAAGGCGGCCGGCAAGAGTGTGACCGAGCAGACGCAGGACATTCTGTCGATCATCGATGGCCATCTCGCCAAGGCCGGTACCGACAAGTCGAAGCTGCTGTCCGCCAATATCTACATCACCGACATGAAGACGTTTGGCGAAATGAACGCGGTGTGGGACAGCTGGGTCTCGGCCGGCAACACCCCGGCGCGCGCGACCGTCGAGGCCAAGCTGGCGGCGCCGCAATACACCGTCGAGATCATGGTGGTCGCGGCGAAGTAAGTCCCCATCGCTTCACAGTATTCATTCAAATGCCCCGGATTGCAGATGCGATCCGGGGCATTTTCGTTTTGCGCCTTACGCGCTGATCCTTGCGCCTGCGACATCGCCGATGTCGGCCTGAAGCCAGCGGGCGATCCGGCGCCAGGAATGGCTCAGGGCCTTGCTTCCCATGAACAGGCCGAGATGGCCGCACGGCTCGCAGGCGCGTTCCAGCCACGCCGGTTGCGTGCCGAGCAGCCGTGCGGTGGCAAACGCCTGATTGCGCGGAACGACGATGTCGCTCTCTCCCGCCAGCAGGAAAACCGGCAGGCGCACCTCGGCGAGATCGATCTTGCGGCCGAGCGCAACGAAGCGCCCGCGCGCGATCTGGTTCTTGCGAAACACCCGCTCCGTCACCTCGAGATAATACGTCCCCGGCAGATCCAGCGCCGCACGATCCCAGCGCTCGAAGCGATCCAGCAGCATCTGCGCCTCGTCCGATCCGTCACCGAGATCCCGCTGCAGCGCTGTTTCCACATCGTGCTGGCTGAACGGAATGTTCCAGAACCGCAGCATGTGCTCGCCGCTGACGACGCCGTCGCCCTGGCGCACCATCTGCTCGAACGCCGGCTGGGGAAGCGCGGCCACCATCTTCGAGAGTTCCGACGGCTTGGAAACATCGACCGGGGCGCCGGCGAGCACCAGCCGCCGCACCTTGCCGGGAAAACGGGCGGCATAGATCAGCGACAGCCACCCGCCCTGGCACAGGCCGACAAGATCGACCGGTGCGCCGATCTCGTCGATCGCCACGTTGAGATCGGCAAGGTAATTGTCGATCGACAGATGGCGCATCTCCGGCGTGGCCGAGCACCAGTCCGAGACATAGACGCGATCGATGCCGCCCTTGTGCAGCGCCTCGACCAGGCTGTGGCCCGGCGCAAAGTCCGCGATCTCTGCGCCGTGCAGCGCATAGGGCGCGCAGACGAGGACCGGCTGTTGCTCCGCTTTCCCTTGCAAGAATTGCCGCAACCGCATCGATGGAAGTTGCAGCGCCACCGTATTTGGCGTGGTCCAGGCGAGCGGCGCTTGCTCGGGCGCGCGGGAAGGCGCTGGCCTGGAATCAGCGAACCATTGTGCGTAGCTGTCGAGCGCCAGCCTGGTGGCTTGCAGCGGCCACAGCCATACCTGTTGCGCCCAGTCGGCGCCCGCATGCGGCTGCGGCGTTGTCTTTTCCGTCACGGCTGGGCTTTGACCTTGATCAGGAACCGACGAGGTTGAGGCCATGATCTTACGCCAGATCCGGCGCAGAACCCAGCCCAATCGAGCATGCGAGAAACGGGTTTCGCCTCACAGCAATATGCAGGATGAGTATCTGTAGCTCGGAAGACGAACGAGCAACCGGTCTCCATTCTTGACCTGAAGCGTCGCCGTGAGGAGTTCGATAAAGAGCGTGTTGGCGCGATGAGGCGAACGATGCGCCACATAGATCCACGCCGGTTGCGGCTTCGCGGCCCGATCGCACAGCTCGACATCTATTCGCGTCAGGCTGAACTGCTCCTTGAATCCCGGATCCCATTCGATCGGCGAGGTCGTATGATCGGGATTGAGGATGCGCAGCGGGTATTCGAGCTGAAGATTCAGGGTGCCCCACCGGTGCACGTCCCTGATATCGGGAAATTCCCTGACGAGATGCGCGTATTGCTTGGCGACGGTCGTGGTGGCGAGCCCAAGACCGGAAATCTTCGTTCCTGCAACAATTACCGACATACGCGCTCGCTTCCTGCCTTGCGTCACACCACAAATTCGAAATCCCAAACCTCCGAGGCCGATCCATGACCTCCGAGGTAATCGATCGTCCCGCGCCGGCTTTCTATGGTCTGCCGATCCGCTCGGCACCAATGAAGGAGAACATCATGACCGACGTCAACACGATCGCCCGCAACTACATCGACCTGTGGAACGAGCGGACGCCCGGCCGCCGTCGCGAAATGCTGGCCGCGAACTGGACCAGCGACGCCCGATATGTCGATCCCCTAATGTCGGGCGACGGCCATGACGGCGTCGACGCGCTGATCGCGGGCGTGCAGCAGCGCTTCCCGGATTTCCAGTTCAGGCTGATCGGCGAGCCCAACGGCTTCGGCGACCACCTCCGCTTTTCCTGGGGACTTGGCCCCGACGGCGGCGACAGCCCGATCAAGGGAACCGATTTTGCGGTGCTCAGCGACGGCCGCATCCGCAGCATTACCGGGTTCCTGGATCAGGTGCCCGCGGCGTAACGGATGTGTAGGGTGGGCAAAGCGAAGCGTGCCCACCATTAATTGCGCGAATGAGAGATGGTGGGCACGGCGCAAACGCGCCTTTGCCCACCCTACGGCCCCGAAATATTTCAGGAACCTTCCCGCTCCTTCCGCATCCAATCCCCAATACCCTGTTATTGGTGGACATCATGCGTCAGGTCCAGATACCGAAGATCGCGCCTCTCGACACCGGCGACACCGAACTCGTGCGGCGGGCGCTGGCCCGCGACGAGGCGGCGGTGCGCGCGATCATGCAGGCGAACAACCGCCGGCTCTACCGGCTCGCCCGCGGCATCCTGCGCAACGACGGCGAGGCCGAAGACGTCGTGCAGGAGGCTTACGTCCGCGCCTTCACCCATCTGGAGAGCTTTCGTGGCGATTCCAGCCTGTCGACCTGGCTGTCGCGGATCACCATGAACGAGGCGCTCGGCCGGCTGCGCCGCCAGCGGCCCACGGTCGAGATGGATTCGCTGCCGCAGGGCGCGCTTGAAGCCCAGATCATCCCATTTCCTCTTGCCGCTTCAGACGATCCGGAAAAATCCATGGCCCAGCGTGAAATCCAGCATGTCGTCGAGCACGCCATCGATGAATTGCCGGAAGCGTTCCGCCTCGTCTTCATTACCCGCGTCATCGAGGGGATGAACGTGGAGGAGACCGCCGAAATTCTTTCGCTGAAGCCGGAGACGGTGAAGACCCGCCTGCACCGCGCCCGCGCCATGCTGCGCGACAATGTCGAGCGGAAGATCGGCCCCGTGGTGATGGAAGCGTTTCCCTTTGCCGGTCGGCGCTGCGAGCGGCTGACGGATGCCGTGCTGAAGCGGCTCGGTTTGGCCTGAGAATTTCGGGAACGTCCGCACGCTTCCGTCATCCAACTCCTGTGCAACAGCGCGCGGCTCGCCGCGCCACAGGAGTGTCAAACCATGTTCATTCGATTGAGCGCGGCGATCGCCGCACTAGGCCTGTTGACCGGCGCCGCGCTGGCGCAAGGCGCAAAGCCCACCGACCCGCAGATCGCGCATATCGCCTACACCGCCGGCGTCCTCGACATCAACGCCGCCAAGCAGGCGATTTCGAAAGCCAGCAACAAGGACGTGAAGGCGTTCGCACAAGACATGGTGCGCGACCATGAGGCCGTGAACAAACAGGCGCTCGACCTCGTCAAGAAGCTGAAGGTGACGCCGGAAGACAACGACACCAGCAAGGCGCTGTCGAAGCAGGCGGCCGACAAGCTCGCCGAGCTCGACAAGCTGAAAGGCGCCGAATACGACAAGGCCTACGTCGCCAACGAGGTTGCCTACCACAAGGCCGTCAACGGCGCGCTGGAGACGCAACTCATTCCGTCAGCCAGCAACGCCGAGCTGAAGAGCCTGCTGCAGACCGGCCTGAAGATCTTTCAGGGCCACCAGCAGCACGCCGAACAAGTCGCCGCCAAGCTGAAGTAGGGAGCCTGCCATGCGTCCGGGACGCTGTCTGCTTGTCATGATCGCCTTGCTGATCGGCGCGATGGCCGTCCCGGCGCATGCGGCGACGATACAGATCACGATCGACAATCTGGTGTTCGCGCCGGCCGAGGTCTCGGCCACGGTCGGCGACACCATCGAATGGATCAACAAGGACGTATTCGTGCACACCGCGACCGCGCGCAACGGCGATTTCGATGTAAACACGCCGCCGAAGAAGACGGTGACGTCGGTTCTGAAGAAGGCCGGCAGTGTCGAGTATTACTGCCGGTATCATCCGAACATGAAGGCGGTGCTGACGATCAAGCCTTAGCGCGGCTCAAGCCGCGCGCACCGAGGAGAGGAATTTTCCGACCTCGCGCTTCAGCCGGTCGCTTTCGCCCGACAGCGATTTGGCGGCCGTGAGTACCTGCGCCGAAGCGGAGCCGGTCTCGCTGGCGCCACGCTGCACGTCGGTGATGTTGGCGGAAACCTGCTGCGTGCCGTGCGCGGCCTGCTGTACGTTGCGGGAAATTTCCTGCGTCGCCGCGCCCTGCTCCTCGACAGCGGCGGCGATGGTGGAGGCGATCTCGGACATCCGCCCGATGATATCGCTGATCTCCTTGATGGCGCCGACCGATTCCTGGGTCGCAGCCTGGATGCCCGAAATCTGCTGGCTGATTTCGCCGGTCGCTTTTGCGGTCTGTTCGGCCAGCGCCTTCACTTCGGAGGCTACCACCGCGAAACCGCGTCCGGCCTCGCCCGCGCGCGCCGCCTCGATGGTGGCGTTCAGCGCCAGCAGGTTGGTCTGGCCGGCAATGGTGTTGATCAGCTCCACCACGTCGCCGATGCGGGCGGCCGCCTTGGCGAGCTCGGCGACGCGGTCATTGGTCTTCTGCGCCTGCTCCACCGCCTCATTGGCGATGCGCGCCGAGCCCTGGACCTGACGGCTGATCTCGTTGACGGACGATGCCATCTCTTCGGTGGCGGATGCGACCGACTGCACATTGGTGGAGGCTTCCTCGGACGCCGCCGCAACCATGGTGGTCAGTTCTTCGGAACGCTCCGCGGTCGCCGTCAGCGTGCCGGCGGAGGCTTCCAGCTCGGTCGAGGCAGACGCAACGACCTCGACGATCTCGCCGATCATTGCCTCGAAATCGCTGGTGATCCGGTCGACCCGCTGGCCGCGCTGAATCTTTGCATCGGCTTCCACAGCAGCCGCTTCGTCGGCGGCTTTCTTGGCAATGAGCGCGTCCTTGAACACCTGCAGCGAGCCCGCCATGGCGCCGATCTCGTCGGCACGCGCGATGGTCGGGATCGCGACGTCATGCCGGCCCGCGGCGAGATCGCCGACCACGCCGGTCAGGTTCGCCAGCGGCATAATCACGCGCCGCCGCAGCATCACGGTGACGCCGGCAAGCACGGCGAGCAATGCCATGACGGCAAGGCCACCCAGCGCCAGCATCGTCAAGGCAGCATCGCGCGCGGCACCTGCGCGTTCGGCAGCTTCCGCCAGCGCGGCATCACGCACACCAAAGAAGGCCTGCACCGCTGGCACGATCGTGCTGGCGAGCTGATCGGAGTTGATGCCGAACTTGCCATCGTTGCGTCCCGCCGCCACTTCCTTGTCAAGCCATGGCGCGGCCTTTCCGAAATAGGCCTCGACTGCGTCGTTCATCGCTTTCGCAAGACGGGGCGGACTTCCGATCTGATCCACACCGGCCTCGATCCGTTCGCGGTCGAGATCCACGCGGCCCTGGGCGCGGTCCATGCTGGATATTTCAGCCGCCGTCAGTGGACGTCGGGTGCTGATCGCAAGCGAGACCGTAGCAGCCCGGCCGCCGGCAGAGATCCGCAGATCCTGCGACGTGCGGGCGACATTCAATAGCGCGGTCAACGACGCATCCGCCATCGCGACCTGATTTTCAAGGCGGTTCAACAACGGCTCGAGAATCCCGACAACCGCGGCAATGCCAGGCAGGAAGCCTTTGATATCGGCCTGATCGCGCGCACTCATCGGCAGGCCCATCGCGCGATCGCTCGCCGAGCGAACCTCGGCCAGCTTGGCCGCCGCCTGATTGAGGCCCTGGATGATCGCCGCGCCATCGCTGAGCGCGCCGACCGCGGTCCGCGCCTTTGCGAACGCTGCATCTGCCGTCTGCACGGCCTTCGCGGCAGCATCGAGCTGGGCCTGCGTCGCAGCGCCTTCCTGAAACAAGGGACCGACATAAGGCGCGCGGTAACCGGCGACCTGCTGGCCAACCGCCAGCACCGTGCCATAGGCCTCCACCGCCTTGATCGCCTCGCTCTTGCTGGCAAAGGTACGATATTGCGGAACGAGAACGCCGGCGCCAAGGACGACCGCCAGGATCGTCACCGAAAGCATCGATAGTGCAAAGAGCCGACCGATCCGCATGTTGTGTTTCCGCTGAGTGGAGGAGCGGTCAAGGTAGGCGGAACCCGGCTAAGGCAGCCTTAATGCAGGCTTTAATGCGGGGCGGTAGAACTACGGGGCTGTATGCGGCTCCGGCACGTCAGTACCGCCGCAAGATCATCGTCAGCCGCACCGCCACCGCCGCCTGCCAGAGCGGATAGAGCAACGAGACCTTTTCGTCGAACCCGAGCGCATCATCGAGCGCTAGCAGCGTGCCGGCCAGCGCGCCCGTGATCAGCATCGGCGACCAGGCCGCAAGCTGCCGCGGCCCCGCCGGCAACAACGCCATGCCGAACGCCATGATGGCCGTACCGATGAGCCCGCCGGTCAGGCCCGCGAGGAGATAGCGCATGGCCCGCGGCGCATCGCCGGTATTCCCCTCGACGAGGACCGCGGCATCCACCGCACAGACGAAAGCGATCATGGTGACGACGGCGGCGATCAGCGCCGCCCACCACCGGTTGGCGCTGAAACGCCACACGAGGACGAAGACGAGCACGGCGAACGGCACCGCGACCAATGAAATGCGAAACTGCCCGTTGGGTCCGGTGATCCTGTCGATCAACAGCGGCGACAGTGGCGTGAGTATGCCGGTCAGGATGCCGCCGGCGGCGGCCATCAGGAGATTGTTGCGGATGGTGTCGGAGGAAGTGATCGCTTCGGTCAACGCCCAGCTCCGTGCCCTATCGTTGAACCCGGCACCATTCCCGCTCCCCTTTGAAAGGTTGACACGGCGCCCTGCACAGCCATGGGTTGCTGGCGCTATCCAGCTCATCCCCTGCAGAATGTCGTCCCTCCCACCTTATCGCGTTTGACCAGCAAATGAGAGTAGTCCGTCGCCTGTTTCTCGGCCTCGCCACGGCCATGGCCGCGCTTGCCCTGGCGCTTCTCTCCCTGGCCATTGTCGCGACCATCAAGTTTTACAGCGACCGCGACCCGGCCTTGTTCGCGAGTCCCCTTGCGACAAGCTCCGTTGCGCATCCGAGGCTTTCGGCCGCTGAACGCAAGAGCATCGCAACAGAGTATCCAGCCTATTTCAGCCGAGGCAAGGAGCAGACATATCTGACGCTGGCCGAGTGGTACCAGGTCTACAGCTACAATGAATTCGGCGATTTCCTTGCGAGCGGAGGACGGCAGACAGACTTTCCGTTTGCAACGGCCATCGGGAATTTCTGGAGCTGCTACTTCCTGTCGCTCGAGAAAAGCAAAGGTCAGGAATTCAACTGGCAGTACAATTTTGTTTCCTGGGTCATCGGCATCAATCTGACGGTCGAGTACGGCGTCAAATTCGTCTACGAGAATACGGTCGGCCGCATCACCCAGGCGATCGCGGGGAGCGATACCGAGGTCGATCGGTTCATTGCAAAATCCTGGAACAGCTACGCCAAGACGCTGTATCAGACGACGTGGTATCACTACCCCTACTTCGCCGATCTCTCGGGTATCTGGCGCGAAACTGCGCTCTTCAACGGAGCGTTCGTCAGGAATGCCGAGCGGAAAATCGCGTTCTCGGTCTCGTACCTGCTCAAAGGCTCATACGCGCATCTGTGGCTCCTCAGCGCGGAGCAAAAGGATAATCAGACGTTCAGCGTCGTCCAATCAGCCAATCGCGCCCATTTGGATGACGACCGCATCAAGGTCCTGAAGGAACTGAGCGGCAATCGCTTTCTCATCGAAACCGAACGATACGCAGGTTTCAAAACCGCGCTTGTGAAGCTGATCGAGAATGACGTTTCGTTCATCGAGATCATGGGACACGACACGATCGCGCTCGCGTATCTATCGAAGAACGCCGAGGAGCCGATCTCGGCGTCAGCCAGAGTGATCGACCGGCGAGAGTTATTTTACCATCCGGAGGGGGACCGATACAGGATCACCCTCGAGGTACGCGTCGACGCGCTGAAGGATACGCTACGCCTGATCGGCGAAAACGGTTCGAAATTTGAGATGATCTATGATTTCTGAACCCGAGACGTAGAAGCCTGGGCGGAGATTGGAGCGGGCGAAGGGAATCGAACCCTCGTATGCAGCTTGGGAAGCTGCCGTTCTACCATTGAACTACGCCCGCGGATCGCTCTTTCATCGAGCATGATCTTTTCGGAAAACCGGCGACCACTTTTCCGGATCATGCTCCCATGATTAGCCGACCGCGCGCCATTCGCCAAGCTGTTCCATTCGCGATTCCGTCTCACTGTTAACTTCCCCAAAATTCCGGATGCGATTCATCGCGCCGATGCTATGATTCCAAATCAGGGCTGGGCGGCGTATGACGGGGCGTAGGTACACCATTTTTGACACGGCGATCGGCCGCTGCGGGATTTCGTGGAGCCCGGCGGGCATTATCGGCGTGCAGCTCCCTGAAGTCCGCGAGATCGATACGCGGCGGCGGCTCTATCAGCTTTATCCTGACGCCCGCGAGCTTCCCCCGCCTGCGAACGTGCAGGTCGCGATCGAAGGCATCGCAGCCCTGCTGCGCGGGGCGGCGTACGATCTTGCCGACATCGCGCTGGATATGACCGGCATTCCCGCCTTCAACCAGCGTGTCTACGCCTATGCGCGCCAGATTCCGCGCGGCGAGACCCGGACCTATTCGGAAGTGGCCAGCAGCCTTCGCGCCTCCGGCGCGGTCTATTCGGTGTCGCAGGCGATCGGCCGCAACCCCTTCATGATCATCGTGCCCTGCCATCGCGTCCTCGAAGCCGGCAATTACGCCGACAAGATCTCAGCCCATGGCGGGGCGGTATCCAAGCGGCGGTTGCTCTCGATCGAGGGTGCCAGCCCGACCGCCAGCAAGACATTGTTTGACGTGTTGCTGCCGGTTGCACCGCCCCGTGCGCATTCCTAAATCTGCGGGATGATCGCGACCACGCTCATCGAGCGCAAATCCATCTCGGTGTCGGACTTTCGCTGCAGTGCGGGGCCCGGCGATACGCCGTTTGCGGAGCAGCACCGCTGCCACTCGATTTCCTATGTGCGTAAGGGCAGCTTTGGCCTGCACTGCCGCGGCAAGTTCAATGAGCTGGTGGCGGGATCGGTGCTGATCGGCCATCCCGGCGACGAATATACCTGCATCCATGAGCACGTCTGCGGCGACGAATGCCTTTCGTTCTTCCTGAGCCCTGAACTGGTGGACGCGCTCGGCGACAGCCAGACGCCGTGGCAGATCGGCGCCGCGCCGCCGCTGCCGGAGCTCGTGGTGCTGGGCGAGCTGGCGCAATCGGCAGCAGATGGCAGCAGCGACATCGGGCTCGACGAGATCGGCCAGGTGCTGGCGAGCCGCTTTGTCGAAGTCGTTTCCGGCAAGCCGCGCAAATCCGGTCCCGATGCGGCGCGCGACCGCCGCCGCGCGGTGGAAACCGCACTGTGGATCGATGCCAATTCGCACCGTCAGATCAACCTGGAGGACGCGGCCGCGCAGGCCGGGATCAGCCCGTTTCATTTCCTGCGGCTGTTCTCGGAAGTGCTCGGTGTCACCCCGCACCAATATCTGGTGCGCTCGCGGCTGCGCCATGCCGCGCGGCGCCTAGCCGACGACAACAGCGCGGTTACCGATATCGCCTATGACGTCGGCTTTGCCGACCTCTCCAATTTCGTGCGCACCTTCCATCGCGCCGCCGGCGCCTCGCCGCTGAAGTTCCGCCAAGCCTCGCGGGGCCAGCGCAAGATTTTCCAAGAACGGCTGGCCTTCAACTAGCTAGGCTTTCTCCAGGCCGCGCAAGCTCGCGGCATTTTCGACTGGAGAAAATCATGTACGACCACATCGGATTACGTGTCGGCGATCTCGACGCCAGCGTGCGCTTCTATACCGCGGCGCTGGCGCCGCTCGGCTTCGTGCTGTGCTCGCGCGACGATTCCGGCGCAGGCTTCGGCCCGAAGGACGCGCCTGCGCTCTGGCTGCATCTGCACAAGGGCAAGGCCGCGACCGGCGCGCATGTCGCGTTCCGCGCCAAGGATCATGCCGCGATCAAGAAATTCCATACCGAAGGCCTGAAGGCCGGCGGCCGCGACAATGGCGGCGCCGGGACGCGCGCGGACTACGGCCCGACCTATTACGCCGCGTTCCTGATCGACCCCGACGGCAACAATGTCGAGGCTGTCTGCACGTAGCGCGCCACCAGCACGTAGGTGCGTAGGGTGGGCAAAGCGAAGCGCGCCCACCATTCAAGACGGCGATCGCAGATAGATGGTGGGCACGGCGCAGGTGCGCCTTTGCCCACCCTACAATTCCCCAACAACAACGGATTAGAATCATGGCCTCCATCCACAAAGAGATCATCATCGACGCCAACCCCGACGACGTCTGGAACGCTCTGCGCGATTTCGGTGCGCTGCATACGCGGCTCGTGCCTGGCTTCGTGACCGACACCAAGCTCGATGGCGATGCACGCATCGTCACCTTCGCGAACGGCACGGTGGCGCGCGAAATTCTGGTCGACTGCGACGAGACGCGGCGGCGGCTGGTCTATGCCATCGTCAGCGAGCGCATCAGGCAGCACAGCGCTTCTGCACAGGTCTTCGCCGCGAGCGGCGGCCGCACCCGCTTCGTGTGGATCGCCGATGTACTTCCGAACGAGCTCGCGACCTACATGGACGGACAGATGGATCTGGGCCTGGCCGCCATGCAAACGGCGCTGGGGCGCAGCGCGGCATGATGTCAGCGTTTCTCGACGCCCTCGGCGCGGACGGCCCCTCGGCCGACCGCGCCGGCAAGATGGATCTCTACGGCCGCTTCGTCGGCTCCTGGGATCTCGACGTCAGGCAATTTTCCGAAGACGGCACGGAGCGCCGTCGCGCCGGCGAATGGCATTTTGGCTGGGCGCTGGAGGGGCGCGCGATCCAGGATGTCTGGATCGTTCCGCCGCGGGGTGAGGCACGCCACGGTGATGCCGCAGCCAGCGTCAACTCCTACGGCACCACGCTGCGCGTCTACGATCCCGATATCGACGCCTGGCGGATTCAGTGGACCGATCCGGTGACGCGGAATTTCCTGCAGATGATCGGCCGCGCGCAAGGCCGCGACATCGTGCAGTTGGGCACGCGGCCGGACGGCCAACTGGCCCGCTGGAGTTTCGCAGACATCACCGCCGATTCATTCCTCTGGCGCGGCGAAGTCTCGGCGGATGCCCGCGCATCATGGCGGGTCATCACCGAGTTCACTGCCCGCCGCAGAGCATCGTGATCTTTCTCACAGACCGCCTCACCACCCGCTCCTAGCCTCGGCGTGTGCGTCCGAATGGCGCCGCGCCCGCGGCCGCCCGCGCATGAGGAGCAGAACCATGACTGGAGCTGACAAGGTAGTCTGCCAGGCGGCCACGCTGCTGTTGCTGTTCACCCTGATCTCGACGCCGGCGAAGGCGCAGTTCGCCGGCGGCGGCGGACAGGACATGATGACGCAGATGGCACCGATGCTGGAAATGATGAAGGCGAAGATGGGCAAGCGCCGCTTCGCCGCGATGATGCAGACCATGGGCCCGATGATGAGCCGCATGATGGAAGGCGGCGGTGGGGGTCTTGGCGGAATGATGGGCGGTGGCATCCCCGGCGGTTTTGGCGGGGGGATTCCGGCCGGCGGCGGTTACATGTCCGATAGCTACGGTATCAACACCGGCGGCATGAACTTCGGCGGCGGCGACTTCATGGGCATGCTCGGCGGCGCCGGCGGCAGCGAGTTGATGAGCATGGTCCCGCAACTGATGCGCATGGCCAATGTCGGCGGCGGCCGCTCGGGTCGGCGGCATCGACGGCGGTAGTTGCATCCGTCATTCCGGGATGGTCCGAAGGACCAGACCCGGAATCTCGAGATTCTCAGGTGCGCAACTGCGCACCGTAGTTCGATGCTTCGCATCGCCCCGGAAAGACAGTGATCACGACAACGCCGGCTTCACCCCGGGCACGCGCGGCTTCGGCCCCCAGCGGGTCAGCACCACGCTTACACACGACAGCACGCCGAGCAGCACCATCGACGACGCCGCGAGCACGAAGAAATTCTGCGCAGTGGCGTCGTGCGACAGCAACCACCAGCCACCGGCGCCGATGAACAGGAGCCGCGCGGTTTGCGCCAGCACCGGCCCGATCACCTTGGCCGCGCCTTGCGACGAAAAATAGCACGTCGTGGCAAGGCCGAGGAACGCATACATCGGCGCCGCCGTAGACAAATACTGCCGGCTGGCGGCACGCACGCTCGGATCATCGGTGAACAGGTTCACCCAGATGTCGGGGAATACAGAGATGAAGGTTGCAACCGTGCCGACCGAGACGAATGCAACGATCCCCGCGATCCAGCAGATCCTGCGAGCCCGCGCAATGCGCTCTGCACCGACAGCCATGCCGACCATCGGCACCGTGGCAATGCCGACGGCGAATGCGATCGACGTCAGCATGAATTCGAGTCGCGCGCCGATGCCGTAGCCGGCCAGGATCTCGGTGCCGAAACTTGCCAGCATGTGGGTGAAGATGCTGATGGTCAGCACCGACTGCAGCGGCGAGAAGCAGGCGATGGCGCCGACCTTCAAAATATCGATGAACATCGGCCAGCGAATGCGAAGCCCTCGGATCTTGGGAACGACACGCGCGCGGCCCGAGAACAGATACCATGTCATCACGGAAATGCTGATGAGGTAGGCGATCAGCGAGCCGGCCGCGACGCCGCGCATGCCGAATTGCGGGATCGGGCCGAGGCCCAAACCGAGCGTGCCGCCCAGAATGATCTGACAAACGGACGACGACAGCATCAGGAGCGACGGCAGCTTCATGTTGCCGGTGCCGCGCAGGATGCCCGACATCGTGTTCATCAGCCACGGCACCACCGCGCCGCCGAAGAAGATTTGCGTATAGGCAACCGCCAGCGTCAGCACATTGCCGCGGCCGCCGAGCAGTTCGAGCAGCGCGGGCCCGAAGATCAGCATGCCCAGCATGAAGACGAGGCCGAAGCACAGGCCGATCAGCAACGCGTGCGAGGCAAGGGTGGAAGCGCGGTCGCGGTCGCCGGCGCCGAGCGCGCGCGCGATCGCGGATGCCACGCCGCCGCCCATGGCGCCACCGGACATCGTCATGGTCAGGATCACGGTCGGAAACACCAGCGCCATGGCGGCCAGCGCTTCCACGCCCAGGCGTCCGATATAGGAGGTTTCGGCGATAACGACGCAGGTGCCCGCGGTCAGCGCGATCACGTTCGGCCAGGCGAGCCATAACAGCGTGCGCAGGATCGGCCCGTCGAGCAGCGCGTTCTTCGCCCGCGGCTCCGGCGGCGGAAGCGGACGCTCCTTTTCGTCTACGGGAATTTCGGCGACGCCGAGGTCGGACATTTCTGCTCCCCGCGCGCGGTCTCTCGTGGCCGTGGCGCGCGCTTTTCCTAGCATGGCGTGGGGCGATTCCGCGTGCACCGGGCGCAATGGGGGCCTGCGGGATTGCAGGCGAGGAGCCATACGCCCACCACCTGCGCGGGCCGCGCCGCCGGCCAGCCACTTCACAGGGAATTCATGCCGACGCGACGAACGTTCGAGCCGCCACCGCATTGGTAGAGCAACAACCCGGGAACCTCGCCATGCGCAAGCAAATCCCCTTGGCCATTTGCGTCGGCGTGTTGGCGCTGCCGTTGACCGCCTGCAACGACCCCAAGGACACCGCGACCGTGGCGCAGAGCTATGGTCCCACACCCACGCTGCCGCCGCCGGAACATTCATGGATCCCGACGGTTGAGATCGCCTCGGTCAACCGCTGGCCGGATGGCGCCAGGCCGACCGCCGCCAATGGCATGACGGTTACCGCTTTCGCCACCGGGCTCGATCATCCGCGCACCGTCTACACGCTGCCGAACGGCGACGTGCTGGTCGCCGAGAGCAACGCGCCGCCGAAACAGGGCGGCTTCAGCATCAAGGGCTTCATCTACGGGCTGGCGCAGAGCAAAGCTGGCGCAGGTGTGCCGAGCGCCAACCGCATCACGTTGCTGCGCGATGCCGACGGTGACGGCGTCGCCGAGACCCGCAGCATCTTCCTGAGCAATCTGAATTCGCCGTTCGGCATGGTGTTGGTCGGCGAGGATTTCTACGTCGCCAATGCCGACGCAATCATGAAATTCCCTTACCGCGAGGGCGACACCAGGATCAGCGCGGCCGGCGTCAAGCTGGCGGACCTGCCCGGCGGCCCGCTCAATCATCATTGGACCAAGGACCTGACGGCGAGCGCCGACGGAAGCAAGCTGTATGCGACCGTCGGGTCCAACAGCAATATCGGCGAGAACGGCATGGAGGCCGAGAAGGATCGCGCTGCCGTGCTGGAGGTCGATCGGGCCAGGGGCCAATGGCGCGTGTTCGCGTCAGGCCTGCGCAATCCCAACGGCCCGGCCTTCAATCCGACGACGGGCGAACTCTGGGTCGTCGTCAACGAGCGCGACGAACTCGGCAACGATCTGGTGCCCGATTACATGACCTCGGTGAAGGATGGCGGGTTCTACGGCTGGCCGTACAGCTATTTCGGCGACCGCGTCGACACGCGCGTCGAGCCGCGGCGGCCCGATCTGGTGCAGAAGGCGATGGCGCCTGATTATGCGCTCGGCGCGCATACGGCTTCGCTCGGGCTTGCCTTCAACACCGGAAATCTCTTCCCGCCCGACATGGAAGGCGGCGCCTTCATCGGCCAGCACGGCTCGTGGAATCGCAAGCCCCGTGCCGGCTACAAGGTGATCTTCGTACCCTTCAAGGACGGCAAGCCATCGGGTCCGCCGAAGGACGTGCTGACCGGCTTCCTCAACGACAACGGCGAAGCGCAGGGCCGCCCCGTCGGCGTGCGGCTCGACAAGCAGGGTGCGCTGCTGGTGGCCGACGACGTCGGCAACACGATCTGGCGGGTGACGCCGGCGGCGAAATCGGCGGCGCGGTAGGGCTTCGCCGTCATTGCCTGCGACAAACGCGTAGCGTTTGCGCAAGGGAGCGCAAGCGACGAAGCAATCCACCTATCCGGTATGCCGTGCGATAGATTGCTTCGCTTCGCTCGCAATGACGGCGAGCTACACCCGGAAATGCTTGCTCAGCTTCAACCCCTGCGCCTGGTAGTTCGAGCCGATGCGCTGGCCGTACATGGCGTCGGGGCGCGAGAGCATTTTCTCGTAAACCAGCCGGCCCACGATCTGGCCGTGCTCGAGGATGAACGGCACCTCGCGCGAGCGCACTTCGAGCACGGCGCGTGCGCCCTTCCCGCCGGCGCCGGCATAGCCGAAGCCGGGATCGAAAAATCCCGCATAATGCACGCGGAATTCGCCGACCAGCGGATCGAACGGCACCATCTCCGCGGCGTAATCCGGCGGCACCTGCACGGCTTCTTTCGAGGCCAGGATGTAGAATTCGCCGGGATCGAGGATCAGGCTGCCGTCGGGGCGCGCCGGAATCGGCTCCCAGAATTCGTCGATGCCATAGCCGCCGCGACGGTCGACATCGACGACGCCGGTGTGGCGCTTGGCGCGGTAGCCGACGAAGCCGCCGGAATTCTCGCCGGACAGATCGACCGACAGCGCGACGCCATTGGCGAGATCGGCATCGTCGATATCGACCAGCCGCTCGGCGTCATGCAGCGCATCGAGTTCGTCGGCACTGAGGATGGCGTCGCCGGTGCGGAAGCGCACTTGGCTGAGCCGCGATCCTTCGCGGAGCAACACCGGAAACGTCTTCGGGCTGATCTCGGCATAGAGCGGGCCGTGATAGCCGGCGCCGATCATGTCGAAGCGACGGGTGCCGTCGGCGATCACGCGCGTGAACACGTCGAGCCGTCCCGTCGAACTCTTCGGATTGGCGGCGGCCACGATCTCCGGCGGCAAAGCGAGACTTTCCAGGAGCGGGACGATGTAGACGCAATTGGTCTCCAGCACCGCGCCGTCGGAGAGATTTATTTCATGCAGCTTTAATTCGTCGATGCGCTCGGCGACCGTGGCGTCCGGCCCCGGCAGGAAGCTTGCGCGCACGCGATAGGCGATGTCGCCGAGCCGCAGGTCGAGGCTGGCTGGCTGGATCTGGCTTTCGACAAAGGGATAGGCCGGCAGGATCAGGCCCGCATCCGCCATCGCCGCAATCATGCGGTCGGGCAAAATCCCGTTGGCGTCGGGCGGTAGCGTGAACGACACGGCGCGGTCCTCTGAGGTGGCCCTTTCGGATGCCCAAATGTCATCCAAACCTCGTAAATATGGGCTTTTAGGGGTTATCCGATGGCCGCCTTGACTGAAAGGGCGCAAGCGAATATCAGCATGACTTATCCCGTGGTGATTTGAGCCGGCCGGCTTGCAGCCACGTTAAATAAATCGCTAAACAGGCCGGGGACACGTGTGATCCCGGCCTGTGGAAATATTTCCAGGCCGGTTTTTTGTGACCATTTTCCAGTGGTCACGGCGGAGGTCACATGTCTGAAGTTGGCTCTACCAAGCGCTATCGTCCCGAAACCCGCCTCGTGCATGGCGGCACCCTGCGCTCGCAGTTCGGCGAGACGTCGGAAGGGCTGTTTCTCACCCAGGGCTATGTCTACGACAGCGCGGAGCAGTGCGAGGCGCGCTTCAAGGGCGAGGATCCCGGCTTTATCTATTCGCGCTATTCCAATCCCACGATCTCGATGTTCGAGCGCCGCATGATCGAGCTCGAGGGCGCTGAAGCCGCCCGCTCCACCGCCACCGGCATGGCCGCGGTAACGACCGCGATCCTGGCACCCCTCAGGGCCGGCGATCACGTGGTCGCCTCGAAAGCCCTGTTCGGCTCATGCCTTTACGTCGTGCAGGACCTGCTGCCGCGCTACGGCATCGAAACGACGCTGGTCGACGGTCTCGATCTCGACCAGTGGCAGCGCGCCGTGCGGCCCAACACCAAGACCTTCTTCCTGGAGAGTCCGACCAATCCGACGCTCGACGTGCTCGATATTCCGGGCATTGCCGAGATCGCGCACAAGGGCGGCGCCCGGCTGGTCGTCGACAACGTCTTCGCCACCCCGATCTGGCAGAGCCCGCTGTCGCTCGGCGCCGACGTCGTGGTCTATTCCGCGACCAAGCATATCGACGGCCAGGGCCGGTGCCTCGGCGGCATCATTCTCTCGTCCGAAGCCTTCATCGCCGAACACCTTCACAACTTCATGCGCCAGACCGGGCCGTCGCTGTCGCCGTTCAACGCATGGGTCCTGCTCAAGGGCCTGGAGACGCTTGGCGTGCGGGTGCGCGCGCAGACTGATAATGCGGCCAAGCTCGCTGAGGTGCTGGCAAGCCATCCGAAGATCTCGCGCCTGATCTATCCCGGCCGCGCCGATCATCCGCAGGCGGCGCTGGTGAAAAAGCAGATGCGCGGCGGCTCGACGCTGGTCGGCTTCGAGGTGAAGGGCGGCAAGGCGGCAGCCTTCCGCGTCCTCAATGCGCTGAGACTTGCCAAGATCTCCAACAATCTCGGCGACGCCAAGAGCCTCGTCACCCATCCCGCGACGACGACGCATCAGCGGCTGACGCCCGAGGCGCGTGCCGAACTCGGCATCAGCGAAGGCTTTATCCGCTTCTCGGCAGGGCTCGAGCATGCCGACGATCTGATCGAGGATGTTGCGCAGGCGCTGGAGAGGGCGTGAGGGACTTCACCCTCCCCTGGAGGGGGAGGGTGACGGCTACATCGGTCGATAGGCCCGCACATCCGCGGGCACGGCGACGCCGAGCTTGATCTGGCCGACCGACCTGATGATGTCGTCGCCGAGCAGTTGCGCGAAGCAGGCGTAGCCCCAGTCGCTCATGTGCAGGCCGTCGGCGATCACGAAATTCTCGATCGGGATCGCCTGCTTTTCGTGCCAGTCCTTCATCACCGCAAAGCGCGGGAAGACGCCGACCTTGCGAAGCTCGGCGACCTTGTTGAGCAGGTTCATCATCTTGCCTGCGCTTTCGGCGTGCTCGTTGACGCGCGGCGAATATTGCGGATCGATCAGCACGACGTCGGCGCCCGCGGCCTGAATGCGCCCGATGCCTTCCTCGACGAGTTTTGCGGTCTCGGCGGGATCGAGGTTGCGCAGCACCGCGTTGGTGCCGACCTGCCAGATCACCAGATCCGGATGCATGTCGAGAACGGAGGTCTCCAGCCGCTTCATCATCTCCGGCGCGTCCTCGCCACCCTTGCCGGCATTGACGACGGAGATGTTGGCGGTCGGATATTGCCGGCGCAATTGCGCGGCGAGGCGGTTGGGGTAGTTGAAGTCCGGCGAGGTCGCGCCGTAGCCCGCGGTCGACGACGATCCGAACGCCACGATCACCACCGGCAGGCCTGCGACGAGCTTGTTCGCGACGCGCGGCAGCGACCCCATCGATTTGGAGCCGCCCTTGGGCGGCAGGCACGGAACGCGGTTGAAGATGTCGCTGGCCGATTTCGCAACTTCCTTCACCTTCTCGATCGCCTTGCCGGTAACGCCCTTCTGCGCCGCCGGATTGACGGCAACCGGGGCTGTGGCCTGTTGCGAGGTGGTTTCGGCCGGCTTCCTTTCAGCCTTGCTTTCGGTTTTGGCGCTATCGGACAGTGCCGCCTGCTGGGCGGTCTGCTGCGGGGCGGTCTGGGCATGCAGCGAAGCAGGCAGCAGCAGCGCCAGGCCTGCGGCGGTCAGCAATGTCGAAAAACGAAAAGGGCAGTAACGACTCATCAACGCTAGTTCCTAATTCTGCTGCGCCTGGTCGAGGCGGGCCGCGTCGAGCACGAATTTCGACAATGCGCGGCCGAGGCAGGCATGAACCCGTTTGGCCATGTCGGTGCCGTGAAACGTACTGAACAGGTCGAAATCTCCGGCGTCGTTCCAGTGGCGCATGATGGCAAAGCGATCGAACAGCGGAACCCCGTGCTGCTGCGCCACGACGCGCATATTATCTAGGTACGGCGGCGCGGAAATCATGGTTTCCGTCCGCGGGCTGTATTGCAAATTGACCAGAACCACGTCGACCCCTGCATTTTGCAGCGCAGCAACCCCATCGTCGATGGCAGTGCGAAAATCGTCCGGATCGACGGATCGCATAGCATCGACGGTTCCCGTCTGCCAGATGACCAAAGTAGGGCTTTTTGCTTCCACCAGCTTAACGAGGCTGTGGTCGACCTCCTCGGCGGTCTTGCCGTTCTGTAGTTCTACGGAGAGGTTGACCGGGATCGAGGGCAGCTTCTCCTTCAGCGCCGCCTGCAGCTTGGCCGGATAGGCGCTGGCTTCGGAGGCCGCGATGGTCGACGACCGGCTCCCGACCACCAGGACGGTCAGCGGGCGGGCATTCTTGACGGCCTCGGCGACCTTCGGAAGCGTACCCTCGGTGGAGAGAAGATAGCCTGGAACTTCGCAGGTCGGAGGGGTGGCCTCCTGGGCGCGCGCGGAACCCGTGGCTGCCAGACCCGCGAGCAGCATCAGGGCCAGCACAGCTCCGAAGCGGGGCCTCATACGCTTCCCCCCGCCAGATCGGCATTGATGACCGGCTTTTTCGTTTTCGACGCTCCCTTGTCGGCCGAATGTTTGTACCACGAAATAACCCACGCCACGCCCCACATGATGAGGATACCGGCAAGGCTGATCAGGGCGTGCATCAGGGCACCCCCGCCAACTTCGGCCAGCACGAAATGCCCCGCAAAGGCCAGGAAGACGCCCAGGCAGAATATCTCAAGCGAATGCTGGCCGCAGAGGATCAATGGTCGCAGCCAGCGCGATTTGAGCCCTGACCAATCCCTGGGCAGGAAGCGCACAGTGAGTGCCGCCAGCGCCAGGAAATGGGCGAACCGCAGCACATCCAGATCGGTCTTGGTGATCGGATACATCCACTGTTCGAGCCGCTTCGGCATCAGGAAGCTGAGCTGCGGAATGTGCCAGGTCAGGGTGACGAAGAACGCAAACGAGAGATAGACAATGCAGATCCACATCGTCACCGGCGACGACAGGATCCGCGACATCCGCGCCGCACCGCCGAGCGCGCACCAGGCGCCGAACACGAACAGCAATTGCCAGGCGAACGGATTGAAGATCCAGAACCCGCTCGGGTAGGCCGTCAGATACCAGTCGAACTGCCAGGTCAGCACGTAGAGCAGCACCGACAGCGCCAGCCCGATGTCGGCCCGCCACTTCAAGAGCCACAGGATGACCGGCAGGAACAGCATCAGCACGATGTAGAGCGGCAGCACGTCCATGTTGACGGGACGGAAGCGCAGCAGCAGCGCCTGGATGATGGTGACATCGGGCTGCTTGAGGAAATCCATGATGCCCATTTCTTCGCTGTAGAGCGGGTTTTCGAAACGGGTGGCGACGTAGGATATTTCGGCGAGGAAGATCGTGAACAGGAAGACATGGGCGACATAGATCTGCCAGACACGCCGCATGATGCGCGCGGTCGCCACCACGAAGCCGGCCTCCAGCATCGCGCGGCCGTAGACGAAGGCGGCGGTGTAGCCGGAGATGAAGATGAAGATTTCGGTGGCGTCGGAGAATCCGTAATTGCGAATCGTGAACCAGGTCAGGATGTTGGTCGGCAGATGGTCGATGAAGATCAGCCACAGCGCCATGCCGCGAAACAGGTCGAGCCGCAATTCGCGTTCGCCGGCCATCGGAAAGGCAATCGCCGGCGCGGCCGCGGCGGCCGCCTTTGCATCGCTGGCCTTGGCGTCGCTGAGAGGCGTTCCGGCAACTGGATCGGCAATGGACGACATCGGGCACCGTTTGGGCAGTTGAGCTTCACGCGTGCACTGTCCGGAAAAGATAATATCGGCCCGCCACTTGCACACAAGATACACAAGCAGGAGATACGGAGCCGGGCAGCGCGCAGTTGCGCTCTAGAATGGAACTATGTTGAAACCGCGATGAGGTAAGCGGCAACCCCAAGCGGAAACACGATGGGGCGGAGATTGGTTCCCCCGGCATTCCCGGCTATGATGCGAGACAGGATTTCCGAAAGCTTGCCCGCATGTACCGCGCCGTCACCCGTCAGATCGAAGTCACCGTCGAACCAAACTTCCTCCCCGGGCGCTCGTCGGTCGACAAGGGGCAGTACTTCTGGTCCTACACGATCGTCATCACCAATACCGGCGCCGAGACCGTACAGCTTCGCACCCGGCACTGGATCATCACCGACGCCACCGGCCGCAAGCAGGAAGTCCGCGGCGAAGGCGTGGTCGGCGAGCAGCCTGTTTTGGCGCCGGGCGAGCGCTTCGAATACACCTCCGGCGTACCGCTGCCGACCGCCTCGGGCTTCATGAGCGGGCGCTATCAGATGGTCAACGAAAGCGGCGAGCGTTTCGAGATCGATGTGCCGACGTTCTCGCTCGACAGCCCGGATAACCGGCGGGTGTTGAATTAGGGGCATCTTCTTCCGCCCGTCATTGCGCGCGAAGCCGTAGGATGGGTTTCGCTGCGCTCTACCCATCCTACGATTCCGAATACGACTTCATGATCTCGCGGCGCATTTGCGTCCGAGCTTTGTATCTTCTTGATTTGCCCGTCGGGCAGTCACATACAAGATCACATATGTCGGTCCCGTCTGACACCCGCCACTATGGATACTTCAGCGCGAAAGCCGAAGCTCTCGGGGCGACTTGCCAGTCCAGCGTCGACAGGCGTGACTGAACGAACTCGCTTCCTCGAAACCGAGCAGCCAAGCGATCCTCGATATCGGCATGTTATCATCCTCCAAATAGCGGATGGCCAGGCTCGCCTTGAGCTGCTGGAGGATCTCATTAAATGTCAAACCCTCTTCGGCGAGCCTCCGCACCAGCGTCCGCTCGCTCATCCCAAGCTTTTTGGCGACAACATTCGCCTTCGCCTGGCCGTGCGGAAGCAAGGGAGAGATGGCGTTCTCCACCGCGACGCGGAGACTGCCGCTTTTGCCTTTGCGAGAACTAAGGCTCTCCTCGCAGACCTTGACCAGGATCTTGTTCAGCCGCGCGTCGGCATCGACCAGCACCCACCCTGCCGAGCCAGCCGGGAAATTGATCTCGTCAGCATTAGCGCCAAATTCGAGGCCGTTCCCAAGCAAGCCGGCAAACTTCGCGACGCCTCGCGGCCGGACGTGACTGATGGATACCCGTTTGGGAAGAAACCGACGACCACTCAACACGCAAGACGCTCGTACCAGTGCGAAGATGCAGAATTCAATCTGCTGCTGATCGGCATGGCGTGGAATGCCCGAATAGATCAGGCGCAGCGTGGGCTCACGTCCTTCCTGATACTGAAGTACGACCGCTTCATTGGTGATGCGGCTGTAGCGCGAGGCGCGCTTCAGCGCCTCTCCAAGCGTCTCGGAAGACGCCATGACGTAATAGAGCAATCCGAGATCTCTGAGGTCAAACTTTTCTGCGAGGCTAAAGCCAAGGAGATTATCGTTGAGCGCTTCGGCGGCGGCTCCGAGAAAAGCGATTTGGTTGGAAGCAAGAATGCGTCGATCGGGATCATCGATCTGATCTATGGTCAATCCGGTGCGCGATAACAGGGGCTCCAGCTTGACGCCCGCCCTGCGCACGCGATCGGCAGCCAGGCGCGACAATCCTCCCTGCACCGTCGGGAGCCTCGACAGTTGCTTGATCGATCGTCGCGTCGAGCTTTGCTGCATCGTTCGCAACCACGTCTTTGGCGGAGAATAACAAGAAGTTCCCCTGACCACAACTTACGACTCCGCAGTCGCGCTGACATCAACGCGCGCGTCAAACAGGGAAGGAGTAGACAGTGATCTCGAAGACCACCTGCAACGCCGCGCTGCTGCGTTCACACATCGATCGGCTAGCGTTACAACTGATGCGGATTCAGCTGATCAGATTGCGGCTGCGCGTCGCACGCCATACATTGGAGAAAGCCAAAGGTGCTGCACCGGTGGCGTGACGTTGCCTTGGTTCGTAAAGGTGGACAAGGCGACGTATCCGCCGTAGCTCGAAGAGCGAAGGCGCAAGCGTGCTCACCATCAAACAGCGCGATCGGTGATGGATGGTGGGCACGTCGCTGACGCGGCTTTGCCCACCCTACGGCTACATCACTGCGGCTACATCACCCGGATCGGAAACCTGATGCGACCGCCGCTTCCCGCCGGAAACAGAACCTCCAGCACCACGTAATCAGGTCCGAGATATCCGCGTTGCGAAACGTAGGTCGCCAGCACGCCCGGCACGCGGCGTCGATTGCAGACGCTTCTGATATTGGCCTCTGGAAATCTCGGGAAAACACCGGCTGGACGAATGCTCACCCGGCCGTGTTCAGGCGACTGCACGACCCGCACCACCACGTTGCCGGCGGAGCTGCAATCCGGATTGGTTGAATAGCCTTCATAGAGTATCAGCGGCTTGCCGGAGGCCACCGCCTTGTCCGCCTGCGCGGAGACGACCGACAGCAACAGTCCAAGACACGTCAGTACAATTCGCATTTTATCGCTTCCCCTGCCCATTAGGCCGTCGGGAGACGGCAGGAGAACTTACACGCAAGAATTGCGCGGCGTCGAGGGGCGTTGCCCTACGCCACACCGGCCTCTCATACAGGGTGAACTGGTAAACCGCGGAGCAGTACGTAGGGCGGGTTAGCACTACTGAGTCAAGCGGTCGCAGTCCTTGAGGCCGTGAATCAAGTATTTGAT
>NZ_LLXZ01000096.1 GCF_001440395.1 Bradyrhizobium jicamae | reverse complement strand
CCTCAAGGGCGTTTCCTCCCCTACTTGGGCCACTCCTTCGGAGTGGCCCTTTTTTTTGGAGGACTCAGTTAGTCAGTCCGCTCAACGCCATTCTGCATCCGAATCCGGAGACCAGGTCAGGTAGTGATCCTCGACGCGCCACACTCAACGTCTTAAGCTACCCGACGATAAGAGAGACGTGATTTTATGACGAGGTTGGACCGACAGTGAACCGCCGCATGCGATCGCGGTCGCTCGAAATTCACGCGCAATCTCCCGCCGGGCGTGAGGACGAGCGGGGAGCGAGCGTAAGCCTCCTGGCCAAGAGCGGCGGGAAATAGCTTATGGTTCGACAAGCTCCGACCAGACCGATACTGTCTTGGATTTGTCGAGATACTTCTCATAAAGCTCGTCGATCAGTTCCTTGCCAGCCAAGGCAAGTTCAACTTCGTAGGCGGCACGATCTGTCACCTCGATGCGCTCGACATAGTCCCAGGGTCCTCCCGATAGGCCAGCACCGGTTTCTGTAATGCGGTGCGTGCGATAACTGACGATAGTCTTCAATCTTGCCGCGGTGACGTAATCCACCTCGCGTTCGAAGCGTTCGTAGTCTGCCGCGCTAACACCTGGCTTCAATGCGGCAAAGACAAATCGGACAATAGGCATGGTAGACTTCCGCTCCCTGTTGTGCGGACCAGAAAATCAAGCATCCAGTTCTGAGGCGAGATGGCAAGCGACAAATCGGCCAGGCGCGACCTCCTTCAAAGGCGGTCTTTCTGCGCAGACAGGTTTGGCCAAGGGACAACGGCCGCGCAGCCTGCACCCGGGCGCAACATCTATGGGACTTGGAATTTCGCCCGCCAAGGCGAAGTCATCGCGCTTCGCGTCCGGATCGGGCACCGGAACGGCCGCCAGTAATGCTCGTGTGTAGGGGTGCAAGGGCTTCGCGAACAGATCACGCGTGTCCGACAATTCCACGATGCTGCCGAGATACATCACTGCAACGCGGCTCGCGAGGTACTTCACCGTGGCCAGATCGTGCGAAATGAAGAGGTAGGATAGTCCGTGATGTTCACGTAGGTTCTCCAGCAAGAGAATCGCGCGCGATCGCAACGACACGTCGAGTGCCGACGTCGGCTCGTCGAGAACAACGAAGCGGGGATTTGTGGCGATGGCCCGGGCAATATTCACACGCTGGCGCTGCCCACCGGAAAGCTCATGAGGATATCTGTCCAAAAGATCGCGACCGAGCCCCACCTCGTGCATAAGCTCTTCGACACGTGCGCGGCGTTCCTTCGGAGCGTACTTGGTATGAAGCATGAGCGCCTCCTCGACCATGCTTCTCACCGAAAGCCTGGGATTGAGGGAGGCGGTGGGATCCTGGAACACCATTTGGATGTCGCGGCGGAATGGCTTCAACGCGTGCGGATCCAGCGTTGCAATCTCCTTGCCTGCATATCGAATCGATCCACCAGTTGGATCCAGTAGCCGCACCAGACAACGGGCGACCGTGGATTTGCCGCAGCCGGACTCGCCCACCAGTCCTAAAGTTTCGCCGGGGGCGACGTCGAATGAGACGGAATCGACCGCCCGCACCACGGGCGCGACCTCACCTCGTAGACGTGCGAGCGTGCGCCCAAACCCGCCTAATGGGAAGTGCATTTGCAGATCACGAACCTCAATTAGCGTCACGATGTTCCTCGAATCCATAGCATGCTACAACATGGCCAGGAGCGGCCTCGACCAACGGGGGCCGCGAAACGCGACAGCGATCGCTGACCCACTCACATCGTCCCGCGTAACGGCACCCCGGCGGCGGATTGACCAAGGAGGGGACGGAGCCCGGTATCGGCTCAAGAACGACGTCGCGGTCAACTCGCGGTATCGATCGGACAAGCGCCTTCGTATATGGATGAGCGGGATTGTGAAACAGCTCGCGCATGGGCGCGCATTCCACAACCTGGCCCGCATGCATCACGGCAACCCGGTCGCAGATCTCGGCAACCACGCCCAGGTCGTGGGTTACGAGCATAATTGCAGCACCGGTCCTTGCGCTCAACTCGCGCAGCAGATCGAGAATCTTGGCCGCGATTGAAACGTCGAGCCCTGTGGTGGGCTCGTCTGCGAGCAGCAGCTCCGGTGACGTCGCAAGCGCCATCGCGATCATTACGCGCTGACACATTCCTCCGGATAACTGGTGCGGGTATTGGTTGGCCCGCTTCTCCGGGGCTGGAATGCGAACCAGGCGCAGCATCTCCAGCATCCGCTTCTCGGCCTCTCGCGCCGACAAGCCTGCGTGGAGCATTAGCAACCTTGAGATCTGCTTTCCGACTGTGAGGACCGGGTTGAGGGCGGTTCGTGGGCTTTGCGAGACCATCGCGATCTTTGCGCCTCGAATGCGCCGCATCTCCTCCTCGGTCAGTGAGCCGAGATCCACGCCGTCAAACTGCACATTTCCCGACACCACGCGTCCTGGCGGACGGATCAGGCGCAGGATGGCGAAAGAGGTCACCGACTTCCCCGACCCCGACTCGCCGACCAATCCAAGGACCTCGCCACGGCGGATTGTCAGGTTGATGTGATCGACGGCTTCAATCGCTCCCTGATTGATCTGGAAATGAACGGTCAGATCGGAGATGTTAAGCAGTTCGGTCATCTTACTCCTCGCATGCGCGGGTCAAGCAAATCACGCAATCCATCGCCGACAAGGTTGAATGCGAGAACGGAAATCATGATCGCCAGACCAGGAAACAGGAACAGCCACCATTCTCCTGTGACGATCTGTGAGGCGCCTTCAGCCGCCATAACACCCCACTCGCTCTGCGGCGGCTGAATGCCGAGACCGATAAAGGACAGCGAAGCCATGGTCAGAAGTGCGAAACCGGTCGCAAGCGTTGCCTGAACAATCAGCGGCGGAAGGCAGTTCGGCAGCAGGTGAATCAGGACGATTCGCCAGGTTGGATTACCAACAGTGCGTGCGGCATCGGCATACTCCATCTCGCGAAGGCGAAGCATCTCTCCACGAGTCAAGCGCAAGTAGGCAGGGATCTGGGTGATGGAAATGGCAATTGCGACATTGGTGGTGGAGTTGCCCAATCCCGCTGTAATGCCCATCGCCAGCACGAACGCTGGGAAGGCCATGAGAGCATCGACAGCGCGCATCGCGACCATATCCGCCCAGCCACGGCTATAGCCAAGGATGGCTCCGAGCAGACCTCCAATTGTGACGGCAATCAAGGTTGCCGCAAAAGCGACCACGAGGTCGACGCGGGCGGCAAAAATGATGCGCGACAGTTGATCCCGGCCATACTCGTCGGTGCCCAGCGGATGCCGCCAGGATGGGGACTCCAACGCGGCTGTCGCATCAGTCGCATCGGGCGCATAAGGTGCCACGAGTGGCGCAAATATCGCTGCGGTTGCGATGAGCACAATGACGCATAGCGCCGCAAACGAAAGCGGATTTTGCTTCAGCCGCTGCCACATCAGGGTCAAGGCGGTTGAGGACGATACAAACAAAGATTCAGACATCAGCTAAGCCGTATCCTGGGGTCGACGAGGCCATACGCGATGTCGACCGCGAGATTGACGATGACACACGTTACAGCGACGAAAAGGATGAAGGACTGGATCGGGGCCGAATCCTTCGTAAGCAATGCAGTAACGGCGTAGTTACCGATGCCGGGCCACGAGAACACACTTTCGACCACAGCATTTCCAGCCATCAGGAACCCAAAAACGATACCTGAGATTGTGATAACCGGTATCAGCGCATTTCGCAGGGCATCTCTGTAGATCACCGTTCGTCGGGGCAATCCTGCTGCCCACGCAGCTTTGATGTAATCGGACTCGAGGATCTCAAGCATGGTGGAACGCACCATCCGTGCTACCGGCGCTATCGCGCTGAGTCCAAGTGTGGCGGCCGGCAGCATCAACTGGTGGAGGCTCGAACGCAAGGTTGTCCAGTTTGCGGTAATCAAGGAGTCAATCACATAGAGACCGGTGACGTGCTGAGGAGGTTCGATCCCTGATTCCAGACGTCCAAGCGGTGAGGGGGCTATGTTGAGCATGTAGAAGAAGACGTAGACGAAGAGCAGCCCCGTCAAGAAGCTGGGCATCGCGACGCCAGCGATGCCGACCACTCGTCCGAGATGGTCAATGAACGTGTCGCGATGCACCGCGGATAGAACACCGAGAGGGATACCGACGACGATCGCTATGAGGAGGCTGGCCAGATTCAATTCCAGGGTGGCCGGTAGACGCTGCAGAAAGTCCTGGGATACCGGGCGTCCCGTCGATGCGCTCTCGCCGAGGTCGCCTCGTACAGTGCCCGAGACGTACCGGAAATACTGTTCGGGCCATGGGCGATCCAATCCCATCTGGCGTTCCATCTCGGCAAGGTGTTCCGGTGTGGCGAAAGGGCCCGCCTTCACCATCGCTGGATTGCCGGGTAGTAGGTAGGTGAGGGTGAAGCAGATCACGCTGACGCCAAACAGCGTGGGCAATGCGAGCGCAAGCCGTCGCGTCACGTAATAGAAAAATCCCATTGGAGAGCTCTCCCGTCCCAAAGAAATTTGGTGCGCTCAAGCGAGCTTCATGCTGAAAAAGCGCTCGAAGCTGTCCCAGCGTTTCTCAATGCCGACGAGGTCGGTTCGCATGACGCGGGTCCAGTTGTCGTACCAGAGATGGCCCCAGACGGCGTCACCGATGATGATCTCCTGCACACGTTTAGCCGCCGCGAGGCGCTTGCCGGCGTCCGGTTCGTGCATGTTCTCATCGATCAGCTTGTCGAGCTCCGCATTTGAATAGAACGACGTGTTGGTGCCCTTTGCCGTGCTGTGGAAATTGAAAAACACGTGATAGAATGGATCATTAATCCAGGATTGCCAGGATTCGATCGAGAGCTGGTGATCACCTTTGGTAGCGGCCTGGCGGAAGGTGGCGTCGGTTTCCTTCACGATGCTCACCTTGAAGCCGATCTTTTCCAGTTCGGTCTGGATCCAGATAGCGGCCTGCTCGTGCGGCTGCCATCCGACGCGCACTGCCAAGTCGATCGGAATGGGTTCTTTGCCGAAGCCGGCCTCGCGCATCAGGTCCTTGGCCTTTGCAATGTCGAACTTGTAGGGGCTGATTGTGGGGTCGTAGCCGGGCGTCAGACTTGGCACCGGGCTCTTCATCTCACTGCCATAACCGTACAAAACGCTCGGGATGATCGCCTGGACGGGAATTGCGTAGTTAATGGCCTGGCGCACTTTGACGTTGTTGAGGAAGGGCTTTTGCGTGTTCATGCAGAGCCAGTGGCAAAGTGTGTCTGGAACGGACACTATCTTCAATCCGGATTCGCCTTCGAGACTCTTCACATTGCGCGGGGACAGGCTTGATCTGCCGGCGATCATGTCGATCGCCTTGCGCTTGAGAAGCAGGACGCGATCCGCTTCGTTGGGTACGTACTTGAAGACCACCCGATCGAAATATGGCCTCCCTCGCCAGTGATCGGCTTGCGCTTCCAGGACAACCTCCACTCCCGGTTGATTCTTGACCAGCCGATAGGGGCCGAGCCCCGCGGTATTTCGCTTTAGCCAAGTGGTCGCCCAGGGATCTTCCGCGGTGGCATTGGCCTTAACTTCGTCTGGTTCAAGCAGGGCGTTGTTGATCAGTGCCATCGTGTCCAGCGCCATCGGGCTCGGCGCCGGCATGTTGATCTCGATCGTAAACTCGTCTCGGACCTTGAACTGGTCGGGTTTTGTGATCTGCAGAAGCCGCGGAAACAGGATACGCATATAGCCCGGCGACTGGAGCCCGCGATCAAGGAGATACTTCACGGTTGTCGCGTTGACTTCACGCCCGCTGGGAAGCGTCACGCCCTTGCGGATGTTCAGCACCAGAGTGGCGCCACCATTTTCGAAGGACCACGACTGGGCGATACTGCCCTCGATCTCGCCTGGCTTTGGCTGTGACAGCCCAGGCTTTCCCGACACCGGCTGCACTTTCCACATCAGCGGGCTGTCGTAGATGTTGGCCTGTACGGTGTAGCCACCCGTCGTCTTGAACGAGGCCGGATCGAGTGTGTCGATATCGGCATCCCAGGCGACTGTCAGCGTCCGCTTTTCTTGCGCGGCAGCGAGCCGGGGTCCACCAGCGAATGCGAGCGCCGCGGCGCTGGTAGCGGCAAGTTTTAAGAAGTCCCGACGGCGCGAGTCGTTTCTCATCTAATCCTCCCCTCTGGCTCAACGCTTCATGAGCGTTTTGCCGGCCTCGGTGTGCCGGCGTCGCTTGCATTATCGTCATCGTTTTGTTATTGTCAACTCAGTTTCAACTAATGAAACATGGCGATTAACAATTGAGCACACTAGAAAATGCCGCTGAAGTGCTGAGGCTTTTTAGCCCGAGCAGGCTTGAAGTATCGGTGACTGATGTGTCGCAGCTACTGAGTTTGCCTAAAAGTTCAGCATCTAGGCTTCTAAAGGCGATGCTGAAGGAGGGGCTGTTGTCGCGCTCGGAAAACCCGCCGCGGTACAAGGTCGGAAACCTGCTTTTCGAGATTTCCCGGCTGTACAAGCTGAACTCTTCATTGATTGATGCGGTCGATGAGGCCGTAAGGGAGATCAGTCGACAAACCGGCCATACCGGTTACGTCTCGATCCTTGATGGCGCCGACGTCTTGGTCATCCGCATGTATCAGGGCTCTCACGCCTTGTGTGTGTTTACGCCGCTCGGGCAGCGTGCGCCGGCTTTTGCGACTGCAATCGGGCGCAGTCTGTTGTCTCGCCTCTCAGACGATGCTGTTCGATCTTTTCACGCGGCGGGCATCATTCCGCCTTCCCCGCGTTCACCGCAAAGCGTCGACGAGTTGCTGGCTGCCCTCGGCGAGCCGCGTCGGTTCGGCTGGGCCGAGGCGGTCGATGAAGCTATCCCAGGTGTTGGCTCCATCTCCGTTAGCGTGGCCGATCCTGAGATCGGCGAGACGGTGGGCTTCTGTATTTCCTATCCCGCCTCGCACGTGAGCGACGAGGAGAGGAGTCGCATCATCACGCTACTTACCACCGCGGCCCAGCGGATTGCGCACCGCTTTGGAGATTCGTTCCTGGCGCAGCGCGCGCATCCGTCCCGAGGCGGTGGCCACGCCGCTGCTTGAGCTACCAGTCGTTTATCGCCCCAGGCGTTTGGGGTTGGAGGCATACATGAGGCAATTGAGTGCAGAGGATATCGAAGCTCTCTCGGTAGGGGCCTGGATCCTCGGAACCGGGGGCGGGGGGAGTCCGTATCATGCTCTATTGAGTTTGCGTCGTTTCTATAATGATGGCGTGCGGATCGATCTGATTGATCCGGATGAGTTGGATGATGGCGATCCGATTGCGGTTGTCTCTGTCATGGGGGCGCCGCTTGTCTTCCAGGAGAGGTTGGTCGACAGCCGCCTGATCGCTCGTGCCGTTTCGGCAATGGAGGAACATATTGGCCGCAAATTCAAAGCCGTGATGCCGGTTGAGATCGGCGGTGGCAACGGGATGCAGTCCTTGCTTGCTGCCGTCCATCTCGGAATTCCGGTTGTGGACGCGGACGCGATGGGGCGGGCATACCCTGAAGCGCAGATGACCAGCTTTGCTGTCGGTAATCTCGCGCCTTATCCGCTGACCTCGATAGACCCGCGCGGCAACGAGGCCATCGTTGGCAAGACTGCATCCTGGAAATGGATGGAGCGCGTTAGTCGTAAGCTTTGCACTGAATTCGGTTCCATCGTTGCGACCTGCAAGGCCCCGCGCACTGGCGCGGAAGTCAAGGCGTGGGGAATTCCCCGCACAACATCAAAGGCGATCAACCTCGGACGGGCTGTTGCCGAGGCCAATCGGAAGCATCTCGATGCGATCGCGGCTATTCTAAAAGCCGAATCCGGCAAGCAGCTCTTCTTTGGCAAAGTCGTCGAGGTGGAGCGACGAACAACGGAGGGCTTTTTGCGCGGCCGCACGGTCATCGAGGGGCTTGGTGGCGATCAAGGTGCGCAGGTGCAGGTCGACTTCCAGAACGAGTGGATCGTCGTGTGGTGCTATGGGCAGCCCATCGTGTCAACACCCGACCTCATTTGCGTTCTCGATAGTGAATCCGGCGAAGCGATCGGAACGGAAACCATTCGTTACGGGCAGCGCGTGACGGTGATCGCGCTTCCAGCCTCTCCGGTCTTCCTTTCGCCGCGCGGCCTCGATCATGTCGGGCCCCGTGCCTTCGGTTATGACATCGATTTTAAGTCGGTATTTCGCTCATGAAACGCATAGGAATTGATGTGGGTGGCACCAACACGGATGCCGTACTGATCGCCGACGGGAAGGTCGTGCAGGGCGTGAAAGTCGCTACCACTCCCGACGTCACCAGCGGCGTCGCCGCGGCGATCGAAGCACTCGATACCGCCGTGGACCTTGGCGCGGGTGTCGATGCCTTGATGATCGGCACGACGCACTTCATCAATGCGGTCGTGCAGCGTCGGAATCTCACGAAGGTTGCGGTCATCCGCATTGCCCTTCCTGCCACGAGTGCTTTGCCGCCCTTCACCGACTGGCCCTCCGACCTGGCTGAACTTGCCAACGGTGGGGTCTGGCAGATCGAAGGAGGTCACGATTACGACGGGCGTAGGTTCGCGCCGCTCGATGTTGCGGCCGCGAGACAGATCGCCCGCGAGATCCGCGATCTCGGCCTGAAATATGTCGTGGTCAATGCGCTGTTCTCTCCTCTTGATCCCTCTGACGAAATGGCGATCGCCGCGATCATGCACGAGGAAATCCCGGATGTGTCAGTGACCTGCGCGCATCTTCTCGGCGGGATTGGGCTGCTTGAGCGCGAGAATGCGGCGATTCTGAATGCGTCTCTCATTGCCCTGGCAGAAGAGACAATCCACGCTTTTGAACAGGCGAAGTCGGAGGTGGGACTGTCGGCGCCTCTCTTCGTGACGCAAAACGATGGCACGGTGGCGGAAGCCGCCCGTGCTGCCGAGTACCCTGTGTTCAGCTTTGCCTCCGGTGCGACCAACTCGATGCGGGGCGCCGCCTATCTCTCCGGCTTGAAGGAAGCGGTGGTGGTCGACGTCGGCGGTACGACGGCAGATTTCGGCCATTTGCGCCAGGGCTTCCCACGCGAAGCCAACGCAGTCGTGCACGTCGGTGGGGTCAGAACGCTATTTCGAATGCCAGATCTCGTCTCCATCGGGCTTGGCGGTGGCAGCCATGTCGACCTCAACTCGGGCGCAATCGGTCCCCTCAGCGTCGGCTACCGCTTGTCCGACGAGGCGCTTGTGTTCGGTGGCAACAGGTTGACCGCGACCGACATCGGCGTCGCCGCCGGATTGATCGACCTTGGAGATCGCAAGCGCCTCGCGCACATCAGTGCTGATCAGGTGCGTAATGTGTTGCGCCGCTGCAAGGAGATGCTCGAAGAGAATGTCGATCGCATGAAGACCAGCGCCGGCGACGTCACCCTCATCGCCGTCGGTGGCGGAGCGTTTCTCGTCCCTGAAGAATTGCAGGGTGTCGGACGTGTTGTGCGCGTTCAGCATGGCGGTTGCGCCAACGCAGTGGGTGCGGCAATCGCTCAGGTGAGTGGCGAAGTCGATCAGGTGTTTCAGGGTGTGACTCGTAGCGAAGCGATCGCATCGGCGCGCAAGCTCGCAGAGGCTCGTGCAGTGGAGGCCGGCGCGGACTCCGAATCGCTCGCATTAATCGAGGCAGAGGACACGCCGATCGCCTATTTGCCCGGAAATGCAATGCGCGTTCGGGTCAAGATCGTAGGAGACATTCGATCAACACGTATTAGGAAATCCAACAAGGAGGAAGTCACATGCCAGTCCGCTTCTTGATTAGCACGCTCAAGGCCGGAGTCGATCCGGCCGAATACGAGACGTGGGTACGCGAACGCGACTACGCTCTCGTCCGTAGCCTCGAGAACTTCGTGAGCTACAAGGTGCACCGCATTCGGCCTCCCATCCAGGGTGCCGAAAATTCAGGCTGGCAATATGTCGAGCGGATCGAGGTGAAAAGCCTCGAGCAGCACGACAAGGACCTGGCCTCGCCGGCCGGCGTGAAGTTGCGCGAGGAGCTTTATGGCAAGTTTCTCGATCGCTCGAAGAACATCTATTTCGTCACCGACGAAATTGAATGACTTTATCGATCGGTTGAGATCTGCCTCACCCATGACGTAAGCGCCAACAGGAAACCCAAATAATGACGATCGATCTGCTAATCCTCGGCAACGCACCTATGGTCAAAATGCTTGATCGCGTGAAGCTCGCCGAGGCGAGCGGCTACGATACGGTCTGGCTTGCCGATGAACGGTTCTATCGGGAGGTCTATTCCTGCCTGAGCTATTTTGCTCAAAACACGTCCCGAGTGAGGCTCGGACCTTGTGTAACCGACCCCTATGCAAGGCACCCGGCCTTGACCGCCATGGCAATCGCGACACTTGACGAAATTTCCGACAAGCGCGCGATCCTCGGTATCGGCGCGGGCATATCGGGCTTCGCGGAGCTTGGCATCGATCGCAAAAAGCCCGCGCGTGCCATAAGCGAGGCGATCGAGGTCATTCGCAGGCTACTGCGTGGCGAGACCGTTACGTACGAGGGAGAGGTCATCCAGTTTAAGGAAGGCAAGCTGAACTTCGACCCGATCCGGGCGAATATTCCCATCTATGTGGGGAGCAACGGGCCGCTCGGTCAGCGGACCGCGGGCGCCGTCGCTGATGGCGCGCTCATGGAGGCAGGCGGCAACGCGGCGGAAGTAAAGGCATTTCGTGCGACATTGGATGATGGCGCCAGAAAAGCAGGCCGTGATCCCAAATCCGTCAAACTGATCGTCCGACTTAATGCTTGTATTGCCTCGGATGGCCAGGCTGCCCGTGATGCTCTGCGTCCGACCGTTGCGAGGTTGCTCGGCGCGGGTCGCCTTAAATTTGTGACAGCTGAACAGCAGGGCCTCACATTGCCGGACGACCTAGTCGCTTCCGTTCAGGGGGCGCACTACGCGTCTGGGGTGGCGCCCTATCTTCCTCTGTTGCCCCACGTAACCGATCGCCACGTCAACGCCTTCACTCTCGCCGGCAACGTCCAAGAAGTAACTGCGCGTGTGATCGAACTGCGTCAGGCCGGCGTCGACGGCATAATCATCATGCCTTTTGCCGCAGACGGAGGTTCAATTGAGGACACGATCGCCAAAATGGGGCGCGAGGTGTGGCCCGCAGTGCAAGTGGCAGAAGGGGCCAAGCCATGAGCTTTGATTTTCATCGGCCTGCGACGGTCACTGAAGCCGTCGATCTTGCTCAACGGTTGTTTCCGACAGCACGCTTTATTGCCGGTGGGAGTGACATAGTGATCCAAATCAATCGCAAGAAAATCGATCCCTCGCATTTGATCGATGTCGCTTGCCTGCCGGGCTTGTCGGGTATCGCCGAGACGTCAGACGAGTTCACGCTCGGCGCATTGACCAAGTACCACACTATCGAAACGCACCCTGCGTTTGCGGGCAGCCTTCGGGCGCTCATCGAGGCCGCGAGCGTGATTGGCGGACGTCAGGTCCAGAACATTGCAACCATCGGCGGCAATATCGTTAACGCATCGCCGGCCGCCGACTTTGTGCCCGTTTTGCTCGCGCTCGATGCCGTGCTCGACATCACAGGCCCGAACGGAAGCCGCTCTGTTCCCTTGCAGGACTTCATCGTTGGCCCGGGAAAAACCAGTCTGTTGCCGGTGGAGATCGTGACCAGCATCCGACTTGCCAAACTTCCCGCCAGGTCCGCGACTGCCTTCGTGAAGGAAGGACGCCGGCGAGCGATGGAGATTTCCGTCGTTTGTGTCGCTGCCTGTTTGACGCTCGAGGCCGGCGGCTCGCGCTGCGCTTCAGTTCGATTGGCTATCGGCGCCGCCGCCCCGAAGGTGTTCCGGGCGAAAGCGGCCGAGGCCTATCTGGAGGGCCAGCTTGCCGACCAAACCAGCTTTGCCGAGGCCGGAAAGCTCGCTGCCGAAGAGTGTGCGCCTATCTCTGACGTCCGCGCCTCGGCCGACTATCGCCGCCGGCTTGTTTCGATCATGGTCGAGCGCGCGCTAACGGCTTGTTTTGAGCGAACTGGGGAAGAACGCCGATGAACCGGAAGATCCTCAACATTGTTGTCAACGGCGAAAGCCACCAGGTGCTCATCGAGCCCCATTGGACCCTGCTACAGGTTTTGCGAAACGAGATCGGCATGATGGGGACCAAGGAGAACTGCCTCGAAGCCGAGTGCGGCGTCTGTACGGTACTGCTTGACGGAAAGGCAGTAAATTCCTGCATCCTGCTCGCGGGCCAGGTCGAGGGATGCTCGATCACCACAATCGAAGGCATCGGCGATCCCGAGCATCTGCATCCGCTGCAGCAGACATTCATCGAGTGCGGTGCCGTGCAGTGCGGCTATTGCATTCCCGGAATGATTCTGACTGCAAAGTCGTTCCTCGATGAAAATCCCGGCAGTCGGCCCTCGCGGGACGAAATCAGGGAAGCAATCGCTGGCACCCTGTGCCGTTGTACGGGCTACAGCAAGATCATCGACGCGGTGGCCACCGCGGCAGAACGCATGGCAATCTCGGGAGGCAGCCAATGAACGCACAGAATCATAGCGTCGCCGGTCGTCGACTCCCCCGCCTCGATGGCGTCGGCAAAGTCACGGGAAAGCACGTTTATGCCGCGGACTTCAAGCTGCCTGGCATGCTCTATGGCAAGGTTCTACGCAGTCCTCGAGCGCACGCGCTCATCAAAAAGATCGATACCTCACGAGCTGCATCAATTCATGGCGTGCGGGGTATCATCACGTCGGCCGACATACCGGCGATTCGTTACGGGACGGCCGTACGCGACACGACCGTGTTCGCAGTCGATCGCGTTCTGTTTGTGGGACATGCGATTGCAGCCGTTGCCGCGACTTCGCTCGAGATTGCCGAGCGTGCGCTCGAGGCCATTGAGGTCGAATACGAAAATTTGCCGACGCTGTTCGACCCGGAAGAGGCTCTCAATAGCAATATCCGCATCCATCCAAATTGGGAAACCTACAAAGCGCTCCCGATCATTGCGAGAAGCGGCAATATCGCAGGCCAAGCGCGTATCCGTGTCGGTGATGTCGAGGCGGCGTTCGCAAAATCTTACAAGGTCTACGAGCATCGGTTCACAACGGCTTTGCAGCATCCCGGATACACCGAGCCCCGCGTCGCGACCGCCGACTGGGACGCAAATGGTAACGTGACGGTATGGTGTAACACGCAATTGCCGTTCGATACCCAAAATACGTTGGCCGAAATCCTAGATCTCCCATCCGCGCGCGTCCGCGTCACCGTGCCTGGTATCGGCGGCGGGTTCGGCGGCAAGCTCAGAATCGGCGTCGAGCACTTTGCCGCTCTTTTGGCGCGAAAGACCGCGCGCCCGATCAAGGTTATGTCGACGAGCGAGGAAGAGCTTACAGCCGCGCTGCCCCGGCAGGCCTCCGTTGTTCTGGTTAAGACGGGTGTCGACAAGGACGGGCACCTCTTGGCGCGAAGCGGCAAGATCATCGTGGATTGCGGCGCCTATGCGGGCTCGGGGCCGGGCACAGCTGCAATCTCGCTCCAAGTGATGGCAGGTCCTTACAAAACCGGCGCGCTCGAGCTGGAAGGCATCGCCGTCTACACGAACAAGGTTCATTCGGGCTCTTTCCGCGCCCCTGCTGGCCCGATGGCAAACTTCGCCATGGAATGCCAGATGGACATGATCGCGAAGGATCTCGGATTGGATCCTCTCGAAATTCGCCTGCGGAACGTCGTTAAGGAAGGCGACCCAGGTCCTTCTGGCGAAATCCACAAGTCGGTGAGCATCGAGGAATGCCTGCGCAAGGCGGCGAATGCGATCGGCTGGCACGATCGCAAGCCGGAGCCGGGACGCGGCAAGGGCATTGCTTGCAGCTGGTGGATGACGACGGGTGGTTCGTCCGGTGTCTACGTAAAGATCAACCCGGACGGAACAGCCACCCTGGTGAGCGGCGCCGTCGAAATCGGCACGGGCGCCATCACCGGAGCCGCGCAAATCTTGGCCGAGGAGCTGTCGCTTGATCTCACCGACGTCAATGCGACTGGTGTGGACACCCAAGCCGCGCCATTTGACTACGGCGCTCAGGGGAGCCGTACTGCGTTTTCGGTCGGAAATGCGTGCCTTGCGGCCGCCGCCGAGTTACGGCGTCAGATGTTTGAACTTGCGGCCAAGCAGCTCGATGCGCCGATTGAGGGTATGAGTCTGCAAGACAAGCATGTAATTGCCGGCAACAAGTCGATTTCGATTGCGGAACTGGCGCGGATCTCGCGTCTTGCAGGCGGTGGACTCATCGCGCATGGCACGGCCATTTCGCCCGCGCCGCCCTATGACCCAACGCGCGTTCAGAATCATCCGCTCCCGGTCTGGAATACTCCAAGCTATCACGCGCATGCCGTCGACCTGTCGGTCGATCAAGCGACCGGAAAGGTGACTATCAACCGTTATGTGGTGGCGCAGGACGTAGGCTATGCGATCAACCCAACCTATATCGAGGGCCAAATCGAGGGCGGAGTGGCACAAGGTATCGGCCAGGCGCTGTCGGAAGAGATTGTTTATCAGGATGGTCGTGTCATGAATGCGAACCTGACCGACTACAAGATGCCAACAGCGATGGATGTCCCGGAGATCGAGAGCATCATCGTCGAATGCCGCTCGGCTGCTGGTCCTTACGGCGCCAAAGGGGTCGGCGAGCCACCCTGCATCGAGCCTCCGGCGGCAATCGGCAATGCGATCGCAGCGGCGACGGGCTGTTGGCCGAATTCGCTGCCCATGACAGCTGAAAAGATTGCCGCGGCTTTACGAGTGCAACAGTCATGATCCGCGTCGAGGTCAATATGCATGGAAATCTCCGCCGGTTCTTGCCCGACGGAGTTGGATCCATTCAGCTTGACCTGCCTGACGGAACGACGGTCATCAACGTAATCGACTCCTTGAGCGCTGAGCACGAGGTCTGGCTGGCGTCGATTGGCGACATGGTGGTGCCCTTGTCCGCCGAAGTCAAAGACGGTGCCGAGCTCAACTTCTTTCCATATCTTGAGGGCGGCTAGCATTGAAATCCTTTTGCCCAGGAGGGACTCGATATCATGGACCTGCCGGCGATCCCGTTTTGAACCGCCTGTGCGCGTGAAGGTGTGGCAGCCACTCACCCGTTGAGTACCGGTGTGATATCGCCACAGTCGAGCAAAGCAGATTTTCGCGGAAGACGTCATGCCGCAAGCAAAGAAGGTGTAATCCATATGTCGAACGCTACCCGTCTTATTTTGTCAATCGTCGGCGGCACCGGCGATCTCGGATCTGGCCTTGCCCGCAGCTGGAGTCGCGCCGGATACTCCGTTATTCTTGGATCGCGCTCAATTGAGCGCGCTCAGGATGCCGTCTCGCTGCTGAGGTCGGAAGGGTTCGGCAATATCAGCGGAGATACTAATCCTGCCGCCGCTGCGAAGAGCGACATTGTCGTCGTTGCCGTGCCTTTCTCCAATTATGAAGCAAGCCTCGCCGAGATCAAGGATGCTGCCAAGAGCAAGATCGTCGTCACTGCGGTCGTGCCGCTCGTGCCGCCAAAGGTGTCTGTCGTTCAACTCCCGAGTGCCGGTTCGGCAGCTCTGATCGCGAAATCGCTGCTTGATCCGAGCTCGCGGGTTGTCGGCGCCTTCCACAATGTCGGCTCGCAGAAGCTTCATGCCGGAGGCAAGGCGGACTGCGACGTCCTCGTGTTCAGCGATGACCCCGATGCTCGCAAGGAGGTGATGCTGCTGGCGGATGCTGTGAGCAATCGCGGCATCGATGGCGGTGCGCTTGCGAACTCGGCCGCAGCCGAGGCTCTTACCTCTGTCCTGATCGCGATTAACCGCAAATACAAAGTGAAGGGCGCCGGAATCTCGATTTCCGGCCTGACGTGAACGGAACAACGACATGGGCGTTCGCCACGATGCTCACAGCCCTCGATCCTCTCGACCGTAAAATCTTGCGTGAACTCATTCAGGATGCCCGAAAAAGCCAGTTGGCGCTGTCCGAACGGGTCGGCCTCTCAGCGACCTCCTGCGCAAGACGCGTGCTGCAATTGGAGAAAGCCGGCATCATCAGAGGTTACTCAGCCGACATCGATGCAACTTCGCTTGGCTTTCCGCTGACGGTGATCGTTCACATCACGCTTAATCGCCAAAGCGAGGATGCTCTTACGGTTTTCGAGACTGAAATCCAGAAGTGCCCCGACGTCGTCTCGTGCCACCTCATGTCTGGTACGGACGATTATCGGCTTGAAGTGCTAGCACGTGACATGGAGGACTACGAACGTATCCATAGGCAACACCTGTCGCGGCTGCCAGGTGTGGCGAGACTGCAATCCAGCTTCGCAATGCGCACCGTCGTGAAGCGATCGATTTCTCCTGCGGCGCTTCGAGGCTAGACCGCCCGGAGCGCAGCGTAGGTTTGCAACTCGGCAGGGGCCGACGGTGCAAGCGCGCGCAAAGAGTTCGTAAGCACTCCTGCAGGACGATAGCATCGACAGCTTATCTGGGCGGTTTGTCACCTAGAGGCTGTCTAGGGAGAGAAGTAGATGAGATATAGTACGCGTTCGCAGTAGGCACCGTCGGTAGACATCGATTTCAAGGCGAGATGCTCATGTGCCAGAATAAAAAACAAGTTCCGGAAATGGGCAGCCGAGAAGGAAGGAAGACCGATGACTAGGAGCATCACTTATACTGCCCTTCCCGGGATCCCTCGCGTGGGGCCGGACGACGATCTGGTTCGTATCATTGCGGATGGCGTTACCCGGGCAGAAATCGCCGTCGCCTCAGGTGATGTCTTTGTCGTTGCACAGAAAATCGTCTCGAAGGCAGAAAATAGATACGTCTATCTTGATGACGTGAGCCCTTCCGACCGGGCCTTGGAACTTGCAAAAACGGTCGGCAAAGATCCCCGACACATCGAGGTGGTGCTCTCGGAATCAAGCGAGATCATCCGCTCAAGGCAGAATGTGATGATCGTTGCCCACCGCCTTGGGTTCGTGATGGCGAATGCGGGAATTGATGAATCCAATATCGAGCAGGATCGCGGCCATCGCGTGTTGTTGCTGCCAGAAAACCCCGATGACAGTTGCGAACGTCTGAAGGCCGGGCTCGATCGACATTTCGGTGTAAATGTCGGAGTTCTCGTGAACGATAGCTTCGGCCGTCCTTGGCGCAACGGTGTCGTTGGCGTGGCGCTCGGAACTGCTGGGCTGCCTGCGCTTCAGAGCATAATCGGCAAGCCCGATCTGTTTGGACGGCCAATGCAGGTGACGGAGATCGCCGTGGCAGATGAACTGGCAGCTGCTGCCTCGCTTTTGATGGGGCAGGCCGCCGAAGGCCAACCCGTCGTCCACGTCCGCGGATTCTCGTCTCCTGCGCGGATCAACGCTGCATCGGCTCTTGTGCGTCCGAAAGAACAGGATCTGTTCAGATGAACGGACGGTCGCATCATCTGTCTCAGGAAGGCCGTGTGGTGGCGCTCTGCGGGGGCGTCGGAGGGGCAAAGCTTGCCCTCGGTTTGCAGCACGTCCTTGGAGAACGTCTGACCGTCATCGTCAATGTCGCCGACGATTTCGAGCATCTCGGGCTCAATATCTCCCCTGACCTGGATACAGTTCTTTATACGCTCGGTGGTTTGAGCGACCCGCGACGTGGTTGGGGTCGCTCCGATGAGAGTTGGAACTTCATGGAGGCTTTGAAGGAAATTGGGGGCGAGACGTGGTTCTTGCTCGGCGATCGCGACATGGCAATGCATGTGGAGCGGACCCGCCGCCGGTTAAGCGGTGAGAGTCTCACGGCCATTGCGATCGATGTTGCACGTCGATTCGGCATTCGTTCAAACGTGCTGCCGATAACCAACGACAAGCTTTCCACAATCGTTGTAAGTACGGAAGGTGAACTCGAATTCCAGCGCTATTTTGTTGGGCGTCGCTGCGAGCCAGCTGTCAAGCAGATCCGGTTCAGAGGTGCGGAAAGCGCCCGTATGACAGAGGAGGTGCTTCAGTCACTCGATGCTGAGGATCTCGGCCTCATCATCGTAGGTCCCTCCAACCCCTATCTCAGCATTGATCCGATCCTGGCTGTTCCAGGAGCAACTGAAAAGTTGCGCGCGGCCCGTGTTCCTGTCATCGCCATTTCCCCAATTATCGGCGGCCAGGCAATCAAGGGGCCGACGCGAAAGATAATGGACGAACTCGGCCTGCAGGCGACAAATGGAGAGATTTCGAGACATTACGCCGGGCTGATCGATGGCTTGGTCATAGATACGACGGATGCCGCAGGGGCTGCCGACCTGGGGATCGATGTGCATGTAGCACCTACGCTGATGACAGACTTGCAATCAAAAATCACCCTCGCGGAGCATGCGCTTGTCTTCGGCGAGAGCCTTCGAACAAAGCGCAACCGGCAGGAAAGACGACCCTCGAGCGGAGGCGCACCGTGACCAGTCCGGATGCATGGGTGATTGTCCCGGCGAAGACATTCTTGTGCGCAAAGCAGCGGCTCTCACCATTTTTGACCACGTCCGAGCGCGCCACATTGGCACGAACGATGCTGGCCGATGTTCTTAAGGCGGCATGCAGCGCGCCGAGATCGAAGAAAGTCGCTGTCGTCACCGGCGCAGACGATGTAGCACGAGAAGCAGCCCATTTAGGTGCTGTGGTCATTGATGACGCCGGCGCGAACGGAACGAACGAGGCAATAACGGCGGGGCTCGCTGAGGTCGAAAACCGTGGAGGCCGGCTTGTCATCGCTCTGCCGAGCGATGTGCCAGCAATCTTGAGCGAGGATGTTTCAGCTCTCTTGGACGCTGCGGGGCGCGGTCGCGCCGTCCTCGTGCGGGCGACGCGCGATGGTGGCACAAACGCGCTTGCGTCAAGCTTGGCAGGCTTATTCGCACCATGTTTCGGCCCTAATAGCTTTGCCCGCCACATCGCCGCTGCAAACCGCATTGGCATTAAGCCCATCGTGTCCCGCAATGCAAGGATTGGGCTTGATCTGGATCGTCCCGGCGATCTGTTTGAGTTTCTTGACCTGAACACTTCCACCGCGACGGATTGCTATCTACGTTCGATCAATTTGGCGGAAAGGCGACGCGGCGGAGGTGCTGGACAAAGCGGTCGCTCGATCGTTGATGCGGCAATCAGAAGTGAGTTCGAGGTCAGTTGCGCAAAGTGATGGGAGCTCCGCCGTGCATAGCGGAGCATGAGGAGTTCTGACGATGACAAATCGGATGCTTCAGGATTCGCTTAGGCGAAGCGATATTTCGGCCTCCGAGGTCTTGTCCCTCGTCCGTGATGTATCTCATTCCGATATGATGAGGATGGCGGCAAGTACGCGGGATGAGCTCCACGGCAGAAAAATCTCCTATTCGCGAAAAGTCTTCATTCCGCTTACGCAGCTATGCCGGGATGTCTGCCATTACTGCACATTCGCCCATGCGCCTCGCAAAGGGCAACGCGCCTACCTCACCATCGATGAGGTGCTCGCGATCGCGCAAGCCGGTCGTGACGCTGGATGCAAAGAGGCGCTGTTTACGCTGGGCGACAAGCCTGAGCTGCGGTACCGCCATGCGGCGAACGAGCTGCACGAGATGGGCTTTGCAACGACGCTCGCTTATCTCAAAAAAGCTGCACAAGTCGTTTTCCGCGAGACGGGCCTGCTGCCCCATCTCAATCCGGGCTTGATGGAAGCCGATGATATCGCAGCCTTGCGGACGGTTTCCATCTCGCAAGGAATTATGCTCGAAAGTGCATCCGCGCGGCTGTGCGAGCCTGGAGGACCGCATTTCGGTTCGCCCGACAAAGATCCGGCAAGGCGGCTGTGGACGATTGAACTCGCCGGCCAGCTTGCTGTGCCTTTTACGACTGGATTGCTTGTCGGTATCGGCGAGACGCCGCTTGAGCGCATCTCGTCGCTGTTGGCATTGCGCAATCTGGACGAACGCTACGGGCATATTCAAGAGATCATTATCCAGAACTTCAAGCCGAAGCCGAATACCCGGATGAGACATGCGCCGGCGCCGGCGCTTGAAGAGCATCTCTGGACCATTGCATTGGCGCGATTGCTGTTCCGGCCCGATATGAACATCCAGGCTCCGCCCAATCTCAGCCCGGGCGTACTCGACATGATCGTAGCCGCTGGCATCAATGACTGGGGCGGCGTTTCCCCAGTCACGCCGGACCATGTCAATCCCGAGGCGCCTTGGCCGCATCTCGCACGTCTTGCGGAGGCCACCGCCGCATGCGGCAAGAAGCTCGTCGAGCGTCTCGCAGTTTATCCTTCCTATGCGCGTCAATATGCACGCTGGTCTGACAGATCGCTGCAGCAAACCTTGCTGCGGCTCATCGATGGAAACGGCTGGCCACGTTTGGACGAGTGGTGCCCGGGGGCGAGGTGCGACCCGCCTGCCGGCGACCTTGCGATCCTGTATGAAGAAATTAAGATGCCTGCCATCATCAGCCCCGTTGGGAGAATTGTCACAAGGGCTCAATCGGGGACACAACTTGACGAAGCAGAGATAGTTTCCCTGTTCGAGGCCGAGGAGCGCGATTTCACAGCCGTGTGCCGCGCCGCCGACGAGCTGCGCCGCGACGTCAACGGCGATACCGTCAGCTATGTCGTCAACCGCAACATCAATTACACCAATATCTGCTACTTCAGGTGCCAGTTCTGTGCGTTTTCCAAGGGCAAACTCGCGGAGAATCTCCGAGGGCGGCCCTACGATATTTCGATGGACGAGATCGGGCGTCGCGCGCGCGAAGCTTGGGAGCGCGGCGCGACCGAAGTTTGCATGCAGGGTGGGATCCATCCGTCTTATACCGGCGCGAAGTACCTTGAGATTTGCCGGACGGTAAAGCAGTTCACGCCCGAGATGCATGTCCATGCCTTTTCGCCGCTCGAGGTATTCCAGGGTGCGAAGACGCTCCGGATTTCGGTCGATGAATTTCTTCGCAAGTTGAAGGAAGTCGGTCTTGGCACATTGCCCGGGACAGCCGCGGAAATCCTGGATGACGAGGTCCGCGCTATTCTGTGTCCCGACAAGATCAACACGGCGCAGTGGCTGGAGATCATGGGAGCGGCGCATCGAGCCGGATTGCGCAGCACCGCAACCATCATGTTCGGCCATGTTGATCGTTACGAGCATTGGGCGAAGCATCTCTTGCACATCAGAAATCTTCAGGCCGACACCGGCGGCTTCACTGAATTTGTCCCATTGCCGTTCGTCCATATGGAAGCACCGATCTATTTGAAGGGGCGCTCGCGCAAGGGACCGACGTTTCGCGAGGTCGTTCTCATGCATGCGATCGGACGGCTCGTATTCCACGGCATGATCTCCAACATCCAGGCGTCGTGGGTGAAGCTTGGGGAAAACGGCATCCGCGCCTGCCTTGATGCCGGCGTGAACGATCTCGGCGGCACGTTGATGGATGAAACGATCTCGCGTTCAGCCGGTGCCCAGCACGGCCACGAAATGCCTCCGAAGCAAGTGGAAGAGCTTATCCGCGACATGGCACGCCTGCCGCGCCAACGTACGACGGTCTATGGCGATGTTGCGGATGATCGCTATGTCGCTTCGTTGAACCCTCCTGAGCTGAAGCCGATTGTTACTGGACTGGACGACCGCCGCGATGGGGCAGGCGTACCCGAGCCCCGTAACAAGGCTGTTGAAATGACCTAGCGGAGGGCAGGCGTCCACGCGCCAGGTTAAGCGCCTCTTCCCGACATGCTTGACGCTTATTTTGATTTGTGATCACATATCTAAAGTGGAGGAAATCGAGTGAGTCGCATTGTCGCGCCAGCCCACGGCTGGCTATTGGTCGCCCAACACGGCCACCGCTTCGCGCTGCTCGTTGTGGCACTCGGTTCAAGTTTGATGCGGGTGCGCGACGCGCTGTGTCGCGGGGTCGATTGGATCAACAAGTCCACCGAGTTGGTGGCGGTGCTTCGCGAGCTATGCCCGTGCTGCCTTGGCGTGATTGACGTCCTGCGAACACGAGGAGCGGCATCATCGTCTCGATTTGGGTCTGGCTGTGGGCTCGCCATCTCGCGCTTGGCGCCGCGCCCGCTCAGCTGAGCCGCTCAGAACTGCTGTCCAGGGCGTCTGGAGACGACCATGGCTTCGGGAGCACATCCAGTAACAAACGAAAATCTGCCCTGGTCGTTGGACCAGAGGTCGATGAGGTCGCCAATCTAAGGGGATCCTCGGCGACCAATTTCACGATCACACCACTAGGAGCATCCATGCCGACTGTAGATGAGGACCGAGCAGCCATTTTGAAAGCGCACCGCAACTGGTGGGTCGCCAATTACAAGTGGGATATCCCCTTGATGCGAACCTGCTTCCCGAGTGGGACCGCATTCTTGAATTTCAACCTGAGCGGTGATCCGTACTTCGGGCGGGAAGAGCTTACCGCCTTCTGGGAGTGGTTCAAGGACACGCCGCGATCGAAACCCGCGGTCATGCACATCTGGCGTCTGGATGTGCACGGAGACATGGCTTACCTGCTTTGCGAAGGCAACTTCGAGACCGTCGAGAAACCGGAACAGTACCTGCGCAGCACGGAGATCTACGTGCGTAATGACGGAGACGGAAAGCCGGAGTGGAAGATCTGGCACTTCCACTGCTCGGAGATGGCGCCAAAAGATAAGGTCCGGCAGCCGTTCGGCGATAGCTATGCCTCGCGCGGCGTCGGCTATCTGCCGCCCAGTTTTGGCAAGAGCTTCTCGGTCACGGACGACCAAAAGCCATAGCCCAGGCAACCAGCCTGTCTGCAAGGAGATCAGAACAGATTTTCCAGCGGAAGCTGCTGTTCCATGTGCCCGCCGCGCGCGCGAGAAGGCGGATGGGCACATGCTCGAGCGTTCGTTGGAATCGACGAACGAGCCGCATTTGAGCGTCCTTGCGGTCGTTTGGGACGTCGTGCCCGTGGAGGAGAATTTATGAGGCGGCTTACTATCAAACGACCGGTCGGTACGATTGCCGTCTCTTACCATGGCGAGATGGACGCGAGCAGGTCGCCGCTTCTGTTCGTGCATCCCATCAATCTCCGGGGTGCGGCGTGGGCCGAGATCGTACCGGCGTTCGCTGACCGGTTCGCGATTGTCCCTGACATGCGTGGATTCGGTGACTCGCCACCGGCCGAGCACTACGACCTTGCAAGGTGGGCGCAGGACTGCATCGACGCCGTCGACCGGGCGGGCGTCGGTCGCTTTCACGCCATCGGCGGTTCGCTCGGCGGGGCGATCTCGGTCTATCTCGCAGCCGCCGAGCCGGATCGGGTCATCTCGGCTGTTGCGGTAGGCAGCCAGCTCTACTCGAAGGATCCCGACAATGCGGCGGTGCTATCCACCCTTGAGCATCACACCGTCACCGAGATGTTTGAGCTCGTCCTGCCGAAATACGCCCTCGGTCCATACGCATCCGCCGAGGTGGTGGCCAAGACCATGGCATTGCGCAATCCCAACGGCAAGGACGACATCCGTCGGGTGTGGCGGGCCGCCTGCGCGGCAGATATCAGGGCCCAGGTTGCTAGCGTAAGCTGTCCTGTGACGGTTCTGACCGGCGAGTTCGACCTTACCTGCCCTCCCGCGGCCGGCGCCGAAATGGCAGCCATGCTGCATGCTCCACACGTTCTCCTGCCAGGCATCGGTCATTTGCCGATGCTGGAAGATCCGCCGACTTTGATCGCGGCGATCAAGGCGCACCTCAAACATGTTGAGGTCTGAACATGACGTGCTCGATCGTCGCCAGAGACGCAATCACCGGCCAGTTGGGTGTGGCAAGCCAGTCGCATTATTTTGCACTCGGGCGCGTTGTGACGTTTGCGCGAGCCGGCGTTGGTGCAGTTGCGACCCAGTCCTTCGTCGATCCAGCGTACGGGCCGAATGGGCTAGACCTCATGGCTTCAGGCGCATCGGCGGAGTCGGCGCTCGCGAGTCTGCTCGCAAAGGACGCCGACCGAGAACTGCGCCAGGTCGCCTTCCTCGATGCCGCCGGCGGCAAAGCCATGTTTACTGGCGATCGCTGCGTTCCGTATCGTGCTCAACTTCAGGCCAATAACGTTGTGGTGCTGGGAAATATGCTCGCCAGCGACGACGTCGTTTCTGCCATGCTCGCAGCGTACGAGAACACTGCCGGCCCACTCGTCGACCGTATGCTGGCGGCCATGGATGCAGGTGAGGCCGCCGGCGGTGACGCCCGTGGCCGGATGTCGGCCGCGCTCCTTGTGGTGTCGGCCGACGCCGGTCCAGCGCTTTGGAGCAACCGGGGCATCGATGTGCGAGTCGACGACCATCCGGCCCCGCTCGTCGAATTGCGAAGGCTCGCTAAGCTCTGTCAGGCACACACGATCTTCGGTGCGTCTGTCTTCACACCCGGGCTGCTCTCGCGCGCTGCGGTAGCGACAGGTCCGCAGCTTGCGGAGGCACTGCGTACGCTCACGGACGCTCAGGCACTGATCGGAGCTGACCCCGAGCCAACGTTCTGGAAGGGCGTGCTGCTGATCCGCGCCGGCGAAATTGGCCCGGGAAAGAAACTCGTTGCCGCCACGGTCGCGGCGCGACCGCAGTACCGGGCCCTGGTGGACGGCCTGCACGCGGTCGAAATCCTACAGCTGTCATCGAACGAACTGCTTGATGCGTGAAACCTCTAACCCTATTGCCTTCGGTCCGAGGCTCATTGCTGCTGCAGGCTCTCGGCGCTCTGAATCGTCAAGCTCAAGCCGAGCCGTTCGACAACACCGGGCCCGCTGCCCACACCGCGCGGCTCGGAATTTCGGTGAGCCAGATAGACCACCCATCGAGGCGACTCTTGACGCTTCTTATGTGATCACATATCCAAAGGGGCCTTGAAATTGCACAACGTTATTACTTTGCCGCCATCGCCGTCGGTCGCCCAGGAGGCGGTGAAGGATCAGGTTTACCGGCATTTGAGAGATGGTCTGATGGCCGGCCGTTTTGCGCCGGGCCAGAGGCTGACAATCCGCGGCCTTGCCGAGGCGCTGGGCTCGAGCCCGATGCCGGTGGACGAGGCGCTCCGCCGCCTGCAGGCCGAAGGGGCCTTCGAATTCAGCGGTACGGCGCGGTTCAGCGTGGGCCAGCTATCCGAGCCGCAGCTGCGGGATGTGCGCGATGCGCGGGTGGCGCTGGAGGGGCTGCTGGCTGAGCGCGCAGCCTCGCGCATGACGCGCGTCGACGATGCAGAGGTCACGCAGCTCTACGGTCGCCTTCAGGTAGCCGCTGACGCAGTGGATGGGTCCGCTTATCTGTGGATGAACTTCGCTTTTCACCGGCGGATCTACCAGATCGCGCAGGCGCCGATGATTCTCGGTGCCGTCGAGAATTTTTGGCTGCTCATTGGTCCCTGCTTCGTACTCGTGGCGCCCGACGCTGCCCACCTGCAGCGTTCCATGGACGCGCACCGCCGGATCCTCGATGCTCTGCTGGACCGCGACACCCCCGCCGCCCGCGCGGCCGTGACCGACGACATCATGCAGGCGGCCAATTGCCTGTCTCGCCTTCTGGACAAAGCGGCCAAGGAGCGTTCCGTTGCTGCTCCAAGGCGCAGGCGCAAAGATATATCAACATGAGCGTGTTGCAGCGTCTTGTGCCTTATCCCGAGCTGCGCGTCCTGATCTCGGCGGGCGCGTCCGGCATTGGCGCCGCACTTGCCCGTGCCTTCGTTGAGGCGGGTGCGCACGTGCATATCTGCGACATCAACGAGGATGCGCTTGCAGACTTCCGCGATCAGCATCCACAGGTGCTTGCCACCAAGGCCGACGTGTCAGATCGCGAGGCGGTAGCCACCCTATTTCGCGCGCAGGCTGCGCGTTGGAGCGGTCTCGATGTGCTTATCAACAATGCGGGCATTGCAGGACCGACCGGCGGAATCGACGCTATTGCAGAATCTGACTGGCAGCAAACAATTGATATCAACCTCAACGCGCAGTACCGCTTCGCCTCTCACGCAGTACCAATGCTCCGCCAATCGCGCCATGGGCAAGTCCTCTGCATGGCCTCCGTTGCCGGCCGGCTCGGCTATGCTTGGCGTACCCCCTATGCCGCAACGAAATGGGCCATTGTCGGGCTCGTCAAATCGCTCGCCGCCGAACTCGGTCCCGAGGACATCCGCGTAAACGCGCTTTTGCCGGGCATCGTCGAGGGTCCGCGCATCGAAGGCGTGATCCGCGCGCGCGCCGAGCAGCTAGGTACCAGTTATGACACGATGCGCCAAGAATACCTCAAGAAGATCTCACTGCGTCGCATGGTGACGGCCGAAGACGTTGCGGCGATGGCCCTATTCCTCTGTTCGCCAGGTGGACGCAACGTGACCGGCCAGGCGATCAGCATTGACGGGAACGTGGAATATTTATGAACCGTAAGAACGGGGGGGTGACTTGCAGATCGAGATCGTAGCGGATCTGAAGACGACGCTTGGCGAAGGCCCGCTTTGGGACGTCGAGCAGCAGCGTCTGTACTGGCTAGACAGCATTGATGGCCGCGTTTTTCGCGCGACCGCAGATGGACGCGAGCTTCGCGCCTGGGATGTCGGGGCGAAGATCGGCTCGATGGCGCTGCGGCGCGACGGTATGCACGCGCTCGTTGCGCTCCAATCGGGCGTGCATGATCTCGATCTGGAGAGTGGCGTCCTGACGCCGATCGCGACACCCGAGACACATTTGCCGCGCAATCGCCTGAATGACGGTAAAGTCGATCGCCGCGGACGTTTCCTATTTGGCTCCATGGATACGCTGGAAGACGAGGCCTCCGGCCGTCTCTATCGGCTCGATCCCGATCTCTCGCTCCACGTCTTGGATGAGAAGATCATCGTCTCCAATGGCCCGTGCTGGAGCCCGGACGACCGGACCTTCTATTTCGCCGACACCTGGACGGGAGAGATCTGGGCCTACGACTATGAAATCGAGACCGGTGCTGCGACGAAGCGGCGCCGTTTCGCGACAGTGGATCGTTCGAACGGCGGTGCCGCGGACGGCGCTACCGTCGATGCAGAAGGCTTCCTATGGCAGGCGCTCGTCTACGATGGTAAGCTCGTGCGTTACGCGCCGGACGGCAGCGTTGACCGCATTATTGAGATGCCGGTGCGCAAGGTCACGAGCGTGATGTTCGGCGGTCCCAACCTCGACATTCTATACGTGACGTCCATGGCGAAGCCACCCTTGCCACGCTTCCCCGATGACGGCCAGCAGCGCGGTGCCCTGTTTGCAATCACGGGGCTAAGCGTCAAGGGCATCCCGGAGCCGCGCTTCGGGAGCTGAGCCGCAAAAAAACAGCTTCATCAAAGGGCAGGCAAGGCAGCTTAACGGTGTCCTCGCCACCAGGGTGCTGCCCCTTACATCACCGATTTTCTCTGGAGATTTTCGATGGCCAAGACCGGCAAGGTCATTCTCACCTGCGCGCTGACCGGCGCGATCCACACGCCCTCAATGTCAGAACATCTTCCAGTGACGCCGGAAGAGATTATCGAAGAGGGGGTACGCGCCGCGGAAGCGGGTGCTGCCATCCTGCATGTGCACGCGCGTAACCCGAAGACCGGTCAGCCGGACCAATCGGTCGAAGGGTTTCAGAAGATTGTCCCAGAGTTGAGCCGCCGGTCCCGCGCCGTGATCAACATAACGACAGGCGGTAGTCCATTTATGACGGTTGCCGAACGCGTGGAGCCCGCCCGTCATTTCCGGCCTGAACTCGCCTCGCTCAACATGGGCTCCTTCAACTTCGGCCTCTTCCCGATGCTCGATCGCTATCACAATTTCACCCATCAATGGGAGCGCCAGCACCTGGAGTCTTCACGTAACCTCGTTTTCCGCAACACCTTCGCCGAGATCGAGGAGGTTCTCTCGCTGTGTGCGCCCGGCCGCACGCGATTTGAGTTCGAGTGCTACGATCTTGGCCACCTCTACAATCTCAAGCACTTCGTCGACCGCGGTCTCGTCCGGCCGCCATTCTTCATCCAATCCGTCTTTGGCCTGCTCGGCGGGATCGGCGCGCATTACGAGGACGTCGCCACGATGCGCCGCACCGCCGATCGGCTGTTCGGCAACGACTATGTCTGGTCGGTGCTCGGCGCTGGCGCGGCGCAGATGCGGGTAGGCGCCATGGCGGCCGCGATGGGCGGCAATATCCGCGTGGGCCTCGAGGATAGCCTTTGGGCAGGGCCCGGCAAGCTCGCCAGCTCCAGCGCGGAGCAGGTGAGACTAGCCCGCTCGATCCTCACAGGACTCGGATTGGAGCTGGCGACGCCGGACGAGGCGCGCGCCACGCTGGAGCTGAAAGGGACCGGCGATGTCGGCTTCTGATCGTGCGGCTGCTCGGTTGCGCAGACGAATGAGGCTGGCGATAGATCGAGAGACGACCCAATGACCCATGAACCGGAACCACTGCGAACCGCGTCCGGCCCATTGCCGTTGTACGAGCGCGATTTCGTCGCCTTGCATTCAGCCGAGCATAGTCCAACACTCAATGGTTTCGCCTGCCTCGGCCCATAGCTCTTCAAGCTGGCACACTGGTCCAATTGTAGCGTTCTCTGGTTTGACCATGGTCTCGAATAGAGCGCGGGCTGGACCATATGACACATCGTCACGCGCCACTTCGGTGCCGGGATGAGAAAGGGTGATCGACCGCTGAAGGTCGGACGTTCTGTGCGACTTTTTGAAGGGGAGGGCAGCGTGATGCAATACAGGCGAGAAGTGTCCGCTGTTTGCCCAGATATGACGAAGACGGCTGGACCCACTGGCCGGATTATGAGGTCGAGAGCACCCAGCTGAGACCATGCTGCGCATTTGTCGGGGGCTTTGCCCTCTCGAGTGGCGTGGCCGGCTGTAATCCTGCCTTCAACTATGCCGTCGCCGGCGTGATCACGCGCTGGCCCCCGGACTGATCTTCTCGGCCGGTCTGGCTGAAGGCATGCTTGACCAGAAGTACGCGGCTGGTAGCACGGTGGTGTAGCCGACGCAGACCGGTATCGCCAAGCCCGGTTCTACCTACGAGCTAAAGGACCAGAGCACGGTGAGCTTGCTCCTGCGAGCTCAGCGTAACTGGTGATCCCTTTTGGAAACTAGCAGGAACGAGAAAGAAAAGAGCTTTTTAGAACCGATTTTGACAAGAAGACCTCCGGCATGCCCGTCGGAGGTCTTTCTAAGCAGAGCCGGCTTCGAAGTACTTGCGGTCCATCCGCGCCACTGACGGCTACTCTGGTGCATGTCGTTCGCATCATCTTCTAAGTCTCTTCGCGGCTAAGTCTCTTCGCGGCGCCTTGCGTTCAAGAGGAGCGGTTAGGATTAGCTTGACGGTGTTCGCTATTTGTGATCACATATCTCGAACAAGACTGGAGAAAATGTGCAGGTGAGGAAGACCAAACCGCTGCCGCCACTTCCGTCCGTCGCTCGGGATTCGATGGCGGATCAGGTCTACCGGCATTTGCGCGACAGCGTGATGGCCGGCCGCTTCGCGCCGGGCCAGAGGCTCACAATTCGTGGTCTTGCCGAGGCGCTGGGCTCGAGCCCGATGCCGGTGCGCGAGGCGTTGCGCCGCCTGCAGGCTGAAGGAGCATTTGAGTTCAGCGACACGGCGCGGCTGAGCGTGGTTGAGCTGTCGGGGTCCCAACTACGCGATGTGCGCGATGCCCGGGTGGCGCTTGAGGGGCTCCTGGCCGAGCGCGCAGCCTCCCGCATGACGGGTGTTGATGATTCCGAAATCACTCAGCTCTATGATCGCCTCCAGGCAGCCGCCGACGCGGTCGATGTGCCCGGTTATCTATCGGCGAATTTCGCCTTTCACCGGCGGATTTACGAGATCGCTCAAGCGCCCATCATCCTTGGCGCAGTCGAGAATTTCTGGGTCCTTATTGGTCCTTGCTTCGTGCTCGTTGCACCGGACGCCACGCACCTGCGGCGCTCCATGGACGCGCACCGCCGGATCCTCGATGCGTTAATGCATCGGGACGGCCCCGCCGCTCGCGCGGCTGTGACCGATGACATCATGCAGGCGGCCAACAGCCTGTCGCGTGTTATCGACAAACCGGAAAAGGCGCGATCGGTCGCTGCTCCAAACCGCAGGCGCGAAGACAGATCGGCCTGAGGGGCGTGCAGCGTCTTGTCCCTGTCCCGAGTTGCTCGTCCTGATCTCGGCCGGGGCACCTTCTATCGGGACCACCCTTGGTGCGTCTGTACTAGGCGGTGGCGAACTTCGCCGTCGCCCCCTTGCAGGAGACGGCCTGAGGCTCGCCACGGGGGCGGGACTATCCACTTCGAGCTTGTGCACTCAAATCGACAATTTAGGCAGGGGGACTTGAATGTTTGGAAATCAGTCGCGCCGCAACTTCCTCAAGCTGGCGGCGAGCGGAAGTGCGATGTTCGCGCCAGGCCTTTTTGCCGGGCCTGCAAATGCACGGGATGCTTCAACGCTCACGGTCGCTTGGGGCTCGGATATCGATTCCTTCGATCCGGCGCAGTTCAAGTCCGATGGCGCCTACATCGTTCAGGCAAACATCTACGACACGGTGCTGGGCTGGGGTACGGAGCCAGTCACCGGATCGCCTAACCTGTCGATCTCCAAACCTGGTGTTTTCGTCGGCGGCATCGGCGAAAGCTGGAAATATGAGAACGACAACAAGGCCCTTGTCGTAAAGATCCGACAAGGCTTGAAGTTTCCGAGCGGACGGCCGGTCAATGCCCAGGCGGTGAAATACTTGTTTGATCGCGGACTGCAATCGCCCGGCTATATGCGACTCATCTTTCCGACCATGATCGGGGTGACGCAGGCAGATCAATTCGAGGTTCGCGACGACAGCACCTTTGCCATCAACCTGCCGGCGCCAAGCGCCATGTTGCTTGACGTCCTGGCCTTGTCCAACAACGCACTCCTGGATCCCGACGAGATCAAGCTACACGCGACCGCCGACGATCCCTGGGCCGCTCAATGGCTCAAGCGCAACACAGCCGGACTTGGGCCCTACAAACCCATCCGCAACGAGCCGGGCGTCGAGGTGGTGCTGGAAGCGACCCCCGGCTATTGGGGGCCTGCGCCGTATTTCAGGCGCATCGTCATCAAATCTACGGCCAATGAAGCGGACCGGATTCTGCTGCTCAAACGCAAGGCCATCGACATGGTGGTCGGACCCAACTCGATGTCGCCGAAGAATCTCAAGAGTCTTGAGGGTGAGCCGGGCCTCAACGTGGTGTCCTTGCCCGACACCAATTGCAATTTCCTCTGTATGAATCTGAAGAAGAAGCCGTTCGACAACCTGAAGGTTCGTCGGGCGATCAACTACGCGATGCCGATCCACGCGATCATCCCGAACGTCCTTTATGGCTACGGAGAGCAGATGAAAAGCCCGATCGCAGCTCAGACCCCCGGCTATGACGGTTCGCTCTCACCGTACAAATACGATGTGGCCAAGGCCAAGTCATTGATGGCCGAAGCCGGGTTCGGCTCAGGAACAATCCCGGTAAAGCTTGCGGTTCGTGTGGGTTATGCGCCCCACGAGCAGGCAGCGATTTGGATTCAGCGCGAGCTGGAGAAAATCGGCTTTCAAGTCAGCATCGAAAAGGAGACCGACGCAACCTTCCGCCAGCTGTCATCGAGCGGCGGGCACGAGCTGTCGATCGAATCTTGGCAATCCTGGATCAACGATCCAGTTTATCACCTCTATTGGAACTTCCATAGTAAGGCGATGGCGACCAATAAGGGAGCCTACGCCAATCCGACCCTCGATAAGATCATCGACGAGAATATGCGTGAGGCCGATCCTGCAAAGCGTATGGCTGGGGTCAAGGTGGCGCAGAAGATCCTTCTGGATGATGCGACCTGGGGTCTGCTTTGGTACGACAATTGGGCCAGAGTGACGCGGTCCGAGCTCGTGAGCGTTGGGAAGTATTGGGATTCCTTTGAGCGCTTCAACAAAATGAAGCTGGCTTGAAGCGTAGCCCGGGTGCGCTGGATAAGTCATGTCGTACTTCGATTTCGTGCTTCGTAGGACAACTTTGCGGCCGCCGATCTCGTTCAGCGTCAGCGTGATCGGATTTCTCCTGGTCGACCTCTTACCCAGTAATCCCGTCCTGCCGTCGCCTCCATGACGCGCATCAGCCATCGTACGGCGTGGGCTTCCCGCAGCCGGTCCTTAAGGGAAAGCTCTTCTTCAGATCGGCGTATCCTTGAGACTAAGCGAGATGTTCTAACGCCGTACGCCTTTGCCCAAGCTTGGAGACCACCATCACCCATCGTCCGGATCAGCTGCCCTGCGCGGCCGAAGACAATAATCGGAGAAGTTGATGTCGATAGAACTGTTGATGCTTGGCGACCAGCCCGTGGCTGGCCTCGCGGCTCGCACTAGGCTTGCCGAAGAGAGCGGGTTCGAGACCGTCTGGCTCGCTGATGAGCGCTTTTTCCGGGAAACCTACTCGTGTCTCTCGTTTCTGGCGGGGCAAACCGCGCGCGTCAATCTCGGTCCCTGCGTCACGGATCCATTTGCGCGGCATCCAGCTCTAACCGCCATGGCTTTGGGCACCCTCGATGAAGTTTCGAAGGGGCGCGCCATTCTCGGCATCGGCGCCGGCGTATCCGGCTTTGCGGAGCTCGGGATCCAATCGCGCAAGCCCCCGCTCGCCATTCGCGAAGCCGTTGATCTGATCCGTCAGCTCATGGCCGGGCAGGAGGTCGACTACCAGGGCGAGATCATTCAGTTTCACCGCGGCCGGTTGAATTTCACGCCGCTGCGATCGCGTGTTCCTGTTCGCGTCGCCAGCAACGGACCGCTGGGCCAGAAAATGGGCGGAGCAATCGCAGACGGCGTGATGATGGAGGGCTGTGGCTCCGCCGAAGAAGCAAGGGCTTTCGCATCGACAGTCGCCGAAGGTGCGCGGAAGGCCGGCCGTCCTCCGAACGAAGTTAAGCTTGTCGCGCGACTCGATTGTTGCATCACTAACGACGGTAAGCAAGCGCGGGATATATTGCGGCCTTCGGTGACACGGATCATCGCGCAAGCCAATTCGAGGTTCTACACGCTGGAAGCACAAGGATTGACTCTGCCGAAGAATGTCGTCGAAGCCATTGGTCCCGTTCCCTATGCTGCCGGGGTTGCCCCGTTCGCCTCTCTTTTTCCTCTCGTCAGTGACAGGCATGTCGACGCTCTCACTCTTTGCGGGACTGTGCAGGAGGTGTCCCAACACGTGATCGACCTTCGCCGCGCCGGCATTACGGGCTTCAACATCTTTCCGGTTCCGGCTCCTGGCACCACCTACGAAGACGTTATTGTGCGCTTCGGAACGCAAGTCTGGCCCGCTGTCGAGGCGGCTTTTGCGAAAGAACCCGACAATCGGACGGCTTAGATCTTAAGGCTCGTTCATTTGAATGCTGATCGAGGGCGGCACGCGTATTTTCATCGAGGTGCAGTGCAGACATGAGCGAGATATTGGAGATGATGAGGTCGTTCGACGGGAAAAGGCGGGGGCGCGACAGATCAGCCCCTCCCGCGCATTCGCCGAGCCACCGCGATGAACCAATAGAATTGCTGACATTCTGCCACTCCGAAGCCCGACCCAGGGCAAGTCCCCGATGCTCGTTCTGGAAGAGCGAGCGCCTCTCAATAGCCCGAACTAAGGACCAGGAAGCATTCGCAAGCGAGAGTTCGCCAGCTTTCGTTACGTACCAGTAGTTCACAAGGAGCAGACTATGGCGAGGGTCGTTAATATCCTGACCGCATTGAAGCCCGGCGTCGACCGCGACGAGTACGAACGATTCGAAAGCGAGGTCGATTATCCGTTCACAGCAAAGCTCAAGACGATTACCAGCTATCGGATTCATCGTCTGACCGAGCCGGTGCCGTTCGAGGGCGGTGCATGGGACTACATGGAACGGATCGAAGTGACGGATCGCGCCGCCTACGAGGCGGAGCTGGCCACATCCGCCAACGATCTGATTGAAGTGATACACAGTAAATATCTGGATGAGTCAAAACTGAAGCCCATCTGGTGTAAAAGGATCGATCCATGAGTGCGGGTGAAAAAGATCTTGAGGGCAAGGTCGCCCTTGTCACCGGTTCTTCGTCCGGCGCGGGCGCTGCAATCGCCATCGAGCTCGCTAGGCGTGGGGCGCGCGTCGCAGTGCACTGCCGACGTGCATTAAGTGACGGCGAAAGCGTTGCCGCTCGCATCGCTGCGATCGGTGGTCGGGCGGCGGTTTTCTCGGCTCACCTCGGCGATCCAGAGGCGCCGACTGCGCTCGTTTCGCGCGTCGCGGAGCGGCTCGGAGACGTCAGCATTCTGGTAAACAATGCAGGCCCCTATGCGGATGCGCCGTTTCGCTCGCTGCCCCTCTCGGACTGGGAGACGGTCATGGCGATCAACGTAAGGGCGCCGTACCAGCTTGCTCAACGCGCGATCGCGGGCATGGAGCGAATGGGCTGGGGGCGGATCATCAATGTGAGCGCAACCTCGGCTTACGCGCGGTCGCATTCAGTATACGGTCTTGCCAAACAGGCTGTTATCCATTTGACCGAATGTCTCGCGTTCGAATTTGCGCCGCTCGTTACCGTAAATGCAATCGTACCCGGCCAGATCGCCAGCGAGTGCACCGACACGATGATTGACTACAAGAACTCCGTGATCGCGGAAACGCCCTTGGCAAGACTTGTGACGGAACATGAGGTCGCCCGAATGTCAGCCCTTCTCTGTACTTCGGATTTTTCTGCTGTGACGGGACAATCGATCGTCATGGACGGCGGCCGATCACTGCCACGCGCGCTGAAACTCAATCTCACGACGGCCGGCTGATTTTCCGCAGGAGAAAGGGCATTGCTCCCGCAAAATGCATCGCTTCTTGCGAGACTGCGGCATGGTCAAAATCAGACAGCAACTTTTGCCGGGCGAGGACCAACCCTCGACCGTTTAGGGAAAATTGCCCGACTCGTTGGCCGCGGTGAATCGATTCGATCTTCCTTCGGTGGCACCTGGAGAAATGCCCCGAAAACAGGCGCTTCCGCGGTGAATTTCACCGGAATGGTCGAGGATTGCCGGCTGTAACGCCGAGTATCGATGCGCTAGCACTGCTATTCTGCCACTACCGAGGGAGGTCGAACGTGAGGGGTAGAACAGCATTCGACTCGCCGGATCCAGTTGCTGCGTCGAGAAGCGATGTTGATGCGGTCTACCGCATCTGTCGTCAGCTTCGACCCAGCCAAGCGGCCGGCTCCTCCTTTGCGAGCCCGATCGACGCAACTTCAAGGCCTGTACGCGCGGTCGAAACGCTCGGTTTTAGCGGCGTGAGCAGTTCTGCTCTAATGCAGGTCTGTCTCTTAACCCGCGCATTTGGAGTTGACTTGAATGCCGCCGCTTTGGGTCGACACGTCGAAGGACGCTCTCGAATTTTCGCCCGCCGCGATTCGCTGTTGGGCCTTCGTGGCGGCCTTAGTCAATCTCGCTTTCATCGCATTGGTCATATTTTTGGCGTGACGCGAGGGGCGGCCTTACTGATTGATCAATATCTCCTCCACATGTGGAATGCGAAAGCGCGCATTCGGGTGTCAAAGGTGGCCCTGGAGCATGAGCATCCGATGTTTCATATCCTGCCTCAGGAGCTAGCGTGACTACATACCGTGGGCCAGTATTTGAGATGGCCGCAAAGCAATTCGAGGTGATCGCCAATTATCTGGACATACCGGATGACGCAAGATCCCGCCTATTGCTGCCGAAGCGATCTGTCACGGTGTCGTGTCCAATTCACCGCGATGACGGCACAACGGCGGTTTTTGAAGGCTACCGGGTGCAACATCATCTCACACTTGGCCCTACAAAAGGGGGCACCAGATTCGCGCCGACCGTCGACCTCGGTGAAGTTGCCGCGCTCGCGATCTGGATGAGCTGGAAGTGTGCCTTGGTCGGATTGCCATATGGCGGCGCCAAGGGCGGAATTAACGTCGACCCTTCGAGCTTGTCGAAGCGTGAGCTTGAGGCCCTATCGCGCCGCTATATGCAGGAAATGATCCCCTTTGTCGGGCCGCACACAGATGTCATGGCTCCCGACCTTGGGACAAACGAGCAGATCATGGCGTGGTTCATGGATACATACTCGATGTATCAGGGCCAAACCGTCACCGAGATTGTGACAGGCAAACCTGTCAGCGCCGGCGGAACGCTCGGTCGCCGTGAAGCGACAGGCCGGGGTGTAGCTCATTTGGTTCGCCGCGGCGCGGACGAGCTCAAAATCCGACTCAATGGCGCAACAGCCGTTGTTCAAGGCTTTGGAAATGTCGGTTCGATCGCTGCGCTCGAGCTGCACAATATGGGAGTGAAAGTGATCGCGGTCAGTGATCACACGGGCGCGCTTTATCAACCTCGGGGCCTCGACATACCACAGCTGGTCAGACATGCGGCCTCGCAAGGTAGCCTGGATGGCTACTCGAACGAGCTCGCTCTAGACCCAGCAGAGATGCTGACGATGCCGTGTGACGTGCTTGTTCCGGCTGCCGTGGAACGGGTCATCGACGCCGAAATAGCCGGTAAGCTGCGCTGCCGTATCCTTGCCGAGGGCGCCAACGGCCCGACGACACCGGAAGCCGATCGGATCCTGGAAGGCCGTCAGGAGGAGATCTTCCTCATCCCCGACATTCTCTGCAACTCGGGCGGTGTCGTGGTCAGCTACTTTGAATGGGTGCAGGACCTCCAGCGACTATTCTGGGAAGAGGAGGAAGTCACGCGCCGGGAGTATCAACTCTTGGACCGTGCTTTTGAGCTTGTCCTGACGCGCAGCAAACGTGAAAACCTGTTCAATCGCACCGCAGCCATGGCGATAGGCGTCGAGCGTGTTCGCGGAGCAAAAGAAACACGCGGACTATTCCCGTAGACGTCGTCTTTTTCGCTCGCCACCGCTTCGGGGACTGACATAATTCGGATGCCGGCCAGGATTCGAACATCATCATCGATCGAACTGCGCCGCACAGCTTCTTTCGCGCCTGCCTGGGCGAAATTGGGTGACACATGCCGAGGATGTTAGGCATGCGAGCAATGCGGTTGGACGGCGTCGGGGTCGCCGTCGAGGGACGGCAAGTTGGACATTGGCAGCAATCGGTGCGGCGATTTAGCGGGCAGCTTATCGCCCGCCGCCGAGGGGAGGGCAATGGCGTGGTGCCTGGTCTCAAGAGAGCGCAAAAAGCTTCCTGCGGCGTCAAACGGCGGCGGCGCTGGAGTTACGACGAGAAGGTTCGCCAGATCGAGGAAATCGTGCAGGCCGCCGAGACTGTTTGTGGGGCGGCGCGGCGGGATCGTGTGACATCGAGCCCATTGTTCACATGGCGCCGGCAGGCGCGCCAGGGCCGCCCGGGCGGTGATGCCGTGCCAGCTCTTGTTCCTGTCGAGATCACTCCAGGGCCGGATCGGGTATCGATCAGCGCGCCGCAACCGTCGTCTTCACCGCTTGCGCGGCGATGCCGGTCGGCCTTGTCACTCAGTTTTACTTCGCACTGCTTGCGCTCATTGCGCAATACTCGGGTGACGTTCGTACACGAATGGTGAGGAGGAGGTTTGTAAAATGACAGGTCCGCTCGCCGAAGTAACTTCGTCTGCCAGGACTGGGCGATCGCATGTTATTGAGCGAATCGATGCTCGTCTCCTCGATCTTGTGCAACGCAACAATCGTCTGACCAGTGAGGAGCTCGGCGCGAAGGTCGGCTTATCCGCATCTGGAGTTCAGCGCCGGCTGAAGCGCTTACGATCGGACCGCATCATAGAAGCAGATGTTTCAATCGTGTCTCCAAAAGCGATCGGACGAAACGTGACCGCCTTGGTTCACATTTCGTTTGAGCGCGATCGGGCCGACATCCTTGATCGTTTCAAGCGGTCAATCCGCAAGATGACCGAGGTGATGAGCGCATTCTACGTTACCGGCCAAGTCGACTTCGTGCTGTTGGTGACAGCGAATGATATGGAAGACTACGCCCATTTCACTCGGTGCCTTACACACGAAAATCCAGACATTAAGCGCTTGGAAACTATGGTCGTTTTGGATCGAGTCAAAGCTGGCTTCACTTTGCCAATGGCTTCCATCGCATGTTGGTGAGCAAATCTAGACGTGACGCTGCGAGGCTTATTTTTGAACAGGCATGAGTCCGGCTGTGCGAGCGGTGGACGATTAAGCTCGCATCATTGGCGACCACCGGCGGGTGCGGTTCTGAAAGAACGCGTGGCAAGGAGGCGGAACCCAGTACATTAGCCGCGGTGGAGTGGTCGTTGACATTGGGGCAAGCAAGTTGCGGCGTGCCGAGATCTCGTCGCGATCTTCCGCCGACCATTTTGGTCGACCATGTCCTCCCCACAGGAGGCACATGCGCCGAGCGATCCTCTCATCCGGTGTAAGAGCAAGAATAGGCACGCGCGGCTTTCAATTACTCATAACCTTGACCACTCGGAGTGATCGTAGGCGGGGCGTTGCCCGCACCTTGTCAGGCGTGAGCTGATCAGCAAGATGTGAGCCGTCCTATACAGTTAGGTTCGCATATATGGTTGACCATATTATTGACGCTTCGAAGCACGGGGCCGGGCGGATATTCTGGTCGGAGCGTGGCGTCGGTGGCGGTGGAGTGACGGTGTCAAGGGGGTGGATCGTGGCGGAGTCGTGTGCTCCGGGCGCTGTTGTGTCCGAGGTGGCGCACCGGCACGACGCAACACCTGTTCGCTTGGGCAAGGCGGCGCGTCCGGTTTGCTGAGCTTGCCGACGGAGGATGCGCCACTCTTCGTTCCGGTGGCGTCGGAGCTTCGCTCCGCTGGGACTGTGGGAGGGGCGGCAACACGGAACTCGATATCGATCAGCATCGAGTTTGGCGGTGCGGCGGTTTGCGCAGCGGCCGGGTCGATCCGGCCTGGCTGCGCGATGTGCTGTGGGCTGTGAGGCGATCACATGATCGGGACTACGGCGGGTGTGAAGATCATGGTCGCGACGAGGCCGGTCGACTTCCGCAGAGGTGTAGTTCGGCAGTCGGCACAAACCTGCAAGATCAACGGCGTCGATCCTCTCGCGCACCTCACCGACGTCCTGACGATGAACGTCGCCGGACATTCAAATCGCGATATCGACCAGCTACTGCCTTGGGCCTACCGCACTCAAGCCCTCAAGGCCGTGGCCCGCGAACGACGCTTACAGATTGGCTACGAGACGTCGCTGATGAAATGGAATCGTTGACGGAGCCATATGGGTCTATGGCGTTGGCAAAGACGGTGTTCAGGCGTTCACCGACTTCGGCATCGAACGCCTCATCGAACTCATCCAGATTTACAAGGAAAATCCCGAGTCGCTTAAACGCTGGCCGTCTGAATAATCCAACCGAGCCCGGGGGCTACGCCGGATGCGTACGGATCAGGAGGCCTGGCGCAGCTTAAATCGTCATGCTCGCTCATGTGAGCGGACTGCGTCGCATGCAAGCTTGAGCGCGAAGGACTCCGTGGGACGATAAGACGACGACCAACAGTCAGAGCTTGGCTCATTTCGTACTAACGCGTCCCGCTTCAGACAACGTGTCGGGAATCCGACGCGAGATCATCAATGGCAGCCAAATGGCTAACTTTTCCGAATTCCGTCGCTCTGGCGGCGCGAGTTAAGACTTCTAAGGACTGGTACGGCGCTTGCTTAAAGAGAGGCGCAACCACGTCTTGATGGTCCCAGGACATTGGTTTTTTGAAAAGAAGGGCTAATAGCATGTCCGGTGTCGCTGCCGCCTTTCTATGCTCTTCAAGCAATTCACGGGCGACTGTTTATGATCGGCTCAAGCACATGGTTCCGAAACTTGCGCTCCGGGGGCAGGCGGGGGTCAACGTTGCGGCTTTCACGCACAAAGAAGGTATTCGATATGCGAGAGCGCTTCAGTCATCATGCGATTTAGTGCGCATTGAGCACGATGTCCGAGATCCGAGTTTTAGGCTCCATGTTGCAATCGCCCATATCCGTAGCCGATGCCGTGGAATTGGGGAGGGGGGCGACCTTCAGCCAATTCACAACAACGCGGGCACCAGCCGCTATTTGGCAATTTCTCTGGATGGAGCTTTGGTCAATGCCCGTGAACCCACGGGAGAATTGCTTGCCCAGGGTCATAGGTTAGGCGGCAACACAGATGCTGAGCTCTTGCTCAAGTGGATTGAACGCTCTTGTGAAAGAGACTATTGGCGGCACGGCCTGCCCGTCAATTACGAAAACGTCTTTCGCGACATTGATGACCGTATTGAAAGCGCTATTTGCGCGCTTTTGCTGGACGGAGAAGGAAATCTAGTTGCATACCGCAATCGATGTGGTTCGCGACCATTGGAAACGATGCAAACACATGACGGGTTCGTGCTCTTTGCCTTGGAAAATTGTGCCTTTGCCGGTCTAGAGGGTAAGACACAGCAAATCCTTCCAGGCCACATCAAGTATGTAGACGGGAAACTGGGGTGCTGCGTTGATCGTTCAGTGAACAACAGACGATACAATGGCAAACTTTCCGCTCACGAAACTCTCTACTTAGGAAATCCGAACACATCGATCGAAGGCCAATCATACTTCGAAATCCGTCACAACATTGGGGTCGCTCTTGGTGGCCTTGTTGCTCGGGGACTGCAAGCAGCACCAGGCTCGACACCCACAATCGTTTCCTCCATGCCAGCATACTGGGGGCCCGTACGCCGATGGTCTGTTTGCGTCTCTCGCCGAACACGGCGTGTTCGCCGAGCGTCGGGAAGTCGTCGCAACGCAATTTTTTCAGCGAACTCTCATCGGTACACCCAGCGAGCGAAAGCCTCGCATTGCTCAAAAGTACCGCGTGTTGGAAATTAGCCTTGCTAAAGCCACGATAATAATTGTCGACGAGGCCCTCATTCGTGGCGATACCAGTCAGGCTATCACGAATACGCTGCTTGCCGCTGGGGCCAAAGCCGTGCATTGGGCGATCGTTTCGCCGCCTATAGTGGCTCCGAACTACTATGGATCGACACACTAGATGAGTTGGCATTCTGCAGGTATGGAAACGATTGCCGCCCGAACAGCGCACGCAAATCCTTCGCTTCCACAAGATGGACTCCCAAGTTCTCAAAATCATCGAAACTAATATTGCGGCATCGATCAACGCGGCCACGATAAGGTATCTACCGTTTCCAGTTCTGGTATCGTTGCTGTCCTGCAGGCAAGAGGAGTTCGATTTGTCACCGTTTACTTTCGAGATGCCAACCCCTGCGGGGCAGAAGCGCGCGAATACGAACTTGCGCGACTTAGTGGCCGATCGCCCCAACTCGAAATCAATCCCTGCTTGAGGTCAGATCATGAAACCCGTTCTCGTCTTTGATTGGAATGGAACGCTGCTCGATGATGCGTACACAGTGCTCCAAGCGACCAATGCCATACTAGATCGCTTTGATCATGCAACGATCGACATGAAAACGTTTCGGGAACATTTCGACGTTCCGCTATCTCTTCTTTATCGCAGTCTCGGAATGTCGCACGAAGAGATTGAGACGGTGGATCGCGATGGGAGTGCAATCTTTCACGACACTTACGAACCTCTTGCGGGTAAAACCGATCTGCGCGAGGGCGCGCGCAGAGTATTGGAGTTAGCGCACCGAGAAGCAGCTTCGTGCATCATCGTGAGCAACCATATAGTCGACCCTCTGCGCTCCCAACTGAGAAGACTTGGAATCAATGACTACATCAACGATGTGCTCGCCTTTGAAAGTCGCGCCACACAATACAAATCGATGAGCAAAGGAGAACGGCTTCGTCTGTACATGCAGAAAAACAATCTGAAGCCAGCGTCAACCTTCATCATCGGCGATATGCCGGTCGAAACGGATATTGCACGCAATCTCGGACTCATAAGCATATCCATTACCGGAGGATTTGTTTCGGATTCGCGCTTGCGGGCGGCGCACCCAGATTACACGATTTGCAACCATCACGAGCTGTTGCCAATCTTACAAAGGCACGGGTTTTTTGGAATGCATAAATCATGATTGGCGAGGAATCATCACCCAACGTCGTTCCAAAAACGACGAAGCAGAGAATAGGCCTCATCGGAGCTGGACGCATAGGAACCGGTATCGGTATCAGCCTGTTGCGTCACCAGCTCGAGCTGTATATCAAAGCCAATAGAAATCGCTTCGGTGCGGATCGCTTGAGTAATGCAGGTGCCCATGAACATCCTTCGATCGCTGAGTTGGCGCAGCATGTAAGTGCCGTGGTGCTATCCTTGCCTTCAAGCAACGAGGTTGAGGCAGTTTGCCTCGGGCAAGATGGGCTGTTTGTCCATATGCCACGAGGAGGTTTGATAATTGACTGCTCGACGGCTTATCCTACCTCGACGGTCGCGCTGGCCGATGAGGCGCGAAAACGCGGCGTAGGCTTTATAGATGCGCCTATAACACGGAGCCCCGAACAAGCAGAGCTAGGCCTTCTCAACGCGATCGTTGGATCGAATGAGAAGCGTTTTCCTGTGGCTGAAGGCATTCCTGCTGCATTCTGTGAGACGGTTCTTCATGTCGGAGAGGTCGGACAAGGTCACAAGCTCAAGCTTGTTTAGAACAGCATGACAATGGGGATAGCGGCGGTAGCCGCGGAGGTCTGCCAATTTGCGAGCGGCCTTGACATCGATCTCGTAACGCTCCGCTCTCTCGTCAGTCGCGGCTCCAACAACAGCGGAATATTTCAAGCCTTCGTGGCCTTTTTGTTGGGCGGGAAACCTGATGTTCTGGCAATCTCAATGGCGAATTCCGCCAAGGATATCGGTTGCGCTGTGCGGCTGGCAGACGAGAGCGCAGTTTCGGTGCCGGTCCTAGTTGCCGTCGCGAACAAGTTGAATCTCTCAGTTATGGCGGGCAAAGGCAAACTGACACGATCTAATCTGTCTCGCCCATGAAGCCTTCGGCCTATTGATAGCGATTTAGAATGCGCTCTAACCGCGGAGCGAGTTCAGATCGATCGTGGTCGTGTCTCCATTGCGATGCCATCGAGGCCTTGGTGTTGAAGGGTATCGAGGAAAACCTGGCTTCGCCCGGGCTGATCGCCGAGTACGTCCGCGAGTATCCGCTACATAGCGATGGTGAAGACCTTTGATAACCAGTGAAATGCAACACAAGCTCGCGACATGGGGCCGCAGCCGATTCTGCGGTGGCCAGTTGCACCCAACTTGACCTCCGGACGTGGCGCCAGCCGCGGCCGGATCGAACGGCTGATGCGCCGGCATGGCATCCGCGCCATCACGGCGCCGTCGCGTCGGGTTCGCACCACCGATAGGCGACATATGAGCGAGGGAAGACATGAGCGGTCGCTTGACCGGTGTCGGACAATAGCTGCCGTCCAGCAGGGTCACGCGCAACCGATCCGAACGGCTGCGCATGGAACGCCGTGTAGGCGGAGGCGACGTTTCAGCTGTCAGCTTCGCCTCGCAACGCTTGCGCGGAGAGAGCGAATGCGAAACCGCAACCCTGGGTTAGGAGCGTGCTGCGCTCTCAGACGTGGATACTGCCCTTCACGCCGACCTTCTCCCGGCCAGGAGCGGGAGAGGGGGGATCACTTCACTGCCTGGGCCACGCCGTGCCCGGCCGCCTCGATCGCAACCGCAACCGACTGCACGATCGCAGCAAAGCGCACCGCGGCCTGGATCGCAACCGAGCCGACGCCGGCTTCCTGCAGTGCTTTCTCATGGGCATCCATGCAGGCACCGCAGCCGTTGATGGCGGAAACCGCCAGCGACCACAGCTCGAAATCGGCTTTGTCAACCCCGGGATTGGCGATCACGTTCATGCGCAGCCGCGCCGGCATCCTCTTGTATTCCGGATTGGAAGCGAGGTGAGCGAAACGGTAATAGACGTTGTTCATCGCCATCACCGAAGCTGCGGATTTCGCCGCCGTAAGCGCCGCGGGCGACAGCACCTCGGCAGCGGCAGATTCCATTGCGGCGGTCACGGCCGGATTGCGGGTAGCGATCGCGGTCGCCAGCAATAGCCCGTATTTGCTCTGCGGTGAGAACGTCTCATCCGCCACCATCGATGCCAGATTGATTCTGACGTCCTTGGCGAAATCCGGAATCTGGTCCTTCAACTGTTCGATAAACATGATACCTCAGGCGACTTTCAGAGTTTCGCCGCCGATCTCGCGGTTGCAGGGGCAGAGCTCGTCGGTCTGTAGCGCGTCCAGTACGCGCAGCGTGTCCTTGGGGCTGCGACCGACATTCAGGTTCGTCGCATAGACATGCTGGATGATATTGTCCGGATCGACGACAAAGGTATAGCGATAGGCGACGCCGTCAGGGGAGCGCACGCCCAGGCCATCGACCAGCGCGCCGTTGGTGTCGGCAAATTGCCAGATCGGCAGATGGTGCAGATCCTTGTGCTCGCGCCGCCAGGCGAGTTTGCAGAACTCATTGTCGGTCGAGCCACCCAGCACGACGGCATCACGGTCGACGAAATCCTTGGACAGGCGCGCGAACTCGGCGATCTCGGTCGGGCAGACGTAGGTGAAATCTTTGGGATAAAAGAAAATGATTTTCCATTTTCCAGAGAAGCTGTCTTCAGTCAACGTCTCGAATGCGCTCAGCCCTTTCTCTTCCTGCACGTGGAAGCCGGGCTTCACGCCTGTGATTTCGAACGACGGCAACTTATTTCCAATTCCAAGCATATTGTCCTCACAAGTTTACTTCGAGCGTGGAGTGACGAGACCCCCATCAGCGAAGCAAGCCATATGCCATCTCGAGACCTTCAACTGCCGGAACACAAAGCAATCGGATGCTTGGCATGCAAGCATCCGAAGGCCATCGTTTCGGCTGATTGCTCCCATTGCCTTCTCGCAACAAATCATGCTGTGTGCATGCGGCAGGTGTGTTCAACGACTGGCCAAGCGTGTTCGGCTAAGTCGACGCCGATGCAATTTGGGACTTGGCAAGGTGAAACTCATCGCTGGCGGCAATTGGCCGTCACAAAGCGCCCCACGATAGCTCATGTGAAGGTGGAGGGGGGACCGGAACTAACGGTGTGTCCCCCGATCACCATGAGGCGGTGGACGATCTCGGGCTCAAGGTCGGCGATGCCCTCTCGGCTCTGATAAAGTCGTCGGATGTGATGGTCGGTAGATAGCCGTAGCCGCTGCCGCGATGCAACGCGCGCGGATCCGTGGCAGGCGCCCAGCGATGCCGCGCTACCATCCCACCCTGACTTTGCGCTCGCACAGCAGCATCGTGCCGACATCGCCGGTGAAAGTCCGTCAGTCGGAAAGGCATTTTTCGGGACGGCGGTGAAGAGCGGCACGTCACGGATGATCGCATCAATAATTCGTCACGCAGGTCCTGTCCGGACGCCTCCTGATTGGAGAACTTGTTGATCACGAGGAGATCGACCTCCTCGTTGATCGCGCGGGCGACAATTACGGCGTCGGCAAGCCCATCAGTATCGAGCTTGCAGGACATGGCGCCGATGCCGAGTGGCTGGCATATCGAAATCTCGTGCCCCCGTCGCAACGTCGAGCGCGAGCATGGTCCTCTGCCTTCCGCGTCTCTAAAGTTTCACTGGATAATGCCGCCGACTAGCACGCCTTGCTGCGCGAGATCCTGGGTGAAGTCGGCGAGCAGCGTATCCACATCGTGTTCCGGCCTATAAAGGATTGCCGCGAGGAGGTTGGGATCGATCTCGGCGATGTTGGCGATCATGGCCTTGATCCACTTGTTAAGGTTCAGGGAACGGGGCTTGGCTGTCCGGCATCTCCCGCTGGTGTGGAAGCCACTATGGTCCGCAGTGGCGGTTCAGAGGCCGAGACCAGCATGACGCCCTCGACCTGAGCGAATACGTCCATTCCATCCTTGAGCCCTAGCGAGTCAAAGGAGAAGCGCGTAATGCGCGCCAAAATCTCCGTGCCCGAGCCCCCGAGTGCAAGCACAAGCGTAATCTCACCCGCGCCGAGCGGCAAAGAGGCCTTTATCCGCGCCGGAAAAACATTGACGATGGAGTTTGCGCGCGGCGGCTCGCGTGCGACGCTGACGTCGCGGGCTGCGACGCGCAGCCGTTGGTGCACGCCCGGTGGAAGCGGCGCCGCCGGCACCAACACGCGCGCACCTTTGACGCGAAGGATGAGTAGCCCATAGCGTCCGTCATAACCGCCTACCACGGCATCAAGACTGACAGCGGCTTCGCGGCTTGCCGCAAGCGGCAGCGCAGGATCGGTCTGCAAGACATGCAACGGCCCGGCCGCGGTCACCGTGCCACGCTCCATGATGACGAGATGATTGGCAAGGCGTTCGATCTCAACCATGTCATGGGTGATATAGATCATCGGCAGCGCGACCTTCTCATGCAGGCGCTCGAGGAACGGCAGAATCTCGCTCTTGGCGCGGCGATCAAGCGCGGCAAGCGGCTCGTCCATCACAAGCAATCTGGGCTGGGACAACAGCGCCCGGCCGATGGCGATGCGCTGCTGCTCGCCTCCCGTGAGGAGCGCTGGCGAGCGGTCGAGCAGCGGTGCGATGCCCATCAATTCGATAACCTCCTCAAAGGCATTCGGCGTCGGTTCGGCTTTGCGCGCGCCGTAAAGCAGGTTGCGCTTGACCGACAAATGGGGAAAAAGGCTCGCGTGTTGGAACACATAACCGATGGGGCGCAGATGCGGCGGGCGGAACGTGGTCTCATCCTGCCACACCTCGCCATCGATGGCGCAAAAACCGGTCGGCAAGTGCTCGAGGCCGGCGATGCAGCGGGCTACCGCGGTTTTACCGCAGCCTGTCGGCCCGAAAATTGCCGTCACACCTTTGGCCGGTACGCTGAAGTGCGCATCGAGCGGAGAGCTGCCCGGCTGGCCCTTGAAGGCGATTTCGATCTGGCCCGGTGTGGCTGTCCTCACGTGCTCCTCCTTGCGCTGTATTTCTCGATCAAGGTTAAGGTGAGGATTGCCGCAAAGGCGAACATCACCATGCCGCCGCCAAGACTGCTCGCTTCGCGCCAGCGCGAGGCTTGGACATAGTCGAAGAGAAAGGCCGGCAGCACTTTGGTGCGCCCGGGAACGTTGCCGCCGATCATCAGCACAAGGCCGAACGCGCCAGTTGTATGCGCGACGCCAAGCACGGCGGCTGTGAGAAGTCCCGGTCGTGCCAAGGGCAAGGCGACCGTGAAGAAGGCATATAACGGAGAGGCGCGCAGAGTGGCTGCTACTTCCAGCGGGCGGTTGCCCATCGTAGCGAAGGCATTGCGGATGGGCTGCACCACGAAGGGCACCGCGCACAAAACCGATCCAACCACGAGCCCTGCAAAGGTGAAGGCGAGCGTGCGCCAGCCCCAGATAGAGGCGAGAAAGCCGCCGGGGCCGTTCGGGCCGAGCATGAACAGCAGATAGAGGCCGAGTACCGTTGGCGGCAGCACCAGCGGCAGCGCGATGATCGTGCCCACCGCCTTAGCCCAAAGGCTCTTCGAGCGTGCTAGCCACCACGCGAGCGGCGTACCAACGATTAGCAGGACCAAGGTCGTCAGGCTCGCGAGCTCGATCGTGAGCCCGAGCGACTGCCAAATCTCGGCCGAAAAGAGTTCCATGCGCGTCAACTCTGCTCGCCGCGGACGTAGCCTTCGCGCGCGATGACCGCGTGGGCTTGCGGCCTTCTGAGGAAATCGAGGGAGGCGCGTCTGGTTTTGCCATCGGTGCAAATCAAGACCAGCACGGGACCCACGGGGATGAGGACATGAAGTTCCTGCGGAATCATTCGACGCCAATCGTCGATGGTGACTATGAGCTGTGACGGCGCGACAGAGAGCTCGGCTTTGCCGGTCTCGATGAATTGATAGGCTTGCGTCATAGTTGCGCCCTCGACTAGGTTCGGCTGCATTGCCTCATAGAGGCCGAGCGTGCTTATTGGCTGGACCGCGGCTGCGCCATCAGGCGACGGGACCAGATTGCAGATCGACAGGTTTGCGAAACACGTCGTCTTGAGCGTCACCGCGCCATTCACAAACGTCGCAATCGAACTCCGCAGCACGAGCTTGCCGATCACATAGCTGAAGCGGCTTTCCTGGACCGCGAGACCGTACTCAACTCGGTTCTTCGAGCAGGAGCGGCTGGTCGATAGAAGCACCTGAAATGGTGCGTCTTGGGTGATCTGGCTGCACAATTCTCTGCTCGCGCCAAAGAGCAACAGACCCTTGTGCCCGGTCGTCCGCTTGAACGACGCTGCAATCTTCGCCGACTCGGTGAAGTTCGCAGCGCCCGCGACATTTATGCTCGCCGCCTCCGCATTTCCGAGCATAACCAGCATCAGAGTTGCGTTGATCAGGATAAATCGGGCAAGTCTCATCGGGAACGTCCTGGAATGAGCCGCTGCGACCTTCTTTTGCCACGGCGGCTCTTTGCTGCTCTTCCCAGCAAACGGCGTGCCGCTCGCGCATGTTGCGTGCCTTGCTTGACAGGAGTGAAACCCGCATGGGTGCTAGCGCGCCCTGTGGAATGGCGGGCTCGCATTGTCGGCTTTCCGACATAGCCGTCTTCAACTGGACACGGCTGCCGCGACAAGATGGATGCATCATGTGATGCCGGTCGCCTCTCGCGCTAGCGTGGCCGACCGCTTGACAATGATGAAGGCGGCGTCGGGACCAATCGCGTCACTCCAACGCTTGCCCCTTTCGGCGAGATCCGCGACGCACTTCAACGAAGAAGCGCGGGATACAAGTACGAGCGCTACCATCCTTTGCGGTCCCCTGTTGCCCGAAGAGAAAACTACGGGAGGCGACGGACAGCTCATCCTCGAAGGTGGCCTACTAACCGCAGCCGAGCCCGCCGGCCTTCGCTCCCGCGACAGATCGTTTCTCGATCTCGTCATAGAGCTAGGACTTAATGCGACCGCAGCCATCTCGGCTCATTGGCAGACAATTACGCCAAATGTCGACAATCGACGCAATGATCCGGCTCGTTAACTGGAGCCTATACGACTAGCTGCGCATCCAATGACTAGGTCTCGGGCGCCTCCAATGCGAACCAAAGCCTTTCGCGCCACGAACCGTTCTGTCGGTGACCGAGCGCCGGTCGATGTTGCCATGGTCAATTCCGCGCAACGTCAACGGCGGCCGCCTATTAATTTTTCATCAGCCTGCGTGGCTCGAGGAGAGACATTGGCACGTCTCTCGTATGCGGCGCGGAATGCCATCCGCGAGAATCGTGCCAAGCCAAAGTTCGTCTTCGCTATCCGTATAGAAGTAGGGATCAGCCGTATCCAGATGGCGACGAGCAAGCTCCAGCGTCGCTCAGCCCTTGCGCATGGAGAGTCCGTGAGCAATCTGCCAATGCGGCGAGCTCTGGAGACTGAGCACATATACCGTGACACTGACACACCATCTTGATTGTAACGCTCCCATCCAGATCGCCGCGCATATACCGGCGCTTCTCGACGACAGCGCTCTCACAGCCTGCAGCCGGCCGGCAAGCTCCGCCGCATTCGCTGACCAGCCTAACCGGTGGCAGGAATTTCGCGAAAAGTTGTTTCCAGGAATCTATCGGGCATTGAAACGACTTCCCGAAAGATCGTGTGGTACAGCTAAAGGCTCATAATTTCATTGCATGGTTGCGAGGAGACTGGACCAAGAGACGAACCATTCGCAAAAGAGCAGTCACCTATTCAATCCGCCGGAAATGCCGAGCAGCATGCGCTTTGTGTCCGACATCAAACCCGCGTTGTTTTAAAATCCGCTAGTCTTGTTGCGAAGACGACATCGCGATCAAAAATCGCAGAGATGCGCATCGCCTCCGCTGGCCTGGATCCTGCACACCACAAGCGGCGTGGAAGCGGCCAACAACGTCGGCCATTCGGCCTTCGCTGCAACATGGCGCGCAAGTTTGTGTTCCAGAGGTGATATGCGATCTAAACTTCTTTTTTGGGGTGCCGCAACAGCTGCGCTCGTTGCAAGCGGTGCCGTCAAGTCGGCGGATCTCCAGCCGGCAGTAAAGGTCCCACCGGCACTGTGGAACTGGACCGGAGGATATATTGGCGGGCACGTCGGCGGGGGCGGCGGCCGGACATCGTTCAGTGATCCCTATGGTCCGTCGATTTACGGCGATGTCGTCGATACCCCTGTGTTCCTGGCGGGAGGTCAGATCGGCTACAATTGGCAGAGGCACCGCGGGGTTTTTGGCCTCGAATTGGATGCCAGTGGCGCGGTCGCGGAAGGTACAAACACCTGTCTTGCCTTCTCCGGCATTGTGGTGAGCGCAAACTGCAAGGCGGGGCCAGACGTCTTCGTCACGGGAACGGGCCGCCTGGGATATGCGTTTGGCCCGCAGGGGCACACGCTGGCCTACCTCAAGGCGGGCGTGGCTTGGCAACACAATCGCGGCGATGTCGTCAATAACAACGAATTCGGTCGCTGGGAGCTACAGAATGCCACCCATTTCGACTATGGTCGTATCGGTGGCATAATCGGCGCGGGCGTCGAGCAAGCGCTCACGCCGGCATGGTCCGTCAAATTCGAGTACGACTATCTGAGGTTCGGCGGACCAAGCGTGGCGACCCCTCCGACCATACAGTTTCCGCCATTGGCAACGGTCCCAGCCAACATCACTGGCCTGTCCAGCAGCTATCACATCGGCAAAATTGGTCTGAACTACCATTTTGACGCCGACCCACGGACGCCGGGATGGCCCGATGCGTCGCTATACGCCACAGAGCCGACTGTCAGCGCACCGCCGATTGCCTTCATTCGAGGGTGGTCGCTGGAAAGCGGCACAAGGCTCTGGCTGAGCCGAGGAAGATTTCAATGGGACAACGGTCTGAGCGATCTTGTATCAAGGCTCACCTATCACAAGATGGATGGGATTTCCGGTGAGTTGTTCGAACGGCTTGACAGCCCCTGGGGGATCTTCCTGAAGGGCACTATCGGATTCGGGCGCTTCAACAATGGAAATCAGAACGACGAAGATTGGGGCCTGGTAGGCTTCTCCAAGGATCCCCTGGCCTATACCAATACGAGTTCGGGCCAAGCCAACGGAAGGTTTATGTACTACACGGCCGATGCCGGGTACGATTTCCTGCGTGGCATGACCTACAAGATCGGTGGATTTATCGGCTGGAGCTATTACGGCCAGAAGTCTGACTCTAAAGGATGCGTGCAGATTGCCTCGTTGCCATGTCTTGCGCCGCGTGAAAGGACAATCGGCAGCCAAGATACCGACTGGAATGCGGTGCGTATTGGCGTCAGCGCTGAGACCATGTTGCTCGACCGTTGGCGCGTTAGCGCCGACGTTGCTTACCTGCCCTGGACGGATTTCCAGGGGCGCGACAGCCATCTCATGCGCAATTTCACGACCTTCCTCGATCAGCGCGGGACTGGTGGCGCTGGTGTGCAGGTGGAAGGAGTCCTATCGTATTTCGTCACCGACAATTTCAGCATCGGCGTCGGGGGCCGCTATTGGGCGATGTGGACTCCAAGATACAGCGAGTCAATCTGCACCGGCTGCATTGGATCCGGCATCGTTACTTTGCCTGCGCCTGCGAAGTACAGCATGGAACGGTGGGGCACGTTCTTGCAAGCCTCCTACAAGTTTGACTGAAACTGCTCGCTCGTCGCTCTAACCTTCGGGCGGTCGCGACTAAAATGACGAAAGACTAGGTCCTGTGGCTCTAGTCAAGCGGAGGTCGGGAACAAAGCTGCAAGCTTTTGGGTCATCAAGCCCAAAAGCTTGCATTCATCAACCCTGGAAAACCCTTCCTGTCTTGTTTGATGTTGCGCAGGCAGCTCTACCAGCTAGGGAACTATCAAGGTCTCCTGACGCCGATCACTAACAGCGTCGTCGGCGAGGATTTGCCGTGCCAGGGCATATCGAAGCCGTTCGATTCACTGATGCCGGGCGTCGAGATCCTTTCCGCCGCGATCACGCATTTGATAGCCCTCGGCTCCCTAATGGCATCTCTTCTTGCGGGAGTGCCTGCCGGCTACGGCTAGCTAACGATCGGTCCACTCGACGCCGAGGCGTCCACCCATACGCAAAAAGGAATACATCCTTTAAGAAGACATTTCCTTCTTCATCGTCGGACTCCGCTTCATGCCGGTGGTGTTGGTCGTCATCCCACTGTTTAACTTCTTCAGTGCGCTTCGGCACATATTGTGTCCAGCAATGTTTGAAGCGCTTGCGCGCCATGCCTTTGTGTTGAATGGCAAACAGCGCCACCAAGACCGTCTATGGCAGGCGATTCGGTGCACGTGTGCGGGCTCGTGTCGATCGTCTTCGACACGACTAGGCCGCCCGCGAAACCAATAAGACCCAGAGTTGTGACGAAGAATGCGATATCCGCGGCTGATCTGTAGAGAAAACCGACAATTCTCGAGAATCGGGTTCCGGAAGGCTGCCAGCTGAACGGCTGGATTTGGCGCATGGTAGACTCCGAAGGCACACAATTATCCACGCAGCGGGGCGCTAAAGAAAGCCTATATCAAGCGCTCAAAGACTTGAAGCGTGCTTGACTTCCTCGCTAAGAGGAGAATGAGTTTTATCTTGAGCGCGGAGTCGTCCGGACTTGTTCGTGGGATTTGACTACTCGATGACGCAGAAACCGGTCGCCGAGGCTCGAGGCCGGCAATGCAGCGCGCCACAGCGGTCTTGCAGCAGCGCCGAAAATCGCGCACCTTTGGCCGGAACGCTTTCCTGCGCGTCGAGCGGAAAGCAACCAGCTCAGGGTGAGGAGCACCGCGGCGAAGACGACCATGCCCGCGGCAAGCCAGCTTGCCTCGCACCGGTGCGACGCTTTCACATAGTCGAAGATTGCAAACAACAGCACGCTGACGGTCCGGGAATTGCCGCCGATCATTAGCACCAGGCCGAATTCGCCGATCGTGTGCGCTAAGCCGAGCACGGCGACGATGAGAAAGGCCGCGCCGGGATTAGGCCGTCAAGAAGGCACGCAAAGGAGAGGCACACGGTGGCCGCGACTTCCAGTGAGCGCTGGCCCACGGCTGCGAAGGCGTTGCGGATCAGCTGCACCACAAGATAGCCCAACATCTACCGGTACTCAAACGCGGCGCAATTTGAACACGCAAGGTCGGAGTGGAGACTTGTGTGAGGACGGCCGGGCGAAGAGGTAAGCCAACCGAGGTGATGGCTTCATGAATTGAAGTTGGACAGCCCGGACGTTGTGCAACTTGATACTGGGTATTTGCGTCGCTCATCCATGCCATAAGTTGCCCCAGTTCACTGGCCCTGCATCGCGCGCGAGGCATGCCTGTCTTCAAGGTAGTGAATCCCGCAATCTTGGCGGGATCGACGCAAGCTGTCCGTGCGGGGGCCGCCGCTTGGCAAAGCGTCCACACACTGCGATGCCATATCGAGCAGAGTTCTGTCGACATCTTCGTTCCCGAATTTTGCCAGCGGGCATGAAAACTCGCGACGGATAGCCCTTTTGTCGCAACTGATAGCTCCATTTGTAATGGAGCAGACGAATGCGAACGTCTGGCGGGGACGCGCAACAATCTCGCCGATTCACTCAACTGCTCGACCAGTTCGAGGCGGCTTACTTTCATGTCGCCACTTCTCATTAGGTTCAAGCTTCTGTTGGTAGTGCCGGTAGTTTTCACGCTCGACCGAAACGGCAGGGCTTTAGCACGAATCTCTTCGCATCGAGCCTGACAGACTTTGTCAATGAGCTAGCAATTTCGCTTCGCCAGCTGCAGCGATAATCACCGCAAAAGCGGCGCCGTTTCGCGCGCCAAGACCGCTGGTGCTTGTCTGGTTTGTGACAGCGGCACTGAGCTCGTCAGGTTCAAAACACCGCCGTCTTAGGCGTGGAGGCGTTTTCAAAAGGGTAATCAAACGCGTAATGCGCGGACGGCGTTGGCACGGTCATTGCTTTTGAGATCACGCAGGAGAGCAAAACGAGCGATGCTCTCCTTCCCGTGGATCCGTGCGTCGCTTCTTACAGGGAGACAAGCTCGCGCATAAGCCCCGCAACTTGGCAACGGCTTTGGAGAGCAATATGGTGCTGCGCATCGGGTCAGAGGCTCCTCCGATCAAAGTGGAGAGTTGGCTGCGCGGCCAGCCTCTCACGAACTTCCAGCCCGGAAAAGTCTACATCGTCGAATTTTGGGCAACGTGGTGCAAATCATGTGTGGCGGCGATGCCCCATCTGGTGCAGCTGCAAGAGAAATATAGAGACAGCGGACTTCAGGTCGTCGGAGTCGCAGCTCGCGAAAAAGCTCCAACGGCGGACGAGGCCCGAGTAACATTGGACGCGTGGCTGACCGAAAAGTTCGCCAACCTGAACTTTCGGATCGCGATCGACCACACAGGTGAAATGAACAAGCTTTGGATGGAGCCCAGTTCTTATTTGGGGATTCCCAGCTCCTTCGTCGTCGACTGCAATGGCCACATCGCCTTTATCGGTCATCCGATGCTACTCGATGACGTTTTGCCGAGAATGTTCAAGCGCACCTGGCGCCCACGCCATGAAGCTAAGGCCACTAATACGAAGCGGATCGCCGGGAATCAGGGCGAAGCGCGTGAACGAGCGCTGACCAAGCCGATCTACGCCAAACTTCGGCCGGCGATGGAGGCGGGGGATTGGAAAACAGCGCTCTCGGCCGTCGAAGAGGGCCTCGCCTTGATGCCGGACAAAATCGAGTTCCGCGTTACTCTTGCTAATCTATTGCTTCATAAAATGCACGACACGCGGACCGGCTTACCGGTCATGCGGCAATTGGTTCGCGACGCGATCGACAAAAGAGACGAGGGGTGGATGGCTATGGCTATAAGGCAACTCTTCGATCCGGCGAAGGACACCTCCCACCTCCCGCGTGCCGAGCGCTTTGCGATGGGCAAGGATTTGTCCGAACACATCCTGGCCCTAAATCCGCCGAAGGGCGACAGCCATAAGTTCCTGTCGTATGGGGCGGTGGCTCAGTATTATTTTGAGAGCGGCAATAAGGAACGCGCGATCCAGTTGATCGAACTGGCACTGAGATCGCTGGACCATCCGAAGCCTATGCAGGAGGAGGCGAAACAGTACTTGGTGCCGCCGTTGCTGCAGGCGCTGGCCAACTACAAGGGTGAGAAGGCTTGTTACGGAGATCTTTGTTCGGCTCCGCAAAACCAGTCTCCTGAAACTGTCAAAGCGCGGCCGCCGAAGGAAACGTGAAGAAGGAGTGACAAGAACAATTGGTTTATCCGCTAATTAGCCCATTCTCTTTGGCGAGCCAGGGGCAAGTAGAATCCATCCAGTCAGTGATGGATCGTTTGCAGCAGGCTGAAGGTTCGAATCGTGGGATGAACCGGGCCGGCTAGCGGCGGAAGCGCTTGACATAATGGAGGCGCGCCGCGATCTCGTAAGGGGGGAATAATCTCGCATTCTACAATAACCTACCGAAGGACTCAACTCGTCATCGTCAAGGATTTTCAAATCCAAGCACATGGCGGCACTGATGCATGCAAAGTCCTTCTCGCCAATCCGCCCCCGCTCGTCTTCATTGCCATGCGGAGCGCTTCCCGCAAGCAAACCATGTTCCGATGCTTACCCTCAGGAAGTTTCCGCGATCGCGAGAAGTTTTGCAGCAAAGTGTTCCCTTGTTAGGTAAGTATCAATTCCGGGTGGAGCTGTCCGCCATACGTTCGTTGATGCGATGGGAGAGGGCCATGATCTCGCCGTCCTCCGAACGCGCTGTCACCGCGAGATGCGGCGCATGACTTGTCGAGCTTAACAAACAAGGGAAGGGTAGCCCCCGACGCAAAGTGGGACACTGACCTTTAAGTAAGAAAAGCAATTTCATTCCGCCTGCGGCCGCGACAATCGCCGCGAAACAGCGGCCTTTCGCACGCCAATACGGGTGATGCTTGTCAGCTTTCTGACAGCGATACGCGGCTGTCGGGTTTGCCGGGGTACCAATCTTCAAAGAGAATCAGAAGACTAATGCATTTGAACGCCGATGGCACGGCCGTTGCTTTTGAGAGGCCGCAACACTGAGTGAGACGAGTACATCCAGACGCGCAAGACGAGCGATGCTCTCCTTTCCATAAGCACATGTGTCCATTTATGAGAGACAGCAACGAGCGCGCGCCCGAGCTGGGCTCATGGAGTACAGCATTAGGGTTGAGGTCGAAGGAGTTCACTATCGGCAGACAGCCGCCGAAATCCCCGCTTGATGGAGAGTTAAATGACTTCCCGGGTAGGCGTATTCCGGCCACCATTGAAATGCGGCACGTCCGCATTGTTTGAGATCCCTCTGCTCAGATGTCGTGCCAAATCCCTTCGCGCGCGCACCGCTGGATCGGCGTTTGCGGCTGCTCTTTCAGCCATCTGCGATTTCGCTCAATGTATGGGTGCCCACGCCGAATGAACCTGGGATCTCCTGCCGTTGTGTCGAGCGACGGCGTGAACACGACGAACGTCGGCGCGCGATCGCGCGATAGTGCCATCCGATTGGAGAGTCTGGCTAATGCGCGCGCTGAGCTCGCGAGGGAGTTTCATACCGATCCGTCGGCGTTCATTCGTCTGAAGTACTGCGCAATAGTGTCAAAATCGCTGGATCTCTGCGCCATTTCGCCGGCTGCTTTGCAACTTTGCGTTGCCCTACGATTATGAAAGGCTGCCAGTTAAGGAGATTTGCGAATGAAGGTCGGTGTTCTCATGGAAATTAAGGCGCACAACTACCGTATGGGCCTTACGCCTGGAATCGTCCGCGAATATGTAGTGGCTGGCTACGGGGTGATAGTCAAGATAGATGCAGGCGCCGGGATTTGGCGCAACGGACAACAATTATCGTCAGGCCGGAAGGGGCGCAACTTCGAGAGAACCAGTTCCAATTCAGTTAGCTTTCATCCGGCGCCGGACCCGAAGCATGTGCGTGGCTCAAGCAGGAATAGCGCGGAGTGCCTTTGAAGGATCCAGACGCCGTAGCGGCAATCGTCTCAACGTTGCGTCGCGTTCACGGCGACAACATTGCACGTGTGTTACTCGCAGACGGCGTGAGCTTGGCGGCTCTTATCGATGCAGCGTTCTCCTTGCCAATAAGGAACAGTGATGCCGTCCGAATGATCGCGAGAGCGCTTGACTCTGGCGACTTCAGCTTCACACCGGACATAAGGCCGCTCTGGCGCGTGCGGTACATTTATGAAGATCGACCTGCATCGATGCGCGTCCTAGATATGGAGATATTAACGCCCGACAGGACCTTCGCGAGCACTGAGATTTCGTTGCGGCTGTCTGTATGATACAAAGTCCAAGTCCCTCTCACGTTTTGAGCTTGGCCCGCTAGCGTCACCACTTCTGTCCCAACGGATCCTTCAAGGCAGCGTTGTCAGGATGCGTCGGCCAGAAGCCGTTTAAGCCGCGCGTTCTCCTCCCAACGGTGAGCCGCTGACCTCCGAGACTTCAGCCCGCCGAACACGGCTTTCCATTTGTAGGTGCCGGCGCCGTTAACGCCACTTCGGGCATAAGTCGGAAACCGATACGTCGGCCTCGTGTTGCTCCGTGAAACCCGATGATCGGCTCACCCGAAGCGGGCGCGCACGCTTCCGAACAGGCGCAATGTGCCTGAGCAGTTTTCGATGTTATGCCACATTTATCTAATCACGGGAAATGCGCAACTACTGACCATGAGCAGGGCACCGCCCAATGAAAGAGCGACACTGTTTTCTCCTCATCATCAGGTGCTTCGTACTCCTTGCGCCGTTCACGGGACCAAAGCGTGCGCAGAGAATTGCGTGAAAAGGAGTCTTCCTTCAGGGGGGCGACACTACAGGTCCGAACGCTGTCCTAGTTCGATGCGCAGCTTCCAAATCGCGCTATTTGCAAGATGCAATATGTCCTGCTCGCCGTTTCTCAGTGAGAGTTCCAGATAAGCTCGTAGCCGGCTGCGCAGCAATTCCTTAGTATTATGCTCCAGCAATGGATCCGTCTCGACAAAGCGCCATGACTTGTCAAATGCGGTGCTCACGAGGCTGTCAGAGGCTTGGCGCCGCTCGGGTGAAGTCTGTTCCATGATTAAGAACTCCAGCGTGACATCCTTAGATCAAAAGTCGGTATGACGATCGGCCGGCTCGCTTTCTAGCAAAAAAGAAAGCACAGCCTCATTAAATCCACCGTCCAAGTACTCCTGCCAGACAGATGCCACGGGTTGCAAATCAGATGGTCATAAGGAGTTGGAATGCGCTTGGAGTCTTGTTGAAAGCACCCTCGATGGATCCAGGAAGCTAATAGAGACGTTTGGTGAAGCTGAGATGACTGCTGTCGCTTTCACGTCCATTTAGTGCCCGCGCAATTTGGTAGGTTTGGTGGCTCGTCGCCAAGCATGCGTTTCCTTGACACCACTCTGCGGCTCAGTCACTCCGCGACGGGACAGTCGTGTCCTTCTGCTCAGCAAGAATGGTGATTAAACGTCAGCACGTGCTAGCGTCTGGATCATCGTGTTTGGAAGGTGAGGTGCCGGGAGACATGCATCGCTTTGACAGGTTCAATCCACGGCAGTTCGCGTGCGTGCATCAGGCTGTCAGTCACCGACAATCCGCGTGCGGTAGGAACGCTCCGATTGTGGTCCCCACCTCGACGACAGCGACGCGCGTGACGCCAGATTGTTGGGATTGTCTCCAAACTAACAAGTCGCCGCTTCAGGTGTCGTACGTCTGACGAGATCGGCTTCGCATGTGTAAGGCCGGATGCAAAACATAATAGCAAAATGCGCTCGACAAGCTTGCAAGAGCGTCGAATCGTTTACCGAGGGCCGGACTGCGATGTGATCGACAGCCTTCCGTTAACGAATAGCGCTAAGACCTGTCCGTCATTCCAAGCAAGCACGTGGAACTTGATCCCGTCGACGATCTTACTTGAAGTGATAGTGCCAGCGCAGCCGAACACGTAAACGACGTCCGCGTAGTTTGCGCCCAACGGAACACTGCTGAGCTCCGAGTCCTTGACGCGACAATGCCCGGCCGGGATTGAGCGAGCGTCAACCGACTTATAATCCGCATCCAGGTCATCAGGGGCAACCGGATTGACGAAGGCTCCACTTGGCGGAGCGCTGGCTTGTGCAGTCGAGGGCCCGCTCGATATCTGGGCTAGCTGCACGAATAGCCACGCGGAAGCCAGTATCGTTGCGCTCCGTAGGGCGAGTCGCCAGTTGATGGAACGGCCTGTCAGGGCGAATGCTTGAGAGATATTCATCAAATGCCAGATGCTTGTAGACTTCAATACTCACCGCTCAAGTAAAAGAGGCGGCAGAGGTCGCCTGCGATTCACGATCAAACGCTGTATGCGAGGTATGCGTCGTCTTTGTAATCAAACATGTGGGCTTCATCTCGCGTTACTTTCCACTGAGAAGTAGGATGGCGTGTCGTGGTCAAAGCCGCTGTACACTCCCAAGCCATTCAGTGCGAGTACTGGGTGTGACGCTTCACCGGGGTGGTAAAGGTTCGGTAACTCGCCGGGGATGTGGAAGTGGCTGACATAGTCGTATCCGCCAACTACGCCGCGGCGTACGAACACGCCGATCCCGCAATACACACACCTATCGGATTCATACACTCCGACGACAAGACTAGGAGGCAACGTGACCGCAGCTGCCCGAACGCGCGGTTCCATACCGCACGTCTGCCGATTGGCCGCAGAGAGTTGGGCGGAGCGGAGCCGGCGGTGGCCGAGAACGCGGAGCCCCTATATGTGACGGGCGCGTTGGCGATGCTGCCTGAATAAGCAGGCAATGTGCGGACCTTATAAACGTCAGCTTCTGCAGGCGCTTCGCACTGAATTTGTACAAGTGGCTTGAACCTTACGTAGCGTCAGGGTGTAGAGACTGACCAAGCTAACGAACCAGGGCTGCCGGTGTTCTTACAGAAAATCTGACGAGACCCGCGGTCCGCAAACAAAACGAAGTGTGCTGCCGATGCTATTTTTCATTTTTCTGTCGATCTTCTTCGCTGTGTTCGGCACAGTTTACGCCGTGAGCGCATGGCTCTGCCATGGGCAGCGCGAGCGCGATGCGCGTTACGCTCGCCCCATCCAAAAAACCACGCGGCGAGCATTCTAATCTGAAATCAGGAGAGCGCCTTACCCGGTGGGCCGCGCGCTTTAGCGCGGCTCGCCGCAGCCTCTAAATCCATCTGGAGCAAACACACAGTGGCAGGTTACATCAATTTGTTGGATGGCCGCCTGTATTGAATTCTCTCGAAGGCCTTTGGATATCACGAGCCAGAACTATAAGGAGATAATCGCTTGCCGACATCCTTTCCATTCACGGAAGAAAATCAAAGTTGAGGTGGTGCTCCCTCCCTGCTGCGTCAATGATTGCACCTCGACCGCTCGTCCTAGCTACGGGAAGCACTCACGCGACAAGCCCTCGAAGGGCCTTGAATCGCACGTGGCGTCAAGTTGTACGTACCAGGCGAAGAATCCATCCGCGAAGGCGTAGCCAAAATGACGAAGCCCTTTCTCGCTACTGCACTATGTTCTGCGCTCGATTTGATTGGGATAAGCGGGGTTACCCTCGCTGACACAATCGGGCGCTACGAATGTACCGCCATAGTCGCTGCTCGAGAGCCCTTAGGTGATCGGAATGAACACGACATTGTCAGCTTTCAGTATACCTGTCGCGGCGTGGATGGTCTCTTGAAGGAAGCCCTTGTTACAGCAGTGTCGGTAAGTGAATGGGATGGTCAGAAAGGAACGTATTTGGCTTCTCTCGACCTTCACCACGCGCCTGACGGATTTGCGGTTGGGCAGGTCTTGGAGGGCACCGGCTCTACTGTCATGGAGGACGGTAAAGCTGTTGGCGTCGACGCTTCCGGTAAGACCGTGTTTAAGTTCGCATCCGGCACATTGGCGGCCCTCTCAGGAAAGACCGTTAAATTCACAACCAAGCCCGCGGGTTTTGGTCGATTCGAGCTAGAGTTTACAGATTGGCGTGAAGCTGAACAACTGAAGTGAGACGCGTGCTCACTTACAACTAGGATTACTGGGGACAAGACCTCGCTGACCGTGCCCGCGGGCTTAACCGGTTTGAAGTTCGCTCTCGCCCAAGACAACGATCAGAGCATGAAGCGCAATCGCTTTTCGGAAGGACAGATCATCGAGAGTTTGAAGGAGCATGAGGCCGGCGTTTCGGAGCCCGATCGTTGCCGCAAGCATGTCGTCAGCGACAATAGCATCCACACGTGGCCAAGTGCCCAACCCGAAGCCGTCGGTGTTTCGCCAGAGCGGCTCTCCCGAATTCGCGCGGTGCTGCAACAGGAAGTCGATGCGGAGCGCATGCCAGGCGCCGTCGTTATGATCACCCGGCGAGGCAATCTGATCTATTCAGAAGCTGTCGGTTTCCTCGATAAGGCGGCGGGCAAGCCGATGACCGAGGACGCGATCTTCCGCCTCTGTTCCATGACAAAGCCACTCGCTTCAGTTGGCGCCATGATGTTGGTCGAGGAAGGCAAGGTCCAGCTCAACGATCACGTTTCCAAGTTCCTGCCGGAGTTGGCCAAAATGGACGTCCTGGCCACGGACAAAGACGGCAAGACGACCCGCGAGCCCGCCAAGCGTCGGATGACCATCCACGATCTCTTCCGACATACGGCTGGGCTTACTTACGGAAAGTTCTCAAAAATTCCGGAGATCAAAGCGGCTTACACCGAAACAAACCTTCTTATTGAGCCGTCACGCTTGATCACGCCTGAACAATTCACGGCCGGGATTGCCAAAGCGCCTCTGGTCCGTGAGCCCGGCACCACCTTTGAGTACGGCTTGGCTGTAGATGTGCTCGGCCACGTGGTCGAGGCGGTTTCGGGCCAGCGCCTATCGGCGTTTCTTGATGAGCGGCTATTCCGCCCGCTGAAGATGGCTGACACTGGGTTTAAGGTTCCTCAGGCAAATTGGACTCGAATTGCCGAGCCGCTGCGTAAGGAGGAACAATTTCTCGACATGAAGATCGATCCGTCGAATGACCTTGCCGGAGAAGGCGGCGTATCGACAGCGGCCGACTACCTGCGCTTTTGTCAAATGATGCTGAATGGCGGAACTCTGGACGGCCGTCGGTATCTAAGCCCAACCACGGTTAAGCTGATGACTTCAGATCACCTCGGCAATCGTCCCGGGGTACCAGCATCACCCGGAATCTCTCTGATGGGTTTGGATGGTTATACGTTCGGACTCGGCTTTTTGGTTCGGCAAGGGCCAGGACTGGCAGGCGTACCGGGTTCCGAAGGCGAGTACATGTTGGCAGGCTACGGTGGAACGTTCTTCTGGATCGATCCAACGGAGCAACTAGCAGTCGTTTTCATGGCGCAGACCCCAGGATCTACTCGCACCTACTACTACCGCATGATTAAGGCGCTGGTCGCGCAGGCACTTGGCAACTGATCCCGAAGTATTGTTGCCGTCTTCGTCGAGAGCAGAACGAGGCAAGCGAGGCTTTGCTCCTACATTTCGTGTGTCGCCGATTATCGCATTGGACCATTCGCGTGTCATGGCCGTAGGGTACAGAGCGGCCGGATCTCGTGCGGAGAGCACTGATTCTATCACACCCACGGGTTTCGTGTTCGTACACGCTGAGGACATCACGGCGGAGACCGTGAGCGAATGCGACGGCAGCCGCCCGCAAGTGCGGTTTCATATTGCCTTACAAATACACACGCAGCCAATCGCCGCCGAAGCTGGGCGGAGCGAACCCGACCCGCTGTCAAGCGCCGGAGGCCGCCCTACATCACCGCGACGGCTATTGGCGATGCTGCCTTGAACAATGCAAAGCAGCCTATTGAACGAAAAATGGCAGCGTCTGCAGGCACCTCGCGCTGGCTGTGTTCAAGGCTCGAAACCGCACGTGACATCAATTGTTGGGATTGTCTTTAGGTTAACAAATCGGCGCTTCTGGTATCGTACGCCTTGCGAGATCAGCACATGTGTAAAGCGGTGATGCAAAAGGATAGGAGCAAATGCGCTCGCCAGGCTTACGAGAGCCTCGAATCGTCTACCGAAGGCCGGACTGCGATGTGATCGACAGCTTTCCGTTAACGAATAGCGCTAAGACCTGCCCGTCATTCCAAGCAAGCACGTGAAACTTGAATCCGTCAACGGTCTCATGTGAAGTGATAGTGCCTGCGCAGCCGAACAGGTAAACAACGTCTGCGTAGTTTGAGCCCAACTGAACGTTGCTGAGCTCCGAATCCTTGACGCGACAATGCCCCGCCGGGAGTGAGCGAGCGTTAACTGACTTGTAATCCGCATCCAGGTCATCAGGCGGGGCCGGATTGACGGGAGCTCCGCTTGGCGGAGCGCCGGCTTGTGCCGATCGAGGGCCGCTCGATGGCTGTGCCAGCTCCACGAATAGCCACGCGAAGGCCGTGATCCGCAGGACTACTCGCCAGTTGATGGAACGCCCCATCAGGGCGAATGGTTGATAGCTTTTCATCGAACGCCAGATGCTTTTAAACTCAGCCACTCACGTAGGAAGGCGGTAAGCCACCTGCAACGATCAAACGCTGTAATACCAACATGTGGGCTTCACCTCGCGTTACTCACTGAGAAGTCGGATGACGTGTCGTGGTCGAAGCCCCTGTACTCCCAAGCCAGTCGGTGTGAGTATTAAGTCCGACTTTTCACGTACAGGTTAGGTTGCTCGCCAGCGACGTCGCAGTGGCTGACATCATCGTATCCGCCAACCACGCCGCCGTGGAACAAGCCGATCCCGCTACATGCACATCGTTCGAGGTCATACACTCCAACTACAAGACGACCGAGGGATTATGAGCCAACGCGAACGCAGCCACAGCTGCCCGAACGTGCAGTTTCATATCGCACCTCCTGCCGATTGGCCGCAGAGAGTTGGCGGAGCAGGCCCGACGGTGCCGAGGACGCTCGGAGCCCCTATATCAATGATGTATCGGTGATACTGCCTGAACAAGCAAGCGACGTGCCGAACTGAAAAACTGCAGCTTCTGCACGCGCTTCGTACTGAATCTGTTCAAGTGGCTTGAACCTTACGTAGCGTCAGGGTGTAGAGATTCTCAGCAAGCTGATTAACCGGGGTGTCCGACAGGAAATCTGACGAGACCCGCGTTCCGCAAACAAAGCTAAGTGTGTCGCCGATGCTAATTTTCACTTTGCTGTCGATCTTCTTCGCTGTGTTCGGCATAGCTTACGCCGTGAGCGCATGGCTCCTCCAGCGCGAGCGCGACGCGCGTTGCGTTCGCCCCACTCAAAAACCCAAGCGGCGAGCGTTCTAACCTGAAATCAGGAGAGCGCCTCACCCGATGGACGGCGCGCTTTAGCGCGGCGGCGTCGAGTGGATCGATCCAGTTCTTGGGCCTCTAAATCCATCTGGAGGAAATACGCAGTGGCAGGTTACATCGATTTGTTGGATGGCCGTCTCCATTGAATTCTCTCGAAAGCCTTTGGATATCACGAGCCGGAACTGTGAGGAGATAGTCGCTTGCCGACATCAGAAACCAACGATTCACTGGCAGGCATTTGACAATGCCGGTTTCGAACAATTCAGTGCCTCGATACTTTAGCTGTCCAACGTGACTCTAACCAGCATAGTAGTGTTGAAGCCTGAATGGGTTCAGGTCAAGCATCGCCCTGATACCCAATGATATATCTTCGTCTTCCAGGGCGCGTTGCCAGCGCGCGATCGCGATGCTGGATAGATCGGCGCTGGTGCTGAGCTCGGCGCTGGGGTGTCATTCCGATGGAATCCTGCGTGATGCTGCTAATGATCGGTGAATTTAGGCGGTGCTTGGCCGCCGGCGTCGCAGGTTTGCACCGCTCTTTCGATTATAAAAGCGTTTGTCCAAGTTAGGAGATTGCAATTGAAGGTCGGTGTTCCCAAAGAAATCAAGACGCACGAATACCGTGTGGGCCTGACCCCTGGAGCGGTCCGCGAGTATGTGGCCGGAGGCCACAGCGTACTGCTCGAGACCAATGCCGGTGCTGGTATAGGCGCTACAGATG
>NZ_LLXZ01000095.1 GCF_001440395.1 Bradyrhizobium jicamae | reverse complement strand
TCGAGTTCCGCATCGATCAGTTCATGCACTACTTTCATGAGTTCTCTCCTTGGGGTGTGTGTGTGAACAACATCTGGCTCTAAGCAGCCAGTGCCTCACTGGGCGTGTTTGATACACGAGGCTGGCTTTTCCATCTGTGACAGAAATCACGGGCGCAAATGAGCGCGAGAGTCGTTGTAGTCATCCCTATACGACAACAGAACGTGGCGGAGACGGCGTTCGCCAAGTACTACGACATGATCGATGCATTCCCTCCGGATTAAGCCGATCAACCGTTCGGCGTACGCGTTTTGCCAAGGTGAGCAGGAAGCCGTCGGGCGGTCTCGAATGCCGATCGACCAAACCCTGGCGGACAACGATCTCGCCAAAGGCTCAATTTCGGTCCTTGATTAGGTAACGAGGGATTTGCTCCCAGCCACAGGCTTCAGTGAGCTGATTGGCAATCCAATCAGCGGTCGTGTGCGCGGCGATCCCAAACCACAGGATCTGCCGCCGGCCATGGCCCATGATCAGCAAACCATAGAGCAGCCGGAACGAATCGTCGGCACGACGAAGAGGTCTATTGCGCCAATGCCAGCCGCATGGTTCCGAAGGAACGTTTTCCATCCCTGCGAGGGAGGCCCCTCCTCCGCGCCATGTGCTTGGCCACGCTGATCCGGCCGATGTCGATGCCGAGCCTGAGAAGCTCTCCATCGGTCTTGGAGCTCCCCACAACGGTTGGCAATGCTCATCTCGCGGATCAGCCGACGAATTTCCAACGCTACAGCCGGTCAGCCGCAGCCGTGCGGCAATTTGCAGCGCCAACACAGTCTGAGACCGGCGCGTGCCGACGGATGCGGTATCCGGCTTCACAATCGTCAGCGCCTTGACGGTATTTTGCACCAGGCCAACAAAGTTCAGGCGATCCGTGACACTGAAGGCCATCTCTCCGGCTGGTGCCGTCGCTGAATGTCAAGCTGATGGCGACGGATCAGGATCTCAGCTTCCAGCGACACTCGCGCCCGGAACAATGAGACCAGCACCGACCAGACCATGCTGCAAGCTTCTCTCATAAGGCAGAAGCATTGCGCGATCCGGCCTCACGTGCCGGCCGGATTAGGTTTCCGACAGAGACAGCATGAATTTCGCTGATCAATCCGCCACGTGACCGTCTCATGGATTGTCTTCTATTTCGGTTGATGCAGGCACCGTGCCTGATGCACGCGGACAATAGACGTGTCGATCATTTGCAGAGCGACATCATGGGCGCACAAATTTTGTTGTTCGTGATCCAAGCCGACATCCCACAAACAAAGAGCATTCTGGCCAAGAGTTCACCCTGGCGTAGCCAAAGCTGACTGCCGCTGTGGGGCACCCCGTGATTTCTGTCACAGATGGAAAAGCCAGCCTCGTGTATCAAACACGCATGGTGAGGCGCTGGCTTGCTTCAAGCCAGATGTTGTTCACACGCAACCCCCAAGGAGAGAACTCATGAAAGTAGTGCATGAACTGATCGAT
>NZ_LLXZ01000094.1 GCF_001440395.1 Bradyrhizobium jicamae | reverse complement strand
CGCCACGTCACATAGGTGACGAACAGCCCTTCGAGGGTGGCGACGGCAATCGCGAACTCGTGGAACAGGTGATTTTCGAATTTTAGCGCGGGATCCTGCTGGAAGTACAGGTAGGCGATGAACTGGGCGGGCATCAGGGCGAAGGCGATGAGGAGAAGGCTCATATACGCCTGTGTGACCTGCCGGAGTGCGTTGGTCGGTTCGTGTACCGCAAGATTGGTGCTTATATGCATAAACCGTCTCCCATGATGACCTGCGGTCGTTTCATGGACTCTTGAGCGTCTCCGAGGAATACGCTGGCCTAGAGCACCTTCGGTCCCTGCTGCACTACTCAGATGAAGGAGCCACGGTGCGTCGCGGTCGGAAGGCCATTCAACAAGCCGGCGCGTGCGATCACCGCTGCACCGGTGCTTTCCCTTCATCTGCTGCACCCGTCGAACAGTCGGCGGCGCCGAAAGGATCGGCCTTGTCGTCCAGAAGCGGCCCACGTCCCGCGGCTGGGATCAGCAGGCCGTGGGCTACATTCATGTCTTCGAGCCCATCACGTTCAGCCTACCCGCTCCGCTGACGGTCAGCGTGTCGTGTGCGTGTTCAGCAGATGGTCCCAGCTGCTGCCGCGAGTTGTTACGGTCTGCGGGGCGCTCGAAAACGCGCCATCGGAAGACAAGAAAATCATGAGCCCGTTGAGGAAAGGATTCTGCGTATTACCGTACTCATCCGTCTGCCTGCCGCCCGCCGGTAGCGCCCCCGCGACAATAGCCCGTTACTGGTTCGGCTCCGAATCAACACGCGTGATGAGCAACACCGTAAGCGTCAGCACACTTTGATTGACGAGTTTCTTGTAGACCATCTGAGGCCTCCTTCGTGTGGAATTGCACAACCGAAGCCGTTAGCATACCTAACCCTGTTTAGTTAGCCACCTGCCAAACCTTGTAGGTTCCTGGCACAACGAGGTCGGCCGTCAAGCGCTTCAATTGCGATGCTGGCACGCAACTTGCTGCGCTATGATGACCGAATTCCGTTCACCTACTCCCGGTCATGTAGGGCGGGCTCGCCTTAGGCGAGTCCGCTCGCTCAAAGATGCATGCTGGTGTGTTGCGTAATGAAACCACATGTTCGTGCTGCTGCGGCAGCAACCGCATTTGCGCACGGCCTTCGCCGCGATGTTGTGAGCGT
>NZ_LLXZ01000093.1:87463-119210 GCF_001440395.1 Bradyrhizobium jicamae | reverse complement strand
CCCCCGCCGTGGCCCCGAAAATGGCGGCCCGCCGGCGCCGCCGCAGCCGCCGGGCATGCGTGGTTTCCGCGACATCGCGGCCGACGCCGACGATCTCGGCCGCGCCGCGGCGCAAGCCAACCGCAACGCGCGGAAGACCTACGCCAACGTGCCGTCGCCCTCGCCGGAATTCGACCGGCTCGAGCCGAACATGGAAAACCGCGGCGCCGATCCCGACGCGCCCTATTCGTACGACGAATCGCTGGAGGAGGCCGACCGCTACGCGCCGCCGCCGCAGATGCCGCCGTCACGCGATCGTCCGCGGCTTTCGCAGGATCGCGAGCCGCCGAAGAAGCGCGCCCGCACCGGCGCCGCATTTCCGTTCAAGAGCGCAATCGCGGTCGGCATCGTGCTCATTCTGGTCGGCGCCGGCATCCTGTGGGGCAAACAGGTCGTCTCGACCGTCAGCGGCCTGTTCAAATCCACGTCCGTGGTGGAAGCGCCGAAGGATCCGGCCGCGCCCCAGTCGCGCCCGAAGATTCCCGATCGCGTCGGCCAGCCGTCGTCGAGCGAGAACGTGGCGCCGGTCGCGCAGCGCGTCGTGCTCTATGACGAGGATCCCTCCGATCCCAAGGGCAAGCAGTATGTCGGCTCGGTGATCTGGCGTACCGAACCGATCAAGGCGTCGGGCAACCAGAAGCCCGATATCGCCGTGCGCGCCGACATCGAAATCCCGGACCGCAAGTTCAAGATGACGATGTCGTTCCGCCGCAACACCGACTCCTCGCTGCCGGCGAGCCACACCGCGGAGCTGACCTTCATCCTGCCGCAGGATTTTACGGGCGGCGGCGTCGGCAACGTGCCGGGCATCCTGATGAAGTCCAACGAGCAGGCGCGCGGCACGCCGCTGGCAGGTCTCGCGGTGAAGGTCACCGACGGCTTCTTCCTGGTCGGCCTCTCCAACGTCGATTCCGACCGCGCCCGCAATCTGCAACTCCTGAAGGAGCGCTCCTGGTTCGACGTGCCGCTGGTCTACGTCAACCAGCGCCGTGCCATCATCGCGATCGAAAAGGGTGCTCCCGGCGAGCGCGCGTTCAACGACGCGTTCGCGACGTGGGGGGAGTGAGAGGCGCTCTCAACTCCGAGCTGATCTCGCTGCTCCAGCAAATCGATCGCCGCGCGACTTGAGGTAATGGTTCAATAAAAAAAGGCCTCAGCATACTCTGCAGAGGCCGTTTGCATTCGGGATCGAGCGAGGCGACCGCCTCACTCGACAGCGGCGGCGCGCCTCCGCGCGGCTTCGCGGTCCATCACGGCGCGGCAGCCCGGGCTGACATGCGCGCGATTCCTGGCCATGCAGGCGGTGATCCTCGGGACGTTGGGGACTTCATGGCCGCATAGCCGCATGGCGTCGCCGGTGCACATCTGCTGCGCCTCCGAGGAGAAGGCGAGGCTTGGGCCTGCGGAAAGCGCCGTCGCCGCGCAGGCGATGGCGAAGAGAAGTGCGATTCTGCTTGTATGATGGAAAGTCATGTGAGCCGATCCCCAAAGGTTGTGCGCGGTGCTGGCCGCTGTTTATTGGGGGCGCTGCACGCGGTTTGCGCTGCCGCACGCGTCATCCTTCACCGGGAAGTCACCCGGTGTGGTTGCTCGATTTCTGCCGATGTCCGAATCAAAAAGTGCTGCGCCGCCCGCCACGAATTATGCGCCAATGCGGCAAAGCTGCAATGCTCGCGTCAATACTTCTCTGGACTGTTGCGAGCGCGCCACGTCGAGCGACGCGCGCAGGTGAGTCGAGGCGACGTTTGATTCCGCGCCCTTGCCGGGTCGATGAGTTCCGAAGACGGAACGGGCGCGAGGGCTTTGGTCTCGCCGTCCTCAACTGCAATCGAGCGGCGCTTCGGGCGGACACCGGTACGATCGGTGGCGCACGATCCCTGATCTCCGCGACCGCTTGCCTTCGAACAGGCGTTGGCCAGCCCGGCTGCCGCACCCGACCGGGCCATTCCTTCCGCGTCGAAAAACTCCGTACAAATGCGGAAAATCCGAGGTCCGAAACAACCAGCCGTTAGGGAAGCCTGAGCTACGATCAGCGGCTATTGCTGGCGCGCCGCATTGCTTTCGTTGGGGTTAAAGGGCTGCCGAAATCAGCCTTTCGGGTGGCACTCATATGCTTGTTCGTTCCGCTGCCGATGCATCCACCAAGCTGCCGGCCATCCGCGCGGCGGAAGGGTCGTTGCGCTGCGCTGAGGCGATCCTGGTGGAGCGGGAATAGCCATGCCTGCCGCATCGTCTGACCTGCGCGCGGAATTGAACGGCGCCGAAAAGGGGGGACCCGAGCACGACGCCCAGATGATGGAGGAGGTCACCGACCTCTTTCTCTCCAGTGTCGATCGGCTGAGTGAATCCCAGATCGGGGCCGTCGATGGCGTCCTCGCTCAACTGGTCGGGCGGGTGGAAGCCGCGACCTTGCAACAGCTCAGTGAAGCTCTCTGCACCATCGAGCAGGCGCCGCGCCAGACCATCCGCAACCTGGCCTTTCATGACAACGCTCTGGTCGCCGGGCACGTTCTGAGACATTCCGTCTGTCTGTCGGAAAAGGATCTTCTCGAGATCATCCAGACCCGCAGCCAGCAGCATTTGCTGGCGATCTCCGACCGGAAGACCCTCAACGAGGCGCTGACCGACGCCTTGATGCGATTTGGCGACGTCAACGTCTCCAACGCGCTGGCGCGGAATGCCGGCGCGCGCTTTTCCGAATGCGGTTATGCGACGCTGGTCGGCAGGGCGGAGAAGGACGAACACCTCGCGGAGAAGCTCGGCGTTCGCCTGGACATTCCCGGGAGCCTGCTGCGGGAACTCCTCGACAAGGTCGCCGACGTGGTCCGCGCCCGGTTCCTGACGGCGTCGCGGCCTGTCGCACGGAAAGGCCCTGCTGCTGCGAACGCCGGACAGGCCGCACCGGTCCGCAAGGCGATCGATTATACAAAGGCGCAGAACGAGGTCGTCGCGCTCAACCGCACCGGCAAGCTCAACGATTCCATCGTGAACCGGTTTGCGGTGAGGGGTGAATACACCCATGTGGTCGCAGCGCTGGCGCTGAAGGCCGACGTCAAGGTCGAGGCGATCGAGCCCTTGCTCGATGCTGATCGGGTGTACGGCCTGATCGTCGCGTGCAAGGCCGCGCGGCTGACCTGGTCGACCACGACGATGATCGTCCGAAACCGGCCCAACTGTCCGCCATCCACCGACCGGGAACTCGAACAATGCGTCGCGGTGTATGAGACCCTGCTGCTGTCGGTGGCGCAATGGACGATCCGGTTCGGCTCGGATCGGATCCTTGGAAAGAGCAGCGAGGCTGCCGCTCCGGCCGCCAAGGGCAAAGTGAAGCAACCAGCCTAGCGATCCGTTCATCCCGCGTGCACGAGTTCCGGATTTCGTGGAGCCTGTCATCGGGCGCGCATTCGCACGGACCTGTCGGCTCATCCGGGCTGCGATCGCGCAGGTTCACGGCCTCTTGACTCTCCCCTGACCGGATTTGACATTGCCCACGGCCAAAGCGCGGGTGAGACATCGGATCATGTCCGATTTCGAACGTGCGCGGCTGGTCCGATGGAGAGCGTTGCTTCTTCGACAGCTTGTTTCCCGCTATATGGACTCGACGCAGAGGTCGCCATGAAACGCTATCTGATCTTCGGCGCTGTCGGCCCGCTCGTCGGCGGGTTCTTGATGCTGCTCGCGACCACGGTCGCTTCGGGTTACTGGACCGACACCAGCTGGTCGGAGATCGGCAAGTTTCTCGGTGCCTTCGTCAAGACGCTGCAGTACAGCTATCTGTTCGGCCTCGTGCCGGCGCTGATGGTCGGCGCCATCGACGACATTCTCTATCACGTCAAGCGCATTTCGCCCGTGGTGCGGCTGCTGATCGTTGCCGCCATCGGCTTTGCCGCATCGTCGCTGCTCTATGGCTCGCGCGGGCCGGATACCGGCGTCGCGCAGTTCTTGCTCTATGGCCTCGTCGGCATGGTGCCGGCGGCGCTGTCGTCCTGGTTGGCGCACAAATACGCGGACGCGCCGCATCCGGTGCATTCGACGTGACGGCCCGACAGCCTGCTCGACTCTCCTGCGAGCTGCTCTTCGACTGAACCGGAGCCGGCTGCCGGCGTCAGGAATTTCCTGACCGCTGCCCATTGATATGATGCTTGGCAGAACAAGAGCGAACTGATCCGATCCGGGAATTCAACGTAAGGGAGCGCATGGCGTTGTCCGTTATCGTCGGCAAGAAGATATGCGCGCGACTGTGATCGCGGAGTTGGGCAGCAGGCTTTACTCTGGTTCAGGCCGGCCGAAGCAAGGCGTCTGGCTTTTCGCAGCGCTTGTTCTCACGGCCGCCATCCCGGTCCTGCTTCTCGGGGGATGGATGGCCTACATCACCGCCGATCAGGAACGGAGCTACGCTCGCGAAGCCGCTACCGAGGCGCTGACGCAAGTCGCACACCGGATCGAGGGCGAGATCTCCCGCGAAATGCAGGTGGCTGAAACGCTTGCAAGCTCGGCCGCGCTCGATCGGGGCAATTTGCAGGACTTTTATCTCGAGGCAACGCGGATCGTAGCTGCCCGTCCGCTATGGGAGACGGCGGCGCTGACGAAGCCGGATAAGGAGCAGGTCCTGAATGTGCTGCGGCCTCTCGGCGCCCCGCTCGGGCCGGTAACCGACACCGAAAGCTTCAACGCCGTTCTTCGCTCGCGAAAGCCGGTGCTCGGCGGCCTCGGGCCCTATCAAGCCGCCATCGGCAAGCAACTCGTGTCGCTGCGCATCCCTGTTATCAGGGATGGTGAGCTCCGCTACGTCCTGACGATCGGCCTGTTGCCCGACCAGATTGGCACCATTCTCGCGCAAGCAGGATTGCCGGTCGGATGGGCCGGCACGGTTGCTGACGCCAGGGAGAAGATCGTTGCGCGCACGCCTGACACGAAAGTCGGCAAGGCGGGCGCGACGACACCCGCCGTGCAGGAAGCCATGGCGCGCGGCGGCGCGAACTCGCCGCGGACCCAGACGCGCGAAGGCGTCGATGTTGAAACCGTCCATCGCGTGCTCGCCGGCACGGATGGGTGGTCGGTCCATGTCGGCGTGCCGGTGTCGGAACTGAATGCGCCCGTATCCCGCTCGTTGAACCTCCTGTTCGGCGGCACGGCCGCGAGTGTCGGCCTTGCCATTGCCCTCGGTCTGGTGATCGCCCGGGAAATTGCTCAGCGGCGGCGCATGGAGGCGCTTCAGTCGGCGGCGGCGCTGCTGGACAGCGAAAAGCGCGGGGCGCTTGCGATCGATGCGGCCGAACTCGGGACATGGCGCTGGGATCTATCCGCAAACGAGTTCAGCGGCTGCACTCGCTTCCGCACGCTTCTGGGCCTCGCGGGCGCGCGATCGGAAGAAACCCGATGGTCCGCAGACCGGATCTTCGCGCTGGTCGAGCCACCACATCGCGCTGCCCTGGTTTCGTTCGCCACCGACTGCATCGAGAGCGGCAGATCAAGCAGCGTCGAGTTTCCGATACAGTCGGATGATCGGGGAGAATATTGGCTGCGTGCGGCGGGGAGGGCGGAGGGGCCACCCAACCGGCGTCACGTAATTCACGGCGTGCTGGCCGACATCGACATCCCAAAGCGCGCCGAGGCCGAACGGTCTCACTTGCTTCGACGCCTGGCTTCGGCGCAGGAAGAGGAGCAGCGTCGGATTTCACGGGAACTGCACGACCAGATCGGGCAGACGGTGACCGGGTTATCTCTCGGACTGAAAGCCCTTGAGCAGGGACTGGCCAAAGGCAGCAACGGTCAGGCCGCGACCGAACAAGTGCGGTGGCTGGAGCAGCTCGCCGCGCAGATCGGCCGCGATATCCATCGTACGGCCTCGGACCTGCGGCCGACGGCCATCGATGATCTCGGCATCTTCAAGGCGATCGAAGCCTATGTTGCGGAGTGGCAGGAGCGCTACGGCGTTCGCGTCGATATCCAGACCGCCGGGCGTGACAACTCGCTGCCTGCCGATGTGGCGGCTGTACTGTACCGATTGGTTCAGGAGGGATTGACCAACGTGCTGAAGCACGCCAGCGCCAGCAAGGTGAGCATCGTGCTTGAGAAGAAACCTGAAGGGCTGGCGCTTGTTATTGAGGATGATGGGATTGGATTCGACCCTGAGAACGTCGGCGGGCTTGCATCAGACCGCAGCCGGGTGTCGGGATTGGGTCTTTCCGGCATGAAGGAGCGGGTGGCGTTGCTCGACGGCACCATCGCGGTCGAATCTGCGCCAGGAAAGGGAAGTACGATTTTTGTTCAAATTCCCCTGGAAGAGGCGGAGATCGCCCGATGACGCCCGTTCGCATTGCACTTGTTGACGATCACCCTGTCGTGCTGGCCGGCATCCGCGCGCTGCTGCAGGGCGTGCCCGAAGTCGAGCTCGTCGGCGAAGCCAGCACCGGAGCCACAGGCCTGAAGGCCATTTGTGATTCCTCGCCGGATATTGCGGTCATCGATCTTTCGCTGCCTGACATCAGCGGGATGGAACTGGCGCGTCAGGTCAGCAGGCAATGCCCTGACGTAAAGATCATTGCGCTGACGGTCCATGAAGATCGAGCGTACGTGCACCCGGTGCTCGAAGCGGGGGCCAAAGGATATTTGTTGAAGCGATCGGCTGGGGACGAATTGCTTCGTGCCATTCGCGCGGTCAACCAGGGTGATATCTACCTCGATCCCGCGATCGCCGAGAAGGCGGCAATGAATGTGCCCGAGCTGGCGCTGCCGGGCGATAGCGATGGCGGTGAACTATCGCGGCGTGAGGAGGATGTGCTCAAGCTCGTGGCTCAGGGCTTCAGCAACAAGCAGATCGCCGGACAGCTCGAGGTGAGCGTCAAGAGCGTCGAGACCTATAAAGCGCGAGCATCCGAAAAGAAGGGACTTCACAGCCGCGCGGATATCGTTCGCTACGGCATCAAGCAGGGCTGGCTCGCCGCCCCAAACTGAGACGCCGACGGAAAGCCACGCCTCGCGCTGACGCCGCAGAGCGCTAAAGCGTGATGACTTTCCTTCGAATCGTCATCCCGCTTTATCTTTTTATTTGAGCATGATCTTTCGGAAAACTGCTACACACTTTTCCGGATCATGCTCTAGCCGCCGTGCGGATCTCGGCTATTTGGCGGAGCCGGGGTGCTGAACGGCCTTTAGGTCGCTCATCGGCACACAGCTCTTCTTCCGGCGCTGATTCCGAGGGGCGCCTTGCACTCTCAGCACCTTGCCTGCCGAACACGAGCCGTCGTTGACATAGATGGTCGAGTAGGGGTCCATCATCAGCGGTTCGTAGGGGTACAGCTTCTGGGCGGAGGACGGCTGCGCCGAGAACAAGGCCGCCAGAAGGGCCGCGAGGCCGAATGCCTTGCGAACGGTCGCAGCGCCTGAGATGTGCCCACGGTCCGGACCCGACTTGATCGCTCGCACTTCATCGATCCCTTCGAAGCAAGCGCGTCTCTGCCGTCGGGCGAGGTCCTCGCGATTTGCCATGGATGACATCTGTCACCGGGATGAGGTGGCGCGCGTAGGCTTCCTTCAGTCTTCCAATCATTTCGGTGTTTTCTTCCGATGCGCTCAGGCCAAAAGCATCGTCCTTGCGGGCCAGCAAGCCGTTGGCACAAAGTCCCTCGAGCGCTTTCGCGGTTTCGGTTTCGCCGGTATAGATGCGCGCCGCGATCTGCGACACGCGCCAGCGCTTCTCCGGATTCGACCAGATAAGAAGAAGCGCCTCAATCTGGGGTACCGAAGCAATGTGCTTCAATATGAAGTCCCTGATATCATCGGGGACGTGTTGCGTTGCCATGCCGTTGGCTGATGTTGTGGGTTCAAGCAATGCCGGATACCTGAAGCCGCGATCGTCGTGGTCGTGGAGACGGACGATGCGCCTGCCGGGGAAATCCTCAACCGCTGCGATGCTCCGCTATGCCATCGGCATAGGCAGGTTCTTGCGGTGCTGCGGGCTGCTCTATTTCGAGCTTTGCCCGCGCTGCCTCGCTTTCATACTCGTCGACCAAGGCCTGAAGCTTGGCCGAAAATTTCGGATCGGCTGCACCAATCGCCAGGCGCTTGAAGAAAGACGCGCGTTCATACAGTTGCTTGCTCCGGTGTTGCTGGAGAGACTTGTCGTTCGTTCGGTCCACCGCGCCCACCCCCTTGGAGTTACCTGCTTCGCTTACTCAATCGCCATCCTAAGGCTCAATCCCGCGGCGGCGCGTCAGGAAAAACCTGTCAACTGTCACCCCCGAAATTCGACGCACCGCACAGCGTCCGCGTTGCTTATGGAGACGAGTCGGCTGTCTTTTGGCGCGCTACGCCTTCGCGCGAGTCGTTGTTGCAGACCAGGCAGATGGCTCTGGATGTAAGCTGGCCATTGACGCCGAGCCGCTCGTAACGGTGCGGCGTACGTTCCAGACACGGTACGCAGTAGGCCAGAGGTGGTTTGCTGACCGTTTTGCTGGTGAACATTTCGAGCCCCCGTCCTGCACCAGATTCGTCGATAAAAGTTCGTTCGCTAGTCTTCCCTGTTGATCCTTATCGTCGTCATCAGAAGCACAAGGCTGACGACAGCAGCGGAAACGAGGGCGTCGAGCCTCAGTACCGCAGGGGGAACTCCCAGCCCGTAGTGGATGAAGACCGCCATCAGGAAGGCGGCCACGCCGGCGCTCGCGATGAAGAAAATGAGCGCGACAACCAGATCGATGATCCTCATTGCCGGCTCACCTCCGCTCACTCCCTGCTTACGAGAAATTCGATCGTGACGAGGCCGAAGATGAGAGCCGCGCAAATCAGGGCCTGCTCGCGAAGGGCAGGGCCGGGCACTCCCAGATTGTAGTGCGCGACATGGGCCAGCGAATACGCCGTGAAAGCCGCGCTCGCCATGGCCAGAAAGAATGTAACTGCAAGATGGGCTAGTCTTCTCACCTGTCATCACCTCGTGCTTTCGACCGTTGTGGTGACCGTGAACCGGTCGGTTTGCGCCCCCATGCCTCGCGCGCAAAACAGTGCAACATATTAGGATGGCGCCGGAGCTGGAAACGTCAGGAAAATCCTGTCAGCGGCGGCCGACGGGAGTCTTCCCTGATACTGTGTTTGCAACTTCCTCGGCCGAGGCCAGGTGAGAGGTGCGGCAATGCCGTCCGTCTCGAACCACGAGACCGCCGGCGCCGACCGATCACAAGCGATAATTTGACGCAACTTGTACCTCGCATTCGCGTTACCATCTGATGACCATGTCAAACGACGATATCTATACGCCGCCGCGGTCACGCTCCGGGCCATCCTCCCGGACGCGCGCGGCCGGGCGCGGCCCGGTCATCGACCAGGAGGGGCGCGAACTTCCCGAAGCGAACCCGCACACGCAGTTCGAGGGCTTGCGGTTCGATTTCGGCCATTCCGCCGCCAATCCGTTTGGTGAGTTGACGCGCGAGCAGCGGATCGCGCGGCTCGACGCCATTGCGAAGCTTCTGGACGTCGCCTTCATCGTGCCCGGCACCAAATTCCGCTACGGCATCGACGGGCTGATCGGCCTGATCCCGGTGATCGGCGATATCATCACGACGGCGATTTCGCTGTGGATCGTCCGCGAGGCGCGGGCGCTTGGGGCGCCCTGGCACATCACGGCGCGAATGCTCGCCAATGTCGCGGTCGACGGCGCGGTCGGCCTGGTGCCGGTGGCAGGCGACGCCTTCGACGTCATGTTCCGCGCCAACGTCCGCAACGTGCGGATGCTCAGGCGCTGGCTCGACAAGCAGCCGCGCCAGAACTTCGGTTCTGATTAAGTCAGAACCGAAGCTCTAGATTCTAGTTTTGACGCGTTTTCTTCACGCGAACCGGTACCCACTTCGCTCGAAAGCGCTATAAAAAAACGCCCCCGGAAATGATTTCCAGGGGCGCGCTGTTTGAATGTCCGAAAACTCAGGCCGCGTCGGCCTTGTCCTCGGTCGCGGCCGGGCGCGGACGACGCGGCAGCGGGAAGGCTTCGCTTTCATAGAGCGAGCGGATGCCGCTCTGGTCGAAGCGGGCTTCCTCGACCTGCAGGTAGGCGCCATTCAGCGAATCCGCCGGCAACTCCTCGATCGCGAAGCGAACCGCTTCCGCCGCGGTGCCGAAACGCCGATAGGCAAACCCGGCGCGCTTCTTCTTGCGGATCGCGGCGGGAAAGAGTTCGGCGGCGGTGTTGTAGCTGAAGGGACGCATGGACGGTGACCTCAATCTTTTTCGGCTCTCGCGTGTGAGCAATGGGGATTGGATGACGGTGGGGCCACAGTGGCGGGCCGCGCCGTGCACGTCATTTCACCGCCCAATATAAGCTTCTTTGACGGAAATGCGACCCCCGAAGACCGACATCGGGGGTGATGATGAATCCACGCATGGCTGCGGGGAACAAAAATTTAATCAAGTTATTTCAACGGCTTAATTGACTCAGATTTTGCCGAGCAGCAGCAGGATCAGCAGCACGATCAAAATCACGCCAACCAGCCCCATGCCGGAATGGCCGTAACCATAGCCATAGCCCCTGACGCGGCCGGAAAAGCCGCCCAGGAGGATGATGATCAGGATGATGACGAGGATCGTGCCAAGCGTCATGACGCGCGCTCCGAAGGCCCGCGGGTAGCGAGAAAAACGCTCCCGCAGCCCGGATCAAAGCATATTCCGGGCCGCGAGTCGTTGGTCGATCCGCCGGAAAGGGGGAGGTCGCGCTTCCCTTCTCCCCTTGTGGGAGAAGGTGGCGCGGAGCGCCGGATGAGGGGTTCTCTCCGCGGAGACAGACCCCTCATCCGTCTCGCTGCCGCTTCGCGTCAGCGATCCACCTTCTCCCACAAGGGGAGAAGGGAAGAAGTGTCATTTCTTACTCTCGTCGATCGGTAGCACCCTGAGCGGCGTCGCATAGGGCTCGATGCGGAGGCTATCGCTGGCGATCAGGCCGATCTTGTGCAGCGGCGACTGTTCGAGATCGCCGCCGGCGGACTTGCGCACCGCATATTGCCACACGCTCATCGAGCCCTTGGTGACCAGCATCTTGGCAACGCCGCCCGCATTCTGGCCCTCGATCTGGGCGAGATCGCCTTCGCTGATCCCGATCACGATCTCGTCCTTGGTGGTGATGACCTTGAACAGGGAGACCTTGTCGGCGGCGAGGGCAGGCTGAATCACAACGCTCTCCATGATGAAGGTGGCAAGCCCGAGGCCGAGCAGCAGGCGTTTGGAAATGGGCATTTTCAAATTTTTCCTCGTTTGCGCGCCGAGCCGGCCGGAAAAAACGTCCCACCAAACAAAAGCCCCGCGCGACCAGCTCTTGGTCGCGCGGGGCTTGGAACAAGTTCGAGTGTTACTGAAACTATTTCGGCTGAAGCTTCAAGGCCGCCGAATTGATGCAGTAGCGGAGGCCGGTCGGGCCGGGGCCATCGGGGAAGACGTGGCCGAGATGGCCGTCGCATTTCGAGCACAACACTTCGGTCCGGATCATGCCGTGGCTGACATCGCGCTCCTCGTCGACGTGGCTGTCCGCGGCCGGGGCGGTGAAGCTCGGCCAGCCGCAGCCGGAATCGAACTTGGTATCGGATTCGAACAGCGTCTGGCCGCAACCGGCGCAGGTATAGGTGCCCTTGCGGTGCTCGTGCTCATATTCGCCCGAGAACGGCCGCTCGGTCGCCTTCTCGCGCAGCACGGCGTATTGCATCGGCGTCAATTCCTTGCGCCACTCGGCCTCGCTCTTGACGACCTTGCCGGAAGTTTTGGTGTCGGACATTTAGCCTCCTTAGTTGGTAGCCTTCGCACTGCTCACCAGCGTCGGCTTCTCGATGTAGCTGTCCGCAAAGATCTTCTTCAGATTCTCGATCTTCGGGATGTCGTTGAAGACAATATAGGGCTGGTTCGGGTGCAGCGTCAGGTAGTCCTGGTGATAGTCTTCCGCCGCATAGAACGCCTGCAGCGGGCCGACCTTGGTCACGATCGGCTTCTTGTAGACCTTGGCGGCGTTGAGCTGGGCGATATAGGCCTCGGCCACCTTCTTCTGCTCGTCATTGGCGGTGAAGATCGCCGAGCGATATTGCGTGCCGACATCCGGGCCCTGGCGGTTCAACTGGGTCGGATCGTGCACGACGGAGAAAAAGATCTGCAGGATCTTGCCATAGCTGATCTTCTTCGGATCGTACTTGATCTCGACGGCCTCGGCGTGGCCCGTCGTGCCGGTGCCGATCATGGTGTAGTTCGCGGTCATCTTGCTGCCGCCGGAATAGCCGGACACCGCGTTGAGCACGCCGGCGGTGTGCTGGTACACGCCCTGCACGCCCCAGAAGCAGCCGCCGGCGATCACCGCGGTCTGGATGCCGTCGGCCGGCTGAACGTCGACGGCGGGGGGCGGAATGACGACGGCTTCCTCGGCGGCGCGCGAAGGCCCGACGGAGAACGCTGCGACAGCCAGCGCGCCGATGGCGGCAGCGCACAGCGAGAGGCGGCTGAAATGGCGAGGGGACATGATTTCCTCTTTCGGCATTGGTTGGGGGCAGTCTAGAGCGGGACCGGCATTTCGCAAATCGGCTCAGATTATCGCCGACGCCCAAGATACGGCGCTGGGCCGATATTGTTACGGCACGCGTCACACGAGTTCGTGAATAAAGCTGCGCCCGCACAAAGCGTTAAGCCTGGGCGATCGGTCGCGCTTGACCGGCCCGGGTCTGGCTTTCCAAAATGAACCGCCGGTCGCGCGCCGCGACCAAAATCCATGCGCCGGAGCGTTTTGCCGATGTTGCGGGCCTTGTTGCTGGGTCTTGTCATGCTCGCCGCCGCCGGCCCCGCGCGGGCCGCGGGCGATATCGACACCTGCCGGAATTCCACGGCGGAACCGGTGGCGCGCCTCGCCGCCTGCGAGAGCGTGATTGCCGACGACAAGATCACCGGTCCCTCCCGCGCAGCCGCCTTCGGGTACCGCGGCGATTCCCTGATGAAGAAGCGCGATTACGATGGCGCAATCGCGGCCTTCACCGCCGCGCATGAGATCGCGCCGCAGAATATCAACATCATCAACGCGCGCGGCATTGCCTACAGCTACAAGGGCGACGACGAGCGGGCGCTCGCCGACTACGATCTCTGCCTGCAGCTCCGTCCGACGTTCGGCAGCGCCTACAACAATCGCGGGCTGATCTTCATGCGCAGGGGCGAGCTGCAGCGGTCGCTCGACGAGTTCAACCTGGCGGTCAAGTATATCTTCAACGATCAGAGCCGCTACCTGCATCACTACAACAGAGGCCGCCTGCAAGGGTTGATGAAGCAGTACGATGCCTCGCTCGCCGATTTCGCCGAGGCGCAAAGGACCAATCCCGACGGCTCGCAGGTTCCGGCGTACCGGTGCATCACCTACATCGGCATGGGCAGGTTCGACGACGCGCTCGCCGACTGTGACATCGCGTTGGCGAAGTCACCGAACAACGTCTACGCGCTGACCAGCCGCGGCAATGCCTATCTGGGCAAGGGCAATCTCGATGCCGCGCTCAGCGATTACAACCAGGTGCTCAAGATCAATCCGAACTACGTCCGTGCCTATGTCGGCCGCGGGCAGCTTTTCGAGAAACGCCGCAATCTCGGCGCCGCGCGCGCCGACTATCGCTACGCCGCCAATGCCGTAGCCGCAAGGCGCGAGGACATCGACACCACGCTGGCGCGCGCCGTCGCCAAGGAGCGGCTGGAAGCCTTGCTGGGCGCGGCCGCGCCGCCGCCCGCAGGCAAGGCGACGCCACAGCCGGCCGGGCCGCGCAAGGTCGCGCTGATCGTCGGCAACGGCGCCTACAGGAATGTGGCGCCGCTGGATAACCCGCCGCGCGATGCCAAGCTGATCGCATCGACCTTTCGTGAACTCGGCTTTGCCACGGTGACGCTGGCGTCCGATCTCGGCCGAGACAAATTCTTTGCCTCGCTGCACGAATTCGGTCAGGAGGCCGAAAAGGCGGATTGGGCCGTGGTCTATTATGCCGGCCACGGCATGGAAATCGGCGGCGTGAATTACCTGATCCCGGTCGACGCCCGGCTGAAGGCCGACAGCGATGCGGAGACGCAGGCGGTCGCGCTCGAACAGGTGATTGCAGCAGTAGCGGGTGCGAAAAAACTGCGGCTGGTGATGCTCGACGCCTGCCGCGACAATCCCTTTGAGAAGACCATGCAGCGCACGATTGCGCTAAAATTGGTCAACCGCGGCTTTTCCAACATCGAGCCGGAGGCCGGCTTCATGGTGGTCTACGCCGCCAAGCACGGCGAGACCGCGCTCGACGGCGATGCCGCCAACAGCCCGTTCGCCACGGTGCTCGCGCGCGTCATCAAGGAGCCGAGAATCGAAGTGCGAAAACTGTTCGACATCGTCCGCGACGATGTCTGGAAAGCCACCAACCGCACGCAACAGCCGTTCACTTACGGCTCGCTGCCGGGGCGCGAGGATTTCTACTTCGTGGCGGGGAGGTAGGTCTGTCCGTCATTGCGAGCGAAGCGAAGCAATCCATCTCGCCACAAGCGGAGGCATGGATTGCTTCGTCGCTGCGCTCCTCGCAATGACGGGGCCAGCTCACACCACAACGCTCAGCCGCTTCGCCGCGCGCGTAATCCCCGTATAGAGCCACCGTGCCCGGCTGTCCTGGAACGCAAAGCTCTCGTCGAACAGCACGACGTCGTCCCATTGCGAGCCCTGCGACTTGTGCACCGTCAGCACATAGCCGTAGTCGAACTCGTCATAGGGCTTGCGCTGCTCCCACGGGATAGCCTCGATGCCGCCTTCGAAGCAATCCTGGCGGACCGAGACCTTGGTGACCTTGTGGCCGAACTCTTCGTCGGGCGAGAGCCGCATGCTCAGGATCTGAGATTTCGCTCGCGGCTGGGTGCGCGACTTCACCCGCCATAGCCCGCCGTTGAACAGGCCCTTCTTGCGGTTGTTGCGCAGGCAGACCAGCTTGTCGCCCGCGACCGGCAGCGGATCCTCGATGTGCTGCTTCTGGCGCACCCGCATGTTGTAGGCGCGGCGGGTGTTGTTGCGGCCGACCAGCACCTGGTCGGCGCTCATCACGCGGTCCGGGTCGAGCTCGCTGCGCGGCACCACCTCGCTCTCGCCATGGCGGCCGATTTCGAGTTCGCGGCCCTCGCGGATATCCATCGACATCCGCACGATCGGGTCGTCCTGCGCCTGGCGGTGCACTTCCGTCAGCATCGCGTCGGGCTCGCAATTGGTGAAGAAGCCGCCGCCCTGGATCGGCGGCAACTGCGCGGGATCGCCGAGCACCAATAGCGGGCAGTCGAACGACATCAAATCGCGGCCAAGCTCGGCATCGACCATCGAACATTCGTCGATCACGATCAGTTTTGCCTTCGAAGCCGGCGCGTCGTCCCACAGCTCAAAACTCGGCTGCTCGACGCCGGATTCCTTGGCGCGATAGATCAGCGAATGGATGGTGGAGGCGTTGTCGCAACCCTTGTTGCGCATCACCAGCGCCGCCTTGCCGGTAAAGGCCGCATACTTCACCCCGCCGTCGACACCATCGGCAATGTGGCGCGCCAGCGTGGTCTTGCCGGTGCCGGCATAGCCGAACAGGCGGAAGACGGGCGGCGTGCCGTTGCGGCCGGGCTTGGCCTTCAGCCAGTCGGCAACGGCCTTCAGCGCGGAATCCTGATGCGGCGTGAACGTGGTCATGGGGTCCGGGATGGAACGAAGAGCGGGCGGAAGGCCGCGACTCAACATAGGCGTAAGCTAACCATTCGCGCGTTCCATGCAAGACAACTTCCGTGGCGCGGAATTGCCATTTCGCTACCGAGGCTGGACTTGCGATTTGCGGAGAATACACTGTCCGAAAATAACAAGCAGTCCTTGGGAGTGGCGTCATGAAATTCGGCATCTTTTACGAGCTGCAACTGCCGCGCCCCTGGCAGGAGGGCGACGAGCTCCGGCTCTACCAGAACGCGCTGACGCAGCTCGAGACCGCCGACCGGCTCGGCTATGACTACGCCTGGGTGGTTGAGCATCATTTCCTGGAAGAATATTCGCACTCGCCCGCGCCGGAATCCTTCCTCGCCGCCGCCAGCCAGCGGACCAAACAGATCCGCCTCGGGCACGGCATTTTCCAGCTCACGACAAATCATCCCGCGCGCGTCGCCGAGCGCGTCGCGGTGCTCGATCTCCTCAGCAACGGCCGCTGCGAGTTCGGCATGGGCGAGAGCGCCTCCATCACCGAACTGACGCCGTTCGGCCGCGACATGGAAACCAAGCGCGAGGTGTTCGAGGAGGCCGTGCAGGCGATCTTCCCGATGTTCACCAAGGTGGGCACCGAACATCACGGCAAGTATTTCGACATCCCCTTGCGCAACGTGGTGCCAAAACCCGTGCAGAAGCCGCATCCGCCGCTGTGGATGGCGTGCTCGCAACTTCCGACCATCGAGCGCGCGGGAGAAAACGGCTTTGGCGCGCTCGGCTTCCAGTTCGTCAGCGCGGACGCGGCGCATGCCTGGGTGCATGCCTACTACAACGCGATCACCAAGCGGCTGAAGAAGCTGGCGGACTACGAGATCAATCCGAACATGGCGCTGGTCTCGTTCTTCATGTGTGCCGAGACGGATGAGGAAGCGCGCCGCCGCGCCGACGGCGCCACCTTCTTCCAGTTCGCGCTGCGTTATTACGGTGCCTCGCAGAATCGCCAGCGGCCCGATCCCGGCACGGTCAACATGTGGGACGAGTACAACAAGTGGAAGCGGGACAACCCGGAAGCGCAGGAAGCCGCACTTCGCGGCGGCCTGATCGGGTCGCCGGAAACCATCCGCAAGAAGTTGCGGCGCTTCCGCACCTCCCACATCGACCAGGTGATCCTGCTCAACCAGGCCGGCAAGAACACCCACGAGCATATCTGCGAATCGCTCGAACTGTTCGCCAGGGAAGTGATGCCCGAGTTCGAGCACGATCCCGAACACGAGGCGTGGAAGAAGGGTGTGCTGAGCGGCGCGATCCAGCTTGAGGAGATCGACACCGAGGCGTTCAGGGATCGCTACGGCAAGCTCGCAATCAACGTTGCGCCGACGGCGAAGGTGGCCGCAGGTTAAAGGCTCCGGGGCGAAACGAGGCGGCACGATCGCGCCGCCTCGTTCAGTGTTAATTGGAGTTCGCTGCCGCGGTGAAGCTCCGGTCGACCGCCTTGCTGACGTCGAGCTTCTTCGAGAGGATGCCGTAGCGCGTGGCGCGGTCGGATGCTTCCTGAACCTCGCGAACGATGTTCTCGTCGATCGCGATCGGGCTGGTGCGTTGCGCCTTATAGGCGCTCAACAATACGTCTTCGGGCAGCTTGGTGAGCTCGGCGGTGTTCTTCGCATATTCGCCGAGATGATCGAGTGACCACAGCCGGGCCTTGTTGAGCCGCTGCACGAGATCCTGCACGGCGGCACGCTTGCTGGCGATGGCGCTATCAGAGGCGACGATGAAGGTGACGGTGGGCGTCAAGCCTTCGCCGTTGGCAACGATCCGCGCATTGTCCTTCAGTGTCGCGTAGGACACGTAGGGCTCCCACACCGCCCATGCGTCGATCGAGCCCGCGACCAGCGCGATCTTCGCGTCCACTGGCCCGAGCGGCGCAAAGGTTGCGTCCTCGATCTTGTATCCGGCCTTCTCCAGCGTCGCGTCGATGAGGAACTGGCCCCAGCCGCCGCGCGTCCCGGCCAGCCGCTTGCCCTTGAGATCGGCGATGGTCTTGATTGAAGAATCCTGGCGAACCAGAATCGCCTGCGTCCTGGCATCGGAGCGGGTGCCGCCGATGGCCTTGATCGGCGCGCCGGCGGCATACACGGTCAGGAACGACAGATCACCGGTATAGCCGACATCGAGTGCGCCTGCGTTCAGCGCTTCGAGAATCGGCGCGGCAGCAGGAAATTCCGACCATTCGATGTTGTAGGGCAAATCCTTCGCGTAGCCAGAGATCTCCAGCAAGGAACGATTGCCGCCTTTCTGGTCGCCGACGCGAAGCACGACCGTATCGGCCGCCAGCGCCGATGCTCCGACCGCTGTGCTGATCACCACGCCGAACAGCGCTGCGCCGAAGCGGCGAAGGCGCGCGCGGGCGCCCGATTCAAGTTTGGTTGCATTCATATTGTTGCTCTTTCCGTGTCATCTGTCGTGTGGCTTGACGCCATCAACGATGCACGAAGTGTACGAGCAACAGTGCTGCGATCAATGAAACGGTTGACTGAAGATTCTGCCGAGCGTGCAATGAACGTCTCGGCTTTGGAGTTGCGGCGAATGTTGTCTGCTGAATGCCGCGCGAGGAAGAGTTCGCGCCAACAGAGTCGCAATTCGATGTCAGCGCGCTGCGAATGCAATCTTTCTACGCCGAGCTGCAATTGCAGATAAAAAATTTCCGGGCGTTCACCATTCGACACTCGTCGTCATCTCGATCACGACGTCGTGCGAATTGAACGACGTGTGATTAGAAGATGTGCATCGCGGGACGACAAGGAAAATTGCGTCACAGCACATCTTGATCCGGCAATAATCCTGTCGCGGTACGCCAAGTGCGTAGTGCTGTCATTGCTATTTTTGCGGGGCACTCGACACTCGTTCGAAGCGTCATCATCATTCCAGTATCGCATCGCAGTAAGGCGATCGTTCAGGAGATTGTGATGAAGCGTCGTGAGTTCCTCAAGATGTCGCTTGGTGCAACGGCGGCTGCATCGCTGTCGTCGTCGGCGCGTGCGCAAGCGCCTCTCAAGGAAATCCGGATCGGCTACCAGAAGACCGGCGTGCTGGTGATTGCGCGGCAGCAGGCCGTGCTCGAAAAGCGGTTTGCCGGCAAGCAGATCGGGATCAGGTGGATCGAGTTCACCTCGGGGCCGCCTCTGCTTGAAGCCATGAGCACCGGCAGCGTCGATCTCGGCGCGGTCGGCGATACGCCGCCGATCTTCGCGCAGGCTGCGAACGCCAATGTCGTTTATGTCGCGGGATCGCGGATCACGAACGGGCAGGGCATTCTCGTGCCCGCCAACTCAAACATCCGCAGCATTGCCGACCTGAAGGGCAAGCGCGTCGGATTTACCAAGGGCAGCAGCGCGCACAACGTGGTGATCGCCACGCTGGAAAAGGCGGGGCTCACGTATGAGGATATCACGCCGGTCTATCTCACGCCGCCGGACGCGGGACCGGCATTCGCCAATGGCAGCATCGAGGCGTGGGCAGTGTGGGATCCGTATTTTGCGATTGGCGAGAAGCGCCAGAGCGGCCGGATCCTCGTCAACGCTCATGAAGTCGCTAAAACCAACTCGTTCTATCTGGCCAATCGCGATTTTGCGAACGCCCACGTTCGGGAAACCCGCGAGGTGATCGACGGGCTGGCGGAGGCCGCGCGTTGGGCCGAGGCTAATCGTGCCGACGTCGCCAGCGCGCTCGCAGCGATCACCGGCGTGCCGCTCGAGGTTCAGACGATCGCTGCCAACCGCGCCTCATTCCTGATCGGCCCCGTGACCGACGAGATCGTCACCACGCAGCAGGCCGTCGCCGACCGCTTCCACAGGCTCGGCCTGATCCCGAAGCCGATCGCCGTGCGCGACATCGTCTGGCGCCATACCCAGAGCTGAATTCAAAACAAAGGATGTAACTCATGAGGCGTTTCATTCAACGCTGGATCGCCAGCGCCGTGCTGTCGATCAGCATGGTCGCGGCTACCGTCGGCGCTTCCTACGGCCAGGAAAAGGTGGTCCGCATCGGCTTCCAGAAATACGGCAAGCTGGTGCTGCTCAAGAGCAAGGGCACGCTGGAGGAGAAGCTGAAGTCCGCCGGCTACAAGGTGGTGTGGACGGAGTTTCCGTCCGGTCCGCCGCTGCTCGAGGCGCTTAATGTCGGGGCGATCGATTTCGGCAATACCGGCGAAGCGCCGCCGATCTTCGCCCAGGCCGCGGGCGCACCGATCCAGTACGTCGCCTACGAGCCGCCGGCGCCGAAAGGCGAAGCCATCCTGGTGCCGAAGGATAGCAAGCTCAATTCCGTTGCCGACCTGAAAGGCAAGAAGGTCGCGCTGAACAAGGGCTCCAATGTTCACTATCTGCTGGTGAAGGCGCTGGAGAAGGCCGGCGTCAAATATTCCGAGATCGAGCCAGTGTTTCTGGCACCGGCTGATGCCCGCGCGGCGTTCGAGCGCGGCGCGGTCGATGCCTGGGTGATCTGGGATCCGTTCCAGGCTGCGGCCGAAGCAGCCACCGGTGCGCGCACGCTCGCCGACGGCACCGGCGTTGTCGCAAACTACCAGTTCTATTTCTCCTCGAAGAAATTCTTGGAGAGCGACCCCAAAATCGTCGATGTGGTGCTGGCGCAACTCAGCGAGGTCGACGACTGGGCGAGGGGCGACATCCATGCCGTAGCCGAGCAGTTAGCACCGGCGATCGGGCTTTCTGTTCCGGTCGTCGAGGTCGCGCTGAAGCGGCAGTCGTACGGCATCAAGCCGATCACCGAGAGCGTGGTCGCCGACCAGCAACAGGTCGCCGATACGTTCTTCTCACTCGGGCTTATCCCGAAGCAAATCAAGATTTCTGACGTGGCCCGGAGGTCCGGATCGTGAGCACGCAACCCAACGCGAACATTCTCTGGTTCCTGCCGACCCATGGCGACGGCCGTTACCTCGGCACCACCACCGGCGGACGCGAGGTGAACTTCAACTACCTGCGCCAGATCGCGCAGGCTGCCGACCAGCTCGGCTATTTCGGCGTGCTGCTGCCGACCGGGCGAAGCTGCGAGGATTCCTGGGTGGTCGCCTCGGCGGTTGCGCCATGGACCGAGCGGTTGCGCTATCTGGTGGCAGTGCGGCCCGGACTGCAGTCGCCCAGCGTCGCGGCGCGCATGACCGCGACGCTCGATCGGGTCTCGAACGGCCGGCTGCTGATCAATGTCGTCACCGGCGGCGATCCGATCGAGAACAAGGGCGACGGCATCTTCCTCAGCCATGACGAGCGCTACGAAGTCACGCGCGAGTTCCTCAACGTCTATAGCGACCTGCTGGCGGGCAAGACGGTGAATGTCGAGGGCAAGCACATCCGGATCGAGGACGGCCGCCTGCTGTTCCAGCCGGTGCAGTCGCCGCGCCCGCCGCTCTATTTCGGCGGATCGTCGGATGCGGGCATCGATGTCGCCGTCGATACGGTCGACAAATATCTGACCTGGGGCGAGCCGCCAGCCCAGGTCGCCGAAAAGGTCAATCGCGTGAAGGCCGCTGCCGCGGCGCGCGGGAAAAAACTCTCATTCGGCATTCGCCTGCATGTGATCGTGCGCGAGACCAATGCGGAAGCCTGGAAGGCGGCCGATGAGTTGATCCAGCACGTCACCGACGAGACGATCGCCTCGGCGCAAAAAATCTTCTCGCGGATGGATTCGGTTGGCCAGCAGCGCATGGCGCAGCTTCATGGCGGCCGCCGCGACAAGCTCGAGATCAGCCCCAATCTCTGGGCCGGCGTCGGACTGGTGCGTGGCGGCGCGGGCACCGCGCTGGTGGGCGATCCCCAGACGGTCGCCGCGCGGATCCGGGAGTATCAGGATGTCGGCATCGATACCTTCATCATGTCGGGCTATCCGCATCTGGAGGAAGCCTATCGTTTCGCCGAGCTGGTGTTTCCGCTGCTCTCGCTGGCGCAGCCGAGCGACGTGACACCGATCCGCGTCAACACCGGGCCGTTCGGCGAAACCATCGGCAATGAATACCGGCCGCAGAAACAGGCATCGCAATCATGAGTCTGATCGACAGTCTTCCGCGCGTAGGCGCACCGAAATTGCCGCGGGTCGACGGCTTGATCCCGTGGATCGTGCCGCTGACGATCATCCTGATCTGGCAGGTGGCGTGCGTCACCGGTTTCGTCTCAGCACGCGTTTTGCCAGCGCCGAGCGATGTGGCGCTGGCAGGATGGAAGCTCCTGCTGTCGGGCGAGCTTGCCCGCAATATCTGGGTCAGTTTCTGGCGCGCCAGCGTCGGCTTCCTGATCGGCGGCAGCATCGGCTTCTCCTTCGGCCTCGCCAACGGTCTGTCGCAAACCTCCAGCAAGCTCACCGACACGACGCTGCAGATGGTGCGCAACATCCCGCATCTGGCGCTGATCCCGCTTGTTATCCTGTGGTTCGGCATCGACGAATCCGCCAAGCTGTTTCTGGTCGCGCTCGGCGTATTCTTCCCGATCTATCTCAACACGCTGCACGGCATCCGCACCGTCGATCCGCAACTGATCGAGATGGGCCGCATTTACGGCATGAGCGATGGCGAGCTGTTCCGCCGGGTGATCTTCCCCGGGGCGCTGCCGTCGATCTTCGTCGGCCTGCGCTTTGCGCTCGGCATCATGTGGCTGACCTTGATCGTGGCGGAAACCATCGCCGCCTCGTCGGGCCTCGGCTACATGGCGATGCAGGCGCGCGAGTTCATGCTGATCGACGTCGTGGTGCTCTCCATCCTGATCTACGCATTGCTCGGAAAGCTCGCCGACAGCGCCTCGCGCGCGCTCGAACGGCTGACGCTGTCCTGGCACCCGGCCTTCCAGAAACATTGAGGATATGATGCAAGAAGCCCTTCGCTTGATTTCTCCCGGCGCCGAGCCGGTCCGTGCCGACTTCGTCGAACAAGCCCGCCGGCTCCGGCACGGTTCGGACGGCGCGTCGCGCGGGCTGGCGCTGACTATCCGCGGTCTTCGCAAGTCGTTCGGCGACAACGAGGTGCTGCGCGGCATCGATCTGCACATTCCGGCGGGACAGTTCGTCGCCATCGTCGGCCGCAGCGGCTGCGGCAAGAGCACGCTGCTACGGTTGATTGCCGGCCTCGAAACCATCACGGCAGGCACCATCGGGTTCAGCGAGGAGACGCGTCCGGAGGACGTCCGTGTCATGTTCCAGGAGCCGCGCCTGCTGCCCTGGGCTCGTGTGCTGTCGAATGTCGAGGTTGGCCTCGGACACGAGCGCCATCTGCCGGATGCGCAGGCGCGGGCGGAAAGCGCACTCGTCGAGGTCGGTCTTGACGAAAAGCGCGGCCAGTGGCCGGCGGTGCTGTCCGGCGGGCAGAAGCAGCGCGTGGCGCTGGCCCGCGCGCTGGTCAGCCAGCCGCGCGTGCTGGCCTTCGACGAGCCGCTGGGTGCTCTCGACGCACTGACGCGCATCTCGATGCAGCGGCTGCTCGAGCGCGTCTGGCACGATCAGGGTTTTACCGCGATCCTGGTGACGCATGACGTGTCGGAAGCGGTCGCGCTGGCCGACCGCGTGCTGGTGATCGAGGAGGGCGGTATCGCGCACGACATCGAGGTCGATATTCCGCGTCCGAGGCGGCGCGGCTCGGCGCAACTTGCCGCGCTGGAAGGCTCGATTCTGAAGAATCTGCTGCAGGGCACCGAAGACACGTCCGACCTGTGAGGCGACCATGAACTCCCTAGTCCGCAACGTTTCGATCGACCGCGAAGTCTCCTCGGATGATTTTCGCAACGCCATGCGCCGCCTGACCGGCGGCGTCAGCGTCATCACGGCGGGACGGGGCAGGGACATTTCGGGCATGACGGTCACCTCGGTGTCGTCGTTGTCGGTCGATCCGCCCGCCTTGATCGTCAGCATCAACCGCGAGGCGTCGTCCTGGCCGCTCGTGAAGCGCTACGGCTTCTTCGGCGTCAGCATCCTGACGTCGGAGCAAACAGACATCGCCCAGCGATTCACCGGCAAGGGCGGACTGAAGGGCGCGGATCGATTTGCCGGCGCCGAGTGGGTCACGCGCGTCTCCGGCGTGCCGCTGCTGACAGGCGCACTCGCGGCGATCGACTGTGAAGTCGAGCATATCGTCGAGCGGCATTCCCATGCGATCGTCATCGGCCGCGTGCTTGATGTGACAGTCTCGCCGCGCACGGCGGCGCTGGCCTATTGGCAGGGGCGATATGTCGTTATCGAGCAGGATGAGGATGCGGTGAAGCTGGCCGAGGTCAGTGTGCCGACACGACACTTATCGAGGAAGATCTGACCCCTGGCCAGTCGGGCTGGATTTTTCGCTGCGCCCGATCTAAACCGGGCGAATGAAGCGTCTCGCAACCTGGGCCTTTTACGCAGTCGGCGCGATCGCGGTCGCGTATCTCGCGCTGTACGCCTATGCCGTCTTCACCGGGCGCGACCTGACGCCCGGCGATCCCATTCACATCTTTCGCAAGCCCGACGCGCCGAAATATTCGTGATGGTCCCGTGTCTCTGGGGCACATCCTACTTTGCATGGGGTTGTTTTCGCGATTCTGTGTCTAGGCCATTGCAGTTCACCGCGAAGCGACGCTACGCCGCGCCGGGGAATGCGATCGCTACCCCGCCGCCATAAACCGCTGCCCGTCACCAGACCCGGCCGGCGTGATCGGAATGCCGCCGTCGGCATATTCGTTCAGCTTGTTGCGCAGCGTGCGGATCGAGATGCCCAGGATGTTGGCGGCGTGGGTCCGGTTGCCGAGGCAGTGTTTCAGCGTCTCCAGGATCAGGTCACGCTCGACGTCGGCGACGGTGCGGCCAACCAGCGCGCGGGTCACCTGCTCGGCGGCAAATGTGGCGTGCGCCACCGCGGGTGCGGTCTTGGCAAGGTCGAGGCGGTCGCCGTCAGGGGTGACGATGGCGTCGGGACCGATCTCGTCACCCTGCGCCATCAACACCGAACGATGGATGGTGTTTTCCAGCTCGCGGACGTTACCCTGCCAGCGGTTCGAGGTCAGCACCCGCCGTGCATCGGCGGAGATCGGACGCAACGGCACGCCGTTGGCGTCGGCGTATTTCTTCGCAAAATGCTGCGCCAGTTCGAGGATGTCGGCCGGGCGGTCGCGCAAGGGAGGGATCTTCAGGTTGACGACGTTGAGGCGGAACAGGAGATCCTCGCGGAAGGTGCCTTCGCGCACCGCGTCAGAGAGGTTGCGGTTCGAGGTCGCGATGATGCGGATATCGACCGGCACCGGCTTGGTGCCGCCGACGCGGTCGATCACGCGCTCCTGAATCGCGCGAAGAAGTTTGGATTGCAGGCGAACGTCCATTTCCGAGATTTCGTCGAGCAGCAACGTGCCGCCGCTGGCCTCTTCGAACTTGCCGATGCGTCGGGCCACGGCGCCGGTGAAGGCGCCCTTCTCGTGGCCGAACAGTTCGGACTCCAGCAGGTGTTCGGGGATCGCGGCGCAATTGATCGAGATGAACGGACGTTTGGCGCGGTTCGAGCGGGAGTGGACATAACGCGCCAGCACTTCCTTGCCGGTGCCGGATTCGCCGGTGATCATCACGGAAGCATCCGAGCCCGCGATCTGCTGTGCCAGTTTTATCACCTTGCCCATGGCTTCGTCGCGGTAGACGAGATCGCGTGAATCATTGGCGACGGCGGCGAGCACGGCGGCGATCAGTTCGGGATCGGGCGGCAGCGGGATGTATTCCTTGGCGCCAGCGTGGATCGCGGCGACCGCAGCGCGAGCGTCGTTGGAAATGCCGCAGGCTACGATCGGAACGTGGATGTGTTCGGCTTCCAGCCGCATCACCAGGTCGCGGATGTCGAGGGCGACGTCGACCAGCAGCAGGTCGGCGCCCTTGCCGCCGCGCAGTACCGCCATCGCCTGCTCGATCGCTTCGGCGTGGGTCACGGACGCTCCGTTAGCCATGGCGATCTTGGTGGCCGTCGTAAGCTGGCCCTTCAATGTGCCAACGATGAGAAGCCGCATGTCTGTCTCCTGTCCGTCTGTTCGCGCCCTCGGAGCGCGTATCGCCAAAATTGTCAGCTGCGTTCAGCCTTGATGATTTCCGTCATGGTCACGCCGAGCTTGTCTTCCACCAGCACGACTTCGCCACGCGCCACCAGGCGGTTGTTGACGTAGATGTCGATGGCTTCGCCGACGCGGCGGTCGAGTTCGAGCACGGTGCCGGGTCCGAGCTTCAACAACTCGCCGACATCCATCTTGGAACGGCCGAGCACGGCCGAGACCTGCACCGGCACGTCGAAGACGGCCTCGAGATCGGCCGCGATGCGCGACGCATTTTCGTCCTCGTTGTAGGCGAGGTCGTCGACCGGCGGTGCGTCCGCGGCGTTGAGATCCGGAAGCGGTACCTGTGCGTCGGTGTCACTCATGATTCAGTCCTCATGGCCTTCACGTTCCGGCCTGATCGCGGGACGCGAGATAGCGCCCGACGAGTTCGCTGATTTTCGCTTCGATAGCCGCGCGCTCCAGCACCACGCCGCCGTCGGCCCATTCGATCCGGCAGTCGCCGGTGGCGATGCCAGGCTCGGCCAGGATCACGAGCCGGCCCTCGAAGCCGCTCTGGGATGCCTGCCGCTCGATCTTCTCGCGGGCGGCCTCGTAGAGCTGGTCGCTGATGCGAACGACGAGATGCGGGGTCGCAACCAGATGCGAGAAGCAGTCGCTGACCAGCGCCATGATTTCGCCGAGCGGTTCGCGGGCGACCAGTTCGCTGCACAGCTTGCGTGCCACCGCGACTGCGACATCGACGGCCTCGGTTTCCATCCTGGCCTCGATGCCGGAGAAGCGCGTGGCGATGCCCCTGATGGCGATCCCGATCTCTTCCAGCGCCAGCGCCGAGCGGCGGTCGCTCTCCACTTTGGCCTCGTGCTGGGCCGCCTCGTAGCCGGCGCGATAGGCGCGCGCCTCGGCCTCGGCAACCTTCTGGGCGATTTCGGCAGCGGTCGCGGCGCGTTCGCGCGTCTTGTCCGGCGCTGCGAAATCGGTGTCGAATAGGAATTTTGCGGGCGCGGCCATCAGTACACCAGCTCGTCGTCGGCGCGGTTCTTGGTGAGGGTGATTTCGCCCCTGGCAGCCATGTCCTTGGCGAGGTTGACCAGCAGCGCCTGCGCCTCGTCGACGTCGCGCAGCCGCACCGGTCCCATAGCGGCCATGTCGTCCATCAGCATCTTGCCGGCGCGCGACGACATGTTGCCGAGGAAGAAGGCGCGCACCTCCTCATTGGCGCTCTTCAGCGCGATACCGAGCTTGTCCTTGTCGACGTTGCGCATCAGCGTCTGGGCCGAGGCGGAGTCGAGCTTGATCAGGTCGTCGAAGGTGAACATCAGCGCCTTGATGCGCTCGGCGGATTCGCGGTTTTCCTCTTCCAGCGAGGTGATGAAGCGGGTTTCGGTCTGGCGGTCGAAATTGTTGAAGATTTCGGCCATCACCTCATGGGCGTCGCGGCGGCGGGTCTGCGACAAATTGGACATGAATTCGGTGCGCAGCGTCTGCTCGACGCGCTCGATGACTTCCTTCTGCACCGCTTCCATCTTCAGCATGCGGCCGACCACGTCGAGCGCGAGGTCCTCGGGCAGGATCGCCAGCACGCGGGCGGCGTGCTCAGGCTTCAGCTTCGACAGCACCACCGCAATCGTCTGCGGGTATTCGTTCTTGAGGTAGTTGGCGAGCACCTCTTCCTGGACGTTGGAGAGCTTCTCCCACATGTTGCGGCCGGCGGGGCCGCGAATTTCGTCCATGATGCCGCTGACGCGCTCGGTCGGCAGGTATTGCTGCAGCAGCCGCTCGGTGGCGTCGAAGGTGCCCATCAGGGCGCCGGAGGCCGACATCCGCGAGACGAATTCGAGCAGCAGGTCTTCCACCACGTCGGCCTCGACAGTGCCGAGCGTCGACATGTGGATCGACAGTTCGCGCACCTCGTCGTCGTCGAGCAGCGACCACACCTTGCCGCCATATTGCTCGCCCAGCGCCAGCATCAGGATGGCGGCGCGCTTCGGGCCGCTCAGCGGCTGGCCCTTGGGCCGGTTGCTCTGACGGCTCGCCAGCGCCGAGATGACGGTGGTGATGTCGTTTGCGTTTGAGGTTTGCGGTACTGCGGCCATGTCAGCTCTCGGCGGGTTCGCTCAGCCACTGCCGAACGATGGAAGCGGTTTCATTCGGATTGCGTTCGGCCAGTTCGCCGACCCGGTGCACGGCCTGGGCGTGGACCTGGCCCTGGACCTGGGCCACGTCGATCAACTGGGCGGTGCCGCTGGTGCCGGCGATCAAGGCCTGATTGGGTCCGAGCTCTCCGTTCGGCCCGTTGCCTTCGATCAAGGCCGGCGTCGGTTCGGCCAGGGCCGGGATGACTTCGGCAGCGAGGATGCGCTTGACCAGCGGGCGGATCACCAGGAACAGCACCACGAGGCCGAGCAGCATCATGACGCCGAGTTCGATGACGTACATGACGTCATCCTTGGTGAATTGCAGCATGCCGAGCAGGCCGGTGGGCTCGACGACCGGCGGAACGGTGGGGGCCTCGGCAAAGCGGAGGTTGACGACCTCGACCTGATCGCCGCGCTTCTGGTCGAAGCCGATCGCCGAGCGCACCAGGGTGGCGATACGGTCGAGCTGTTCCTTGCTGCGGTCCTGATAGACCATCTCGCCTTTTTCGTTCTTGGTGTAGGCGCCGTCGACCAGCACCGCGACCGAGATCCGGTTGACCCGTCCGGCCTCGGTGACCTCGGTCTTGGTGGTGCGGGAAATCTCGTAATTGTTGGTCTCTTCGCTCTTCTTGCTTTGGTCGCGGGCGGTAGCCGCGCCGCTGTTGGCCTGGTTGCCGGGCAACTCGTTGTTGACGGTTACCTGGCCGCCATCGCCGGCGCTCGCGGAGGATTCCTCGCGGGTCTGGGTCGAGCGCAGCACGCGGCCCTCGGGATCGAACTTGTCCGAGGTCTGGGTGACCTTGTTGTAGTCGAAATCGGCGGTGAGCTGGACGCGGGCGCGGCCCTGGCCGACCACCGAGGAGACGATCGCCTCGACTTCGTTGCGCATCCGCTTCTCGAAAGCGGTGCGGCGCTCGTCACCGATGGCGATGTCGGGATCCTTGGTGGCGCCGTCGGCCAGCAGGCGGCCGCCTTCGTCGACGATCGAGACCCGCTGCGGCTTCAATCCGTTGACGGCGGAGGCGACGACATGGCGGATGGCGCGGATCTGCTGGGGTTCGAGGCTGCCGCGCACCCGCACCACGATCGAGGCCGACGGCTCCGGCGCCTCGCGCGCGAACAACGGTCGTTCCGGCAGCACCAGATGGACGCGGGCGGCCTGGATGCGGTCGATGGCGCGGATGGTGCGGGCGAGTTCACCCTCCAGCGCGCGCAGATGATTGATGTTCTGGACGAAGCTCGTGGTGCCGAGCGCGTCGGACTTGTCGAAGATCTCGTAGCCGACGCCGCCGCCCTTGGGCAGGTTGGCTTCGGCGAGCTTCATCCGCAGCCGCGTGACCTTGTCCTTCGGCACCATGATGACCGCGCCTTCATTGCGCAGTTCGAAGGGAATGGCCTGGCGTTCCAGATCCTTGATGATGCTGGAGGAATCTTCAAAGGAGAGGTCGGTGAACAGGGTGGTCATCTGCGGCGTCGTGACGCGCATGATGACGAAGGCGAAGAAGCCGATCAGCGCGGTCGTCACGGCAACCATGGCCATCAGCCGCGCCGCGCCCAGGCCCTTCAAGAAAGCAACGAGACTTTGCACCAACTGCCCCCAGGGATTCGGCCCCAGGGACCGACTGGGCAATTATTGCCTAGGGGATGGTTTCCATATGGTTAACGTCAGTTAAGCGGCCGCTAATAGTTCCGGCATGAAAAAAACCGGCTTCGCAAAACGAAGCCGGTTTTCATCAAATCTTTTGGTTCAGGGAGCTTACTGGCGATATTGCTGGATCCGGGTGGTCCGCAAGCCTGCCAGACCATGCTGGTCGATGGAAAACTGCCAGGACAGGAACTCGTCGACCGTCAGGGTATAGCGGCTACAGGCCTCTTCGAGGGAAAGCAGGCCACCGCGGACCGCGGCAACGACTTCAGCCTTGCGGCGGATCACCCACCGTTTGGTTCCGGGCGCTGGCAGGTCAGCAATTGTTAACGGACTGCCGTCAGGCCCGATGACGTATTTTACCCTCGGGCGATGGGGTTCTGTCATGGCGTACTCACAAACTCTCAACCACTGAACTCACGGTAGTAAATCTACGCCCTTCGGCTTAAAATTTGCCTAAGCATACGGCTCCAATACGAATCTCCTTGAAAATGATCGAAAATGGCTTTCGGCCCGGGCCTCCGGGGACGCAATTGCGTTCACTCGGAGGGCTGCCGGGCCGGGGAAGGCCGGGTGCAGGGGGCTGGCCGGGGCTAACTGGAGGTAGTGGTCGGACGGATCACCCGCTTGACCTTGTCGGTGGTGTAGCTTTGGCCGCCAATCGACAGCAGGGGCGGAGACGCGCTGAGATCGACTGAATCGACGACGCCCTGGACTTCGGTGGAAATCGCCACGTTGTTGCCCGAACCGTCCGTGCCGGTTGCCGTCATGGTGTAGGTGCCGGCTGGCCACTGCACGCCGTCATTGCCCTTGCCATCCCAGACGAAACTGTTGCCGCCCTTCTTCAGCGCAAAGTTGCCAGTATAGGCCGTCTGGCCCGTCGAGTTCGTGATCGTGATCTTGGCGGTCGTGTCTTTGTCGCTCTGGAAATTCCACGTCGCCGATTTGTCGAACGCCGCCTTGCTGCCGTCGACGGAAACGGTATTGCCGACATAGATCAGCGCGTTCGTCGCCTGCGTGCTCTTTTCGATATCCACCAGCGCCTTCAACTGCTCGTTCGACTTGAGCTGCTGCTCGATGCCGGCAAACTGCACGAGCTGCTGGGTGAACTGGTTGGTGTCGAGCGGATCCATCGGATTCTGGTGCTGCAGCTGCGTGGTCAGCAGTGTCAGGAAGGTTTGGAAGTTATCGGCAATCCCCGCCGTCTTCGTCGAGGACGTCGTGTTGCTCGAGGTGGTATTGGTCCCGGGCGCCGAGACGACCGTCGTCGGCATGGTTGCATCGACTGCCATGGCGATCTCCTTTAAACTCTAAACTCTAATGTCGACACCGCCGCTCGATCCGAGCATGCGGCCATAGCTGCGGCCGGCGACGACGGCCGGCACGCTGTCTTCCTCGCTGACGACGAGGCGATGTGCGTTGGGATTGGACTGGTTGCCGTCGTTCTGGCCCTGCGAGGACTGGTCGCGCAGGCTGAACTGCAAGCCGCCATTGCCGGTCGAGAGGCCGGCGTTATCCAGCGCGCGCTGCAACTGGTTGGCGTCCTGACGCAGCATCGACAGCGTTTCCGGCCGTTCGACCGTCAGATGCGAGGTTATCTGGCCGTGACGATCGACGTCGATGCGGACGTCGATGCGGCCGAGCTCGGCAGGATCGAGCCGGATTTCGAAGCGGGTCTTGCCGCTGTTGGCGGAAGCGGCGATTTCCATCGCAAGCCCGCTCATCGGCACCGCAGCGCTTGTCGCTGCCGTGGCGGTGAGTTGGCTGGCGGCAGCCGCCGTCGTCGTGGCTGCTTGATGCGTCTGGATCGCGCCGGGAGCCTGCAGGCCGTTGCCGGACGCGTGGAGCAGCGTCTGGCCGGCGATATCAGGGGCGGCAAAATGCGTGTTGGCGTTGACGTTCGCGGCCGATGGCGCAACGGAATTGCCTGACGCATCGGCCTTCACGGCGTCGGCGATGCCATTCTCTGACTTTGGCTTGCCTGCGGCTTCGGCGGTCGGCGTGACTGCAGGCACGATGGTGTCCGCGGCCGGTACTGTGGGGGCGTCGGCGTCGGTGGTTTTGGTCTGCTCGACGATCGTCGTCGCGCTTTTCCTGGCGAGATCGGGGTTCTTGGGCTGGGCGGAAGGTTTGGTGCCAGCGGCGACTGTTGACGCGGCCTGAGCGATGCCGGCTGTAACAGTCGGATCAGCGATAGCAGTCTGGGCGCTGATGG
>NZ_LLXZ01000093.1:51163-87384 GCF_001440395.1 Bradyrhizobium jicamae | reverse complement strand
GAGCCGGTCTTGGCGCCGTCCGCCTGCGTGGTCTTTGCGGTGGCGGTGGCTTCGGTGCCTTCAGCGGTGCCGGCCGATGGCGCGGTCTCGGCGGCGAGCGAAGCGGAGGCGGCGATCGCAGCCGCCGCGATCGCAAGCGGCGCGGTCGCCTTGTCGGTCGTGGGTGTCGTGGAAGCCGCCGCCGCCGGCGCTGCAGCGGAGATGGCGACGGCAACCGCGTCGGCTGTCACCGCGGCCGTTGCATCCTGCGTCGTCTCGGTCTGATCGGTGGTGTCGCCGGAAGAGGCCTGCGTCGTCTCGTCCGATTTCGCCTTGTCGGACTTCGGCGCGTCCTTCGATTTGGCGCGCCCGTTCTTTACCTCCTTGGTCCCGGCCTCGGCAGTGGTATCGACGTTGCCGTCGTCATTTGTTTTGTCGCCGCGCGTCTTGTCGTTTTGTGTCTTGGGCGCCGCGTCCCGAGCATTCGAATCATTGCGCGCGGCGTTGTCGGGAGCAGCAGCGTTGTCGCGCGAGCGGCTGTCGGAGGCCGCTGGCGTGTCGTCGGAGCGGCGCGGGGCCTTATCAGGTGCGCGATTGTCGTCGCGGCTTGCGGTCGTATTGCTGTCGACCAGCGCCGCGAAGCTGTCGTTTCCGGCGGATGACTCGGCATCCGGCCGGGCGGACCGCGCCGCCGCGGTCTGGAAAGATGCGTTTGCCGATACTTCTGACGTGACACTAACCACGGGCAACCCTCGCGCTGAGCTCTCGGCTATTCCTCAGCAAGGACCGGGCCACCTGCCGCGGCAAAAAAATATCGTGTTGTTTCAACAGTTTGCAATGGCGTCGGGTGGAACCCAGCGCGGAACGGCGACCTCCCTTTCTGCCCGGCGGCAAGATTTGCCGTCCTGGACACGCTCCAAAATGGCGGTCGGCTGATTGCCTCGCGGGAATACGGCCTATATTAAAGAGCGGCGCCCGATCCGGCCCGGTATGGCCGAGTAATGCCCTAAGGCCTTATAACGAAAAGGCTTTCTAACTCTGACCCGCGAGCCGCCCGGCGCGTTCGCGATTGAAGTCGATGACCCCTGGTATGCGAAACAGTCTGGATCTCGAAGGCCGCCCGCAGGACACGCGGGTCGTGGTCGCCATGTCCGGCGGCGTCGACTCGTCGGTGACGGCTGCCTTGCTTAAGTCCGAGGGCTACGACGTGGTCGGGATCACGCTGCAGCTTTACGACCATGGCGCGGCCACCCATCGCAAGGGCGCGTGCTGTGCCGGGCGCGATATCCACGACGCCCGCAACGTTGCGGAGCGGATCGGCATTCCGCATTACGTGCTCGACTATGAGAGCCGCTTCCGCGAATCCGTGATCGACAATTTTGCCGACAGCTACGCGCTCGGCGAAACACCGGTGCCCTGCATCGAGTGCAACCGCTCGGTCAAGTTTCGCGATCTCTTGGCGACCGCGCGCGAACTCGGCGCGCAGGCGCTCGCGACCGGACACTATGTCGCCTCGCGTGGCCGTGGCGACGGATCGCGCGCGCTGGTGTGCGCGGCGGATGCCGATCGCGACCAGAGCTATTTCCTGTTCGCGACCACGCAAGAGCAACTGGACTATTTGCGCTTTCCGCTCGGTGACATGACGAAGCCGCAGGCGCGCGAACTGGCGCGGCGCTTCGGCCTCGAAGTTGCCGACAAGCAGGATAGCCAGGACATCTGCTTCGTGCCGACCGGGCGCTATACCGACATCATCGGGCGTCTGAAGCCCGGTGCGATCGAGCCGGGTGACATCGTCGATCTCGAGGGCCGCGTCATCGGCCAGCATCAGGGCATCGTTCATTTCACTGTCGGCCAGCGCAAGGGACTGGGGATCGCCTCCGGCGCGCCGCTCTATGTCGTCAAGCTCGATGCGGCCAGCCGCCGCGTCGTGGTCGGACCGCGCGAGGCGCTGCGGATGGATCGCATCCGCCTTCGCGACGTCAACTGGATCGGCGACGGCGCGCTCGACCGCGTCATCGGCGACGGCATCGAGATGTTCGTGCGGGTGCGATCGACGCGCGCGCCGCAGCCGGCGTGCTTGCGCGCGGTCGATGGCGGTTATGAGGTCGAACTCGTTGCCGGCGAGGAGGGCGTTTCGCCCGGCCAAGCCTGCGTTTTCTACGATGCGCCTGCGGGACAGGCGCGCGTGCTCGGCGGCGGATTCATCAAGAGCGCGACCGCACGCCATGTGGCGGCGAGGGCAGGGGCGCAGGAAAACGCGACGCTCGCCGAGGTGATGCGCACTTAAAGAAAAATCGGGGCAGAGGAAATGGCTGGGGACATCGACCGCGAAGGGGTCGAAAAGGCTTATGGGCGCTGGGCACCGGTCTACGATCTGGTTTTCGGCAAGGTGTTCGACGAGGGGCGCCGGTCGACCATTGCGGAGGCCGACAAGATCGGCGGACGCGTTCTCGATGTCGGCGTCGGCACCGGGCTGTCGCTGTCGGAATATTCGCGCAACACCAAATTATGCGGCGTCGACATTTCCGAGCCGATGCTGCGGCGCGCACTCAAGCGCGTGCGCGAGTTCGGCCTGACCAATGTCGAGACGCTGGCGGTGATGGACGCCAAGAACCTGGCGTTCCCGGATTCGTTTTTCGATGCGGTGGTGGCGCAATATGTCATCACCGCGGTGCCGGATCCGGAGCGTACGCTGGACGATTTCATCCGCGTGCTGAAGCCGGGCGGGGAGCTCATCCTGGTCAATCACATCGGCGCCGAAAGCGGACCGCGCCGCGTGTTCGAGCTGGCGTTCGCGCCATTGGCGCGGCGGCTCGGCTGGCGGCCGGAGTTTCCGTGGGAACGCCTGACCAACTGGGCGGCCAAGCATGGCGGCGTCACCTTGACCGAACGGCGGCCGATGCCGCCGATGGGTCATTTTTCGCTGATCCGTTATCGGAAATCGTGAACGCATAGCGTTTTCGAGCGAAGCATGCCCTCGGACCTGATCCGCGGGTGGACGCCGGTTCGCGGCAGGAAAATGCGTCAAGCAAAGAACGCGACAATCTAGCCGCGGAACCTCCGCGTCCGCCGGCCGTTTTCTCTGCATGGCAATGAAACGCGCACTTCTGATCTCATGTGTATGGGCGGCGACGGCCAGCATGGCAGCCGCGCAGGCACCGCCGTCTCCGGCCACGCCGCCGGCCCAGACGGCACCCCCGTCGCCGCAGCGCGCGGCCAATTGCGCGCCGATGCAGCCGTTGCCGAACTCCGGCGAGAAGGTTCCGGAGGGAACGACCACCGGCCAGCGGGCCGAGCCGCTCGGCGACAAGTTGGCCCGTTCGGATGGCGTTCTGTGCCCGCCTGCCGGCGTCGATCCCGAAATGCACGCGCCGGCCCCCGACGCGGGCAAGACGCCGGTGATTCCGCCGCCCGGCAGCCCCGGCGGCGACCCGACAATCCGGCCAAAATAGCGCTATTGTGCAGAGGCTTGATCAGACCGCTGGCTTTGCTTGACAGGTCCGCGACCCACTCCTTATATGCCGCGCGTTCGCGAATGCGGTATAGTGTGCCGTGACGGTGAACCGTGGCGAGGTAGCTCAGCTGGTTAGAGCACGGGAATCATAATCCTGGGGTCGGGGGTTCGAGTCCCTCTCTCGCTACCAAATCTCCGATTTTGCACGCCGAGCTACGATTTTCTGCAATTTTAGGCTCCTGAAGGTGGCGGCTGGAGATTCCCGGCGCGAACCACGTTTGGTGCCAAATGGCGGCGAAGACCTAATTTGCCTCTGTGAGCTCAATCGGCTGTCGGCGGGACCAACTCTCCAAAAGCATCTTAAGCCAAGGTTGTGATGGCGGCGCCGAGATGGTGCATTTGCCGATCCTCCCCCATTCGGTGGAACGGGATCAGCTCCTCGGCTGGCCGGCTTCTCTAATGCGCATGAGCGGGCGCTTCGTGAAGTTCGCTGCGATAGGGCTTCGCGGTCGGCGGAAGCACGCGCTCCACATGATAGTAGGGATCTTTCGCCTGCCTGAGAACGGCGGGAATGAGTTCACGATAAGCGGCAAAGAGGCTGGGATACGGCGCCGGCGTATCGTGTTTCATCATGTCGTGGAGCTTGGGTAGCGCGTAGTACGGCACCATGGGAAACATGTGGTGCTCCACATGATAGTTCATGTTCCAGTACACAAAGCGAAACACGGGATTCATCATCACGGTCCGCGAATTGAGGCGATGATCGAGCACGTCTTCCGCCAGTCCTGCATGTTGAGTCAGATCGAAAAGACGCGCTAGCCATGCGCCGTACATTGTCGGCAGCACGCCAATCAGAAGCACAGGAATCCAGCTTTGCAGCAGCAACGACAGTGCGGCGGAGGAGAAATGGATGGCGAGCCAGATGCGCGCGGTGCTGAACACTTTCGACCGCACGCTGCCGGGAACGAATTCGTTCTCGTCAGCCGTCAGACGGCCGAGGGAGTGACGAAACATCGAGGCGATCGCCTTGCACACGTGCTCCCCCGCAATGAAGCTCAGCAGCAGAAGCGGAATATTTGGGGGCCGCTTCACCGCGATCTCCGGGTCTCGCCCGACGATCAGGGTGTCCGTGTGATGCCGCGCGTGACTCCAGCGCGTGACTTCCGGCTCGCGCATGATCATGAAGCTGGCGACCTGGAGAACGACGTTGTTCATCCACATGGTCTTGAAGGCGGTTCGATGCCCGCACTCGTGCCAGCGTGAGTCCGAGGCAGACCCATAAAGCACGCCGTAGATGGCAAGGAATGGCGCCGCCATCATCCCGCCCCGGAAGGCGATGCCACCTGCGGCACAAGCCAGCATAAGGCCCCACCAAATCGCCGTATCGCGCAATGCGGGCCCATCATGCCGCTTCATGACGGCCTTCATTTCCATGCGATCCAGCGAGGTGTGATACCACTCCGCTGCGGCGAGGCCGGCCGCCTCCGCAGCCTTGGAGTCGGGGCCGACAAGGCTGTAGTCGCGGCCCTGTAGTGCCGGCATGGCTTTGCCTCCTCATCTACTTCTCCAACAAGGATAGAGCGCGCCTTGCGCCGGGCAAGGCGAGTTGATAGTTTCTATCAATCCTCTCAAATTTTGAGAGAAGGATATCAAAGCAAATGAAGAGGGCGGTGGAACGAGTCACCTTGGCCGAGATTGCGAAGGCGGCTGGCGTGAGCGTCGCCACGGTTGATCGGGTGTTGAACGGGCGGGCGTCCGTCAGCAGCAAGCGTATGGAGCTCGTATACGGCGCAGCGCGGGCGTTGAACTATCACGGGCTGCCTACGCTGCGTTCCCGGCTTCCGGTCAAACAGCCGATCGTAAGAATTGGAGTTGCTTTGCGACGAAGGCACCATGCCTTCTATATGGCGATCGAGTCCGCGTTGCGCTCGGCGGCTACAAGGTGCTCCGATGCCGAGGTTGATCTCAAGATTGTCTGCCAGTCCAATAACACCGCGCAGGAAGCGGCGTCGCTGATCCAGAAGCTTGCCGAAAGCTGCCATGTGATTGCGCTCATGGCTCCCGATCACAGCGCTGTTTCCGATGCTGTAAAGGTTGCGCGCGAAAAGAACGTCTTTACGTTCTCGCTCCTGTCCGATTTCGCGATCGACGCGCGCCAGGCCTATTTGGGGGTCGACAACAGAAAGGCGGGCCGCACCGCCGCGTGGGGCGCATCGCACACCGCGCAAAGACCGGGAGCGCTCGCTATCGTCGTGGGGAGCCATGGCTACCTCGCGCAGGAGATGCGCGAGGCAGGCTTCAGGAGTTACATACGCGAGCGCCAGCCTGAGTTCACCGTTGTGGACACGCTGGTTTCTGCAGAGTCGGAGGATGACGTCCGTCATGGCGTTGAGCGCCTCCTCGGCAAGCGCGAGGATATTGTCGGAATTTATGTGGCCTCGGGAGGCGTGGAGGGCGCTCTTGAGGCGCTCCGCCGAAAGGCCAGGACCGGCAAAGTTGCGCTGATTTGCAACGAGTTGACGCCGCTATCCCGGGAAGCCGTGGCGGAGCGCGCCGCCACGATGATCATTGCAACCCCGGTGGAGCAATTGACGCAGCAACTCGTCACTGAAGCCGTTCACACCGTCAACGGCAGGGGAGAAGAATTGTCCAAACCTGGCCCAATTCCGTTTGAACTGTATGTGTCGGAGAATATCTAGGCGCCCCACGGCTGGAGCCTTTTCCTGAGCCAGACCATGTACGGGTAATGGCGTCGCCGGCCCGTGGCTCGCATTGCCGCCCCCGGAAAAGGCATAGCGCGGTCACACGGCCTCCATCTTGCTGTGCCCTACCAAATGGCAGGTTCGGGGAATTGGGAGCAATCGCAGCATGCGGCCGGGGTGGCTGGGGTTTGCCGGGCGGTTTTTCGGTGTCCTATTTCTTGTGAACGTCATGGCGTCGCCCTGCTGCGCGGGTCCGCAGGAAATGCTGACGCTGATGCAGCGGATCACGGCGCTTGCAAAGGAAGGCCGCTACGGCGAAGCGGTTAGTCTTGCGAGGAAGCTCCAGAGCGAGGCTGAAAGAACTTCCGGCCGCCAGTCGCCTTTGACGGCAACGACGCTGGTCGTGCTGGGGCAGGTGCTGCAGACGCAGGGCGAAACCGGCGAAGCCGAAAGCGTCCTGAAAAGAGCGCTTGCCATCCGCGAGAAAAGCCTTGGTCCAAATCATCCCGATGTTGCGGCCGTGCTCCTCACGCTGGGCCAGATCGAGCTGGGCCAGAACCGGCTGAACGACGCCGAGCGGGATGTCTTGCGCGCGGTCAGCATCAATGAGCGCGTGCTGGGCCCCGACCATGTCACGACGGCGCTGACGCGCATGCAGCTTGGCAATCTCCGTCACCGTCAAATGAAGGTGACGGAGGCGCTCGATATTTTCTACCGCGCGCTGGAAGTCTTCAGGAAATCTCCGGGGCAGGCGGACATCATGATCCCGGTTGCCCTGAGCAATATCGCCGAGGTCTATCGGGCCCAGGGCCGGCTGCAATTGGCGGAGGCGCGCTTTGCCGAAGCGCTCGATCTCCAGGAAAAACAGCACGGCGTCGACAGCATCTATCTGGCGGCCACGCTCAACAATCTCGGCGAGCTCCGTCGCGCCCAGGGACGGCTTCAGGAGGCCGAGCAATTGGCCCGGAAGACCCTGGCCATCCGGGAAAAAGCGCTGGGCCCGGACCATTCCGACGTCGCCGCGAGCCTCAACAATCTGGCGCTGGTGTTTTCGCGCGAGGGCAGGGAAGCCGAAGCCGAGGGCCTGCTTGCCCGCGCGCTCGCGATTCAGGAAAAGGCGTTTGGAGCGGCGCATCCGACCGTGGCGACGGCCCTGAACAATCTTGCCGAAGCGTGGATGCGTCTCGGCCGCACGCAGGAAGCCGAGCAGCTGTTCCGAAAATCGCTGACCATTCGCGAAAAGAGCCTCGGTCCGACCCATCTGGATGTTGCGGTTTCTCTGGACAATCTCGTGGCGCTGCTTGGCAGCGGCGATCGTTACGCGGAGGCGGACCCGCTCGCGCGCCGCTCGCTTGCGATCCGCGAAGCCGCGCTCGGCGGTTCGCACCCGCTGGTCGCAAGCGGCCTCAACAATCTGGCCGTGGTCCTCGACAGTACCGGACGGCCGCAGGAGGCTGAGCCGCTGTTGAAGCGGGCGCTGAACATGCGCCTGCAGGCGCTCGGCGACGCGCATCCTGATGTCGCCAACAGCTTCGTCAATCTCGGCGCACACTATCTCGATGTGAAGGATTGGCGGCAAGCCCACCATGCGTATGCCCGGGCGGCGGCCATCCAGAACAGCCGCCGCGCCACGGAATTTAGCGAGGAAAAGGGCTGGGGCGATCTGAAGGCCCATGACGACGCCAATCCGTTCCCGGGATTGATCGTCGCCGCCTACAATCTCGCGAGCGCCTCCGGTGGTGGGCAGGCCGGCGTGCTGCGATCGCAGGCGTTCGAGGCGGCGCAATGGATCGGCGACGAAAAGGCGGCGCGCGCGATTGCCGGAATGTCGGCCCGCATCGCAACAGGCGGCGGGGACCTGGCGGCACGTGTTCGCGAGAGGCAGGACCTCGACGCGCAGGCAATCGCCACCGACAGGATGCTGGTCGCGGCGCTCTCGCAGTCTGACGCCGCGCGCAACAAAACGGCGGAGCAGGCGCTTCGCGCCCGGGCATCAAGCATCGCCGGCCAGATTCGGCAATTGGACGACGCGATCCGCACGCAGTTTCCGGACTATTCGGCACTGGCCACCAAGGCTCCCGTTTCGATCGAGGACGTTCAGAAGCAGCTTCGTCCAAACGAGGCCGTGCTGCTGTTCACGACGACCTTGCGCTTCACCTTCGTCTGGACGGTGACGCGTTCGGATGTGCGGTGGCACGCTGCCGATATCGGCGAGAAGCAGCTCGCCGATACGGTCGGCATCTTGCGCTGTGGCCTCGATGCGGAGGCGTGGCTGGACAAGACGTCCACATGCGCGGAAAAGCTCGGCCTGAAACGCCCACTGGCGGCGCGCGAGCCATTGCCGTTCGACCAGGAGCGGTCCTTTGCGCTCTATCAGGCGCTGCTCGGCCCGGTCGCCCGCGACATCGACGGCAAGGAACTGATCCTGGTGCCATCAGGTCCGCTGGCCATGCTGCCTTTCGGGGTGCTGCTGACCGACAAGCCTGAGCCGGACGCCGGCACCGACCGCACGAACGCGGACCTTTCGAAAGCGCCCTGGCTGGTCAAGCGATTTGCGACGACCGTCCTGCCCTCGGTCTCCAGCCTCAAGGCGCTGCGCCAGGTCGCGCAGAAGAGCAGCGCATCAAAGCCGTTCCTCGGCGTCGGCAATCCCTTGCTCGACGGTGACGGTCGCGATCTTGCGGCCGCGCGCGCCAGGCTGACGCGCCAGATCCAGAATTGTGCAGCCATTCCGGCGCAGGCAAAGCAGGTCGCGCAAAGAGGCTTGCGCACGGTCACCGCGCTGTCCGGCGGCACCGCCGACGTCGAGCAACTCAGGCGCCAGATGCCGCTGCCGGAAACCGCGCTTGAATTGTGCTCGGTGGCAAACAGTTTCGCGCCCGTGAAAGGCGACGTCTATCTCGGCAACAGCGCTACCGAGACGAAGATAAGGGCGCTCAGCGAAAGCGGCGACCTCGCAAAATATCGTATGCTGCATTTTGCGACCCATGGCGCGCTTGCCGGGCAGGTGAATGGCTCCATCGAGCCGGGACTGATCCTGAGCCCGCCGCCGGCCGCTACGCCGGCCGATGACGGCTATCTCTCGTCGTCGGAGATTTCGGGCCTCAAGCTGGATGCCGATTGGGTGGTTCTGTCGGCCTGCAATACGGCTGGCGGCCAGGCTTCCAATTCGGAGGCCTTCTCCGGTCTTGCGCGAGCATTTTTCTATGCGGGCTCGCGCGCCTTGCTGGTCTCGCACTGGGCGGTCAGCTCCGACGCAGCAGTCGCCATCACCACCGGCACCATCGATGCCATGAAGGCGGGCCCCGATGTCGGCCGCGCCGAGGCACTTCGCCGCTCTCTCGTGGCCTTGATTGCAAAGGGCAGCGAGAACGCGCAACCCGCGATATGGGCGCCCTTTGTGCTCGTGGGGACCGGCAGCCTCTGACGGTCCCTCGATCCGCGACTTTCCGCTTTCGCGCCCATTGAAAGCTCGATGGCTCCAGTCGCGGATCAGGATCGTTCCGTGATTTTCTGCGTCAGCCTTGGTGCCCCGCAGCTTCCAGGATGAGCCGGGTGATCTCCTCGGGACGTGAGATCAGGGAGACGTGACTGGCCTTCACCTCGATGGTCTTGGCGCCCATCCGCTTGGCCATGAAGCGCTCGAGGTCGGGGTTGATGGTACGATCTTCCGTCGAGACGGCGTAGTAGCTGGGCTTGGTTCGCCAAGCCGCATGCGTGGTCTTTCCTGATAGCAGAGCCTTGTGGAACGGCTGCTGCACGGCATAGAGCACCTTTGCCTTCTCCTTCGGCAGGTCGCCGGCGAAATCGCGCAGAAAAGCCTCTTCGGAAAGGCGGCCTTCATCGCCGTCGAACACGATTCCAGCGCTCGCCGGCGGTGTCGGGAATGTCTTGGCCAAAGCGGTGTAGTCCTCGCCCGCATCAGGCGCGCGCGCCGCCACATAGACCAGCGCGGATACGTTTGGATGCACGCCGGCCTCCGTGACGATCATGCCGGAGAAGGAGTGACCGACCAGAACCGTCGGACCATCCTGCCGCGCCAGCACGCGCTCCGCGGAGGCGACCGCATCGGGCAACGTGCTCAAGGGATTTTGAACGGAAGTGGCGTTGAGGCCCGCCGCCTGCAATCGCGCAATCACTTCGGACCAGCACGAGCCATCGGCGAACAAGCCGTGCACGAGCACGACATTGCGTGCCTTTATCGGCGTTGTGGTTGCGGCCGTGTCGCGCGTGGAAAGCAGCGAGGCTGCCGCGCCGGCAAGCAGGGCGGTCGAGAATGCGCGTCGATTCATCATGATGTCTTCTCCTCGTTTGCGGTGTCAGTCGAAGTACGATCTGGTCGAGCTCATCGTTACGCCTGTCTCAGGCGGAGCAGCCTCGCGCGGCTGCCGTATTGCAAGCAGCGTATCAACATCAGGCGAGCGCACGATTGGCTCACCACGGACGAAGTGCTCGTGGTTCTCCGCGATGCTGTCATGGTCGTAGAGATAATTGACCATGATGCCGCAGGATTCCGTCATCGCGCGCGGCGCGGTGTCGCCGAGCCAGTTGATCCGCTCGAGCAGCGCGCCGTTGCCGAGATGAAAACGCGCCACGGGATCGATGCGGCTTCCGGGCAGGAACGGCCGCGTCAGATAGCGGGCGCAAAGCCGCATCAGGCCGGGCCGCAGCTTTTCGCTCTGCGCGGGATCCTGCCACCAGCCGTCGGCCGCGACGTCTCGCAACAGGTTTGTGTCGCGATCGCACGCGAGCTCCTGGCCAAGCCAGCGGCGGAAGCCCGGCACCGGCGACAGGGTGGAGAAGCGCCTCAGTTGCGGAAACTCCGCCTGTAACTCCTCGACCACCTGCTTGATCAGGAAATTGCCGAATGAGACGCCGCGCAGGCCGTCCTGGCAGTTGGAGATCGAATAGAAGATCGCGGTGTCGGCGCGCTCGGCCTGCGCCCGCCTGGCGTGCTCGTCGGTGTCGCGTGACAACAGCGGCTGCACCGCCGTGGCCAGCCCCTCGACCAGCGCGACCTCGACGAAGATCAACGGCTCATCGGGGAGCGCGGGATGAAAGAAGGCGAAGCAGCGGCGGTCGGGGGCAAGCCGGCGCCGCAGATCGTCCCAGCCCTTGATCTCGTGCACCGCCTCGTAGGCTATCAGCTTCTCCAGCACCGCGGCCGGCGACTGCCAGTCGATACGCCGCAATTCGAGAAAGCCGCGATTGAACCAGGAAGCCAACAGATGTTTGAGGTCGGCGTCGAGCAGCTTCAGTTCGGGTTCGCCGCGCAGCCGTGATCCGATTTCGCTGCGCATCTCGATCAGAGCGCCGGTGCCACCGGGCGCCATGTTCATTCGCCGCAGCAATTCCTGCCGCGGCGGATCGGCGGCCTGTGCGAGAGCAGCGGCGGCTTCCGCCGTGCTGTCGGCGAGATAGCGCTCCGCGGCCGCGCGCAGCGCAGCCTTGTCGGGTCGAAACTCCGTCGCGAGGTAGCGCTGAAAGCCGTGCCGATCGCCTGCGTCGAGCGCGTGCAGCACGTCGTGCAACTGGCGTGCGATCAGCGCGCCGGATGCTTCGCCGCGCTCGGAGAGCAGCGCCGCTGCAAGTTGCTTGGCACGGTCAAGCGGCGCCGGCTCGGCGGTGGAGGCGTCGGCTAAAGTTCGACTGGCTGGTCTCATCATTGCCTCCCTCTCAAGCCGCAGCAACGGTGGTTCGGCGGAATTTGGCCGGCGGCGCGTAGAGTTCGCCGGAGGCCGTCACGAGCTCGTCGATTGATTTGGCTGCGAGCCAGTCACGCGTCGCCGTCTTCTCGTCGATGCCGAGATCGGAGGGGAACATCACGATGCCGCGGCGGCGCAGATCGTCGGTTGCTTCAGGCGACTGCCGCCTGCCGAAATCGGTGTCGCCTGCGACGGCGCGCAAGGCGGCTTCGCGTTCCCCAGGTGACCGGCAACGCAGCAGGTTGGCCACGCCCCGTTCGGTGATGACATGGCTGACGTCGTCGCCACGGATCATCACCGGCGGCAGCGCGAAGCCCGCGGAAGCTGCGAGGTCGAACGCGTCCAGCCGCTCGACAAAGCTCGGTGCGCCGTTCGGCTGACGCGTCTGCACCATCTGCACCACGAGCTTGCGGCCGCGTAGGGCTTCTCCCGCTTCCTGGCCGGCGCGCAGCCAGGCGGGCGTGTCATGGCGACGGCCGCGGGCGTCCGCGCCCATGTTCGGCGCGCCGCCAAAACCCGTGATCCGGTCCTTGGTGGCTGTCGAGCTGTTGCCCGCTGCATCGATCTGCAGCGTGCCGCCAATGAAGAGGTCACAGGCATATTGGCCGGCGACCTGGGCCAGCGCCCGGTTCGAGCGAAGATTGCCGTCGGCGCCGACCGGAAACACGTCTGCGCGACTTGAGACGTAACGCTCCATGCCGAGCTCGGAGCCGAAGCAATAGACGTTGTCGACGAAGCCGGCCTCGATCGCGGGGATCAGGGTCGGATGCGGGTTGAGCACGAAATGCCGGGCGACCTTGCCCTTCAGTCCGCGCTGCGCGGCGAAGGTCGGCAGGATCAGTTCGATCGCGGCGGTGGCGTAGCCGATGCCGTGATTGAGACGCTGCACCTGGTAAGGCTCGTATACCGCTGATATCGCCATCATCGCCATCAGCACGTTCTCGTTTCTGATCTTGGCGGGATCGCGCGTGAACAGCGGATCGATCAGATAAGGCTTTGGGCTCGGCACCACGAAATCGACCCAGTCGGAGGGAATGTCGACGCGGGGCAGGCGATCGACGATCTCGTTGACCTGCGCCACCACAATGCCGCCGCGGAATGCCGCGGCTTCGGCGATGGTGGGCGTGTCCTCGGTGTTCGGACCGGTATAAAGGTTGCCATTGTGATCGGCCTTGTCGGCAACGACGAGTGCAACGCGCGGTGTCAGGTCCACCAGCATGCGGGCGTAGAGTTCGAGATAGGTGTGGATCGCGCCAATCCTGACCGCTTTCGCTGCGACGAGTTCGGCGAGCTTGCGGCTTTGTGGTCCGGCAAAGGCGAAGTCCAGGCGGTTTGCAACGCCGCGCTCGAACACGGCCAGATGTTCCGGCAGCGCGATGACCGATTGCACCATGTGCAGATCATGGACTCGCGCGGGATCGAGCTTCGCCAGCGCGGCTGCGAGAAAGTCCGCCTGCTTCTGGTTATCGCCTTCGATCGCTATGCGGTCGCCGGGCTCGATGATGGCTTCCAGCAATTGCGTCGTGCGGTCTGCCGGGCAGAGTTTTGTGCTTGCGCCGCAGACCGCGGCGGCTCGCGCCAGGCGCGCGATGCGATTGTTCGGGGACCGGTCCGTCATGATGAGGCTCCTTGGCTGCTGCCCGTTGCAACCAAAAGTAGGGAGCCGCCATTAATTACAAAAGCGATATTTTATAATATGATTGATCGATAAAATGGATCAATGTCATGCTGGATTTCGAGCTGCTTCGCGCCTTCGTTGCCGTGGCTGATTGTGGCGGCTTCCATCGTGCAGCTGAACAGCTCAACCTGACGCAATCGACGGTGAGCCAGCAGATCAAGCGCCTGGAGTCCGAGACCAAACGTCCGTTGTTTCGCCGCACCACCCGCAGCGTGGCGCTGACCGACGATGGCGAGATGCTGCTGGGCGATGCCCGCCGCCTGCTGCAGCTCGAGGAAGCGGCGCGTCATCGCCTCGCGGCGCCGCGCCTGTCCGGCTCGGTGCGCCTCGGTGTGGTCGAGGAGGTCGCCGGCGGCTCGCTGCCTTCGGCACTCGGCCGCTTTGCGGCGGCGCATCCGGGCGTGAAGCTCGAGGTGCAGATCGGCGTCAGCGCGCCCTTGATCGAACAGCTCAATGCGGGACGGCTCGACGTTGTGTTTGCCAAGCGTCCGCTCGGCACGTCGAAAGGTCGCCTGGTTTGGCGCGAAGCCCTGGTGTGGGCCGCAGCCGAAACATTCGATCTCGTTCCCGGCGGGCCGCTGCCGCTGGCGCTCTATCGCGAGCGGTCCGTGTCGCGTGAGGCGGCGCTCAGTGCGCTTCAGGACAGCGACCTCACCTGGGAGATCATGTACACCAGCCCGAGCCTGACCGGGCTGCGCGCGGCGGCGCTTGCGGGCCTCGCGATTACGCCGCTTCCCGCAAGCGCCGTCATCGCGGGCCTGCGTATTCTCGGGACTGCGGAGGGCCTGCCGCGGCTTCCGGACCTCGAGTTCGCGCTCTACGAAAAGACACGGCCCGACAAGGCCGCCGCGGCACTGGCTGCGGCGCTGCTGACGCTCGCACATGGGTCATCGCGTCCGACGATTTGAGATGAGGCATTCGCCGCTCGGCCCGATCGCGTGACACCAACGATCGTTACGCCCCGTCGCGCCCGCTATGCGCCGTGCCCGTCATCCCAGACCTGTCGTGACCTTTCCAGATGGCGCCGCATCACCGCGACGGCTCCGGCCTCGTCCTGCTGCGACAGGAAATCGAGCAACTCAAAATGCTCTGCTGCCGACTGCGCGATGTAGTCGCGGCCCGAGGCGTTCTTGAAACCGCGAAGCCGGACGCGATCGCGCAGCGTCTCCACCAGTTCGGTGAGCGGCTTGTTGCCGAGCGTTTCGATCAGCCCGTCTGGCAAGCTACCTCGCGACCAATCCCGGATTCTTCGAGCCGGCGTGAGCGGCGCGATTAAAGGCGAGGGGCGGCTGCAACTTCCAATTTCCACCCGGTGGTGGCGCACCAATATGTAGAACGACTGGGAACCATCCTTTCACGAAGGACTTGGTGCGGCGGAGGTCCGACATGGCCATCGACTTCAACCACACCATTCTTTCGGCCCGTGACAGCAAGGCCTCGGCTGGGTTCCTCGCGGAGATGTTGGGGCTGCCGGCGCCGCGGCGCTGGGGGCCGTTCTACATGGTCACGACCAACAACGACGCCAATCTCGATTACATGAACACCGAAAGCGAGATTGCTCGCCAGCACTATGCCTTCCTGGTCGGCGACGCCGAATTCGACGCGATACTCAATCGCATTCGCGAGCGGAACCTGCCTTACTGGGCTGATCCTGGCCAGCGAAAGCCGGGGGAGGTCAACGACCACGATGATGGACGCGGTCTTTATTTCGAGGACCTGAACGGTCACCTGCTCGAAATCATCACGCGTCCGTATGGCAGTGGCGGCTGGAACCCGTAGGACGCCGCTATCCAACCGGCTCGAACGTGTCGAAGTCTGTGACCACGGCGCGCCAGCCGAACTCGGCAATCGCAGAGTATGCCGGGTTCGTTTCGAAATCCGCCACGTCTATCAGACATCGAAAATGAAATCAGATTTGTGGAGCGCATAGGCACGAACGCCAACCAGTTCGATGCTGTCATCGCCGACCGACACGAGGGCATTGCCATGCGCGGACGAGATGCGGACATCATGCCAGTCGAGGTTTCCGGCATGCTTGAACTCGAGCTTGTCGATGCCGGGCTGGAAGTCGGTGATGACAGCCTTGGTCGGGCCCTTGTCGAAGACGAAATGGTCGGCGCGCCGCTCAATCCCGTGAGCGTTTGTTTTCCGGTGCCGGCAAACAGGAAATCTCCCTGCGGGCCGCCGATCAGCGTGTCCTTGCCGTCCGAGCCGATGACGAGCTGCCGCGCCTCGGGATCCTCCGACTCGACGCCGCCTTTCAGCCCGGTGTGCCGTGTGTAGGAGATGAAGACATCGTCCTGAATATGTTGGGTATCGGTGTTGCGGAGAATGATGTCGGCGAGCGTCGTCTGCTTGATCTGCTGCAATGTCTTGGCGTCGAAGCCCTGATTTTCGAACCATAACCGGTCGCCATCGCGCAAGGCCTCGAACTGCATGGCGATGACGGTCTGGAAAGTCTCGCCGATGAGCGCACCGGGGGCGTGATTCTCGGCCAGGCCTCCGGTCCAAAGGTCGATCAGATCGACATTGTTTGAGAACGCTATCTTCAAAGCCGCCCGCGTTCCCGGATCGCTGGTGATCTGGTCGATATCCGTATACCGGGCGAGGCCGAGCGATTCACGGACGTCGTTGAGCGATCCGATACCGAAATCGCGTTCACGCTGGATGTTGATCGCTGCGAGATCCATGCTCACGGGCGGATCGAACAGGAAATTGCGCAGATCCTCGACGATGCGAACATCCATCGCCTGCGACGGGTCGCCCGCCAGATGGCGCAACTGTCCGTCGGCGCCGCCGGATGCGACAAAATCCGACGGCGGTGCGAAGAAGATGTCCCTGAGTTCGCGCTCCGATCCTGCGACGACCTCGCCGCTCTCCGTCAGACTCTCTGTTTCCGCTGAAACGATCGAATGCCCGAAGCGGAAGGCGATGTTGAACTCGAACGAGAGGCGCGGGTCGACGCTGGAATTGTAGCCGTGGTAGGCCCCGATCGCGTCGTCGCCGATCAGGTTCGGCAGAAATTCCTTGTAGGTGATGTTGGCGATCTCCGCCGTGACGATGGCGCGCGCGTAGTTATAGAGCTGGTCGCCGCTCCAGTTCGGATGCGCCTTGTGCAGCTTGTCGACCTGATAGTTGTGCTCGCGCACGAACAGCGCGTGCAGCGAGGTCAGCGCAAAGTTCTCCGCGGCGCGCGGATCGCCGGCGGCGAACGTGCCGTTGACGATCGGCAGATTGCCGCCCTCCGAGGTCTTCATGTGCCCGTCGGGCAGGCGCAGGCTCGCGGCCGTCGCCGCATTCGAGCCCTAGACCATGGAGGCGTCGAGCCAGCCGCTGCTGAAATTGAGGGGAATGGCCGGATTGTTCGGACCCGTTCCGCTCGACGGATCGATGATCGCGCGGGTCATGGGCATGATCGCGCCGTCGCCGAACACCGGGTCGCCGTCCGGCACCAGGATGCTGATGTCGTTGACGCCGTCGCTGCGTGTCAGCGTCAGATCGTGATCGATGAATTGCCCCCAGGCGTACATGAATGCCGACACGCCTTGCTCGTTCGGGACGTTCGCGTCGCCCTCGCCAACGACGACATTGCTGATGGTGCGCGGATTGGGGCCGTCGAGCGGATCGGAAACACCGTCCGCAAAATGCGCGGGACCAATTCGGTCGACCGCCGTGCCGGCAGCATTGAGGCCGGGGCTCGAGAGATTATTTCCCGAGCCGTCAAAGCTGCGGAACTGGATCGTGACCGGCGTCGGTGGTTGCGGGCACCAGTTCGGAACCGGATGGTGGCCGTGCATCAACCAGGGCAATCCGCCTGAGTGGCTCCCAGACCAGTGGAAGCCAAACGGGAATGGCCCGTCGAACCCGTTGTCAAATTCGAAATGACCATGCTGCGAGCCAAATTTGCTCGGCCAAGCCGCCCGCAATGCGTGCATAAAACCTCCCCATTTTTTGCAAATGCGAATTATTTGCATCATTAATGCAAATGCGAACTAATTGCAATAAGACCAATCCAAAGGAGCGCCGGGGGATACTGAAGGAGCCAGCGATTGTCCGGTGATGCGGCGCCATGCTGAATGGCGAGCACGGGATTCATATTCCTGGGATCGGAAGGCGGCCTCCGGGACCAGGGGTTGGTGTTTTCGCTCCCAACAATCCCTGCAAATTGTCGCCTGCGTTCATGCCGTCCAGCACTGTCCCTCATCGTCGCGCAGCAGACCTGCGAACGCTTCTCTCGCTGAAATTCACGGGCGGTGTGGTGAGATCGGAGCTGATCGGTGAGGCAGGGAATGATGTGGATCGCAGCAGTGCCTTGCGCTGGTCATGCGGGTCGTACGTAACTGAATCCGCTTTGCAATCCGGCTGAGCTTACATAATAAAGGCGCCTGAAATTTGCCGGGTCGCTCGCGTTCGGCGGCCCGCAATAAGACAGGGAGAAAGTCTCGTGGCATATTCGAATACCCAGCTCTTCATCAACGGCAAGTGGCGTCCGGGCCAGTCGGGCAAGACCATCGCCGTGCTCAACCCAGCAACAGAAGAGCAAATCGGCACCGTGGCCCATGCCGACCGGGCCGATCTCGACGAGGCGCTGGAAGCGGCCGCCAAGGGTTTCAAGGCCTGGCGGGCGGTGGCGCCGTTCGACCGTTGCCGGATCATGCGCAAGGCGGCCGCGATCATGCGCGAGCGCAACGAGGAAATCGCGCCGCTGTTGACGATGGAGCAGGGCAAGACGCTGGCGGAAGCGAAGATCGAAGCGATGCTGTCGGCCGACATCATCGAGTGGTTCGCCGAGGAAGCCAAGCGTGCCTATGGAAGAGTGATCCCGGCCCGCGGCCCGGGCGTCTACCAGATCGCGGTCAAGGAGCCGGTCGGTCCGGTCGCGGCCTTTACACCCTGGAATTTCCCGATCAACCAGGTCGTTCGCAAGCTCTCCGCAGGCCTCGCTGCCGGCTGCTCGATCATCGTGAAGGCGCCCGAGGAAACGCCGGCGGCTCCGGCGCAGCTGATCAAGGCGTTCGCCGACGCGGGCGTGCCCGATGGCGTCATCAATCTGGTCTATGGCGTGCCGTCGGAGATTTCAGAATATCTGATTCCGCATCCGGTGATCCGCAAGATCTCCTTCACCGGATCGACGGTCGTGGGCAAGCAGCTCTCCGCACTGGCGGGCCTGCATATGAAGCGCGCCACCATGGAGCTCGGCGGCCACGCGCCGGCGATCGTGTTCAAGGACGCGGACGTCTCGTCGGCTGCGAAGATTCTCGCGGCGGCGAAGTATCGCAACGCCGGCCAGGTCTGCATCTCGCCGACCCGCATGCTGGTGCAGGACGATGTGTTCCGTGAATTCGTCGACAAGTTCGTCGAAGGCGCCAAGTCGATGAAGGTCGGCAATGGCCTCGATCCGGATTCGAAGATGGGCTCGCTCGCCAATCCGCGCCGCGTCACCGCCATCGAAGGCATGGTGCAGGATGCCGTCGGCAAGGGTGCCAAGCTCGAGACCGGCGGTCACCGCGTCGGCAACAAGGGCTACTTCTTCGAGCCGACGGTGGTCAGCGACGTGCCGAAGGACGCGCGCGCCATGAACGAGGAGCCGTTCGGGCCGTTGGCGCTGATCTCCCGCTTCTCGACCTTCGACGAGGTGGCCGAGGAAGCCAACCGCCTGCCGTTTGGTCTCGCGTCCTACGCCTTCACCAACTCGACCAAGACGGCGACCGCGATCGGCGCTGCCATCGAAGCCGGCATGGTCTCGATCAACAGCTTTGGCCTCGCGCTGCCCGAAGTGCCGTTCGGCGGCGTCAAGGATTCCGGCTACGGCTCGGAAGGCGGCACCGAGGCGATGGAAGGCTATTTCAACACCAAGTTCATCACCCAGACCGGCGTGTGAACCGAAGCGCGACGCGGGCGTCGTTTGCTTCGCTCACGTGATATGGCCCGACATTCCCCCAGGGAATGTCGGGCTAATTTTTTACGATCCATGCGAGAAGCAGGATGACGAGCACGACCAGTCCTGCGGACAGGCCCTTCCAGAACACGAGCGGATCGCGCTCGTAGAGTGAGCGCCGCGACGTGACGGCGGGTTTCGCCCACATCGCGCCGTTTTCGAGCTCGTGCGAGAATTCGATGACGTCGCCATAGCGTTGCGCCGGATCGACGTTGAGCGCCTTGCCGATCACCGCGTCGAGCCAGGCCGGCAGGTCCGGGCGATAGCGCGAGAGGTAGGCGGGCTTGCCGAAGCGGGGCCGCGAGAACGGCTCGATCTCGCCATACGGGTAGGCGGCGGTGAACATCCGGTACACGGTGACGCCGAGCGCATACAGATCGGAAAACTCGTCGCCAGGCCGCCCACCGAACAGCTCGGGTGCCATGTAGCTCGCTGTCCCCGGAATATCCTCGGCCGGAAAATCCTCCAGCAGCGGCACTCGTGCAACGCCGAGGTCGACCAGCCGCAATCCGCCAGCCTTCAGCAGGATCACATTGTCGGGCTTGATATCGCGATGGATGATGCCGGCCCGGTGCAGGGTCGCAACCGCGCGCGCCAATTTGGTCGCTATCCCGATGCCTTCAGCCAGTGAAAGCTGCGGCGAGCGGTTTAGCCGCTGTTCCAGCGTCTCGCCTTCGTAAAGCGGCATCACCGAATAGAGGCGGGTTTGCCGCTCGGCGGGCAGTTCGATGATCTCGCCGATCCACAGGCTGCGCACGCGCGCCGCAACCCACGCCTCGCGGACGAAAGCGAGGCGATAGGAGCCCTCGCTGGCGACGCGCGGATGCGGAAACTTCAGCACGAGTTCGCGGCCCTGCCGCTTGTCGATCGCCTTGAACAGCCGGCTGTAGCGTCCGTCAGACAATATTTCGCCGAGCGTGAAATCGTCGACGACGTCCCCGGTTTCGGGCAGATCCAGAATCGGCAGCGTCGCGATCGAATGGGTGAGCTCGTCGCGGTCGGCGGGCGGCAGGTCGACGACGTCGAGCACCAGCGCGGTCATGTTGTCGGTAGAGCCGGCATCCAGCGCCGCGTCGACGAGGGCGCGCGCGGATTCTTCCGGCGAGGTGCGCTCGCTCAACAGCACCTGCAGGCGGTGATCGGCCAGCACGCCATGAACGCCGTCGCTGCAAATCAAGAGCCGGTCGTGCTGGCGCAGTCCGACGGTGGCATAGTCGAAGCGAGCAAAATCCTCGAAGCCGATGGCCCGATTGAGAAGGTGCGCGAGGTCGCCGCGGCCGGCGATGTGGTCGGTGGTCAGCCGCTCCAGGCGTCCTTCGCTCAGGCGATAGGCGCGGGTGTCGCCGATATGAATGACATGGCAAAGCCGTCGCGACAGGATGATCGACGAGAAGGCGCAACTCATGCCGCTGAGCTGGGGATCGGTGCGGCCCTGCGTGTAGATCCAGCTATTGGCGGCTTCCAGCGAACGCGACGCCCGGCGGCGCACGCCGAGCGTCTCGGGGAGGGAGTAATAGGCGTCGATGAAACAACGAATCGCGAGCTCGGCGGCTTCGCGTCCGCCTTTGTGTCCGCCGACGCCGTCGGCAACGGCGGCGACGATGTCGCGATTGCTTACGCCTGATTGCCCGAGACAGGTCCCGACGTAATCCTCATTGGCGGAACGCTTGCCGGTCTCACTGACGAAGCCGACGCGAACCCCGAGATTTCGTTGCGAACCGATCGTCACCCGCGCGGCCTATCGAGTTGGCAGCGCGTGGTCAGACCCGCGCTCCCGATGCGGCGCCCCATGTGGTGCGCCAGCGGACCTTGACCATGGCAAGTCCCAGGAAGCCGAGCAACGCCAGCAGGCCGAAAAACAGGAAGCCTGCACCGAATCCGCCGGTCATTCCCTTGGCGACGCCGAGCGCCTTGGCAAGGAAGAAGCCGCCAATGCCGCCGGCGCAGCCGACCAGGCCGGTCATCAGGCCGATCTCGTGACGGAAGCGAAGCGGAATGAGCTGGAACACCGCGCCATTTCCCATGCCGAGCGCAAGGACGCCGATGGAGAACAGCAGCACCGAGATCCAGGCAATCCGCGGCATCTGCATGAAGGCCCAGCCGGTCGACGTCGGTGCAGCCGGTCCCTCCGGCATGAAGGCGATGACGAGATACGCGGCGACGACGACGCCAAACAGGATCGACAGCGACCGAATGCCGCCGATGCGATCGGCGATCAGTCCGCCGACGGGACGGAAACCTGAGCCGAAAGCGACGATCAAGCCCACCAGCAGGCCCGCCGCGACACCGGACACGTGATACTGCACGGTGAAGTACAGCGGCAGCGCGTTGGCCAGCCCGACGAAACCGCCGAAGGTGATGAAGTAGAAGAACATGAACCAGCGGCTATCAGGGTCGCGCAGCAAGGCGCCGTAGGCCTTCAGCGAAATCGGCTTGCGCTCGCCGGGCGCATCCTTGGCGGCGAAGACGTAGTAGGCGAGGATCAACACCATTGGGACGAGGAGCACGCCGAACACGGCCTGCCAGCCCCAATGTTCGGCGATCGACGGCGCGAACAGCGTGTCGAGCACGACGCCCATATTGCCGGCGCCGGCGATTCCCATCACCACGCCCTGATATTGCGGCGGATACCAGCGGCTTGCCTGCGGCAGCGCCACTGCGAAGGATGCACCGCCGATGCCGAGCGCGAGACCGAAGATCTCGATCGCGAGCTTGCTGTTGAGGCCGAATTGCCAAACCCAGGCCGTCGCAAGGATGACGACGATCTGCGCGATGATTCCGGTTCGCTTGGCGCCGATGAGATCGGCGAGCAGACCCATCGGAACCCGCAGCAGCGCGCCGGCCAGCACCGGGATGGCGACGAGGGTAAATTTCTCGTCGACGGCAAGGTTCATATCATGCGCGATGTAGACGATCAATGGACCGAGCGCGACCCAAGCCATGAAGCTTATGTCGAAATAGAGGAAGGCGGCGAGCAGCGTGGGCCAATGGCCGGCCTTCTTGAATTCAGCAAACTTCATCGAGCAGCCTCGAACATTGGCGCGCGACACCGCGCAAGCGCGGTGATCTCGGCACAAGGGACGGAATTTTTTGGAAGCGAGTCGTCTCGTCGTTGAGGCGCACTCTCGGCCTGACGTCAGCAATTCGTGTGCCAGAAAAACCAGCGCGCCAGTTTGCGTGTATTTGCAGCGCCTTGCCGGGCGCGAAAAATCGCTGCGAATGCGGTCGGTGCTCCGTTCGTTGGCAAAACCAGCCGCTCGAACGTGCAGTGTGGTGCTTTCTTATGCTGTGCGAAATATTAACGGAAAAGCGCTGCTGAAAACCCGCTTGTCCGCATCGTGCCGTTCTTAGGAGCCGATTGCCGCCGGCACATGGGGAAGGCTTCGTGCGGTGCACAATGGATAGCCCAGGCGGGGGATTTTTTGGGCATTTATGCGGGCGCAAGTGCGCTCAATTACCGATTTATCGGCTGCAACCCTGCATTGGGCCCGAAAAGTTACGGGTCCGGCGTTGGCACGTCTCTTGAATATGAGAGATCTCGATCGTCATAGTCGATGGTCTGCTGCCCGCCGATGGGCGATCCCAATCAATCAATACTTCTTGCCAATCGACGATGCAGAGCTGCGTCGCCGAGCGGGGCCATCGGAACCTGGATCAGAAGGCAGAGCATGCTCAATAAAGTGAACAAGCCAAAGTTGGTGGTGATCGGCAACGGCATGGCCGGCATCCGCACGGTGGAATTGCTGCTGGACCGCGCGCCCGATCTCTATGACATCACCGTGTTCGGCTCCGAACCATACGGCAACTATAACCGTATTCTGCTGTCGCCCGTGCTTGCCGGCGAGAAGACCGTCGACGACATCATGCTCAACACGGAGCAGTGGTACGACGATAACGGCATCACGCTGCGCAAGGGCGAAATGATCGAGATGATCGATCGGCGTACCTGCGAAGTCGTGACGAGGGAAGGCGCGCGGGTACCTTACGACCGCCTGCTGATCGCCACGGGCTCGAACCCGATCATGCTGCCGCTTCCCGGCAAGGATCTGCCTGGTGTGATCGGCTTCCGCGATATCCAGGACGTCGAGCACATGGTCCAGGCGTCGACGAGCTACAAGCATGCCGTGGTCATCGGCGGCGGTCTGCTCGGCCTCGAGGCCGCCAACGGCCTGATGAAGCGCGGTATGAACGTCACCGTCGTGCATCTGCTCGACACGCTGATGGAGCGTCAGCTCGATCAGGTCGCCGGCGGATTGCTGCGCAAGTCTCTGGAAGAGCGCGGCATGGTGTTCAAGATGCCGGCGCAGACGCAGGCGATCCTTGGTGAGGATCGCGTGACCGGTGTGCGCTTTGCCGACGGCGAGGAACTCCCGGCCGATCTGGTCGTGATGGCGGTCGGCATCCGCCCGAATTTCGAGCTGGCGCGCAAGGCGGGCCTGCATTGCGAGCGCGGCATCGTCGTTTCCGACACCATGCAGACCTATGACGGACGAATCTACGCCGTCGGCGAATGCGTGCAGCACCGCCGCCAGACCTACGGCCTCGTCGCTCCCTTGTTCGATCAGGCCAAGGTTTGCGCCAACCACCTCGCCATGAAGGGGTTCGCCACCTATGACGGGTCGGTGGTTTCGACCAAGCTGAAGGTGACCGGGATCGACCTGTTCTCCGCCGGCGACTTCGCGCCGGGCGCGGACAAGGAAGAGATCGTGATGCAGGACGCCTCCCGCGGCGTCTACAAGCGCATCATCCTGCGCGACAAGAAGATCGTCGGCGCCGTGCTCTACGGCGATACGATCGACGGCCCGTGGTACTTCCAGCACCTGCGTGACGGCACCGACGTTTCGCACATGCGCGAGCGGCTGGTGTTCGGCGCCGCCAATCTCGGCGACGGCGGCCATAGCGGCAACAACTCGGTCGCCGCCATGAGCGACGAGACGGAAATCTGCGGATGCAACGGCGTCTGCAAGGGCACCATCGTCAAGGCGATTAGCGAAAAGAAGCTGTTTACGATCGACGACGTGCGGGCCCACACCAAGGCCTCGTCGTCCTGCGGCTCGTGCACCGGCCTCGTCGAGCAGGTTCTGGCTTTCACGCTCGGCGGCGACTATTCGGCGGCGCCGAAGGTCAAGCCGATGTGCGCCTGCACCGATCACAGCCATGACGACGCGCGCCGCGTCATCGTCGAGAATGGATTGAAGACCATTCCCGATGTCATGAAGTTCATGGACTGGAAGACGCCGAACGGATGTCACTCCTGCCGTCCGGCTTTGAACTATTACCTGCTTGCGACTTGGCCCGGCGAGTACCGCGACGATCAGCAGTCGCGCTACATCAACGAGCGCGTTCACGCCAATATCCAGAAGGACGGAACCTATTCGGTCGTGCCGCGGATGTGGGGCGGAGTCACCACGCCGGACGAATTGCGCGCGATCGCCGACGTTGCCGACAAGTTCAACATTCCGACCGTCAAGGTGACCGGCGGACAGCGCATCGATCTTCTCGGCGTCAAGAAGGAGGATCTGCCCGCGGTCTGGGCCGACCTCAATGCCGCCGGAATGGTGTCAGGCCACGCTTACGCCAAGGGATTGCGCACGGTGAAGACCTGCGTCGGGTCGGAATGGTGCCGGTTCGGCACGCAGGATTCGACCGGCCTTGGCGTCAAGCTCGAAAAGTTCATGTGGGGCTCGTGGACGCCGGCCAAGGTGAAGCTTGCGGTATCAGGTTGTCCGCGCAACTGCGCGGAGGCGACCTGCAAGGATGTCGGCGTCATCTGCGTCGATTCCGGCTACGAGATTCATTTCGCCGGCGCCGCCGGTCTTCACATCAAGGGGACCGAGTTCCTGACCAAGGTCGCGACCGAGGAGGAGACGCTCGAAATCATCGCCGCGTTGACCCAGCTCTATCGCGAGCAGGGCTGGTATCTGGAGCGCATGTACAAATGGTGCGACCGGATCGGGCTTGACGCGATCCGCAAGCAGGTGGTCGACGACGTCGCCAACCGCAAGGCGCTGTTCAGCCGGTTCGCCCATTCGCAGCAGTTCTCGCAGAGCGATCCCTGGGCGGCGCGCGCGCAGCGCGGCGTCGATCGTAACGAATTCACCCCGCTGGCGGAGCTGGAACTGGCATGACCAAATGGATCGAAATCGGGACGCTGAACGATATTCCCGTTCTCGGCTCGCGCGTCGTGCGGACGGCCTCCGGCGACATCGCGGTGTTCCGGACCAGCGACGACGAGGTGTTCGCGCTCGACGACCGCTGCCCGCACAAGGGCGGGCCGTTGTCGCAAGGCATCGTTCACAACAAGCGCGTTACCTGTCCGCTGCACAATTTCGTCATCGAACTGAAGAGCGGCACGGCGGTCGCGCCTGACGAGGGATGCACGCGCGCGCATCCGACCAAGGTGGAGAATGGCGTCGTCTGGCTTAGCGTCCAGACGGCGGTGGCTGTGCCTGCCGAGTGAGGGTGATCGCCCGTGCCGGTGAAGACAACCTGTCCGTATTGCGGGGTCGGCTGCGGCGTTGTCGCTGACAGGGATGCCGCGGGCGCTGTGACCGTCCGCGGCGACCCGCTTCATCCCGCCAATTTCGGGCGGCTATGCGGGAAAGGCTCGGCGCTCGCCGAGACCATCGGCCTCGACGGACGGCTGCTCTCACCTGTTATCAACGGGCAGGAGACGGACTGGGACACGGCGCTCGATCGCGTCGCAGACGGATTTGGCAAGATCATCCGCGAGCATGGACCGGATGCGGTGGCCTTCTACGTCTCCGGCCAGATCCTCACCGAGGACTATTACGTCGTCAACAAGCTCGCCAAGGGCTTCATCGGCACCGCCAATATCGACACCAATTCGCGGCTATGCATGGCGTCGAGCGTGGTGGGCCACAAGCGTGCGTTCGGCAGCGACACCGTGCCAGGCTGCTACGAGGATCTCGAGACCGCAGATCTCCTGGTACTCGTCGGCTCCAATGCCGCCTGGTGCCATCCGATCCTCTACCAGCGCATGGAGGCCGCCAAGGCCGCTAACCCCGCGTGCCGCATCGTCGTCATCGACCCGCGGCGGACCGCAACATGCGACGGTGCCGATCTGCATCTGCCGCTGCGCTCTGGCAGCGATTCGGTGCTGTTCAACGGATTGCTCGCGCATCTGGCATCGCGCGGTGCCATCGACAGCGCGTTCGTGGAGGGATTCACCACCGGCGCCGAAGCCGCGCTGCGGCAGGTTGCGGGACAGACGGTCGCGCAGACCGCCGACATCTGCGGCCTCTCCGAGGGCGCGGTGGCGCTGTTCTTCGACTGGTTCGCCAGGACCGAACGCGTCGTCACGCTCTATTCGCAGGGCATCAACCAGTCGAGCAGTGGCGTCGACAAAGTCAATGCGATCATCAATTGCCATTTGTTGACCGGCCGCATCGGGCGCCCCGGCATGGGCCCGTTCTCGCTGACCGGACAGCCAAACGCCATGGGCGGCCGCGAGGTCGGCGGGCTGGCCAATCAGTTGGCCGCCCATATGGAGATCGAGAACGCGAAACATCGCGACATCGTCCAGCGGTTCTGGCAATCGCCTGTGATCGCGGAAAAGCAGGGCCTCAAGGCCATCGACATGTTCGATGCGATCGGCGATGGGCGCATCAAGGCGGTCTGGATCATGTCGACCAATCCGCTGGTCAGTCTGCCGGATGCCGATCGCGCGCGCCGCGCGCTCGATGCCTGCGAACTCGTCGTTGTTTCCGATTGCATGCGCCATACCGAGACCACGCGACATGCTCATGTGTTGCTGCCCGCGCTGACCTGGGGCGAAAAGGACGGCACCGTCACCAACTCCGAACGCCGCATCTCCCGGCAGCGGCCGTTCCTGCCGGCACCGGGCGCCGCACGGGCGGATTGGCGGACCATCTGCGCCGTCGCGCAGCGCATGGGCTTTTCGGGATTCGACTATGCGAGCGTCGCCGAAATCTTCCGCGAGCACGCGGGGCTTTCCAGCTTCGAGAATGACGGGACACGCGATTTCGATCTGTCCGCATTGAAGACGCTCGACGATCGCGCCTACGATGCGCTGACCCCGATCCAGTGGCCAGTGACGCGGGAATATCCGACCGGTACGCCGCGGATGTTCGAGACGGGCGAATTCTTCACCGCCGACCGCAAGGCGCGCTTCGTGCCGGTGACGCCGCGGCCTGCCGTCAACGCCACCAGCCGCGACTATCCGCTGGTGCTCAATACCGGGCGGGTCCGCGATCAATGGCACACCATGACGCGAACCGCGAAATCGCCGCGGCTGCTGGCGCATATTTTCGAGCCCTATGCCGAATTCCATCCCGACGATGCACGCGCGGCCGGCGTCGAGAATGGCGGGCTCGCGCGGCTGACCAGTCCGTGGGGCGAGATGGTGGCACGCATCGTCGTCACCGCCGAGCAGCGGCGCGGCTGCGTGTTCGTGCCGATGCACTGGAATGGCGAGTATGCTGGCGAAGGCCGGGTCAACGCGCTGGTCAATCCCGCAACCGACCCGATCTCCGGGCAGCCTGAATCCAAGCACACGCCGGTGAAGGCGGCGGCTTACTTGCCGAAATGGCACGCCTTCATCCTCAGCCGCCGCGAGATCGAGCGTCCGGCCTCGGGCTACTGGGTCGGCGGTCTCTCAGGGACGTGCTGGCGGATGGAGTTGGCCTTCGACGAGCGGCCGGAAAGCTGGCGCGACTGGGCGCGGGCGCAGCTCCGTGTCGGACACGACATCGAATGGATCGCCTATCGCGATCCCAAGGCCGGACGCTTCCGCTACGCCGCCGTTCGCGACGGCCGGCTCGAAGGTTGTGTGTTCATTGCACCCGATCACAGACTGGTCTCGCGGTCATGGCTGACCGGTCTGTTCGCGGAACAGGCATTGTCGGCGAATGCGCGGATGTCGCTGCTGACGGGACAGCCGCTGGATGCCGGTCAGGATGTCGGACCGATCGTCTGCTCGTGCTTCGGCGTCGGCCAGCATCAGATCTCGGCTGAAATCCAGAAGGGGGCGGCCAGCGTCGACGACGTCGGCCGGCGCTTGAAGGCCGGCACCAATTGCGGCGCCTGCAAGCCGGAGATCGGAAAATTATTGCGCGGCGCGGCCGTGCGCGACCCGCATCCCGCATGAAGCCGGCTCCGCGCGCCGCTAGTTCTTGATCGCGTAAAGCGGCGTTCGCAGCGTCAGCTGATAGGAAGGCTTCGGCGTCCATGCGATCTGCGCGGTGATGCCGAACAGGCGATTGTCGTCGTCGTCCAAGCGATCGAGGTCGAGCCGCAGAATCGGCTGCGTGAATGCGGGAAACGGCGTCAGGTTCAAAAGCTGTGCGCCGCCAAAGGACTGCACGCCGACGCGGCCGGTGAATATCCAGTTGTTGTCCCACTGATAGTAGCCGCCGACATAGCCCATGATATCGGGACTGACGCGGGCGAGCGGGGTATCGACCAGAACCCTGGTGTATTGCGCGCCGGCGAGCAGCCCGCGCGTTTCGTCCGCATCCAGCGCATAGTTCGCCTCGAGGATGGTGTTGTAGGCCGTCGTGGCCAATGGCGTCGTCGAAGTCGACCGCGTCGCATTGGATTGAATGGTAATGGTCGGAAACATGCCGCCATTCTGCTGATAGAGATCGGCCTGGAAGCCCATGGTAAAACTGTAGATCGTGAAATTGGTCCAGGGATCGGCGCCCGCCTGTGAGGTGACCCCGCTCACGCCGCCATAGACCGAGAGCCACTCGTTGACATCGACCGTCAACGGCAGATCGACCGAGAGGCTTTGGCTCGACGGGAAGGTCGCGGTGCGAAGCGAGGAAAGGTTCGCCAGCGTCGACAGCAATGGCGGCGCGCTGAATCCGATCGAGAGCGTGCCGGCAGGCAGCGTCGAATAGATGGTTCTCATATCGAGATAGACGTTCGGCAGGGTCGGCTTGGCGGCCGTATCCTCCTCATCGTCGCCTTCGTCCTCTGCAAATGCCGCGCCGAAGAAACATAGCGAGGCCAAGACGCCCAACGCGATGCTTCTCGCGGACCAGGGTCGTGCAAGCTCCAGACGGAGATCCGTAGCGGATTTGGCAGGATTCGTGTTCAAGCGGCGATGCCCATGACCGAAAAAGCTGATCATCTGCCGGTCCGTAATTCAAGCAGGCCCCACGACGCAGGCTGCAATCTCGTTGCCAGTGTGACACGTTTGCGCCGCGACCCGTCATGGTCTCACCGGACGCCTCATCGCTCGGGGGAGGGCTCGCTTGATTTGCCAATGATCGAAAACATCACCGCCGCCACGATGCCGGACAGCAGGGATGCCGCGAGGACACCGAGCCGGACCTGCTTCAGGACAGTCGCATCGTCGAAGGCGAGCGTTCCGATGAAGAGGCTCATCGTGAATCCGATACCGGTCAGAATGGCCATTGCATAGAGCTTTGCCGTCGTCGTCCCTTCCGGCATGGCAGCCAGGCCGAGCCGGATCGCAAGCAGCGAAGCACCGAACACCCCGATCTGCTTGCCGATGAAAAGCCCCGCGATGATTCCGAGCGGTATCGGAGCAGCCAGATGCGAAAGGGTCACGCCGTGAAGCGACACGCCAGCATTGGCGAAAGCGAAGATCGGAACGATGGCGAAAATGACCCACGGCCTGAGCGCGTGTTCGGTATCTTCGAGCAGGCTACGCCCGTCGCGCCTGGTCAGCGGCATCGCGAGCCCGACGGCGACGCCGGCCAGCGTCGCATGCACACCGGATTCGAGCACGCAGACCCAGGTGAACAAGCCGACGATGAGATAGAACGATGGCCGGCGCACATCCAGGAGGTTCAGGATTGCGAGCGCGGCAACGCCAAGCCCACCGAGCGCCAGCGCCAGAACCGAGAGATTGGCGGTATAAAAGATCGCGATGACGACGATGGCCATCAGGTCGTCGATGATTGCGAGCGCCAACAGAAACGCCCTCAGCGACGCCGGCACCTTGCGTCCCAGCATGGCGCAGACGCCCAGCGCAAAGGCGATGTCGGTGGCCGCCGGTATGGCCCATCCGCGCAACGCCTGTGCGTCGCCCCAGTTGATCGCGGCAAAGATCGCGGCCGGGGTGACAAAGCCGCCGAACGCGGCGATCACGGGTAATGCCGCCTGCTTTGCGCTCGACAGCGCGCCCTCGATCACCTCGCGCTTGATTTCGAGCCCGACCATCAGAAAGAACACGGCCATCAAGCCGTCATTGACCCAGTGATCGATGGTCTTGCTCAGTCCGATCGATCCGATCCGGACCTCACCGGTCGTCCGCAGCAGCGCCTCATAGTCCGGTCCGAACGGCGAGTTTGCAACGACGAGCGCCGCGATGGCGGCCAGCGCGAGGACGGCGCCGCCATAGAGACCCGTATTGTCGGGACCCTCGAATGCCGGAACCTTGACTGTCATTGGCTGGTCTTGCCGCTGGCTTCTATCGCGACCGACAGCGCGAGCTTGGTTTCCTGCACGATGTCCTCGACCAGTTCTTCCCGGCTGACATGGGCAAGCTGGCCGGTGAGCAATCCCTGTTCGGCAAGCATGACTACGCCGTGCAGCGAAGCCCAGATCTTCAGCGCGCTGCGCTCGCGCAACAGACCCACGGCGGGCGCCTCCAGCGCTTCCACCAGCAGTTCGAACGTCTCGATGGCCGCGCTGTGCAACTCGCTGCCCTTCGGCGCGCAGGCCATGGTTCGCGAGGCGAACATCAGGCGATAGATGCCGTTGCGGCGCAGCCCGAAATCGAGCGTGAGCTGGGCAAAGCGCGACAGCTTCGACTGCTTCGACGGCTTTTCGATCGCCGCGCGCATCATGGCCGAGAACTGCCGGAATGCTTCGGCCGTGACGGCCGTCAGGAGCGTCTCACGATCGGCAAAATGCTTGTAGGGCGCCGGCTGCGAGACCCCGAGCTTCTTGGCAAGTGCGCTGATGCTGATCGCTTCGGGACCGCCGAGTTCGACCTCATGCAATGCGGCCTGAACCAGGGCATCACGGAGATCCCCATGGTGATAGGTATTGAGCGCTTTTCGTGCGGGTCGCGGCGGCATTCAGTTCCATGATCTATAACTTTTGCCTTGACAGCACAACGGCAACACGAATGTAATACGATATAACTTCGCGGTGCGCCGGCGAGCTAGCGTCGACGTGCCGCAAGAAGGCAGCGCGAGACAAAACGCGCCACATAAAGGGGAACGCTGCGATGGCCGGAAAGCTGAAAATCCGCGTCGACCAGGACAAATGTCAGGGACACGCGCGTTGCAAATCACTTGCGCCCGAACTGTTCGATCTCGACGAATTCGGCAACGCGCACGAAGTCGGCGACGGCTCGGTGCCTGAGCACCTGGAAGACAAGGCCTGGCTCGCCCAGAGCAACTGTCCGGAAATTGCCATCGACGTGACCGAAGAATAATCCGGCCGCGAGATCTTTCATCCACCACGATCTGAACGAACCAAACAGAGGAATTGCTCCGATGTCCGATTCCGCCAGCATCATGCCCGAACATCCGCCGGTCACCGACTGGGTCAACGATTTCGATCACACCGATCCGACCTGGACGGAAAACCCGTTTCCGATCTGGGAACAACTGCGCGCGGCTTCCCCCGTCGTTCACACCGAGCGGTTCCTCGGCTGCTACATGCCGACCACCTACCAGGCGGTGAAGGAAATCGCCTACGATACCGAGCACTTCTCCTCGCGTCGCGTCATCGTGCGTGACATTCGCCCGGAGATCACCGCGCGGGCGCCGCCGATCACTTCCGACCCGCCCGAGCACAAGCCGGCCAAGCAGTTGCTGCTGCCGCCGTTCACGCCGGACGCGATGAAGAAGCTGGAGCCGCGGGTGCGCGCGATCTGCAACGAACTGATCGACGAGTTCATTGCCGACGGCAAATGCGACGCCGCCGCGCGCTACACCAAGCACGTTCCGGTGCGGGCGATCGCGCATATGCTCGGGATTCCGGAGAAGGACGGCGATCACTTCATCAAGTGGATTCACGGCATCCTCGAACTCGGCATCAAGGACGACAACGCGCTGATGGAGGCGGTGAGGGAGATGACCGGCTATTTCGCCGCCCATCTCGAGCAGCGCAAGCAGAACCCGACCGACGACCTGATCTCGACGCTGATGAAGGCGAGGGACAAGGATGGCAATCCGCTGGCGGACGAGCACGTGCTGGGTTCGCTGCGGCTGCTGTTGATTGCGGGCATCGACACCACCTGGAGCGCGATCGGCTCATCGCTGTGGCATCTGGCGAAGACGCCTGATGATCGCGAGCGTCTCGTCAAGGAGCCGGAGCTGATGCCGCTTGCGGTCGAGGAGCTGCTGCGGGCCTATTCACCGGTGACGATGGCGCGCGAGGTGATGAAGGAGACGACCGTCAGCGGTTGCCCGGTCAAGTCCGGCAACATGGTGCTGCTGTCGTTCCCGGCCGCCAACCGCGATCCCGCGATGTTCACCGATGCCGACAAGGTGGTGATCGACCGCAAGGAAAATCGCCACGCCGCGTTCGGTCTCGGCATTCACCGCTGCGTCGGCTCCAACCTCGCCCGCATGGAAATGACGGTCGCGATCGAGGAATGGCTGAAGCGAATTCCGGACTTCCGGCTCGATCCGGCCGGCAAGGTCACATGGTCGGAAGGCACTGTGCGCGGCCCGCGCCAGTTGCCAATGTTGTTCGGCAAGGCGAGCTGATACGCATCAACAGATGCCGGAGGAGGGTCGATTGTCTCGACCCTCCTTTTGCGTTGGTGCCGCTACTTGACCTCGATCTTGGCGTCGCTTGCGACCTGCTTCCAGGCTTCGATGTCGCGCGCGTTGATGTCGCGCTGCTGATCTCCGGCGATGAAGTCCACGGAGATGCCGAGCGCGAGCAGTTTCTCGGCGATGTCGGCCTCGGCCAGCGACTCCTTCAGTGACGCGGAGATCTTCTGCGCGACCGGAGCGGGAACACCCGCCGGCGCGTACATTACCCAAGACAGGCTTCGTTCGAAATCGACGCCTTGCTCCTTGTAGCTCGCAACGTCCGGCAGGCTCGGCGACCGTCCGCCGCATACTGCAAGCGCCTTCAACTTGCCGTCCTTCACCAGCGGCGTGCCGGTCGCCATGTCGACCAGCCCGACCGAGATATGCCCGCCCATCAGGTCGTTGGCGAGCTTGGCGGCGCCGCTGAACGGCACGTGCTGCAGGCGGACGCCGGCCTTCTGGGAGAGGATTTCACCGCAGAAGTGCCCGGTCGAACCGACGCCCCAGCTTCCGTACTGGATCGGTTCGCCCTTTTTCGACAGCTCGGTCAGCCCGCGCAGATCGCTGGCGGGAAAATCCTTCGTGGCAATAAGCAGGATCGATGACGTTCCGATCCGGCCGATGGTGGTGAAATCCTTGATCGGATTATAGGGCAGGTTGGGGTAGACCGCCGGTGCCAGCACGTGGGTGGTCATGCCACCGATCGTAATGGTGTAACCGTCGGGCGGAGAGGTCGCCGCCTGCTGCGCACCGATGGTGCCGGCGGCGCCGGTGCGGTTTTCGACGTAGATGGTCTGGCCGAGGCGCTTGCCCATCCGGTCGGCGAGCAGCCGTCCGAGCACGTCGCCGCCACCACCGGCCCCGAACGGCAGCAGCATCTTGATCTTCTTGGAGGGGTAATCGGCCGTGTCATCTGCGTGGGCCGAACAGGCCACTGACGCGAGCGCAAGCAGCGACAACATCATCGCGCGTAACTTCATTTACTCACTCCCTGGGTTTTGTTTTTTTGGTCGTTCGTCGCCGACGTTTTTCGCCGGGCGTAGAGATCGTCGCGCCGTCAGGGCGCGCGAGGCGTGGCACCGGAGTGCCGCAGGATGAACCGTGTCGGCAGGTAAACCGGCCGAATCTTCTTGGCCTCGTCACCGCCCCTGATACGGTCGAGCAGGATGTTGGCGGCAACCCGACCCATCTGGTCGAGATCCCAGGTCAACGCAGAAATTCCCGGCGTCGCATGCCGGGCGAGATCGGTGTCGCCGATGCACACCAGCGACACGTCGTCGGGATAGCGGAGACCGCTGCTGGCGAGTGCGTCCATCACGCCTGCCAGCATGTGCGTGCCGAGCGTAATGATCGCGGTCGGACGGTTGGGGCTCCGCAGCAACTGGCAGACGTCGCTGAACGCAATGCTGGAGCCCTGCGTCTGCGGTCGGATCAAATCAGGATCGACCGCGAGCTTCGCTTCCGCATGGGCCTGGCGATAGCCGGCGAGGCGCTCCGAACTCGGCAGCAGCGCCGCGCGCCCGGTGAGCAGCGCGATGCGGCGATGGCCGAGGCCGATCAGATAGCGCGTGATTTCGAGGCCGCCGCCGCGATGGTCCGCACGTACCGAGGGGACGCCTGATACCTCGCGGTCGATCGCCACGCAGGGCAGGTCCAGGTTTGCAAGCGCGCCGGTGAAGTCGGTGTGGGCATTGTCGCCGGCGAACAGCAACAATCCGTCCATCCGCCGACGGCGCACCGCCGAGACGAACGCGGTCTCGCGGTCTTCCTCGTGGCGGGTCGCGGCAAGCATCAGCACGTAGCCGGCGCGCTGCAACTCTTCCTCCGCGCCGTTGATCATCTCGCTGTAGAGCGGGTTGGAGAGGTCGGCGACCATGCAGCCGATCGTCTTGCTCTCGCGCGAGCGCAGCGCCTGCGCCGCCGAATGCGGCTCGAAGCGCAGCCGATTTACCGCGCGCATGATCCGGGCGTGCAGTTCCGGGCTGGTATGCGGCTCCCCATTCATGACCCGGCTGACGCTGCTGACGGATACGCCGGCCTGGGCTGCGACGTCACGAATGGTGGCACGTGCAGGCCGTGTTCGCCGGCCCTTCGCCACCGGTCCCTCTTGAACCCTGTTCATCGCGACATCTCGATCGTTCGAAGATTTGAGGCGCAAGCCCGCGCAACGCCGAAACCTAACGTATTCTGAGAACGATATACAAGATATTACTGCTTCAAACATGTGAGTTGCGCGAAGCTAGTGGATAAGGTATGGAAACGTTTCCAAGAACGGGGCAGCGAAATGACCGTCACGCCCCGCGCGGCAACAACTCGGCCGAACGGCCTGAAAGCGGGAAACGGACCCAGCCATGACGCGGCGTGTCGAAGGGAAGGTCGTTCTGGTGACCGGCGCGGCCAATGGCATCGGGCGAGCCGCCGCGCTGGTGCTCGCCCGCGAGGGTGCGAAGATCGCCGCGACGGATTTGCAGGACGAGAAAGGTGAGGGCCTGCTGCGCGAATTGCGCGCCGGCGGCTGCGAGTGCGCGTATTACCACCACGACGTGACGCGCGAGGAAGACTGGCAGTCGGTCGTGGCCGGGATCAAGGCGCGGTTCGGCAGGCTCGATGTCCTCGTCAACAATGCCGGGATCGGCCTCTCGGGCCCCGTCGTCGACATGGCGTTCGCCGACTGGAAACGGCAGGTGGCCGTCAATCTCGACGGCGTCTTTCTCGGCGTGAAGCATTCGCTGCCGCTGATGCGGTTGAGTGGCGGCGGTAGCATCATCAACGTTTCCTCGATTGCCGGAATCAAGGCGTCGCCGAACGTCTCGGGCTATTGCGCGACCAAGGGCGGTGTGCGGCTGTTCACGAAATCGGTCGCACTCGAATGCGCCGCCGCGAAGGACGGTGTGCGCGTTAACTCGCTGCATCCCGGCATCACCGAAACCGCGATCTGGGACACGCTGATCGGCACCGTCGAGGACGGCTCGAACGGCGGACGGGAGCGCGGCCCGACGCTGGACAAGTTCACCGAGCGCGCCGTTCCGCTC
>NZ_LLXZ01000093.1:22264-51093 GCF_001440395.1 Bradyrhizobium jicamae | reverse complement strand
CCTGCGGATATCGCCAACGGCATTTTGTGGCTTGCCAGCGACGAGAGCCGCTACGTCACCGGCACCGAACTCGTGATCGACGGAGGCAGGTCGATCGGCTGAACAGCGGGATCAAGAAGAACACGAGGCGGAAGGCATGTACCGCCGGTAAGCAGACGGGAGGTTTCAATGAGCCGTATCTTTGGCGCAGTCTGCCAGAACGGATATGTGGTGCGCGATATCCGCGCCGCGATGGATCACTGGGTCAATGTGATGGGCGTCGGGCCCTGGTATTACATCGACAAGGTCAAGACCGACTACTTTCGCCACCGGGGGCAGGCCTCAGCCATGGAAATGAGCGTGGCGCTCGCCAATTCCGGCGATCTGCAGATCGAACTGATCCAGCAGCGCAACGATGCGCCCTCGATGTACAAAGAGTTTTTGGACTCCGGCCGAGAAGGGCTGCAGCACATGTCGTACTGGACGCGGGACTATCAGGCCCTCTACGACCGCGCGTTGTCGCTGGGCTACAAGGTGGGTCACGAGGGGCAGATCGGCGGCGAGAAGGGCCGCTTCGCCTATTTTGATACAGAGGCCCACCCCGGCACCGTGGTGGAAATCTCAGACATCAGCGGCAGCAAGGGGAGCTTCTTCGAGCACATCCGCAAGGTTGCCGCCGGCTGGGACGGCTCTGATCCCATCCGCGAAGTCGGCGGCCGCTGAGCGACGCAGCGTCGCCAACGATTCAACAACAAGAACAGCAACATAAGGAAACAAGCGGATGGCAAGACTTCCCCTGATCGACCCGGCGGCAACCGGCGGCGACATACGCACGTCCTTTGACAGGATGCCGGTCGTCCTGAATATCTTCCGGATGATGGCGCATGCCGAAGCCAATTTCATTCCGGCGATGCGCTTCGCCAATTCGATCCTGCACCGCCAAAAGCTCAGTCACATCAATCGTGAGTTGCTGATCCTTCAAGTCGCGCAGTGGGAGCACGGCGAATATGAGTGGCGGCAGCACGTCCCGATCGCGCTCGGCGTCGGCGTCACGCAACGGCAGATCGACTGCATCGAGCAGGGAAAATACGGGGACGCCGCCTTTAATGACGCCGAAAAGGCGCTATTGGCGTTCGGCCGCGAAGTGATCGAGAACGTGCGCGTTGCAGAACCGGTCTTTGCTGCGATGCGCAAGCACTTCAGCGAGCAGGAGATCGTCGAATCAATCCTCGCGATCGGCTTCTACATGACGATGGCCCGCCTGACGGAAGCGACCGAGGTCGACCTCGACCCCGCCGCCGGCATGACCGTCTACGAGAGCAGCAAGAAGCGGTCGGGCTGACGTCTGCACATTGACCACGTCCCCGGTTGCAGCGATCATCGGCCGGTCCAAAGCAGCGATGGCGTGGAGCAAGGCCATGACGGGTGAGCCGGGAGCGGGCGGGCCGCGACCACTGGGCGAGATCGCCAGCTATCACGCCCATATCTACTACGATCCGGCGACCACACGGGCCGAAGCCGAGCAACTGCGCACCTGGATCGGCGAGCGCTTCTCGGTCACGCTCGGGCGCTGGCACGACGTCAAGGTCGGGCCGCACGACCAGGCCATGTACCAGGTCGCCTTTGCCCGCGAGATATTCCCCGAACTGGTGCCCTGGCTGATGCTCAACCATGGAAAATTGAGCGTTCTGGTCCATCCGAACACAACCAATCCGCGCCGGGATCACCTGGCCGATCCGATCTGGATCGGGCCGGCGCTCGCGGTACATGCGGACAAGCTGCCGGAGCACGCTGAAATGGAGCAGGCGCCAGTACCGAATACCAATCCGATTTTGCGGCCCTGAGCGCAGCTCGCCGGCCGGGTAAAGCCGGCCGATTTGCCCATTCCGGGACTTGAACCGGCGGATTCTGCCGGTCATGATAGTGGTCAGTGTTTGTCTCGAATATGCCTTACTTTGGTTTGCATTATGGTGGGACTAATTCGGTGAATCCTTTAGGGATCAGACGTGATTCCAGAAGCGCCGAGCCGGGGATAGATGGGTAATCGTACGACCAGCGTGGCCGGGCCTGCTTCGCGCCCGCGTACCCGATTGTACCGTGAAGCGGCGCTCGGCGTCGCGGCGCTTGCTATGGCATTGGGGCTGGCCGCCTGGGTGACCGATATCGATTGGGCCCGCTGGATCGATCCCGCATCCGCGAACGTCTCCAGCGCAACCTCGTTCGACGAGCGGTTCGGTCCGTCCTCGGTGCGTCGTTCGCTGGCCATCAACTACCCCTCGCGTCCCGCCGCGCGACGCTCTGACTTCGAGGCGGAGTTCGGGCATATTGAAAGCCAGTTGGGCGGACCATCGCGGGAGCAGGTTGCGCAGCCTGAGTCCGAGCAGCCGGCGCCAACAGTTGAAGCCGCGATTCCCTTGCCGAGGTCCCGGCCGGTCCTCGCCAATCTCCAGTCCATGAGGAACGATCCGCCGACGGTCTCGGCTGATAACCGCACGATGTTCGAGAAGCTTGCCGACCTGGTGCCGATGCGGTTCTCGCTGGCATCGCTGACGCCGGGAGACGGGCTGCTCAGCGAGCGCAAGGATCTGGCTGCGCTTGGCTACGACAGTCAGACTGCAGTCTACGATATCTCGGCCCGCATGGTGTACCTGCCGAACGGCACCAAGCTCGAGGCGCACTCCGGACTCGGCAGCCTGATGGACAATCCGGCGCATGTCGACCAGCGCATGGTCGGCGCGACGCCGCCGAACGTCTACGATCTGAAACCGCGCGAGAAACTGTTTCATGGCGTTGCCGCGCTGCGCATGACGCCGGTGGGCGAAAACGAAATGCACGGGCGAAACGGCCTGCTCGTTCACAGCTACCTGCTCGGACCCAACGGCGATTCCAACGGCTGCGTCTCGATCAAGGATTATGACAGGTTCCTGCAGGCCTACCGGAACGGCGAGGTCAAGCGGCTGGTCGTCGTGCCGAGCCTGCGCGAAGGTCTGACTGCGTCGCGGCGCTCACCGTCCCCGTCATGACTTCAGTCGCCGGCGACGTCGCCGATTCCGACACGCCGTTGCGGGCGGTTTTCAAGATCAACCTGAACGGCAGGACGGTATCGATCGCCACCGTCGGACAGGCCTATCGCTTCATCACCAATCTCTCTTCGATCGAATGGATCGAATTCCGCGCGCTGCATGCCGATGCCGTCAGGGCACTGCAGGGCGCCGCCGATAACGCGATGCTGACCGTGCAGGCGACCGACGCGCTGCGTGCGCTGTTCGTCCGCGCCAGGCTGTTGTGACGGCAGCCGGCCTGCCCGGCTTGTCAGTCTACGCCCGCCGTGGCTATGTCTCATGGACATTTGAGAACTATGCCCTGAGGGAAACGTCCGCATGCCCAGAAGTGACGCCGAGATTGAAGACGATCGCCTGATCCGCGAATTGCTGCAGAACTGGGCGATTTGGCGCGATGCCGGAGACTGGGAGCGCTTCCGCACCGTCTGGCATCCGGACGGCCGCATGATGGCGACCTGGACGCAGGGCACCGGCGACGAGTTCATCGAAATCAGCAAGCAGGCCTGGGCCAAGGGCGTCAGCATCCTGCATTTCCTTGGCGGCATCTCGGTCGACCTCGCCGGAAACCGCGCCATCTCGCAGACCAAGATGACGATCTCGCAGCGCGCCGAGGTCGAAGGCGTGCTGTGCGACGTGCTCTGCACCGGACGATTTTACGACTTCCTCGAAAAGCGAGACGGGCGATGGGGGATCGTGTTGCGCCAGCCGATCTATGAGAAGGACCGCATGGACCCCGTCACGCCCGGCACGGCGCCGGTGCTGGACAAGGCTCTGCTCGAGCAATTCCCGCCCGGTTACCGGCACCTCGCTTATTTGCAGACCCGCATCGGCTACACCGTCAAGCGCGACATGCCGGGCCTGAAAGGGCCCGAAGTCGAGGCATTGTATGCGCGCGGCGCGGCGTGGCTGAAAGGTAATCCGATCTAGGTTATCTTGCTGCGCGGCGTCCTGCATCGTCACGATACTTGATGTGGATCAAAGAACCCATCGAGGCCCGCGGGGCAGCATGAGGCATCACCTATGGCAGGGGATGCGTATGGCAAGTCAACTGGAGCTGAGTTCGCGGGCGGCATTGTGCAGGCTGCTCGCGCAGCGTGAACCGGACAGCAAGATCTATTGGCTGGCTGAGGCTGAAAACTGGTTGCGCCTTTCCCGTGAACCGATCGATCTGCAACGATCCGGCCGTCAAGACGACCCGCTGGAACAGTTCCTGACCCGGATCGACAGCAGTCCGGCCTAGCTGATCTCCTTGCGCACGGTCGCCGCTGCGTCGCACATCGCCTTCAGCTTTCCGAACGCGACATGGCGCGGCATGTATTTCATGCCGCAATCGGGCGCGACGACGAGGCGGTCAGCCGCGACGTGCTTCAGGCCGTTGCGAATCCGGCCGGCCACCACATCGGCGGTTTCGATCTCGGGATTGCCGAGGTCGAGCACGCCAAGCATGATCTTCTTCGACGACAGATCCTTGAGCACCCCGAGATCGAGCTTTGGCTGCGCGGCCTCAATGGATATCTGCTCGGCATTGGTGTCGGCGAGTTCGGCAAGAAAGGAATAGCCGGCCGGCTTGGTCGAGCCGGGAACGACTGCGGCATAGCCGAAGCACAGATGCACCACGGTCGGCACCGTGATGCCCTGCAGGGCGCGGTTGATCGCCTTGACGGCGTAGCGGCGGGCGAGGTCCGGATTGTTGCGCACCCAGGGCTCGTCAAGCTGGATCACGTCGGCGCCGGCCTTCTGCAGGTCGAGCGCTTCGGCGTTGACGGCTTCGGCGAATGCCATCGCCAGTTCTTCGTCGTCCTTGTAGTACTCGTTCTTGGCCTGCTGGCTCATCGTGAACGGGCCGGGCAGGGTGATCTTGGCGGCGCGGTCGGTGTTCTTGCGCAGGAATTCCATATCAAGCCGTTCGACCGGTCCGCGGCGTTTTACCGGGCCGACCACGCGGGGCACCGGCGTTTCGTGCCCGCTGCGTGAGGTGATCATCGCCGGCTTCTCGTCGTCGATGCCCTCAAGTGCGGTGGCAAAGCGGTTCGAATAGCTTTCGCGGCGGATTTCACCGTCGGTCACGATATCGATGCCGGCGCGCTCCATGTCCCTGATCGCCACGATGGTGGCGTCGTCCTGCGCTTCCTCCAGATGCTCGGCAGGAAGCCGCCACATCGCATGGAGGCGGGTGCGCGGCACCACCTTGGACAGCATCGCGCGATCGACCAGCCATTCCGGCTGCGGGTAGCTGCCGACAACCGTGGTTGGCAGCAGATGCTTTGGCAGGTTCATGATCGTCTCCTTGCTCTTTTTATTGTGACTAGGCCCATCAGGCCGCGCGAGTTGCAGTTGCCGCAACCTCGTCCTTGACCGGATTGCGCAGCACGCCGATGCCGGACACTTCAACCTCGACCACGTCGCCATCCTTCATCCAGAGCGGCGGCGTGCGATAGGCGCCGACGCCGCCCGTGGTACCGGTGACGATGACGTCGCCAGGGACCAGCTCGGTGAAGGTCGAGCAATAGGCGATCAGGGCGGGGACATCGAAGACGAGGTCCGAGATCGGCGCGGCCTGCACCTCGACGCCGTTGAGGCGGGTGGCGATGGTCTGCTTGCTGATATCAGGGATTTCATCCGTCGTGACCATCCAGGGGCCGAACGCGCCGGTGCCGACGAAATTCTTGCCCGGCGCGAATTGCGAGGTGTGGCGCTGCCAGTCGCGGATGCTGCCGTCATTGTAGCAGGCATAGCCCGCGACATGCGCGAGCGCCGCTTCGCGCGAAATCCGCCGGCCGGCCTTGCCGATGATGACGGCCATCTCGCCCTCGTAATCGAAGCGTTCGGACTCCAGCGGCCGGATCATCGGCTGGCCGCCGCCGACCTGGCTGTTGGCAAAACGGGTGAAGATCATCGGATGCGGCGGGGTGGGGTGGCCGCTTTCGGCCAGGTGCGTGGCGTAGTTGACGCCGATGCAGAAGATCTTGTCCGGGTCGGGAACGGTCGGCAGCAATTCGATTTCGGCCAGAGCATAATCGGGACGTTCGCTTTGCAGCGCTTTCAGTTCGTCGAGCGATCCCTTTGCCAGCAGCGACTTCAGCGTCGGATACGCTTTCAACCGCTTCCCGGCATCGATGATCCCGGTGTTCGTGATCAGGCCGTAGGTTGCGGTCGGGCCGGCCTTGAAACTCGCGATCTTCATGGTGTGACACTCTCTTCGATGTTGGAAACGTAGGGCTGGATGGGCAGCACGATCTCGCCCGACCGGATCGGGACGCAGCCGGGCGGAAAGTCCTGGTGGAAACGCGCACCGGCTTTTTCGGCGCGGTCGATAAAGCCTTCAAGGTGATCCATGGCGCCGCTGGGCAGATCGTGGAGCACCATCAGGCTCCATGGCTGCGAGCGGCATTGTTCGATGGCCCGGTCGGCCCAGCCATCCGGATCGTCCCAGTCGCGCGGAATAGCGTTCCAGAGCACGACGCTATGCTTGTTGCGGGCGAGGTAACCGACGACCGAAGGCTTCAGCAGCCGCTGATCGAGATTGCCGCCGCCGCCGAACGGGCGGAACCAACGCTCTGCATGGGCAAGGTCGCCGATTGCATCTTGCGTCCGGCCGATCTCATGCCGCGCCGCTTCCGGATCGCTTAGCTGCCCGAGCGGCACCGTATGCGTAAAGGTGTGATTGCCGATCCAGTGGCCCTCATCGTGCGCGCGCGCCGCCAGCCGGCGGCGTTCGGGGTCGCCAAGCTTTTCGCCGATCACGAAGAACGTCGTCTCGATGCCGCGTTCGCGCAAGGTATCGAGTACGCGCGGCGTGACGCCGGGCTCGGGACCATTGTCGAATGTCAGCGTCAGGTCGAACACGCAAGCCCTCCGTCAGGTCGCTGGCTGCAGCGTCGAGGGCGCGATTTCTTCTGCTGCTGTTTGTCCGGCACGCGTGCCGGTCTGCCAGATCGCGGCCTTCCGCTCGATCCATTTGATCGCGGCGTTGAAGGCGATCGCCATCGCCAGAACCAGCAGCACGCCGGCGAACACATGCGGACTGTCGAGAATGGTGCGGTAGCGCGAGATCAGATAGCCGATGCCGGCAGACGAAATCAGCATTTCCGATACCACGACGCCGACGATCACCAGCGCACCGCCGACGCGCAGGCCCGACAGCACGGTCGGGATAGCCGCGGGGATAATCACCCGAACCAGCCGCTGGCTCAGCGTCGCGCCCATGCTGCGCGCAGCCAGCAGCAATTGCGGATCGATCGTCTGAATGCCTGCGGCGGTCGCCAGCATCGTCGGCAGGAAGCCGTAGATCGAGGCGAAGGCGATCTTGGATTCCGAGCCGATGCCAAGCCACACCGTGAAGACGGGATAGAGGATGACCAGCGGCACCGCATAGAGGCTCGAGACCATCGGCATGATCAGGATGCGCGGCCGCGGCAGGCTGCCGACGATGGCGCCGAGCAGGATGCCGCCGCCGCAGGCGAACGCCATCGAGATCGCGACCTCGTAGAGCGTCACGGCCAGGGCGTGGCCGTATTCGCCGGCCTCGTTCCATCCGGCCGCCAGCGTCGAGGACAGCGAGGGCAGGAACAATTCCGGAATGAGGCCTGCGCGCGGCAGGATTTCCCACAGCGCGATCAGGACTATCACGATCAATCTGCGTAGCGTTGCCGCACTCATGTTCGCCTCACGCCGATTTGCGGATATGACGCCAGATGCGATCGCGCAGGCTGCCGAAGGCGTCGCCGCTCAGCATCTCATAGGTGCGCGGCCGCGGCAGCGAGACCTGCAGATGGTCGACGATGCGGCCAGGGCGCGGCGACATCACGATCACCTCGTCGGCGAGATAGACCGCCTCCGTCAGGCTGTGGGTGACGAACACGACCGTCTTGCCGGTCGCGGCCCAGATGCGCAGCAGTTCGTCGCCCATGGTCATGCGGGTCTGTTCGTCGAGGGCCGCGAACGGCTCGTCCATCAGCAGCACCGGCGGGTCCTGCACCAGGCCGCGGGCGATCGAGACGCGCTGCTTCATGCCGCCGGACAGTTCGTGCGGATGGCGCTTGCCGAAGCCATCGAGGCCCACGAGCTTGAGGGCATCTTGCGCCTTGGCGCGGCGTTCGTCTTTTTTGACGCGGCGCAGCGCCAGCGGAAATTCGACGTTCTCTTCCGCTGTCAGCCAGGGAAACAGGCTCGCCTCCTGAAACACCACGCCGACGCGATTGGGATCGGGTTCGGGGATCGGTGCGCCTGAGATGGTGATGGTGCCCGAGGTCTGCTGGCGCAGGCCGGCCATCATCATCAAAAGCGTGGACTTGCCGCAGCCGCTCGGGCCGACCAGAACGACGAAGCGGCCGGGTTTGACGTCCAGCGATACATTATCGAGAGCGACGACATCCTGCGTCGTGGTCTTGAAGATCTGGCCGACGTTACGAACCTCGATCGCGCCGGCCGGCTTCAGCGGGGTTATGTTCGCCAATGGCTGCATCGTGTTTCCACCCATCTGACCAGTTCATTGAAGGCGATCGCGATCACGGCGATCATCACCACGCCGGCCAGCAACTGCTTCATCTGAAAGTTCTCGCCCCAGGTCGCGATCTGATGGCCGATGCCGTCGCGTGAGGCGTACATTTCGGCGAGGATGACGCCGGTGAGATTGAAGATCATCGAGATCCGCAGCGCTTCGAGCAAAACCGGGAGCATGCTCGGCAGGTAGACGCGAAATGCGGTCTGCATCGGCGTCGCGCCATAGGAGCGGGCTACGGTGAGATGCTCGACCTTGACCGACTCCACCGCCGTCGTGGTCGACATGATCACGATGAAGATGGTCGAGAAGAAGCCGAACCCGACCTTCTGCGAAAAGCCGACCCCGAACACCAGGATGAACATCGGCAGGAAGATCGATTTCGGGATGCTGAAGGCGAAGAACAGCAGGGGTTTTGCCACCTCGGCAAAATAGCGGTTCTCCGCGATCAGGAAGCCGATCAGCGCGCCGACGGGAACGGCGAGCGCGAAGGCCGTCGCCACCTCGCTGGCGGTGACCACGAGGTCCTTCCGCACACTCGCCCGCTGCAGCAGGTCGCCCAGCGTGACGAGCGTGTCGGAGGCGGATGGGAGCAGGCGCGGATTGACGATGCCAGTCCGCGACAGGATCTCCCATATCGCGAACAGCGCCACCACGATGGCGACCCGCGCCGCCTTTACGCCTAGCCCGCTTTGCATGCGCAGGCCTCAGAACTTGGTCGGAACCGGTTTGAACTGCGTCGAGATGATCTCCGCCGCCGGCCCGAGGTCCTTCATGCCGCCGGCCTTGGCCATGTCGAGCGCGAGCTGAAGCTGCTCCGTGATCTTCGGCCCATCCATGCTGCCGTCGGTTTCAAGCTTCAGAATCGTGTTCTCATATTCCAGCGCCGCGATCTCGGCGGGAATCTCATAGAGCTCGGTGATCAGCTTGACGGAAGCGTCCTTGTTGGCGCGCATGAACATCAGCGCGCCGTAGAGTGCGTTCAGCGACTTCTGCACCAGTTGCGGCTTGTCCTGCACGTATTTGTCGAGCGCGATCCACCCCGCGGCGAGGTTCGGCGGCACTTCCTTGGAGAAGTCGAGGATGGTGCGCGCTTCGCCCGATTTGGAGATCTGGAAGCTCAGCGGCGAATAGACCACGGCCGCATCGACATTGCCGGCAAGCAGGTTCGGTACCAGGCCGCCGCCGCCGACGGGCACACGGGTGAATTCGATCTTCTTGTCCTGCTGGGTCCACAGCGCCAGCAGATCGGAGCCGGAGCCGGCGGAGGTGATCGCGACCTTCTTGCCTTTCAGATCGTTGACGCCGAGCGTCGATTTCGAAAGCGTCATCAACTGCCAGCCATAATAGCCCATGGCGGCATTCGCGAGCACCTTGGAGTTCACGCCTTTCTTGCGCCCGGCCGAGACCAGCGAGGTGGCGTCGAGAATGACGTCGGCGGCGCCCGCCGCCATCGCCTCGAACGTCTCGGCGCCGCCGCGATAGATCGTCAGCTCCGCCTTGATGCCTTCCTTCTCGAACAGTTTTTGGCGTACCGCGGTTTCCGCGATCGTGGTCGGCCAGTAGGTTTTTGTCGGAAGCCCGATGCGAACGGTATCGGCGGCCTGCGCCATGACTGATGTGCCAAGCACGGTGGCGGCTGATATCGTTGTCAGTATGTGGCGTCGCGTGATCTTCATTGTGACGTTTCCCTTTTGCTTTTCTTGATTTGGTCTTCGAGCGGTCGATCAGGCGGTGTCGCCACCTCCTGAAATTTTCGGGGCGGCAAGCTCGACGAGATGCATGGTCGTCATGAAATGCTCCGAGAGCGCCGCAACGGCGGCATCGGCATCACGCTTGAGGGTGGCCCGTACGATGGCGGCGTGTTCGGCCTCGACGTTGCGGGTTTTTTCGCTGTTGCGCCGGATCGCGAGCCTTCGATAGCGCTCGCTCTGCTCGTGCAGCACATCGCGAAAGCCCAGCAGCCATTGCGAGCCGCAGGCAATCACCAGCGTGCGGTGGAAGACGTGGTGCCGCACCACCCATTCCTCATAGTGATGCGTCGGATCATCAGGATAGGTGTGGGGAACGGCGCAGAGTGCCGCAAACGATTTCTCCACCGATGCAAGCCAGGCCGCGTCGCCGCGCTCGATCGAGCGGCGCAGCGCCAGTCCCTCGATGTCGACGCGGGTTTGCGTCACGTCGCGCAGGTCCGCTGATGATACCGGGCTGACGCGAAAGCCGCGCTGGTCGGACGCCTGCACCAGCCCGTCCGCGACCAGTCGCGACAGCGCCTCGCGCACCGCGGCGAGACTGACCGAAAACTGTTTGGCGAGACCGGCGATATGGAGCTTCTGGCCGGGCAAGAGGCGGGTCGAGAGAATGTCCGCGCGCAGCCGCTCCTGAACGGCGGACGTCAGGCTTCGCGGCCGCTCGTCGGCAAGGCGCTCGCCAAAACTCAACCCGATACTGCTCATGGCGGCGCAGATTGGCGAGGCAAGGCGAGATCGTCAATCGAAAATCGATTTTTTCAATAAGCTGCTGTTCAAGCTGCGGTTTCCTCGATGGTCTCGCCTCATGCGGATTGGTCTCTGAATTCTCACGGCACCGGCGCAAAATCATCGTGACAATCTCCGGGCATTCACCTAGATAGTTCGCATGCGAAATAAATCGAACTCGCCGAGATGAGGCCCCGTCGCGAGCATCGGCTGGTGTTCCTGCTCACCGTCGCGCAGCGCCGCCTGCAGCGCTGGATGGCGGCGCAGCGGCAGAACAGCGCCGTGACCGCCACGCAGGCCGGTCTGCTGTTCATTCTGGGCCAGCGCGACGGCGTGCTGATGGGCGAGGCCGGCGCGGCGCTCGATCTCGGACCGCCCGGTATCAGCGGCCTGGTGGACCGGATGACGGCGGCAAACCTGATCAGGCGGCGCGCCGATCCGGATGACGGGCGCGCTTGGCGTCTGTGGCTGACACCGGCCGGCCGAGATGCGATCGCGGAGTCGAAAGCCGGACTCGTCGAGGTCAATGCGCGCCTCACGGACGGATTTACCGACGCCGAGATCGATGTCGTCGCGCGCTGGCTCACCACGATGCAAACGAGATTTCCCAGAGGAGAAGACGAATGACCGAGCATATCAAGATCGAGAAGAGCGACGGGGTCCTGACGCTGACGATGGCCCGTCCCGACAAGAAGAACGCGCTGACGAATGCGATGTATGGCGCGCTGGCTGATGCGATCCAGGCCGCCGAGACGGATTCGTCCGTCCGCGTGCTGCTGATCCGGGGTGAGGGCGACATGTTCACCGCCGGCAATGACGTCGGCGAGTTCGCCGCGATTGCGACCGGCGCCGTCCAGGGCGAGCGGCATGTCGGCCGCTTTCTGCAGTCGCTCGCACATTCGAGCCGCCCGCTGGTTGCGGCCGTTCAGGGGCGCGCCGTCGGCATCGGCACCACCATGCTGCTGCATTGCGATCTGGTCGTGCTGGCCGAGAATGCGCTGCTGTCGACGCCGTTCGTCAATCTGGCGCTGGTGCCGGAAGCCTCTTCCAGCATCTTGATGCCGCTTCGCATCGGCTATGCCCGCGCCTTTGAGATGTTCGCGCTCGGCGAACCCGTCGACGCCAAATCCGCATTCACGTGGGGGCTCGCCAACCGCGTGGTGCCGCTGGACAAGCTCGATGCCGAGGCGAGGGCATTCGCATCGAGACTGGCGAAACAGCCGGCCGGCGCCGTCAGCACCACCAAGCGGCTGATGCGCAATCCGGAAGTTCTGATGGCGCAGATCAAGGTGGAGAGCGAGCAGTTCGCGGCCCGCCTGAAGACCGCCGAGGCGCGAGAGGCCTTCGTAGCCTTCGCCGAGCGCCGGCCGCCGGACTTTCTGAAACTCGCCGCGAGCTAGTCGGACGAATTGCGGCAATCATCCGCGGTTCGAAAATGCGTCCCGGGATGACGAAGCGAGCATGTCGTCATTCCGGGATGCGGCAGATTATCCGGTGAGGGTGCCGCCGCGATGATTGGAAGTCGTCTAATTCCACGCCTGCGACCGGGAGGGAATTGACCGCCTGTGGCAGCCCCGCTACCTCTTCTGTCCGCCTGCGGGGAACAAAATGAACAAGAACAATGAAGCTTCCGAATTCGATTACGTCATAGTCGGCGCCGGTTCGGCCGGATGCGTGCTTGCCAATCGCCTGAGTGCCGACGGCAAACATTCCGTGTTGCTGCTGGAGGCCGGACCGAAGGATGCCAATCTCTGGATCCATGTCCCGCTCGGCTACGGAAAACTGTTCAAGGAAAAATCCGTCAACTGGATGTACCAGACCGAGCCGGAACCGGGCCTGAACGGGCGTCAGGTGTTCCAGCCGCGTGGAAAAGTTCTCGGCGGCTCCAGCTCAATCAACGGCCTGCTCTATGTGCGCGGCCAGCATGAAGATTACGATCGCTGGCGCCAGCGCGGCAATGCCGGCTGGGGCTATGACGACGTGTTGCCCTATTTCAAGAAGGCGGAGAACCAGCAGCGCGGTGCGGACGAGTATCACGGCAGCGGCGGCCCGCTTCCGGTATCCGACTGGCGGCATCACGATCCGTTGTCGGAGGCCTTTGTCGTTGCCGCCGCGGAGACCGGCATTCCGACCAATCCCGATTTCAACGGCGCCACGCAGGAAGGGGCGGGGTTCTTCCAGACCACGACAAGAAGCGGGCGCCGCGCCAGCTCTGCATTCTCCTATCTCCGTCCCGCCAGGAAGCGGCCGAACCTCCACGTCGAAACGTCAGCGCTGGCGCAGCGCATTCTGTTCGAAGGACGACGCGCGAAGGCGGTCGAATACAAGCAGGATGGCCGCGTACGCACGGCGCGGGCACGCAAGGAAATCCTTGTCTCCAGCGGTGCGTACAACTCGCCGCAATTGCTGCAGCTCTCCGGTGTCGGACCGGCCGATCTGTTGAAGCAGCACGGAATCGATATCGTGCTGGATGCGCCCGGCGTCGGCAGCGATCTGCAGGACCATATGCAGGTGCGCCTGATCACGCGCTGTGCGCAAAAGGTGACGCTGAACGACGTGGTCAATCATCCGATCCGCAAGATGATGGCGGGCATTCAGTATGCGGCCCTGCGCAAGGGGCCGCTGACGATTGCTGCCGGTACGTCAGGAGCGTTCTTCAAGACCAGTCCGCGGCTGGCCTCGCCCGATATCCAGATCCACTTCCTGCCGTTCTCGACCGACAAGATGGGCGAGAAACTTCACGCGCTTTCCGGCTTCACCGCTTCCGTCTGCCAGTTGCGTCCCGAAAGCCGCGGCTCGCTCCGCATCAAGAGCGCCGACCCCGCGGTGCCGCCGGAAATCCGCATCAATTATCTCGCGACCGAGACCGACCGCCGCGCCTTTATCGACGGCATCCGCATCCTGCGCAAGATCCTCGCCGCGCCCGCGTTGAAGGCCTATGCGGTTGGTGAAGTCGATCCCGGTCCGAAAGTGCAGAGCGACGACGAGTTGCTCGATTTCTGCCGCCGCACCGGCAGCACGGTCTATCACCCGACCTCGACCTGTCGCATGGGCAGCGATGCGCTCGCGGTCGTCGACCAGCGGCTGCGCGTGCGCGGCATCGACGGGTTGCGCGTGGTCGATGCGTCGATCATGCCGGATCTGATGTCGGGCAATACCAACGCGCCGACGATCATGATCGCCGAGAAGGCGTCCGACATGGTTCTGGAGGATGCGCGGTAGGCTCTAAACCTCGCCCCGCTTGCGGGGAGAGGTCGGCGCGAAGCGCCGGGTGAGGGGGTACCGGGCCATCAACTCGCACCACCTTGTGGAGAGAGCCCCTCACCCCAACCCTCTAAGAGCGAGCTTCGCTCGTCTCGACCCCGCAAGAGCGGGGCGAGGGAGCTATCGGCCTACCCCTTATACTCCCGCACCCGCTTGATCATCTGCTCGACATGCGCGATCGGGGTTTCCGGCTGGATGCCGTGGCCGAGGTTGAAGATCAGCCGCCCCTGCGCATAGTTCGCCAGCACGTCGTCGACGGCGCGGTCGAGCGCCGCACCGCCTGCGATCAGCACCAGCGGATCGAGATTGCCTTGCACGGCAACACGGTTCTGCACGCGCTCGCGGATCATGGAAGGCTCGGCCGCCCAATCGATGCTGACGGCGTTGACGCCGGTCGCTTCGACATAGGCCGGCAGGAGCGCGCCGGCGCCGCGGGGAAAGCCAATGATCTTCGCATCGGGCGCTTGCGCGCGCACGCCGGCGACGATGCGCTGCACGGGTTCGATCGACCAGCGCTGAAATTCGCGCGGAGGCAATACGCCGGCCCAGGTGTCGAAGATCTGCAGGCAATCGGCGCCGGCCTTGAGTTGGCCGAGCAGATACTGGATCGAATTCTCCACCAGCACGTCGATGATTTCAGCGAACGCTTCGGGATGGCGATAGGCCATCATCCGCGCCGGCGCCTGGTCCGGCGTACCTTGTCCAGCGACCATGTAGGTCGCGACGGTCCACGGCGCGCCGCAGAAGCCGATCAATGCGATGTCGGGCGCAAGCTCGCGCTGCACGCGGCGCAGCGCTTCATAGACCGGCTCGAGTTTTCCGAAATCGGCATGCCGCGCGAGTGTTGCTACTTGCTCCGGCGTATCCAGCGGGTCGAGCCGCGGACCTTCGCCGGCCTCGAAGCGCACCGAGCGGCCGAGCGCGTAGGGGATGACGAGAATGTCAGAGAAGATGATCGCGGCGTCGAAGTTGAAGCGGCGGATCGGCTGCAGCGTCACTTCGGCGGCATATTCCGGTGTGAAGCACAGATCGAGGAAGCCGCCCGCCTTCGCCCGCAATTCGCGATATTCGGGCAGATAGCGGCCGGCCTGCCGCATCATCCAGACCGGCGGTACTGGCTGCCTGCGGCCGGACAGTACTTCGAGAAAAGGTTTCACGGCGGGTTTCTGGGACAAAACGAAGGTTCCTGCGGCAAGCCTGCTATGGCGCCTCTGATACACGCAGGTTCCCGATTGGCCAAGAAGCGATGCAGGGCGCACGCGAGGAACCTGCGCAAAACAGAGCCGTTATCTCAGCCATGGAGGTACCTATGGCTGAGAAATTCAATCCTGCGGCACATGACAAGCACGCCGAAGATCCCCGCGAAGCGCAGAAGGCTGATCGGGAAACCCACGAAAAGCTCGAGGCCGGTCTGGTCGACACGTTCCCGGCATCCGACCCTGTGAGTGCGGCGCAGCCGGCGCCGTCGAAAGTCGATCGCGAACAAGAGAACCCGTCACTCTGGAACAAGGTCCTCGCGGTGTTCCGTTAGCGCAGTCCCTACTTCTATCCGCGCATGGTCGTGCGGCGAGGCGGCTCCTTCGAAAGGAGCCGCTCTTGTTTGGTCGAGCCCTAGTAGTGCGGAGGCCGTTCGTTTGTTGGGCCCGGCATGTTGTTCTCGGCTTCTTGCAAGCGCTCTTTCAGTTCTGCGCCCTTCCGCGTCAGCCTGTCGATCTCGGTCCACTGCGTCGTGACCGTTTGGTTCAATGTTTCGATGGTTACGTCCTGATAGGTCAGCCGCATCTCCATCGAATCGATGCGATCGTTCAAGCTGTCGATGCGATCGCTCAACTTATCGACTTCACTCATGCGAGCCATCGCGGCGCTCCCGCAGGCCGTGGCCCAGCGCCACGCGTTCGTCGAACACGAAACATTCGCCGCGCCAGCGGCTCTCGTGTTCCGGCACCCCTTCGAGGTAGCGGAGAATTCCGCCCTTGAGGTGATAGACCTCGGAAAATCCGCGCGCCAGGAGATAGGCGCTGGCCTTCTCGCAGCGGATGCCTCCGGTGCAGAACATAGCGATCTTCTTGTGCTTTGCCGGGTCGAGTTTCTCCTTGGCGAAATCCTTGAACTGCCCGAAGCTCTCGATGCCGGGATCGACGGCGCCCTCGAACGTCCCATCGCCACCTCGAAGGCGTTGCGGGTGTCGATCACCAGCGTGTCGGGAGCGGCGATCAGGTCGTTCCACTCCGACGGCTCGATATAGGTACCGACCTGTCGTGTCGGGTCGACGGTTGCGTCTCCAAGCGTAACGATTTCCTTCTTCAGCCGGATCTTCAACCGCTGGAACGGCATCTCGGAAGCGCCCGAAAACTTGAGTTCGAGATTGCCGAGCCGGCCGCCGAAAAGGGCGCCGTGCTGCAACTCCTGGACGAACGCATCGATGCCCTCGTCGCTGCCCGCAACCGTGCCGTTGATGCCCTCTTGCGCCAGCAGCACGCTGCCCTTGATCGCGAGGCCGGCGCATATCGCACGCAGCGGCTCGCGCAGCTCCCGGAAGTCCGGCAGCGCGGCGAATTGATAGAAGGCGGCGACCTTGAACGGCATGGCGACCGTTTATCAGGCGGGCCGGACAGGGGAAACCCCGTAAAGCCCTGCATATTCCGCACATTGGCCCCGACGCCGCGCTGGCATGCCAACCATTGCCCTGCCGGGGATGAATATGTCAAAGAACCGTCTGTAAACCCGCCCCAAAGCTCCCGCGGGATGCTCAAGAAACGCCTGAAAAGAAAGCACTCGCGATGAGGAATTTCCATTTCGCCGGCCGCTCGACGGTCCATGCCCAGAACGCGATGGTGGCGACGTCGCATCCGGACGCCGCGCTGGTCGCCATCGACGTGATGCGCGCCGGCGGCACGGCGGCAGACGCTGCGGTCGCGGCCTGCGCGCTGCTCGGCGTCATCGAGCCGCAATCGACCGGCATCGGCGGCGACTGCTTTGCGCTGATCCAGCCAAAGGGCGAGGGCAAGATCGTCGCCTATAACGGCTCCGGCCGCGCGCCGATGGCCGCCACGGCCGAATGGTACCTGGAGCGCAAGATCCATTCGGTGCCGCTGACCTCGGCCCATTCGGTGAGCATTCCCGGCGCGATCGACGCCTGGGATACGATTTTGCGCGATCACGGCAAGATGGGGCTCGACACCCTGCTGCAGCCCGCCATCAAGGCCGCTGAGGAAGGCTACGTCGTTGCCCCGCGCATCGCCTTCGACTGGAAGAACCAGTTCGAGAAGCTGAAGAACGGCACCAATACCGAGCGCTATCTGCTGCCGCACGGCAAGCCCGCGGTGGCCGGTGATGTGATCCGCCAGCCTGAGCTCGGCAAGACGCTGCGCGCCATCGCCAAGAACGGCCGCGATGCGTTCTATAGCGGGGAGATCGCCGCCGACATGGTGGATACCCTGCGCGGCATCGGTGGCCTGCATACGCTGGAAGATTTCGCCGCGCATTCGACCGAGACGACGGCGCCGATCGGCACGATGTACAAGGGCCACGACGTCTGGCAGTGCCCGCCGAACGGCCCTGGCATCACCATGCTGGTGATGCTGAACATCCTTTCCCGCTTCGACCTGACGAAGTTCGCACCGCTCAGCATCGAGCGCTTCCATCTGGAGGCCGAGGCCGCGCGCATCGCCTACATGATGCGCGAGCAGTATATCGGCGATCCCCAGCAGGTTCATGTCGACGTCGCCGGCATCCTCGCCAAGGAGTTCGCCGAGGAGCACATCAAGAACATCAAGATGGACCGGCTGCTCGACCTGCCGAACGTCGCGCCGCCGATGAATCCGTCGACCGTCTACATCACCGTCGTAGACAAGGACCGCAACGTCTGCTCGTTCATCAACTCGATCGCGCATTCGTTCGGCTCGGCGATCGTGTCCAACAAGACCGGCATCCTCTTGCAGAACCGCGCCGGCGGTTTCCGGATTCAGCCCGGCCATCCCAATTGCATCGCGCCGGGCAAGCGGCCGCTGCACACCATCATTCCGTCGCTTGTCACGAAGAACGGCCGTGCGGTGATGCCGTTCGGCGTGATGGGCGGTCAGTATCAGCCGGTCGGCCAGACCCATGTGCTGACCAACATGCTCGACTATGGCTGCGACGTTCAGGAAGCCATCGATATGCCGCGCGGCCTGCATTATGAGGGCGTCTATCAGCTCGAGGACAGCGTGCCGGCCGAGATCGTCGAGGGCCTGAAGAAGATCGGTCACAAGACCACCAGCGTGGTCGGACCGCTCGGCGGTGGCCAGGCGATCTGGATCGACTGGGAGAAGGGCACGCTGACCGGCGGCTCCGATCCCCGCAAAGACGGTTGCGCGCTGGGCTACTGAGCCCCGCGCGATCCTCGTCGCCGGAACCGCAGGCCGCCGCATTCGTTAGGACGGTGCGGCGGGCCGTTGTTCTTGCAGGAGATGGCCGCCTGTTTTCAGGGGGCGGTCATCAGCTCACTCGATCCCGAGGATTTCGATCAGGCCGATCTGCACGGTGGGCATTCGCCCTGGTTTGCGAAGCCGGGACAGCACGCGCGTCTTGAACTCAGCGAAAATCTCACATGCGATGCGCTGGTCGTCGGCGCCGGCATCACCGGCTCGATGGTCGCCGAACGCCTGACGCGCCAGGGTCTGGACGTCGTGATCATCGATCGCGAACTGCCCGGCCGGGGCAGCACCGCGGCCTCTACTTCGATGCTGCTGTGGGAAATCGACCAGCCGCTGAGCGACCTGAGCAAGGCCTACGGCTTCGAGCGTGCGGCGCGGGTCTATCGCGCCAGCCTTGAGGCCGTCGCCGGCCTGAAATCGCTGGTGGCCGAGCTCGGCATTGTCTGCGGCATGCGGGACAAGAATTCGCTCTATCTCGCGGCAGGAGAGAGCAGCACCGACCTGATGGAGGAGCACCGCTGGCGAATGCGCGCCGGTTTGCCGGGCGAGTTTTTGGACCACGGCAGGCTGCGCGACAGTTTTGGCATTGTGCGTGCCGGCGCGCTCGTTTCATCGGGGGCGGCCGATGCCGATCCCGTGTGGCGCACGGGATGCTTGAGGCTGCGATAGGGCGCGGCGCGCGGCTGTTCGAGGCAGAGGCCGTCGCGTTCGATGCCGCCGGGCGCATGGTCAATGTCCGTCTTGGTAATGATCGCGAGATCGAGGCGCGATCCGTCATTCTTGCCACCGGGTATGTCATGCCTGACATCGTGCAGTCCTCCGTACATGCGGTGTCGTCGAGCTGGGCGATCGCGACCGTGCCGCAGCCGGATAGCGTCTGGAACCACGGCACGCTGATCTGGGAGGATGCGAAGGATTATCTCTATGCGCGAACGACGCGGGCGGGACGCATCATCATCGGCGGTGAGGACAGCGCGGAGATTGTCGAGCCGGAGGCGCGCGATCGTCTGATTTCGGAAAAATCAGGCATTCTCGCGCGAAGGCTCGCAGCGCTCTGGCCGACGGCAAAGACCGACATCGAATTCCGCTGGGCGGGCACGTTCGGTACCACGCATGACGGATTGCCGCTGGTCGGTCCGGTCCCCGGCGCCGAGGGCATCTATGCGGCCTATGGCTATGGCGGCAACGGCATCACGTTCAGTTTCCTCGCCGCACGATTGATCGGCGATCTGATCGCCGGAAGAACCTCGCCGCTGCTGCGCGATTTCGCCATCGATCGCGATGACAGCATGGCTGGCCGCTGAAAAATGGCTAGGGAAACCGCCGGCTCTGCGCTAGAGACGGCGGTCTCTCGAACGAGGTATGCTGAGATGCGCTTCTCCCGACGCACGATTATCCGGACCGCATGTGCCGCCGCCGCAGCGGCAGTTTCCACGCCCGTTGCCATCAGGTTGGCATCGGCCCAGACCGCAGGAAAACCCATGACCACAGCTTCAGGCTTGCAGATCATCGACAGCAAGGAAGGCACCGGCGCCTCGCCGAAGACCGGCCAGACCTGCGTCATGCACTATACCGGCTGGCTCTACGAGAACGGCCAGAAGGGCAAGAAGTTCGATTCCTCCGTCGACCGTAACGAGCCGTTCGAGTTCAAGATCGGCCAGCGCCAGGTGATCGGCGGTTGGGATGAGGGCGTCGCCTCGATGAAGGTCGGCGGCAAGCGCACGCTGATCATTCCGCCCGCGCTCGGCTACGGCGCGCGTGGCGCCGGCGGCGTCATTCCGCCGAACGCGACGCTGATGTTCGACGTCGAATTGCTGGCGGTGAAGTAACGCGCAAGCAGGGGAGGCGCATCGTGAAGGTCTCGATCCTCGATGATTATTTCGACACGGTGCGCACTCTCGATTGCTTCCGTAAGCTGGCCGGACACGACGTCACCATCTGGAACGATCACGTCCAGGACGTCGACGCGCTGGTAGACCGCTTGAAGGATACCGAAGCGCTGGTCCTGATCCGCGAGCGGACGCAGATCCGCACGCCGCTGTTGGAGCGGCTGTCGAAACTGAAGCTGATCAGCCAGCGCAGCGTCTATCCGCATATCGACATCGATACCTGCACCCGGCTCGGCATTATTGTGTCGTCGAGCCAGCATGCCGACACGCCGTCCTTTGCCACCTCTGAATTCACCTGGGGCCTGATCCTGGCGGCGATGCGCGCCATTCCGCAGCAGATGGCGGCGCTGAAGGCCGGCAAATGGCAGATCGGCGTCGGCCACACGCTGCGCGGCAAGACGCTGGGCATCTATGGTTACGGGCGGATCGGCGCCGTCGTCGCCGGCTACGGCAAGGCGTTCGGCATGAATGTGCTGGTATGGGCGCGCGAACCGGCGATGGCGAAGGCCAGGGCCGACGGATACGCGACCGCCGCCAGCAAGGCTGATTTCTTCGAGCGCTGCGACGTGCTCTCGCTGCACATGCGCCTGGTCGAAGCCACGCGCGGCATCGTCAAGGCCGAAGATCTCGCGCGCATGAAGCCGACGGCACTGCTGGTCAACACCAGCCGCGCGCCGCTGATCGAGCCGAACGCGCTGGTCAATGCGCTGCGCGCCGGGCGTCCCGGCATGGCGGCGATCGACGTCTACGAAAAGGAACCGCTGCGCGACGTCAGCGATCCCTTGCTGACCATGGACAACGTGGTCTGCACCCCACATCTCGGCTACGTCTCGCGCGACGAATACGAAATCCAGTTCACAGATATCTTCGATCAGATCGTCGCTTATGCGGCGGGCACGCCGACGAATGTGGTCAATCCGGATGTGATGCAAAAGCGGCGGTGACGCGATATCTATCCGCGTCATGCCCGGGCTTGTCCCGGGCATCCACGTCCTTTTGTTTCGCTGAGCTAAGACGTGGATGGCCGGGACAAGCCCGGCCATGACGAAAGAGACGCAAAAGTTCCCCGATTTGGCTGGTTTGCCGTCGCGGTTTTATGTAGCGTTCGTCAATCAGACCATTGAGAAAGCAACAAGATGAGCGGCACTCACGATCACACCCATCCCCACGATCACGATCATTCGCATGGCGATGCCGAGCGCTGGAAGCATGACGGTGTCCGCGTCATTCCCGGCAATCAGCTCGATCCCAACGTGCCCTCGACCGCCGGCATGGACCGCAAGGCCGCGATCAATTTCGCCCGCGTCGGCGCGCAGAAATTATGGGCGGGCACCGTGACGATCCGGCCCGACGCCAAGACCGGCGCGCATCATCACGGCCATCTCGAAAGCATCATCTATGTCGTGAAGGGCAAGGCGCGGATGCGCTGGGGCGAGCACCTGCAGTTCACCGCGGAAGCTGGTCCCGGCGATTTCATCTTCGTGCCGCCTTACGTGCCGCATCAGGAAATCAACGCCAGCCGCGACGAGGTGCTGGAATGCGTGCTGGTGCGCTCTGACGGCGAGGCTGTCGCCATCAACCTCGACATCGAGCCGGTGGAAAAACCGGAGACCGTGCTGTGGGTCGATCCGGTGCACCGCGATCCCGCCGAGAAGAAGTAAGAGCAACAAAAGCCGCCGCCGTGCGGATGCCGCGGGGGAAATCCCATGAAGCTTGTTCGCTACGAGAGCGCGGGCCACGTCGCCACCATCACCATGGATCGCGCCTCGGCGCACAACGCGCTCAATAATGCGTTGTGTGACGAACTGCGCGAAGCCTGGTTCCGCTTTCACGCAAGCGACGATCGCGTTGCCGTGCTGGCGTCGTCCGAAGAGAAATATTTCTCGGTCGGCGCCGACGTCAGGGATCTCCCCGTCAACATGTGGCACGCCGTGCCTGGACTGGGCGTCGAACTCGACAAGCCGGTCATCGCCGCGACATCCGGTTGGGTCGTGGGCGGCGCCTTCGTTCTGGTGCAGATGGCCGACATGTGCGTGGCATCGGAGACGACGCGCTTCATCTATCCGGAGGGCAAGATCGGCACCACGGCCGGTGGCATTTCCTCGGTGATGGCGCGGATGCCGCACAAGATCGCGATGGAGTTTCTGCTGGTCGGCGAGGAAATGTCGGCGGAGCGCGCTTACCAGATCGGTTTCGTGAATAAGGTCGCGCCAAAGGGACAGCATGTCGCACTCGCGCAGGAGATGGCTGCAAAGATCGCCGCCAACGCCCCGCTGGTGGTCCGGGCGCTGAAGAAACTGGCCCGCGACGCCATGCCAAAGGGGCCGCTGGAGGGGGTTGCCGAGGTGCGGCGGCTGCTCGACGTTATCAGGGACAGCGAAGACCTGAAGGAAGGCGTCAAGGCGTTCGCCGAAAAGCGCAAGCCCGACTTCAAGGGCCAGTAGGATCGCCGGTTCCCCCGCGATCGCAAGCCTGCGGCACGTCCAAAATAATTTTGAATCCGGATGTCGGACCGGCCGCCGTCCGCTCGTCCTTGGCTCGAACGCCCAAAAAAGGAACCCGACTATGGCCAAAATGATCTTCGTCAACCTGCCGGTCAGCGATCTCGCCCGCTCGACCGCCTTCTATTCTGCGATCGGCGGCGAAAAGAACCCGCAATTCTCCGATGACACGGGGTCCTGCATGGTTTTTTCCGAAACTATCTACGTGATGCTGCTGACGCACGACAAGTACCGGCAGTTCACCTCGAAGAAGATCGCCGACGCCAAGGCCACCAGCCAGGTGCTGCTCTGCCTTTCCGCCGACAACCGCGATGCGGTGGACGATATGGTCGGAAAGGCGCAAGGCGCGGGCGGCGGCGCCGATCCGGGCCCGAAGCAGGATTACGGCTTCATGTACGGTCGCAGCTTTGAAGATCCGGATGGTCACCACTGGGAGGTGATGTGGATGGATGTGGCGGCTGCCACCCAGTCCACGACGGCCGCTGCCTGATCGATCGACAGATTATAGGGTGGGCAAAGCGTAGCGTGCCCACCGTTCACGGTCGCGCCTGACGACAGATGGTGGGCACGGCGCAAATGCGCCTTTGCCCACCCTACACACCTCTAATAACTGATCCTCAGCCCCACGCCGCCGTGAAGCGTGTTGCCGATTGGCTGCGGGCCGGCGGTGCCGTTGAGGAAGAGGTCGGCGACCCAGCCCTTGGTGATGCGGAAGCCGAGCCGGCCGCCATATTCGAACCAGCCCTGATTGCCGATCGTGGGCACGATGGTGCCGTCGCCGGTGACGCTGGCGACGATGCCGGATCGATTCCCGAAGGATTGCACCCACCCGCCGTTGATGTTGGCCTCGACGTTCGAGCCGAACAGATGCGTCCATTGTCCGCCGATCTTGACGAGGCTGGTGCGGTCGGTGCCCGTCGCGATCGAGGCATCGAACGGATTATACGCGGCCGCAGGGTCGGTGTAGCCCTTGACCCGTTGCCACAACTGCCAGACCTCGACGTAAGCCGCGGCTTCATCGCGCGGCGAAAACCGGCTCATCCAGCCGGCGCGGCCGTAGACGGCGTAGTTCTCGCTCGATGTCGAACTCTCCAGCGACACCGCGCCGAGGCTGGTCGAATAGCTGCGGGAGTAGCGCACCTTCTGGAACGGCGACAGGATGCTGCCGACGTCGAAGAACGGCCGCGACGATCCCCAGTCGACGAAATCGTAACGCAGCGCGAACGCGCCGATCGGCGCGCTGGTGACGTGATAGCCGCCCTCGTTGAACTGGGCGTAGGCGATACCGGCGAGCAGCGACAGATTGGGTGTCAGGTTCTTGCGGCCGTGAATGCCGGCCGAGAACGAACCGGCCGAACCGAACGCGCTGATGCAGTCGTTGCAATTGACCTGCTCGTTGATCCCGAGCAGCACGTTGCCGAGCACGCGGTTGGTGATCATCTGGTTGAAGCGCTGCCCGGCGAGATCGTTGATCGATCCGGCGCTCGAGCCGGGCGTGGCCAACGGCGGCGCGTTGGCGCCTGGCGTCGGCGACGGACTCGGAGTCGGTGAGGGCGAAGGGCTTGGCGAAGGAGTGGGGTTCGGCGTTGGCGTCGGCGGGTAACACTCGGTACATTCCTCCACCGGAGTAGGTGAAGGCGAAGGCGACTGTGCCCGCGCAGGCGATGATTGCGCCGCGAGCAGCGAAAGAAACAGCGCTGCGGATAGCAGAAGCCGGCGCGAGAAATTTGCCATCGTCAGCGCCCGCACAGCATGCCGGTGGGATCGCTGCCGTCGTCGACGATGACGGGAGCGGCATCCGCATATTGCGTGGTGCTGCAGAGCCCTGCCGCGGCGCCGCAGGTCGCCGCAAAGGTCCATGGCGGGGTGTTGGTCTTCTTGATTGCCGACCGGCCGCCGGCACCGCTCGATGTGATGATGGCGGTGTCGCCGGGCCGGGTAAGCTGGATGCATTCGAAGCTGACCGTGCAGACCGAAGCGGCGCCGTCCCGCAGATTGACGATGGTCTGGCCGCGCTGCGACAGGATATCGAGCGTAGTGCCGCGCACGCCGATCGTCGCCAGCGGCGTCGTGATCTTGTAGGCGGCCTTGTCCGATTGGCCGGTGACGAAGCGAAACGCGCCCGAGGTCATGCGTATCGCGACTTCGCGATAGTGATGCTCGTCGTCGAAAACGGTACGATCCAGCTTGAGGGTCGCATTGGGGCCGAGTGAGAGGTTGGTGTTGTCGGCCATCACCAGCCGCGTTGCGCTGTCGATCCCGGTGCGCACCGTCTCGTCGCGCAGCACCCCATCGCCAACCTTGATCTGGGTGGTCGAAGGGCCGGCCACGCGGAGCACTTCATTCTTGACGACGGCTGCTTCGCCGACGCGCGTTTGCGCGTACGCGGGCGCAACCATCAATGCAGTTACCAGGCCAATCGCAGATAGCGAACCAAAGCAGTTACAGAAATTCATTTCAAAAAAACCGATCGATTTATCCCGACATCGTACCGGACCGCGGGCGCATGCGATGTGGCAGAATTATCACTCGCGCGGCTTACTCGCCGATCGGTTAGTGATTGCGAAATTGAAATGCGTTCAATGCGATGGACATAAAAATCTGGAGTCGCCACACTCAATTTTGCCGCAATTTCTTATAGTCCCTGATTCCCAGCCAGATCGCCCGTGAAGCAAGCAACTCAATCACATTCCATTCCACCGGGTTCGATGATGCGCACGGGCGTCATCGCGGGCGCCCTTTTTGTTCTTGCGCATTTCGCGATGCTGATCGGCGTCACCGCGCCGGAAAAGTTTTACTTCGACGAAGTGCATTACGTGCCGGCGGCGCGGCAGATGCTTGAGCCGGTGATGCCACAGCCGATGCTCAATCCGATGCATCCGCCGCTCGCCAAGCATTTCATCGCGTTGTCGATCCATGCGTTCGGCGACGGGCCGCTGGGCTGGCGCTATCCGGGCGTGCTGTTCGGATCGCTTGCGATCGTCGCGGTGTATCTGTGTGGCCTCGCGCTGTTCGCGGCGCAGGGGCCGGCGATCGCAGCGAGCCTGCTCGCCTTCTTCAACCAGATGCTGTTCGTGCAATCGCGGATCGCGATGCTGGATATTTTCGCGCTCACCTTCAGCCTGTTCGCGATCGCCGCGTTCATGCATGGCTTTCGAAGAGAGCGCCCGCATCTGTGGTTCGCGCTTGCCGGCATCGGCTTCGGCCTGTCGGCCGGCAGCAAATGGAGCGGGCTGTTCGTGCTCGCGGTCTGCATCGTCATCGTCGCGGTGATCCGCCTGATGCAAAATTGGCGCACCCTGTTCGCCGATGCCCGGCCGGATGACTGGTACCGGCCCGATCTGTGGCCCGATTTCAGGTGGTGGCATTTCGCCGCCTGCTTCCTGTTGGTTCCGGCCGCGGTCTATCTCGCAACCTTCATTCCGCTTTACGGATTATCGGTCGCGAACATCCTGGAAGCGCAACGGCGGATCTTCAGCGATAACACCACGACCGCGATTGCGGGGCACACCTATATGAGCTCATGGCCGTCCTGGCCGTTCCTGGTGCGCCCGGTCTGGTATCTCTTCGACAAGGTCGACGACGACCGGATCGCGGCCGTGGTGTTTCTCGGCAATCCGCTGATCCTGTGGCCGGCGCTGATTGCGGTCGCGATCTGCCTGCGCGACTGGATCGTGACGCGGCGGTTCGATGCCTTTCTGGTGCTGGCATTCTATTTCGGCCCGTTGCTCGCATGGGCCCTGCTGCCGCGAACGCTCGGCTTCATCTATTACTATCTTCCGGCGGCGACCACCGCGAGCCTTGCACTGGTCTATGCCTTGAAACGCGGCAGCACGCCGACATGGCTGCTATGGGCGTATGTCGGAATCGGTTTTGCCGGCTTCGCCGCAATGTTGCCGATATCGGCCGCGTTCATAGGTACGTCGATGGCAACGTTCAGTCGCCTGATGATCTTCCAGAACTGGATTTGAGACCGTCGTCGGCGCAGAACGCTTAACGATTGGTTACCCGAGTAGTCCACTTGTACGGGTCATGGGCTCGCCGTAGATTCGTCACTGTATGAGTCGCTCGAATCCCCTTTAAAGGAGCGAACGGCATGTGGGCCTTCTTTGAACGTCTGCTCGATTCATCGATGTTTGCGCCGCATGGAATATGCCTGCTGTGGGAACCCCAGCTGATCTGGCTCCATGTCGCCTCTGACGTCATCATCGCGGCTGCGTATTTCTCCATCCCGATCGCGCTGTCGATCTTCGTCTCGAAGCGCCGCGATGTCGACTTCGGCTGGGTCTTCTGGGCATTCGCGCTCTTCATCATGGCGTGCGGCGTCGGCCATGTGATGTCGATCATCACGCTCTGGTATCCGGTCTATGGCCTCGAAGGCATCGTCAAGGCTCTGACCGCTGCAGCCTCGATCGTGACAGCGGCGATGCTGTGGCCACTGCTGCCGAAGGTGCTCGCGTTGCCGTCGCCGTCGCAGTTGCGGGCGGCTGAAATCGCCCTGGCACAGGAAGGCATGTATCGGCGGGAGGCCGAGGACATGTTGCGGCAGTCGCAGAAAATGGAGGCAATCGGACACCTGACCGGCGGCGTGGCGCACGATTTCAACAATCTGCTCACGATCATCAGCGGCAATCTCGAGATCGCCGATCGCTGCCTGCATTCGTGGAGCGATGCCACCCGCGAACGGCTGACGCGGGTGATCGCCAACGCCGCGAACGGCGCGCAGCGCGCGGCGATGTTGACGCAGCGGTTGCTCGCATTCGCGCGCCGGCAGCCGCTCGATCCGAAACGGACCAACGTCAACCAGCTGATCGCGGGCATGTCGGATTTCTTCAGGCGGACGTTAGGCGAGACGATCGACCTCGAAGTCGCAGGCGGCGTCGACCTCTGGCAGGTCGAGGTCGATCCCAGCCAGCTGGAAGCGGCGATTCTCAATCTCGTCGTGAATGCCAAGGACGCCATGAATGCCGAGATCTCGGGCGCGATGGCGGGAAGCGGCAAGCTGACGATTGAGACCAGGAACATCTCTGTCGACGAGGGCGTGCAGCGGAACGCAGGCGTGCCGGCGGGGGAGTATGTACTGATCGCGGTGAGCGATACCGGCTCGGGAATGCCGCGGGAGGTCCAGGAGAAGGCGTTCGATCCGTTCTTCACGACCAAGGAACCGGGGCATGGCACCGGCCTCGGATTGAGTCAGGTCTACGGTTTCGTCAAGCAATCCGGCGGCGAGATCAAGATCTACAGCGAGGTCGGACATGGAACGGCAATCAGGATCTACTTGCCCCGTGCCGCTGCCGCACCCGAGATCGCCGGACAGGGCGAGGGCCCTCTGGTCGGAAGTTCGGGAAGCGAAACCGTCCTGGTGGTCGAGGACGAGTGCGATGTGAGATCGTATCTGGTCGAGACGCTGAAGGACCTGAACTACCGGGTTCGCGAGGCGGCGAACGGCGCGGCCGCGCTCGCTCTGTTCGATGCCAATCCGTTCCGGATCGATCTGTTGCTGACCGACATCGTGATGCCCGGCCTCAACGGCCGGGAACTGGCCGACCAACTGTATCACCGGCAGGCCGGCCTGAGAGTCCTGTTCATGACCGGTTACTCGCGGGATGCGATCGTGCATCAGGGGCGCCTGGATCCCGGGGTGTCGCTGCTGCAGAAGCCGGTCACCCAGGCCTTGCTGGCGGCACGGATCAGGGAAATCCTCGATAAGTCGTAGATCGACGCGCCGGGGTGTCGTGCCTT
>NZ_LLXZ01000093.1:0-22183 GCF_001440395.1 Bradyrhizobium jicamae | reverse complement strand
CACCCCCCCCTGCCGCGAACGGCAGGCGGATCGATCTTATGACCTCACTTCGCGGCGGTCTTGGAGTCCATGTTGACGACCTGAACGCGGCGGTTGGTCGGGTCCATCGGCGCATTGGCATCCTTCGGCTTGGTCTTGCCGTAGCCGACGGTTACGAGATTGGCGCCGGCGAGGCCGTACTTCTCGGTCAGGTACCGCTTGATCGTATCGGCGCGGCGCTCGGAAAGATCCTGGTTATACGCCTCGCCGCCGATCGCATCGGTATGACCGGCGACCACGAAGGTCGAACCCTTCAGGGTCGAATCGGAGAGCGCCTTGCCGAGTTCCTGCACGGCGGAGACCGAATTCTTGCTGATGTCGGCCGAGTTGTAGTCGAACTGAATTTCGAGATCGATCTTCGGCTTGCTCGCGGCAAGTTCCGCGATTTCCTGGCGCTCGCCGAGCGACAGCGACCGGGTCTTGCGGTTGCGGAGCGAGTCGACGAAGTTGGTTTCCTTCGCCTTTGCGGCGATGTCCCCCGGCTGTTGCGGGCCGGTCGAGAGGCCGCGGGTCACGCCGCCCTTTGGCTTCAGGGCGTCCAGGATCTTGTCCGCCGAGACGGTGTCGCCGGCGACAGCGAGGCCCGCTGTCATCGACAGCGCGGCGCCGATAGTCATGATCGAAAGAAAGCGGGTCATTGTCGTATTCCTCAGTTGTTAACGCCTGCAAACTGGCGTGCATGACGTTTTGATGCTGCGAGGATAGGACGGGTTCAAAGCCGGCAATGTGACTCAAGTCACATTGATTGGGGCCTGCCTTCTGTAAGGAGCGGACTTTTCAATAGACGCTGCAAGGTGTTGAAGGCCGTGCAGGTCGCCCTGCCTGCCGTTGTGTTGCCAGCGGATTGAATCATCCGACATTGCCTTGCGTGATTTGAATCACGCGTTCGATCGGACGGAATGTGTTGCCGATCCTTTCCAAGGGACGGGACTGGCGACGTACCGGTGCGCCGAGGTCGAACGTCGCGCCGGTGTCCACGCCTGCATCAAAGCTTCCGGCAAGTCCGATTGAGACCGCGCGCGACGGCGATCCGAAGCATGACAGTCTCAACGCGCCGCAGCACGTAATTCTACGGTGTGCAGCATGTCATACGGCCGGTTGGATAACTTCGCGTTGTCGACTTAAGAAAAGAAAAAAGCTGTACCGTCGCGTCAACGTCGATCTGTGGACAACAAAACGGCCAGATGCGCTTCTAGCAAAACGACTCACAAAAAATCCGAATACAAATCGTTCGGCGCAACCAAACGGACGGGGCGGGTGTTACAGTCAGTCAAGCGTCAGCGCGAGTATCTGGGTTATCGCACCAGTGCATCGGAGCCTGCCGGTTCCGGAAGTTCAATGCCAACACTGATCGGCGCGGCGATGATCGCCGCTGCAATTTTGCTGTCGACGCTGATCAATGCGCTTGGCAGCCGCTATGTCGGGTTTGAAAGCCCGACAGAAGAGAGCGCGTGGCTGGTCGATCGTCTCACCGGCCAGGTCTATAAATGCCATGCACCGCAGCCCGGCCGTGCCTCCTGCGAGGCCGAGATCGCAACCGGCAGCGTCGGAGAGCGGCAGAAGCGGTGAGCTGAACTCGCACCGCGAGGCAGCGATCGGGAACCCGGGACTCCCAAGGTGCGCGAATCCCGATACATTGCCGCGCGATGCCCCGCGCGACTGAATTCCGTTCCCTGACCAAGCCTGAAGCCCGGCGAATCTGGCTGCAGGCCCAGCGGCTCGACACCAGCGAGCCGTTCGGCGCCGGACCGCCAGCGGTTGCGGCCGCGGTGGATCATCTCGGCTACGTGCAGATCGACACCATCCACGTCATCGAGCGCTGTCATCATCACATTCTCTATAGCCGCATCCCGGCCTACACCCGTGCCGACCTGCGCCAGGCGCAGAGCGTCGACAAAAGCGTGTTCGAGTACTGGACGCACGCGCTGTCCTATGTTCCGGCGAAGGATTTTCGCTTCTTCGTTCCGGCGATGCGGGAACACCGGCGGGAGGGTCACCGCTGGTTTGCGTCCGTCAAGCCGGAGGACACCCGCAAGGTGATGCGGCTGTTGCGGCGCGACGGCGCGCTCACCATTCGCGACATCGAGGACGACGTTCTGACCGAGAAGGAACATCTGTGGCAGAGCCGCAAACCCTCGAAGCGGGCGCTGCAGCTTGCCTTCTACACCGGCGAGGTGACGATCTCCGAACGCACCGGCATGCTCAAGACCTATGAGTTGATGGCGCGGCACTTCGGCTGGGACAAGCCGCCGAAGCCGGCACGCTCGGCGGAAATCACCGCCTATCTGCTCGACCGCGCGTTGCGCTCCCAAGGCGTCGTTAGCCTGGATTCCATCTGCCATCTCGACGCGCCGAGCAAGGGAGCGGTGCGGCACCTGGTCGGGGCGCGGGTGCGGCGCAAGGAGCTGGTGCCGGTCGCCCTCGAGGGCGCCGGCAAGCAGGAACATTGGGCCCTGCCGGAAGTGCTGGAGACGAATTCGCCGGCCGAGGTCGGTAACGGCCCGGTGCACATTCTCTCGCCGTTCGATCCCCTGATCATCCAGCGCAAGCGCACCGAACTGTTCTTCGACTACGGCCACCGCTTCGAAGCCTATGTGCCGAAGGAGAAACGCCTGTTCGGCTATTTCGCGCTTCCCGTGCTGGTCGGCGAAGACATCGTCGCCGCGATCGACATCAAGACCGACCGCCAGAACAAGAAGCTGCTGATGCAGAAATGGAGCTGGGTCGGCAAGGGCGCGGCGAGGGCGGCGCGCAAGGACTACAAGCGCTGCATCGAAGAAGAGCTGCACCGCTTCCAGCGGTTTCAACTGGCGGACTAGGGGTTCCGCCCAGGAACCCGCCGCTATCGGGTTTGTTAGTTCCATGTGGACGACCGCCGGGAGGCGACATGGACAAGGACAAATCGATTCTGGAAAAATTCACCGACACGGTGAAGGAAATTGCCGGCACCGCGACGGAAGCCGCAAGCCAGGCATTGAAGAGGGATGAGCCGGGATTGAAGGCCGACGAAAGTGCGGCGGTCTATGTGCCACTCGCCGCCGATGGCCTCGTTTCCGATCCTCTGATGACGCCGCCGGTCGCAGCCGCGCCCGAGCCGCGGAAACGCAGTGCGTCGGCAGCCAAGGCGAGGAAAGCCGGAGTTGCCAAACCTCGAACTTCCAAGACGAGAACTTCCAAGGCTAGAACTGCCAAGACGAAAACCGCCAAAGCTCGAACTGCCAAGCCCCGAAGCGGCGCGGTGCTGACCGCAAAAAAGACGGCGACGAGATTGCCGGCCAGGAAATCGAGCGGCCAGAAATCGAGACTTGCGAGCAAGGCTTCGAGGAGCGCGAAGAAAACCACCGCCAGGAAGAGCCGCAAGAAGGCTCGACGCGGCTGATCCACGATGGCGCACCTTGGTCCGAATGGGCGGAAGCCGCATGGCCGCGCGGAAAAAGCAGATTTTGTGTGGCGTCCCCACTGAGCAGGCCCACGCGCCGAGCCGGTCCGGAAGGACGGTTTCGCCAAGAATGCAATTACCTCTTAACTAAACAATCCTTCACGAATTCATGATCACTGACGAATGTTGACAATCGTCAGTGAGCATTCGATACTCTTCATCAGATCCTGCGATGGAGAGTCCAATGTTCGCCCGTTCCATTTTCTCTAGCTATTACAGGCTGTTGACTGGGGCGTCGCTGGCGTTTGCCGTGTTCGCGCTGGCCGGCTGCAATGAGAAGGCCGCAGAAGCGCCCGCCCCGGGACGCCCGGTGCTGGTCGCCACCGTGAAATACGCGGCCGAAACCCCGGAACGCAGCTTCGTCGGCACCATCCGGCCCCGGATCGAGACCGATATGGGTTTCCGCGTCCCCGGCAAGGTCGCCCGGCGCCTGGTCGAGGTCGGCCAGACCGTGGATGTCGGCCAGCCGCTCGCTACCCTCGATGAAGTGGATCTGAAGCTGCAGGCCGAGCAGGCCGAGGCCGAATTCCGCGCCGCCACCGGCGTGCTGGCGCAGGCCAGTGCCTCCGAGCAGCGCGCCAAGGATCTGCGCGCCAAGGGCTGGACCACCGATGCGCAGATGGACCAGAGCCGCGCCGCCGCCGACGAGGCGAGGGCGCGCTATAACCGCGCCGAGCGCCAGGTCGAACTCACCAAGAACTCACTTTCTTATGCGACGCTGCTGGCCGACAGCCGGGGCGTCGTCACCGCGACCTTGATCGATCCCGGCCAGGTCGTGGCGTCCGGCCAGACCGCGATCCGCGTCGCCCGCTTTGCCGAGAAGGAAGCCGTCGTTGCGATCCCCGAAACGCTGGTCGGCCGCGCCAAGTCCGGCACCGCCAGCGTGACGCTGTGGTCGGATGCGGACAAGAAGTATACCGCGAAGCTGCGCGAGATCGCGCCGTCGGCCGATCCGGCAACCCGGACCTATCTTGCAAAGTTCTCGCTGCCGGAGGCCGACGACAAGGTCTCGCTCGGCATGACCGCGACGCTGACGCTGGCCGATGCCGCCACCGAGCGCGTCGCAAAGCTGCCGCTGTCGGCACTGTTCAGCCAGGGCAGCAATCCCTCGCTCTACATCGTCGACGATGCCGGCGCGGTGAAGCTGCAGCCGGTCGTCGTGAAATCCTATGAGAGCAATTCGGTCGTGATCGCCGGCGGCGTCAATGACGGCGCCAAGGTGGTCGCGCTCGGCGTGCAGAAGCTCGATCCGGCCCAGAAGGTCCGGGTGGTCTCGTCGCTGTCGTTCTAGTCCCATTAGTGGAAGCAGATTTCGAAGCTGGAGAGTGACATGAAGCGCTTCAATCTCTCGGGCTGGGCGGTGAGCCATCCGACCCTGGTCCTGTTCCTGATGATTGTGCTCGGCGTCGCCGGTTTCTTCTCCTATGAGCGGCTCGGCCGCGCCGAGGATCCGTTCTTCACGGTGAAGGTGGTCAACGTCTCGGCGATCTGGCCGGGCGCGACCGCTCAGGAGATGCAGACCCAGGTCGCCGACCCCATCGAGAAGAAGCTGCAGGAACTGCCGTTCTTCGAGAAGGTGCAGACCTATTCCAAGCCGTCGTTCACGGCGATGCAGGTCACGTTCAAGGATTCGACCCCGCCGAAGGACGTGCCCTACCTGTTCTATCTGCTGCGCAAGAAGCTCGCCGACGTGCAGGGCCAGCTGCCCGCAGGCCTGCTCGGCCCGAACGTCAACGACGAATTCTCCGACGTCGATTCCATTCTCTATATGATGACCGGCGAGGGCGCGGACTACGCGCAGCTGAAGAAGACGGCGGAGGGCATGCGCCAGCGGCTGTTGAAGGTCACCGGCGTCACCAAGGTCAATCTCTACGGCACCCAGGACGAGCGCATCTTCGTCGAGTTCTCGCACGCGAAACTGGCAACCCTCGGCATCACGCCGCAGGCGCTGTTCGATTCGCTGGCCAAGCAGAACAACGTCACGCCCGCCGGCACGGTGGAAACCTCCTCGCAGCGCGTGCCGCTGCGCGTCACCGGCGCGCTCGATGGCGCCAAGGCGGTTGCGGAAACGCCGGTCGAAAGCAATGGCCGCGTGTTCCGGCTCGGCGATATCGCAACCGTCACCCATGGTTTCGTCGATCCGCCCACCTTCGTCGCCCGCCAGGAAGGCAAGCCCGCGATCGGCATCGGCGTCGTCACCGCCAAGGGCGCCAACATTCTCGAACTCGGCAAGGACGTCGAGAAGGCAACCAACGAATTCATGAAGGCCGTGCCGCAGGGCATCGAGGTCGAGCAGATTGCCGACCAGCCGAAGGTGGTCGAGCGCGCGGTCGGCGAGTTCGTCCATTCCTTCGTCGAGGCGCTGGCGATCGTGCTGTTCGTCTCCTTCGTCGCGCTCGGCTGGCGTACCGGCATCGTGGTTGCGATGTCGGTGCCGCTGGTGCTCGCGATCGTCTTCATCGTCATGAACGCGATGTCAATCGACCTGCACCGCATCACGCTCGGTGCGCTGATCATTGCGCTCGGCCTTCTGGTCGACGACGCCATCATCGCCGTCGAGATGATGGTGGTGAAAATGGAACAGGGCTGGGACCGCATGCGCGCGGCGTCCTTTGCCTGGGAATCAACTGCGTTTCCGATGCTCACGGGGACGCTGGTCACGGCCGCTGGCTTCCTCCCCATCGGCTTTGCCAATTCGGCGGTCGGCGAATATGCCGGCGGCATCTTCTGGATCGTGGCGATCGCGCTGGTCGCTTCCTGGTTCGTTGCGGTGATCTTCACGCCCTATATCGGCGTCAAGCTGCTGCCCAACATCAAGGTTCACCACAACCACGATCCGCATGCGATCTACGAGACGCGGATGTATCGCGGCCTGCGCGCCGTGGTGCAGTGGTGCGTCGACCACCGGATCAAGGTCGTGGTGGCCACCGTCGGCGTGTTCGCGCTCTCGATCGTCGGCTTCGGCCATGTGCAGCAGCAGTTCTTCCCGCTGTCGGAGCGGCCTGAGCTGTTCCTGCAATTGCGTCTGCCCGAAGGCACCGCCTTCAACGTCACGGAGAAGTCCGTGAAGAAGGCCGAGACGCTGTTGAAGGACGACAAGGATATCGCGACCTACACCTCCTATGTCGGTCAGGGTTCGCCGCGCTTCTGGCTCGGCCTCAATCCGCAACTGCCGAACGAGGCCTTTGCCGAGATCGTCATCGTCTCCAAGGACGTCGACGCCCGTGAGCGCATCAAGGCGCGGCTGGAGAAGGCGGTTTCCGAGGGCGAATTGAGCGAAGCGCGCGTGCGCATCGACCGTTTCAATTTTGGTCCGCCGGTCGGCTTCCCCGTGCAGTTCCGCGTTATCGGCCCCGATGCCAATACCGTCCGCGACATCGCCTACAAGGTGCGCGACGTGATGAAGCAGAATCCCAACGTCGTGGAGCCGCAGCTCGACTGGAACGAGCAGTCGCCCTACCTCAAGCTGGTGGTGGATCAGGATCGCGCCCGCGCGCTCGGCCTGACCCCGCAGGACGTCTCGCAGGCGCTCGCCATGCTGATCTCGGGCGCGCAGGTGACGACTATCCGCGACGGCATCGAGAAGGTCGGCGTGGTCGCCCGCGCGATCCCGTCCGAACGGCTCGATCTCAAGAGCGTCGGCGACCTCACCGTGACCTCACGCAACGGCGTCGCCGTGCCGCTGCAGCAGATCGCCAAGATCGAATATTCCCACGAGGAGCCGATCATGTGGCGGCGTAACCGCGACATGGCGATCACGGTTCGCACCGACGTCGTCGATGGCGTGCAGGCGCCTGACGTCACCAACCAGATCTGGCCGAAGCTGAAGGAAATCCGCGACCATCTCGAGCCGGCCTACCGGATCGAGCCGGGCGGCGCGTTCGAGGAATCCGCCAAGGGCAATGCCTCGATCTTCGTGCTGTTCCCGCTGATGGTCATGGTGATGCTGACGCTCTTGATGATCCAGCTCCACAGCTTCTCGCGGCTGGTCCTGGTCTTCCTGACCGCGCCGCTCGGCATCGTCGGTGCCTCGCTCGGCCTCAATGTCGCCAACCAGCCGTTCGGCTTCGTGGCGCTGCTCGGCCTGATCGCGCTCGCCGGTATGATCATGCGCAACGCGGTGATCCTGGTCGATCAGATCGAGGCCGACGTCGCGCAGGGCCTGACGCGCCGGGAAGCCATCGTGGAGGCCACCGTTCGCCGTGCCCGACCGGTGGTGCTGACCGCACTGGCGGCGATTCTGGCCATGATTCCGCTGTCGCGCTCCGCTTTCTGGGGGCCGATGGCCATCACCATCATGGGTGGCTTGTTTGTTGCAACCTTCCTGACCTTGCTGTACCTGCCGGGTCTTTATGCCCTCTGGTTCAGGAAGAGCCTGGAGGAAAGTGGCCAGGCCGAGCAGCCTGATCTTGCGGCGCAGCATGAAGCCAAGTTGCATCCGAAAGGGCCACACGCGATTCCGCTTGCCGACGCCGCGGAATAATTGAACATTGAGAGGTGACATGACGCTGATTTCTGAACACGTCGAGACGGACACGCGGGAAAAGATTCTCGTGGTGGCGGAGCGTCTGTTCAGGCAGATGGGCTACCAGAAGACGACGGTCGCCGACATCGCCAAGGAATTGCGGATGAGCCCCGCCAACGTCTATCGCTTCTTCGATTCGAAGAAGTCGATTCACGAGGGCGTGGCTCGCACGCTGATGGGCGAGGTCGAGGTCGAGGCGCGGCGGATTGCGGCCCAGTCCGGTCCGGCGAAACCGCGGCTGCGCGAGCTGCTCACAACCATCAATCGCATGAACACCGAGCGCTATGTCGGTGATTCCAAGCTGCACGAGATGGTCGAGATCGCGATGGAGGAAGATTGGGACGTCTGCGTCGTCCATATCGAATGCGTTACCGGTATCATCGGCCAGGTGATCGCACAGGGCGTGGCGTCCGGCGAGTTCGAGGCGCCTGACCTTCCTTTGGCGGCGCTCTGCACCTGCACCGGCATGATCCGCTTCTTCCACCCGCAGATGATCGCGCAGGCCGTCAACAAGCCCAGCGCAACGATCGACCAGATGATCGATTTCCTTTTCCGGGCGCTCGAGCCGCGCAAGGCGAATTGAGCCCCTTCGCCACTTGACCGATTATTCCGAACTGCGTAGCCCGGATGGAGCGAAAGCGTAATCCGGGACGACTCCGGCCGCTTGCGAGTTTCCCCGGATTGCGCTTCGCTCCATCCGGGCTACGAACAACAAGGAAAAACCCGGCGTGACGACCAAAGACCTGCATTTCTACGAGCCGAAGAACGGCCACGGCCTCAAGCACGATCCCTTCAACGCCATCATCGCCCCGCGTCCGATCGGCTGGATCTCCTCGCGCGACGGCAGCGGCAACGTCAATCTGGCGCCCTACAGCTTCTTCAACGCCTTCTGCTACGTGCCGCCGATCATCGGCTTCTCCTCCACCAACTGGAAGGACAGCGCGGGCAATATCCAGGACACCGGCGAGTTCGTCTGGAATCTCGCCACCATGGATCTGGCAAAGCAGATGAACGCGACCGCGGCGCACGTTGCCCGCGATGTCGATGAGTTCAAGATCGCCGGCCTCACGGCCGCACCCTGCAAGCTCGTCAATGTGCCGCGGGTGGCGGAAAGCCCTGTGGCCTTCGAGTGCAAGCTGACGCAGATCCTGCAGTTGCAGGGCAAGGACGGGGAAAAGGCGCAGGCCTGGGTGACGTTCGGCGAAGTCGTCGCCGTCCACATCGACAAGGCCTTTATCAAGGACGGCGTCTACCAGACCGGCCTGGCCCATCCGATCGTTCGCGCCGGCCGGAAGGGCGATTATTTCGAGATCAAGCCGGAAAACATGTTCGAGATGATCCGTCCAGATTGATCCGCCGCTCTCCCTTGCCCGGGTTGCGCTTCGCTGCACCCGGGCTACGCGCCTGAACCGACGGCAGCAGGGAACTCCGGCCCGTCGAAATCTTTATCGTCCGTATTTGGGAGATTGCCGATGATCCGCTGGTTTGCCGGGCTGATCCTGCTCGCCTGCTTCGCCGCGCCGGCCGTTGCCGGCCCCGACGCGGCGGCCGTCAACAATGCAGAATTCAAGGGCAAGCCGCCGGGCGACGACAAGATCAATCCCGCCATCGTCAAGGCCCAGGTGCTGCTCGACCGCGCCAATTTCTCACCCGGCGAGATCGACGGCAAGCTGGGCGAGAATGCCGAAAAAGCCTTGAAGGCATTTGCCGTATCCAAAGGTCTGCCCGTTGGCAAGCAGCCCCTAACTTCCGAGATCTGGGGCGCCTTGCTCGCCACCGGTTCGGATCCGGTGGTCGTCGACTACAAGATCACGGACAAGGACGTCAAAGGCCCGTTCCTGAAGAAGCTTCCTGCGAAGATGGAAGATCTGAAAGACCTCAAGTCGCTGGACTACACCAGCCCGCGGGAAGCTCTCGCTGAAAAGTTTCACATGAGCGAAGCGCTGCTCGCGGCTCTCAATCCCGGCAAGAAATTCGACGAGGCCGGTCAAACGATCGCGGTGGTGAACGTCCCTGTCAAGGAGGGCAAGCCGGCCGTGACGCGTGTCGAGGTCGACAAGGCGTCTCAAACCGTGAAAGCCTTCGCGAATTCGGAGCTGGTCGCGTTCTTTCCCGCGACCGTGGGCAGCGAGGAGAAGCCGAGTCCCGGCGGCGTTCTCAAGGTGATCTCGATCGATGCAAATCCGTATTATCGCTACAACCCGGATTACAAGTTCAAGGGGGTCAAATCCAAGCGCGCCTTCAAGATCAGGCCCGGCCCCAATAATCCCGTAGGCTCCCAATGGATCGGACTCTCGGAGGAGGGATACGGCATTCACGGGACCCCCAACCCGTCGAAAGTCAGCAAGTCGGAGTCCAATGGCTGCGTGCGCCTCACCAACTGGGACGTCGACCGGTTGGCTAAGCTCCTGAAGAAGGGGACCGAGGTGGCGTTCATCGAGCGTGAGGCAGCCAACAAGAAGTGATTTCTCCGTCGCCGCCAACCATCATTTGCAATAATGCGTGCGAATGGTGAAGATGCCGCCATGTCGTTCGCTTCGATCAGACGGAGCACTCGCAGCCTCTACGAGGGCGCGACGCCGGAGGGCGTCCGTTTTCGCTATGGGCTGCTGGCGTTCGATATCGTAACCGTCCTGTTCATCATCGCGACGTCGTTTCTGCCGTCGAATGAAGTCACCGAAACGCTCGACGTTCTGTTCGGGGCGGTTATTCTGGCGGATTTTTCCGCCCGATTGCTCGCCAGCCGGCACCGGCTGCTCGAATTCACCCGCTTCTCGACCTGGACGGACATCGTCGCGATCATATCATTCCTGGCGCCGCTGGCGGGAGAAGCCGGCGGCTTTCTCCGCGTTCTCAGGACGCTGCGACTGCTGCGCGATTACCAGATGCTGGCGCGTCTGCGCGAAGACAGCAATTTCTTCCGGCGCAATGAGGAAGTCATCTTTGCCGTCACCAACCTCGCGGTGTTCATCTTCGTGATGACCGCGATCGTTTATGAGACGCAGAAGTTCCGCAATCCGCAGATCGCGAACTATGCGGACGCGCTGTACTTCACGGTGACCGCGCTGACGACGACCGGCTTCGGCGACATCACCCTGTCGGGAACGACCGGTCGCATGATCACGGTCGTCATCATGATTTTCGGCGTGACTCTGTTTTTCAATCTCGCCCGCGCGCTGCTGACCCCGCACAAGGTGCGGTTTTCCTGCCCGACCTGTGGATTGCAGCGCCACGACAGCGATGCGGTCCACTGCAAGGCATGCGGCAACGTGCTGAATATTCCGGACGAAGGTTTGACGTAGTGCAGCGATCGCATCATTTGTCCGTGGCGAACGCGTCGTACACCAGCTTTTTGAAGACGGGCAGGATGCGGCCCCGTTCGTTCTGGGTCTGCTCCAGCATGATGTAGACCATGTCCAGGCTGGGATCGACGCCGAAGTAAGTGCCGCTGCCGCTATCCCATTTGAGTTCGCCGATCGAACCCGGCGGCGGTGGCTTGGCGTTTCCCGGATCGGTACGTACCGCAAGACCATAGCCGTAGCCGAAGCCGTCGCCGGGAAAGTAGAAATAATCCCGCGCGACGCCGGAGCCCGGCCCAACGTGATCTGTCGTCATCGCTTTGAATGCTGCCGGGCTGAGGTAGCGTTTGCCGTCGAACTCTCCGCCGTTGAGGATCATCTGGGCAAAGCGCGCGTAGTCGTTCAGGGTCGAGACCAGACCGCCGCCGCCGGATTCCCATTCGGGATGGGCGCGCCGCTCACGCTCAGCATCCAGCAGGATGGTATCGCTCGGCAGCGGCTCCGCCATCCGCGCGCGCTCGTCGGCATTTTCGAGAACGTATTTGGTGCTGGACATGCCAAGTGGATCGAAGATGTGCTGCTTCTCGAACTGATAGAGCGTTTGTCCGGAAACGATCTCGATGATGCGGCCGAGCACGTCGGTCGAATGGCCGTAGCGCCAAAGCGTGCCGGGCTGTCGTGCCAGCGGCAATCTGGCGATGCGTTCTGCAAACCTCTTGTTGTCGAACTTGCCGTCGAACAGGCCGGAGTCCTTGTACGCCTTGTCGATCAGCTTGCCGCCGATGTAATCGTAGGTGATGCCCGACGTATGGCGCAGTAAGTCCTCAATCGTCACCGGCCGGTCCGGCGGAACAAGCTTCAGAAAGGGCGTCATCCCGTCAGCCGCAACGGATGCCACTCCGACCTTGACGTCGGCAAACGCCGGGACGAATTTGGCGGCCGGGTCGGTGAGCGAAAGCTTGCCTGCGTCGATCAGCATCATCGCCGCGACGCTGGTGACCGGCTTGGTCATCGAATGAAGCGCGAAGATCGTGTCCGGCGTCATCGGAGCCTTGGTCGCAACGTCCTGCACGCCGAAGCACTTCAGGAAGACCGGTCTGCCGTGTTGCTGGATCAATATGACGGCGCCCGGCAACTTCCCGGTGGCAACCTCATTGTTGAAGAATTCGGTGATGCGCTCAAGTTTCTGCGGTGAGGGGACCGGGATGTTCTCCGCCTGATTGGCCGCGGCCGGATTGGTCCAAATCGCCAATGACAACGCCACAGCAAGAAATTCTCCGGCGCATGATTCGGCACTGCGATGCAATATCTGTTGAGCCGGCGTCTTCATTTTTGGTTTGCTCCGCGGACTGATTTGATTTGCCGGAGAATTTTGACGACCCGGTTGATGGTTAGCATGTCTCCCAGCTGGTCGCCATGTGGGCGATCGCCCAATGTGGAAGCCCTCTGACGCACATGCGTTCGACGAGGTAATGCCATTTTCGGCTGCAAGCTTGAAACGGGGGCTGAATTGAAAGCAGCTCTCGCAACCGGATGCCGTCCGGATTAACCTTGAGTTGCCAGGCCGGATCAACGGCCGGCCAACACATTGGGAGGATGCGATGACAAGCCAAGAGGGGCGCGATCCAGATCTCGCGATTTCACGACGAACCCTTGTTCACGGTCTTGCCGTAGCTGCCGGCGCAACCGTGGCGGGGGTCAGCGGCGCGCTGGCCCAGACTGGCCCCGTGGCGCCGCCGTCGACAGTCACCAGCCCACCGAGGGATTTCAGTCCGCGGGGCGCCCCGACAACCTACTTCTGGGACCCCGACATCATCGCCGTCGATCCGTCCTTCAACGATCTCGCTCAGCCCAACACCGCGATCAAGCGTCTCTATACCGGACTGCTGTGGGCGGAGGGGCCGGCCTGGAGCTCGCAGGGGCGCTATCTTCTGTGGAGCGACATCCCCAACAACAGGCAGATGCGATGGTCGGAGGATGACGGTCACGTCAGCGTCTTCCGCACACCCTCCAACAACTCGAACGGCAACTCCTTCGACTTCCAGGGGCGACAGCTTTCCTGCGAACATCTCACCCGGCGCGTGGTGCGCTATGAGCACGACGGTACCGCCACCGTGCTGGCCGACTCCTACAACGGCAAGAAGCTGAACTCGCCGAACGACGTCGTCGCCCACCCGGACGGCAGCTACTGGTTCACCGATCCGCCCTATGGCGGTCAGCTCTATGAAGGCGAGCCGGATGTGGCGGGCGGTCCGAGCAATGCCGGCGGCAAGCTCAATCCGCGGATCGGCCAGCCGGCCGGCTTCGTGCCGGGCAAGCGCGAACTGCCGACCAACTGCTATCGCATCGATCCGTCCGGCCGCATCGATCTCGTGGTGACGGAAGAGCAGGTGCCCGATCCCAACGGCCTCTGCTTCTCGCCCGACTACAAGAAGCTGTACGTCGCGAGCACCGGCAAGGGCCCAGGCGATACCGGTCCGGGCGGCAAGGGCGACATGTTCGTGTTCGATGTCGGCACGGACAACAAGCTCTCCAACCACAAGCGGTTCAGCGACTTCATGGTCGACGGCGTGAAATGCGGACCGGATGGGGTGCGCTGCGACGTCAACGGCAATGTCTGGTGCTCCAGCAATGCCGGCCGCGCCGTTGGCTATAGCGGCGTCACGGTGTGGTCGCCGGACGGCAAGCTGATCGGCCGCATCCGCCTGCCCGAAGTGTGCGGCAACATCTGCTTCGGCGGGCCCAAGCGCAACCGCCTGTTCATGGCGGCGAGCCAGTCGCTCTACGCCGTTTATACGGCCACCCAGGGGGCGGGGCCTGGTTAACGCTCTCTTGTTTTGCACGACACATCAGGAGCGCCGGCATAGCCTGCCGGCGCTTCATTGCTTTGGCGCCCGTCGCGCCAGCATTCATTAAAATTTGTCGCAAACTGACAACCCGCGAAAAACCGCTACGGCAAAAGCGGGGCGCACTTAGACCCGCTCTTTATGGCGAGCGATCGATCCTCCCTGGTATGAAGGGGGGCTCGTCCATCAATGCCTATTTTCAAATATTTTACCGTCGTGGGTTCGACGCTGCTCGTACTTTTGTTTGTTTCGAACGCTTACCTTACTGACGACGAAAGCAATTTGCGCTTCGACGGATCGCTCTATGACAGCGCCCTTTATGCGCCGCGCGTCGAAGAAACGCGAACGACCGCGGAGCTTCGCTTTACCCGCGACGTAACGCCGGCCGTTCGCGTCAGGGAGGTGTTTGCCGTGTTCGTCCCCAACGAACGACGACGCCACAAGCGTGACTCGTAAGTGAAGTTCGCCCGCAGGTCGGCTTCGGCGGCGCTGCAGGGCCATCCTGCAACGTCCGTCTTCAACCGCCGGATAATGCAAGTGGTGCTGGAACGGGTCGGGGACATCTGTCGTTATCTCCCGGTTTATCAATTTCGCTTCATTCCGGGCGCTAACGGCCCCGAATTCCGAGCTTTTCAGCTAGAATGGGCTATCGTTTGGCACAGGTGGGGCGCGGCCTCGCGCCGCAGACCAGGAGGGTTCGCCATGAGCTTCCGCCGCGATTTCATCAGCAAGCCGATCTTCGCTTTCGCACGCGGCGCCATGCCCGCGATGTCCGACACAGAACGCGAGGCGCTGGAGGCGGGCGATGTCTGGTGGGACGCCGACCTCTTCACCGGCAATCCCGACTGGTCGAAATTGCTGGCGGTCGCGCCGGCTGCCTTGACCGAAGAGGAGCGGGCGTTCCTGAACGGCCCCGTCGACGAGCTCTGCGCGATGCTCGACGAGTGGAAGATCAATTGGGAGTGGCGCGATCTGCCGCCCCAGGCGTGGGCCTTCATCAAGCGCCACAAATTCTTCGGCATGATCATTCCGAAGGAATTCGGCGGTCTCGGCTTCTCGCCCTATGCGCATTCGGAAGTGGTACGAAAGCTTTCCTCTCGCTCGCTGACCGCGGCGGTCACCGTGATGGTGCCGAATTCGCTCGGGCCGGGCGAACTCCTGATGCGCTTCGGCACCACGGAGCAGCAGCAGCGATGGCTGCCGCGGCTCGCCGAAGGCATCGACATTCCCTGTTTCGGCCTGACCAGCCCGGAGGCCGGCTCCGATGCGGCCTCGATGGTCGACACCGGCATCATCTGCAAGGGCAATTTCGACGGCCGCGAGGTCGTCGGCCTGCGGCTGAACTGGCACAAGCGCTACATCACGCTCGGTCCGGTCGCGACGCTGCTCGGTCTCGCCTTCAAGGCCTATGACCCCGATCATCTCGTAGGCACCGAGGAAGAACTCGGCATTACAGTCGCCCTGATCCCGACCGATCTGCCCGGCGTCGACATCGGCCGCCGCCATCTGCCGGCGATGCAGGTGTTTCAGAATGGCCCGAACTGGGGCCGCGACGTCTTTATTCCCATGGACTACATCATCGGCGGGCAGGAGCGTCTTGGCCAAGGCTGGAAGATGCTGATGACGGCGCTCGCCGCCGGCCGCGGCATTTCGCTGCCGTCGCTGTCGGCCGCCGGTGCCGCTTATGCGGCGCGCACCACCGGTGCCTATGCCCGCATCCGCGAGCAGTTCGGCATTTCTATCGGCAAGTTCGAAGGTATCGAGGAGCCGCTCGCCCGCATTGCCGGCACCGCCTACCTGCTCGACGCCGCGCGCCGGCTGACCTGTGCCGCGCTCAACCAGGGGCATCATCCCGCTGTCATTTCCGGCATCATGAAGCTGCACGCGACCGAGCGCATGCGGATCGTGATCGACGACGCCATGGACATCCATGGCGGCAAGGCCGTAATCGACGGCCCGCAGAATTACATGGGCAGCCTCTATCGCGCGGTGCCGGTCGGCATCACCGTGGAGGGCGCCAACATCCTCACGCGAAATCTCATCGTGTTTGGCCAGGGCGCGATCCGTGCACATCCATTCCTGCTCGAGGAAATGAATGCACTGGGTGAAGCCGACCGTGCCAAGGGCCTGGAAGGCTTCGACAAGGCGTTCTGGAGCCATGTCGGCCACAGTTTCAAGACCATGTTCCGCGCCTGGGGCCGTGGCTGGACCGGCGGCATGTTTGCACCGGCACCCGATGCCGGCGAGGGGACGCGGTTCTATCGCCAGCTCTCGCGCTATTCATCGGCGTTCGCGCTGTGCGCCGACATGGCGCTGCTGACGCTCGGCGGCGCGCTTAAGCGCAAGGAAATGCTCTCGGCGCGGTTCGGCGATATCCTGTCCGAACTTTATCTTCTGTCCGCCGCGCTCAAGCGCTGGCAGGACGAGGGACGGCAAAGGGAAGATTTCGCGGCACTTGAATGGTGCATGGCAAGTGGTTTCCGCACCATCGAAAACCGCTTCGCCGAAATCCTCGCCAATCTGCCGAACCGGTTCGTCGCGGTGATCCTGAAATTCTTGATCCAGCCGTTCGGCGCAAAGGTGACCGGTCCATCCGATCGTGTCGTGCATCAGTGCGCCCAGCTCGTGCTGGAGCCGTCGGCGGCACGCGACCGTCTCACCGCCGACCTGTCGGCGGTCGATGATGACGGCGGCGTCGCGCGGCTGGAAAAGGCGTTCCGTCTGGTGACGGCTGCGGAGGACGTCGCAAAACAGATGCGCGCGGCGCGCCTGCATGACTGGCAGGAAGCGGTGAAGAAGGGCGTCATCACCCAGGCGCAGGGCGAGAAGTTGGCTGCCGCCCATGAGGCCGTTGCCAAAGTGATCGAGGTCGATGATTTCGCGCCTGAGGCATTGTCGCCGATTTACAGGAAGGGCGCCGATGTGCATCAGTTCTTCCAGGAACTGGGTGAACAGAGGGCGGCAAGCTGATGGCGCGACCGGTTTTTATCGTCGACGGCAGCCGGACGCCGTTCCTGAAAGCACGCTCCGGCCCCGGCCCGTTTACCCCGGTCGATCTCGCCGTGCAGTGCGGCCGGCCGCTGCTGGCGCGGCAGCCGTTTGCGCCTGATGCCTTCGACCAGGTCATCCTTGGCTGCGTCAACGTCATTGCCGACGAGATGAACCCGGCGCGCGTCGCCGCGCTGCGGCTCGGGATGGGCGAGAAGATGGTCGCCTTCACCGTCCAGATCAATTGCGGCTCCGGCATGCAGTCGATCGACACCGCTTACCGTTACATCCGCGAGGGCGTCTCGGACCTCATTCTTGCCGGCGGGGCCGAAGCGCTGAGCCACGCGCCGCTGGTGTGGCCGCAGCATGGCGTGCGCTGGTTCGCAGGGCTTGCCGGCGCCAAGGGCGTCGGCGCCAAGATCATGGCCGCGCTGAAAGCAAAGCCGAGCTATTTCAAGCCGATTATCGGCCTGGAGCGCGGCCTGACCGATCCCATCACCGAACTCAACATGGGGCAAACAGCCGAAGTGGTCGGGCATCTCTTCGGCGTCACCCGCGCGCAGTCGGACGCCTATGCCGCCGAAAGCCACAGGCGGCTGGCAAAGGCGCAGTCGGAAGGCTGGCTCAAGGGCGAGGTTGAAACCGCATTCGCGCGCGACGGCAAATTCTATGACCATGATGACGGTGTGCGGCCGGACTCGACGCCGGAGTCGCTGGCGAAGCTGAGGCCGGTGTTCGAACGCCCCTGGGGCAAGGTCACCGCCGGGAATTCCTCGCAGATCACCGACGGCGCGTCCTGGGTGATCCTTGCCTCCGAAGAGGCGGTCGCAAAACACGGGCTGACGCCGAAGGCGGCCATTCTCGACAGCCAGTGGTCGGCGCTCGATCCCGGCATCATGGGCCTCGGCCCGGTACTGTCGGCGACCGAGCTGTTGAAGCGCAACGAGCTGACGCTCTCCGACATCGAGACCTGGGAATTGAACGAGGCGTTCGCGACGCAGGTGCTGGGCTGTCTTGCCGCCTGGAACGATGAAAAATTCTGCAAGGAGATTCTCGGTCTCGATGGCGCGGCGGGCGAACTCGACCAGACCAGATTGAATGTCGATGGCGGCGCGATCAGCCTCGGGCATCCCGTGGGCTGCAGCGGCAACCGCATCGTGCTGCATCTCGTCAACGCCATGAAGCGATTGGGCACGCGGCGCGGCATCGCCACCGAATGTATCGGCGGCGGGCAGGGCGGCGCGATGCTGATAGAGACGGTGTGAGTATGGATAGCCAGATCATGAACGTTCTCGGCGATCGCGTGCTCGAACTCGGGCCTGCGCCCGGCGCCGACAGCCCGTACAAGAACTTCAAGCTGACACGCGATGCCGACGGGGTCGCCTGGCTGTTGTTCGACCGCGAGGGCACCAGCGCCAATACGCTTTCGGCCGACCTGATCGAGGAACTCGACAAGGTGCTGGCGGAACTGGAAAGCCAGCGGCCCACCGGGCTCGTCATCCGTTCGGCCAAGAAATCCGGCTTCATCGCCGGCGCCGACGTCAATGCTTTTCGCGGCGCCACCGATGTTGGCGCGGTCGAGCTCGAGATCGGCCGCGCGCATGCCGTGATCAATCGCCTGGAAGAATTGCGGATTCCAACCGTCGCCGTGATTCACGGCTTTTGCCTCGGCGGCGGCCTCGAAGTCGCTCTCGCCTGCCAGATGCGGATTGCGATCGAGGACGCGCGGTTCGGTTTCCCCGAGGTGATGCTCGGCCTGCATCCCGGCCTCGGCGGCACTGCGCGCTTCACGCAGCTCGTCAATCCGATGCAGTCGATGCCGCTGATGCTGACCGGCAAGACCATCGATGCGCGCAAGGCAAAGTCGCTCGGGCTGGTCGACGCCGTGACACAGGAACGGCATGTCAGGAATGCGGTCAAGGACGCCGTGTCTGGCCGCCTGAAGCGCGCGCGGCCGAGGATGTTCAATACCATCTTCGGCTTCGGTTCCGTCAGGGGCCTTATCGCCTCGCGCATGCGCCGTGAGGCCGCCAAGGCTGCGCCGGAAGAGCATTACCCGGCACCTTATGCGCTGATCGATCTCTGGGAAAAGCATGGCGGTGACCGGCTGGCGATGCTGCGCGCGGAGCAGCCGTCGTTCGCGAAGTTGATGGTGACGCCGACTGCACAGAACCTGATCCGCGTGTTCTTCCTGCGCGAGCAGATGAAGAAGCTTGCTGGCAGCGGCAACAAGATCGAGCACGTCCACGTCATCGGCGCGGGCGCAATGGGCGGCGACATCGCCGCCTGGTGCGCAGGCCAGGATCTTCGTGTGACGCTCGCCGACATGAAGCCGGAGCCGATCGCGAGCGCGATCAAGCGGGCCGCCGATCTCTACGGCAAAATCCTGCGCAAGCGCACGGCCGTGCGCGATGCGCTGGACCGGCTGATGCCGGACATGCAGGCCGAAGGCGTCCGCAACGCCGATCTCATCATCGAGGCGGTGCCGGAAAAGCTTGAACTGAAGCAGAAGGTCTATGCTGGCCTCGAGCCGAAAATGAAGCCGGGCGCGATCCTTGCGACCAATACTTCCAGCATTCCGTTACAGGATCTTCGCACCACGTTGGAGAAGCCGGAGCGGCTGCTTGGTCTTCACTTCTTCAATCCGGTCTCGCGGCTGCAACTCGTCGAGGTCGTCAGCCATGACGGCACAGACCCGCAGCTCCTGAAGGAGGCACTGGTGTTCGTCGGCGCCATCGACCGCCTGCCGCTGCCGGTAAAATCCTCGCCCGGTTTCCTCGTCAACCGCGCACTGACCCCCTACATGCTGGAAGCGATGGTGATGCTGGACGAGAAGATCGACAAGACGGTCATCGACGCCGCCGCCAAGAAGTTCGGCATGCCGATGGGGCCGATCGAACTGGCCGATCAGGTCGGCCTCGACATCTGCCTCGATGTCGGCGACATGCTGCGCTCGAAATTCGGCGACATGCTGCCGCCGACGCCGGCATGGTTGCGCGAAAAGGTTGCCAAGGGCGAACTTGGCCGCAAGACCGGCAAGGGTTTTTACACCTGGAAGGACGGCAAGGCCGACACCGGCGGCATGTCTGCGATCTCCGAGCCATCGGCGGAAATGATCGACCGGCTGATCCTGCCGATGTCGAATGTCTGCGTCGCCTGCTTGCGCGAGGGCATCGTCGATAACGCCGACGTCGTCGACGGCGCCGTCATCTTCGGCACCGGCTACGCGCCGTTCCGCGGCGGTCCCCTGAACTATGCGCGAACCCGAGGCGTGGAGAACGTGGTCTCGACGCTGGAGACGCTGACCGACAAGTTCGGCGGCCGGTTTACGCCCGATGCCGGCTGGGAGACTTTCAAGTAGCAGCGTGCACCGGTCAGGATTGCCGTGCGACATTTGCTGACCAACAGCGCACGGCGGTGCCATATCATGGCGCGACCCGCCTGATTGTGTTACATGTCAGTACGATCCTAAGTCGTATCTCCAGATTGCGGAGACGCCATGCAAACCACTCCTTTTTTCAAGGAGGCAACGGCTCGCGAAGTCAGGACCATGAAGCTTTGGATCGGCGCCAATATCGCCGTCATCCTGTTCTGCGCGTCCTGGCTTGCTTGCACCTTCACCGTCGTTGGATTGCCCTTGCCGTATTTGATGGCGGCATTGTTGGCCGGCTACTTTCTGGCCGACTTCTCGTCCGGCGCGGTGCATTGGGCGATGGACACCTGGTTCGACGAGCGCACCATGGGGCGCGCGATTGCAATCACCCGCGAACACCATACCCATCCCCACCATGTCTATGGCTTCCTGGAGAATGCGTCATTCGGCTCGGCGCCGAGCGCAGTGGTTTTCGGCTTTGCCGCTGCCGTCACCGCGTTGTGCCCGGTCTCGGCCGCGACCTGGACGCTGATGCTGTTGTGGCTCATCAGTTCAGTCTGTCTGCTGTTCGGCATGCATTTTCACAATCTCGCGCACAAGCCCGCCCGCTCGGCGATCATGCGGCTGGCGCAGCGGCTTCATCTGGTGTGCCCACCGGCGCATCACTGGGTTCATCATCACAATCAGACGATCCACTATTGCGTCGTGAACGGATGGGCGAATTATCTGTGCGACGGGCTTCATGTCTGGCGCGGGCTGGAGCGCCTGATCGGGCCGATCACGGGGATCGTGCCGCGCTCCGACGACAATGCCTGGCAGCAGCAATACCGGCAAACCGGCGTGCTTTCAGGTCCGCCGCGGCAGACCCGGTGACGCTTAACATGGCGGGCAGGTCGTCTATGATCGACGGCATCGTCACGCAGCGTCAGAGACCGATATGACCGAAACCCAAATCCACGCCCCGCCCAACACCGAAACCGAGCCGCGCGGCGAGCTCTGCATCCGCACGCTGGCGATGCCGGCCGACACCAACGCCAATGGCGATATCTTTGGCGGCTGGCTGCTCAGCCAGATGGACATCGGCGGTGGCGTAGCTGCTTCCAAGATCGCCAAATCCCGCACCGTAACGGTGGCGATCGAGGCAATGAATTTCAGAAAGGCCGTCTATGTCGGCGATCTCGTGTCGGTCTACGCCAATCTGGTGCGGGTCGGGCGCACCTCGCTCACGGTCCATCTCGAAGCATGGGTCGTGCGCCGCCAGGAGATGCAGCAGATCCTGGTGACCGACGGCAATTTCACCTACGTCTCGATCGACGACGAGGGCCGCCCGCAGGCCATCAAGCGTGAGGGTGCCCCGATCGCAACCTGAGCGTTACGGACAGGGACGCTCGTAGCCGTCGCGGCCGATGAACGTGCCGCGGCGCGGATCGTAGGTCGACGAGCGCATGCAGCGCGGCGTATCGTCGTAATAGCGGGGCGGCGGCGGTGCGTATTGCGCCTGGACACCGCAATAGCGCGGCGAAACGGCCTGCCAGCCGCCGGGCTGCTCCACATAGCAACCGCCCTGATACCAGCGATAGCCGCCGGGCCGGGGCTCGCCCTGGGCGCCGATGGCTGCACCGGTGCCTGCGCCGACGATGGCGCCGATCGCGGCCCCGCGGCCGCCACCCAGCG
>NZ_LLXZ01000092.1:0-15000 GCF_001440395.1 Bradyrhizobium jicamae | reverse complement strand
AGGACGGGGGTTGCGCTCGTTGCGGGACTTAACCCAACATCTCACGACACGAGCTGACGACAGCCATGCAGCACCTGTCTCCGGTCCAGCCGAACTGAAGAACTCCGTCTCTGGAGTCCGCGACCGGGATGTCAAGGGCTGGTAAGGTTCTGCGCGTTGCGTCGAATTAAACCACATGCTCCACCGCTTGTGCGGGCCCCCGTCAATTCCTTTGAGTTTTAATCTTGCGACCGTACTCCCCAGGCGGAATGCTTAAAGCGTTAGCTGCGCCACTAGTGAGTAAACCCACTAACGGCTGGCATTCATCGTTTACGGCGTGGACTACCAGGGTATCTAATCCTGTTTGCTCCCCACGCTTTCGTGCCTCAGCGTCAGTATCGGGCCAGTGAGCCGCCTTCGCCACTGGTGTTCTTGCGAATATCTACGAATTTCACCTCTACACTCGCAGTTCCACTCACCTCTCCCGAACTCAAGATCTTCAGTATCAAAGGCAGTTCTGGAGTTGAGCTCCAGGATTTCACCCCTGACTTAAAGACCCGCCTACGCACCCTTTACGCCCAGTGATTCCGAGCAACGCTAGCCCCCTTCGTATTACCGCGGCTGCTGGCACGAAGTTAGCCGGGGCTTATTCTTGCGGTACCGTCATTATCTTCCCGCACAAAAGAGCTTTACAACCCTAGGGCCTTCATCACTCACGCGGCATGGCTGGATCAGGCTTGCGCCCATTGTCCAATATTCCCCACTGCTGCCTCCCGTAGGAGTTTGGGCCGTGTCTCAGTCCCAATGTGGCTGATCATCCTCTCAGACCAGCTACTGATCGTCGCCTTGGTGAGCCATTACCTCACCAACTAGCTAATCAGACGCGGGCCGATCTTTCGGCGATAAATCTTTCCCCGTAAGGGCTTATCCGGTATTAGCACAAGTTTCCCTGTGTTGTTCCGAACCAAAAGGTACGTTCCCACGCGTTACTCACCCGTCTGCCGCTGACGTATTGCTACGCCCGCTCGACTTGCATGTGTTAAGCCTGCCGCCAGCGTTCGCTCTGAGCCAGGATCAAACTCTCAAGTTGGACTTGAAACTTTAAACCGGCTGATCACAACGTTTGACGAGGTCCCACCATTCTTCGCCGACCGAAGCCGACGAGCTGCCCACGATTCACATCGCTGGCAACGATGGTGTAACCTTTAAACGTGTACCGCCGAAGTCTTTCGTCCACTCCCAGAACTCAAAAGCCGAAGCTCTCAAGTATTCCGAGAGACGCAAGGACTCCGCCGTCCACGTTTCTCTTTCTTCATCTTCACTTGTCAAATAGCCCGGGATCCGTGGGACCCCACCCTTCCACTTCTGGAAGGTTCCCGCACACCTCATCCGACGACAAATAACAACCGACTGTTATCGGCTGTTGAGTCACTCATCGCAATGAGGAGCTTACGGGGCGCGAAAAGATGCGTTGGCCTCGGGGGCCAATGCATCGCCGCGCTCAGTGGCCGGGTTATAGGCCCGCCCGATCGGGGTTGTCAACGCCCCTCGTCAAGAAATTGTCGTATCGCTCGCAAGTTTTTTCAGACGCCAAGAAGTCCCTATGTTTCGGGCCTTTGGCCGCACTTGAGCCACAATCCTGCGACGATCTGACTATAAGGTATGCATTGAATCACCGGGTGCCAGTGGGGGCTGCCGGTCTTCATCTACCCGGGACAGGCGATATCGAGGAACCCGTCGCCTTTCCCATGCGGCCAGGAAACTTCGAGAGATCTGCTGACCATTGACGTTCGAGACTGTGGCCGGTCTTCTTCTGGCTTCTGATTCCCGAATTTCCATGCGTGCGGCAACGTCATGCTCCGGAATCCCTCCCTTAAAAGGGCGGAAACGTGGGGTCTGGATCGGGCGAGGTCTTGTCGGATGTCGATGGAATTTGGGGGGAGACAGGGTTGAGCCAGAAGGCGCCACGCGGGAGCGGCTATGGACGCGAGACCGGGATCATCGATCTCGGTCACGAGCCGCCACTTTCCGTCGATGGCTCCGAGGCTGCGGTGATCGATCGCCGCCGTGTCTCCGTACAATGGTTTAGCGGCACCATCCTGACTGGTCTGTGCGGCGCGGCTCTCATCGGCGGCGCCGTTTTTGCTTCGCTCGACGGCGAGATGACTTTTGCCAAGGTGCCGGAGCGCGTCGAGGGCGCGCTACGTGGTGCATTCAGCGCCAATGACCGTACCGCCACCCTGCACAAGAGCGACCGTCTGCCGCCGCCCGGCGAATCCACCGCCTCACGCAATGTAATGCGGGTGTCGACCGTTACCCGTGTTGGAAACCGCGACGTGATGCGGGTGCGGCCCTTCGTCCGCATCTCCGGCAACCTGTCGATGACGACGAGCGATCTCAGCTCGAAGATCCCGCCCTACAATGCCCAGCGCCTGCTGACCGATGTCGGCACCCCGACGCAGGCGGCGGCCGATGATCCGAACAATCCCGAAGCCGTCGAGCCGGACGCCGAAGTTTCCTTCGTTACCAAGGACCTCGCCACCGTGCTGCCCAAGGCGAAACTCGCCGCCGTGGTCGCGCTCGATGAAGTCCTGATGCGGGTACGGGACGCCGCGAACTGGCGAGGCTCGGGCGGTGTCCGCTACACGGCCCTCACTGCCGACGCCAGTGGCGTGCAGTCCGATATCAAGCTTGCCTATGCCACCGAGGGCAACGTCTCCGATCCCTATGCCGGCTTTGAAACCCGCATCGTGCCGGAAAACGTCACCCTGCTGCCGAAGACCAAGGACCAGATCACCGGCGGCAATCCGTCCGGAGAACGCGTTCACGTTGTGAAAAAGGGCGACACCATCGCTTCGATCCTGCGCGACCTGGGCGCGACGCCGGACGAAGCCAGGGCGGTTGCGCTGACCCTTGGCCCCCGCGGCCGCGACGGCGGCCTGAAGGAAGGTCAGAAGATCCGCATCCTGATGGCCCCCTCCGGCCTCGGACCCAGTGCCCGGCTGCAGCCCTATCGCGTGATTGTCGCCAACGAAACCACCGTCGAAGCCGTCGCCGCACTGTCGGACGTTGGCAAGTATGTCGCTGTCGACGTCCAGAGCATGAATACCGTCGCCGAAGCCGCAACCGGCAAGGATGACGATGACGACGATGAAGATGATGGCAGCGGCGTCCGGCTCTATCAGAGCATCTACGAGACCGCGCTGCGCAACAAGGTGCCGGCCACCGTGATCGAGGACATGGTCCGCATCTATTCTTACGACGTCGACTTCCAGCGCAAGGTGCAGCCGGGCGATTCCTTCGACGTGTTCTTCGCCGGCGACGACGAAGGCACCCCCACCAACGAAAAGACCGAAGTGTTGTTCGCTTCGCTGACGGTCGGCGGCGAGACCAAAAAATACTATCGCTTCCAGACCCCCGACGATTCCGTCGTCGACTTCTACGACGAGACCGGCAAGAGCGCGAAAAAGTTCCTGGTCCGCAAGCCCGTCAACAACGCGATCATGCGCTCGGGCTTCGGCGGCCGCCGCCATCCGATCCTCGGCTATACCAAGATGCACACCGGCGTGGACTGGGCGACGCCCTACGGCACGCCGATTTTCGCCTCCGGCAATGGCGTGGTCGAAAAGGTCGGCTGGGAAGGCGGTTACGGCAAATACGTTCGCCTGAAGCACAATAACGGCTACGAGACCGCCTACGGCCACATGTCGGCGTTCGCCAAGGGCATGGAGCCCGGCAAGCGCGTGCGCCAGGGCCAGGTGATCGGCTTCGTCGGATCGACCGGCATGTCGACCGGCGCCCACGTCCACTACGAAATCCTGGTCAACGGCCGCTTCGTCGATCCGATGCGTGTCAAGCTGCCGCGCGGCCGCTCGCTCGAAGGCTCAATGCTGGCGAACTTCGAAAAAGAGCGCGACCGGCTCGACATCCAGATGAACAACCGCGGCAGCTCGGCGCGGGTTTCTGAGGCCACCGGCACCACGCCGCAGACGCGCCAGGTCAGCCGCTGAGGCTCCGATAATATCCTGAAGATTCGATAGGACTTCTCGCGCCACGCTGCGTGCCGGATTTATGATCGTGGCCGCGCGTACAACCGACAGTTTCGTTTGCCAAACCGCCCATCGCGACAAATACTGCCCCCAACAAAAACAGTGGGAGGTAGCGTCATGACGAACAGGCTTGCACTCGCAGCAACCGTTGCGGCGATTGTTCTAGGAAACGCAGCCGGTGCATCGGCGCAGACCTATGAGGTCACCAGGCTGGTTCCGGGCTCGGCGTTTCATGGCGTGCACGGGCTCGGCATCGACAAATCCGGCCGCCTGTTCGCCGGCAGCGTCGCCGGCGCCGCGCTCTACGAGGTCGATCGCAATAACGGCACGGCGAAGATCGCCGTCCCCTCCCCCGAGGGCATGTCCGACGACATCGCGTTCGCGCCCGACGGCACCATGGCGTGGACCGCCTTCCTCACCGGCGATCTCTATTCACGCAAGGGCGACGGTCCGGTGAAGAAGCTCGCTTCCAGCCTGCCCGGCATCAACTCGCTCGCGTTCCGCAAGGACGGACGGCTGTACGCGACGCAGGTGTTTTTGGGCGACGCGCTCTATGAAATCGACGTCGAGGGCGCGAAACCGCCGCGCATGATCATGGAGAAGATGGGCGGCCTCAACGGCTTCGAATTCGGCCCCGACGACAAATTGTACGGCCCGCTATGGTTCAAGGGCCAGGTCGCCCGGGTCGACGTCGACAAGGGCGAACTTGCCGTGGTTGCCGACGGCTTCAAGATTCCGGCCGCCGTCAATTTCGATTCCAAGGGTAATCTCTGGGTTGTCGATACCGCGCTCGGCCAGTTGGTCCGGGTCGATCCGAAGTCCGGCGCGAAAAAGCTGGCCGCCCAGCTCAAGCCCTCGCTCGACAACCTCGCGATCGACGACAAGGACCGCATCTTCGTCTCCAACATGGCCGACAACGGCATTCAGGAAGTCGATCCGGAGACCGGCACTGCCAAGCAGGTCATTGTCGGTAAGCTGGCGCTGCCCGGCGGCATCGGCGTCGTCTCCGACGGAGCCAAGGACACCATCTACGTCGCTGACGTGTTCGCCTACCGCACCGTGGACGGCGCGACCGGCGAGGTCTCCGAACCCGCCCGCATGCACGCCGACGGCGTGACGCTGGAATACCCGATGAGCGCCACCGCGAGGGGCGACGACGTGCTGCTGTCGAGCTGGTTCACCGGCACCGTGCAACTGATCGACCGCAAGACCGGCAAGACCAGGGAGATGCTGCACGGCTTCAAGGCCCCGCATGACGCGGTCAAGCTCGGTGACGGCTCCATTCTCGTCAACGAACTCGGCAGCAAATCGCTGGTGCGAGCCAGCGGCGAGCACGGCAAGGACCGCACTGTCGTCGCAGGAAACCTCGAAGGGCCGGTGGGGCTCGCCGCCGGATCGGACAACACGGTCTATCTGACGGAGGCGTTCGCCGGACTGGTGTCGAAGGTCGGAAGCAACGGCGAAAAGACGGTGATCGCCAAGGACCTGAAGGGGCCCGAAGGCATCGCAGTCGCGCCAGACGGCAAGCTGATCGTGGCCGAAGTCGGCGCGAAACGCCTGGTCCAGATCGATCCCGCCAGCGGCACCGTTACCGAGATCGCCGCCAACCTCCCGATCGGCCTTCCCCCGGCGCCCGGCGGACTGCCGAGCAACATCCCGACCGGCGTCGGGGTTGGCGCGAGCGGGGTGATCTATTTCTCGTCGGATATCGAGAACGCGATTTACAAGGTCACGAAAAAATAGCCCCCGCGGCCTGCGGCTGCCGGAACTCCACCCGCGGTCCCCGGTTGACCGTGCAGGACGAAGCCGTCGGCCGACGCGGCGGCCGGCGCATGGCCAAACGATGGAGGGTCGTCATGCAGCTGACGCGTGAGGACGTTGCCAGGGTGGTCGGCGCCGCCGACGATGTGACCATCGCCCAGATCATTGGAACCGGCGCCACCGTGGACGAACTCGCGGAGGCCCATGCCTGGCTCGCCAATGACGAGCCGATGATGAACGCCGGCAAGCCGTTGGCAACGGGCCGCGTGCGCGAACTCGTCGACATCCTCTCGGAGCTTGATCCCGGTGAGGATGACGACGAACGCGGCGGCAGCAGCCCGCCTCCCGAGCAAGCCTGACCCGACAATCCGGCGAGTGGATGCCGCCTGCATATAGCGGGATGCATCCACTTGCTTTCATGCCTGCGCTTTCAGCCCGGCCTAGTTCAGCTTGCGCTTCGGCACCGGTGTCTCGAACTGCGCGATCTCGGCAGTCTGAGCTGCCTTGCCGTTGAAGGTCAGCACATTGCCCTCGCTCGAGATCACGACGTGGTCACCGTCGGCGACATCGCCTGAGAGAATCATCTCGGCCAGCGGATCCTGCAAGCTGCGCTGGATCACCCGCTTCAGCGGCCTTGCGCCGTAAGCCGGATCCCAGCCCTTGGCGGCCAGCCAGTCGCGCGCGGCCGCATCGAGCGTCAGCGTGATCTTGCGATCCTCCAGCAATCTCTGCAGGCGCGCGAACTGGATCTCGACGATCCGGCCCATCTCGCTCTTCTGCAAGCGGTGGAACAGGATGATCTCGTCGACGCGGTTGAGGAATTCGGGCCGGAAGTGCATCCGCACCATCCCCATCACCTGCTCGCGCACCGCCGCGGTGTCCTCACCCTCCGGCTGGTTCACCAAAAACTCCGAACCGAGGTTCGAGGTCATGATGATCAGCGTATTGCGGAAGTCGACGGTGCGGCCCTGGCCGTCGGTCAGCCGGCCGTCGTCGAGCACCTGCAGCAGCACGTTGAAGACGTCGGGATGCGCCTTCTCGATCTCGTCGAACAGCACGACCTGATAGGGCCGCCGCCGCACCGCTTCGGTCAGCGCCCCGCCCTCGTCATAGCCGACATAGCCGGGAGGCGCGCCGATCAGCCGCGACACCGAGTGCTTTTCCATGAACTCGGACATGTCGAGACGGACCATCGCGGTCTCGTCGTTGAACAGATATTCCGCCAGCGCCTTCGTCAGCTCGGTCTTGCCGACGCCGGTCGGCCCCAGGAACATGAACGAGCCCATTGGACGGTTCGGGTCCTGTAGCCCTGCGCGCGAACGGCGCACGGCGGTCGCCACCGCCCGCACGGCTTCGGCCTGGCCGACGACGCGCTTGCCCAGCGCGTTCTCCATCTTCAGGAGCTTGTCCTTTTCGCCTTCCAGCATCTTGTCGACGGGAACGCCGGTCCACCGCGAGACGACCTGCGCGATGTGGTTGGCGGTCACCGCCTCCTCCATCATCTCGCCGGAGTCCTCGTTGGCCTCGATGGTTTCGAGACGCTTCTCCAGCTCCGGAATCTTGCCATAGGCAAGCTCGCCCGCACGCTGGAATTCGCCGCGGCGTTGCGCATTGGCGAGTTCGATGCGCAACGCATCGAGCTCGCTCTTGATCTTCTGCGCGTCGGAGAGCTTGTTCTTCTCCGCGCTCCAGCGCGACGTCAGGGCCGCCGACTTTTCCTCCAGATCCGCCAGTTCCTTTTCCAGCGACTGCAGCCGGCTCTTGGAGCCGATATCGGTTTCCTTCTTCAGCGCCTCCTGCTCGATCTTCAGCCGGATGATTTCCCGATCCATCAGATCGAGCTCTTCCGGCTTGGAATCGACCTGCATCTTCAGCCGCGCCGCTGCCTCGTCCATCAGGTCGATCGCCTTGTCGGGCAGAAAACGGTCCGTGATGTAACGGTTCGACAGCGTGGTCGCCGCCACCAGAGCGGAATCGGTGATTCGGACGCCGTGGTGCTGTTCGTACTTGTCCTTCAGGCCGCGCAGGATCGAGATGGTGTCCTCGACCGTCGGCTCGGAGACGAACACCGGCTGAAAGCGTCGCGCCAGCGCGGCGTCCTTTTCGACATGCTTGCGGTATTCGTCGAGCGTGGTGGCGCCGATGCAGTGCAGCTCGCCGCGCGCCAGCGCAGGCTTCAAGAGGTTGGACGCGTCCATCGCGCCGTCGGCCTTGCCGGCGCCGACGAGGGTGTGCATCTCGTCGATGAACAGGATGATCGAGCCTTCGGCGGCAGTGACTTCCTGCAGCACGGCCTTCAGCCGCTCCTCGAACTCGCCGCGATACTTGGCGCCTGCGATCAGCGCGCCCATGTCGAGCGACAGCAGCTTCTTGTCCTGCAGGCTCTCGGGCACGTCGCCATTGAGGATGCGCAGCGCCAGGCCCTCGACGATCGCGGTCTTGCCGACGCCGGGCTCGCCGATCAGCACGGGGTTGTTCTTGGTGCGGCGGGACAGCACCTGGATGGTGCGGCGGATTTCCTCGTCGCGGCCGATCACCGGATCGAGCTTGCCGTCGCGCGCGGCCTGCGTGAGGTCGCGGGCATATTTCTTCAGCGCGTCATAGGCGTTTTCCGCCGTCGCGCTATCCGCGCTGCGGCCCTTGCGCAGCGCTTCGATCGCCGCGTTGAGGCTTTGCGGCGTGACGCCGCCCTTGTTCAGGATGTTACCGGCCTCGCCGTTCTTCTCGAGCGTCAGGCCCAGCAGCAACCGCTCGACGGTGACAAAGCTGTCGCCGGCCTTCTCGGCCGCCTTTTCCGCCGCATCGAAGGCGCGCGCCATGTCGGGGGCGAGATAGATCTGCCCGGCGCCACTGCCCGAAACCTTCGGCAGCTTCTTCAGCGCGTCCTCGGTCGCCTTGAGGATGGCGCGGGAATTGCCGCCGGCGCGGTCGATCAGACCTGCGGCCAGCCCTTCGCTATCATCAAGCAGGACTTTGAGGACGTGCAGCGACGAGAACTGCTGGTGCCCGTCGCGCATGGCGAGCGACTGCGCAGACTGGACAAAGCCGCGCGCCCGCTCGGTGTATTTTTCAATATTCATAGTTTGATTCCCTCGGCCTACCGCCCTCACCCCTGAGGCATGATTGCGGCATCTTCATTGGGGATACGCGGACCGCGTTGACATTCCTCAACCGGCCGCGGGTCGTCGCCCGCTTTTCAGGCTTGATGCAAATGTGGGCATGACCGGGCAAAACGGAAGAGCCGCGGCTATAAATTCGGAGTTGTGGCGCGAGCCGGAGGAATCCCTTAATAAGCCGCATGGACGCCACTTCCCCTGCCCGGATCACTGGGATTTACCGTTACCCCGTCAAGGGCCTGACCCCGGAGCAGCTCGGCCGCGCCGAACTGAAGCCCGGACAGACCCTCTTGGCCGATCGCCGCTACGCCATCGAGAACGGCCCGTCCGGGTTTGATCCGGCGGAACCGAAATGGATGCCGAAGGCGCACTTCCTGATGCTGATGCGGGATGAATGGCTGGCCGGCCTGCGCACTCATTTCGACGATGAGAGCCAGGTCCTCTCGATTCGCCAAAATGGCGAGATCGCAGCCCAGGGCAACCTGGCGACCGCCGAGGGCCGGCAGGCAATCGAGAATTTTTTCGCCACCGCCTTTGCCGGCCAGATCAAGGGGCCGCCGAAGGTGCTGGAGAGCCCGGCCACAGCTTTTCGGACGTCGCCCGCAAGGTGGTTTCCATCATCAACCTCGCCAGCGTCCGCGCCATCGAGGATATCGTCGGCGCACCGGTCCATCCGCTTCGCTTCCGTGGCAATCTCCATGTCGAGGGCTGGCCGGCCTGGCACGAATTCGACCTGCTCGACCGCACGCTTGCGATCGGCGACGTCAGGCTCAAGGTGGTGAAACGCATCGTCCGCTGCACCGCCATCAATGTCGATCCCGATACCGCCCAGCGCGACCTCGCGATCCCGCCGGCGTTGCAGCGCAAGTTCAGCCATGCCGATTGCGGGATCTATGCCGAAGTGATCACCGGCGGCACGATCAGTGCCGGCGACGCGATCGCGGCGGAGCAGGCGGCGTTGCTTTAGTCGTAGGGTGGGCAAAGGCCTCTTGGCCGTGCCCACCATTCTCAATCCCGACGCAGCTAGACTTGTGGTGGCACGCTTCGCTTTGCCAACCCACGGAACGCCCCGTCATTGCGATATGACTTCGCATTCTCGCGACGTATCCGCCCGAGGTTTGCATCTGATGTCTTCTCCCGAAAGAGGGAGCAGGGAATGCCGGGTGCTCGCCGCACCCGCGGTCTCGTGTGCAATAGGTGTAGAAGGTGCGCACACGAGCATACAGGTACAGCCGAAGCAGTCCGGCATTCCCTGCGCAAGGGAGAGAATTGGCCGAAAAATCCGAGAGAAATCAATGCGATGCGGCTGTTGTGTTCACATTAGTGTCGCGATTCGCTTTTGCGCCCTACCGTACTCTTACGGGCCACGTAACGAGGTGCGATACTTTAACTTCAGACCTCATGACGACGTTCGCTGAATGCGTGCCTCCGACAACCTGCAACGTGCTGATCTATTGCCGCGATCATCGATACAGCCATCACATCGACCAATGCTGACGGCTGGGCCGATGATGTCAGGCTCTCCGATATCGAACCGACCGGGCGTACCAGTCGGCTAGAAAAAGGTACAGGATTGCAACGCAGCGCCCATTGCGGTGGGCGTCACGGTGCAATTGCGCACCACTAAGGGGAGGGAATGGAAATGAAACGCTCAGTTTTATTGGCATTGTGCATCCCGTTTGTGTTTTCGGCTCCAGCATCTGCCGATGATATGAAGCAGGAAATCACCAAGATCGCTTCTGTCTATATGGATTGCTTCAGCAAGCAGGATCCTGCCTGCATCGCGGCGCTCTACACCAAGGATGGCTTCATCGTTAATCCGGCCGGCAAGCACGTCATCACAGAATACTATGGCGGTGCCTTCAAGGCCGGACTGACCAAGCTCGAAGCCACGGTCGATGAGGTGTGGGAGATCGACAATGATACCCCTGGTGCCATGGGCAAATTCCGTGTCACTGGCAAGAACGACAAGGGCGAGCCGATGGATACGGCTGGCGTCTGGACAGCCGTCTATGTCAAGCAAGACGGCAAGTGGAAAGCCCGGATGCTGACAGCGGCTCCACTTCCCCCCAAGAAAGACTAATCTTTAAAGCGAAGCGCCCACCTCGCCAGAGGTGGGCGTTACGATTGACCAAACGCCGACGGTCTGCTGCGATCATCGATGCAGCCCATATAACTTCGAACCATTGCCGACGGCTGGGCCGATGACGCCCGGATCTCCCAAATCGAGCCAAACTCCACCTGCGCACGCTGGAAAAAAGAGTGCGGATGTGCGGCCGACGCACCCACGTGCCTGGTTGGGCCACCCTGTGAATAACCGGGAGAAAATCCTCAAGCATCGTATTGCTACCCTGCATTGTGTCATCGTGAAAGCTCCCGATTCGCAGAAAATGCGAGAGACGACGACCACATGGCACAAGGAGAGATCGCCACCGTGGTGATGGCGAGGTAGACCGTGTCCACCATTGATAGTCTACTCGCGATCTTCACAATCAATAAGCTACGCGATTTGAAGACGCATTGTCGCGGGTCGATAGTGAGTAAACGGGACCTAGCAGATTTCATCATGTGGTGCCGGTCATCAGCAGATGCTCCCTTCCTCCACTCATCCCATCATCGCGACTTCATTCCAAAGCACTTGATCCTGTCGGATTCAGACCATGCGGCACTCGCAGCGAACGGTGTCGGTCGATTCAAGCCAGCCGCTCAAAAGGCCGCCAACAAGATTTACGCCACGTTCGGAGAACGGCGGATGCTTTCCGGACATCTGTTTTGGAACGAACGGGCATGGCATTTTTTCTATTTTGATAATCACGATCAAGCCAAGCACAAAAATCATTGGGCGGGTGGGCCTCATATTCATCTACTAAACCATCTATGGCCAAATCGATCATCGGATTCGGTATGGGAAGAATTCTGCAGAGGAAACCCCACGATGAAAGGAGCGCTGCATATTCGCTTTGAACGCGGCTAAACAACGGAGCCATTGTTTGCGCTGCGATGATAGCATCTTAATGGAACGGCATCGGGCAAAGGGGTAGTAGGCTAATGGCCGCAGCGCGAAACATCATGCGTGGCACATTTCGGGCATCAGTTGCCGTTGCAGTTCTGGCAGGCGCTTATGGTGTCTATGAGAGAGTTGCCGCGTTCTCTGAAGCTAAAGACCGCAATTTTAAGATGATGCTGACGCTGGAGTGCGGCTCACGCCTGTCAGAAGAAACGTTGAGGCGAACACTGAACGAGCATGGCCTCCTCGATCTCGGCAAGGTGGGCTGTGCCAGCGAACCTTTCCGGGCTTCGTTTGACGAGATTCGCCAAGCGCGTGACGGGGTATGGAGGCGCGACTGGCAGGAGACGAGGTTCGACATGAAGGCGGCGGCTGAATATGCACTTGGTTACGCGGCAGTGGCCTTGCTTCTCGTCAACCTGTTGGGTCTGGCATTTGTAGCGGTGCGCGCCGTTTTCGGCTGGATCGCGACAGGTTACAGGCCAGCACCATGAGCGACGAAACACTGGTTTTGCCGGAGAGCGGTGGGGCGAAGTAGATGAAGTATGCAGCTCTTATGGCGCTGGTCGCCAGTTTCGCTGGCGCTCAAATGGTTGCGCCCACGCCTTCGCTTGCCGACGTGCTGAGGTGCAAGATCGAAGGCTACCGCGAGGACGTTTTCATCACCACGTCGCCCGACACCAATTCCAGCGATGGCCAATATGCCCGGATCGGCATCTCGCGCGGCATCGGCAACCGGGCCTTCGTTGTTGCCGATCGCATGGGCGCTACCGCGTTCGTTGAACTGAACGCTGACGACACACCGGTTGGACTGATTACAGTTCAGAAGGATCTGCGCGTGATCAAATCACGTCAGTCAATCGACCCCTCCGACATGGTGTTCGCACCATCCCAAAGTGCGCGTGTGTGTACCCGAACGCGCTGAGTTATCCGAGGACAGGCATCGCTATGAACGACGACGATGACGACGATTTCGAACAGTTGGTTCTCGCCAATAAGCGGGAATGGAACAGCTTCTGGTTCTGGCGCGACAAGCCGGTCGGCGAAAGCGGTATTGCCCGAAACATCCTTGAAGCAACCGGTGTTCAGGTCGATGGCCTAAGGTCGCTCGACCCAAACGACCCGCCCGATTGCGAAGCAACCTTGGACGGCCAGTTTTCTGGTGTCGAGGTAACAGAGCTAGTTCACCGGCCTACGCTGGAACGATCGATCAAAGCGGTGAGACAGCGTTCGCGGGGTGAAGAGCCTCGGAAGCCTGAAGCCTATTTCGACTGGCATCGCGACGACCTGATTGCAGCCCTTCAGGCAATGCTGAATGCGAAAGACGCGGCGAAGCTGAAACGATCTTACGAACGGTATGTGCTGGTGATCCATACCGATGAGTTTTTCTTGGACAGCGACCGAGTCGGGAGTTTCCTGAAAGGCGCGAGGTTCAACACCAGTCTCATAACCCATGCATTTCTGGGTTTGTCGTATGAGCCCGGCAAAGGCTATCCAGTATTTGAGCTTGAGCTAGTGCGCGCCTGATGAACATGATCAGCCACATCGCGCACTTCTCGCTCATGTGCAATACGATTTCCACCGTGGTGATCAGCCAGCTGATGACCTGGCCATCGCGACTGATCTCCGAAGCTAACCCGCGCCGTAAGGCTTGTTGAGAAAGTAATCGCGATTGCCTAGCGCCTTCTCTGCATACTGAAATACCGTGATTCTACGGAATCCTCATTTCTGCTGAACGCGATAAAATCACTCTTGCCAGCGTGGTGTTTTCATTCCCGAACAAATTTGGGCTGGCGAGGGGCCGCAGCAATGCGGCCCTTTTGCTATCCGGTACCCGGTCGCTCGGAGCAACGTGTCCAAATTCGGCAACAACACCAACTGGGGCAGGCTAACAATGCGTCCAAGCGCGAGGTCCGCTTTGCACCAATCAACAGACATCGTCAGCTTGGCGCGGCACGTCCGAGACGGGCCAAAAACCGGAAGCGGTCACCTCGCCCTGATGCATTTTGGCGCTGTCGCCAAATCGCATCAAGTCAAACCAAAGCGCGCACACAAGTCAGTGACGCTTTCGTAATCCATATCCAACTCAGCGATCTGCGCGTTGATGTAGGTCAATTGTCAGCCCGCTTAAGGGTTCAAGCTGCAGGATTGCACGGGGACAATTAGGCATTCTGCACCTGCCGCCAGCCCCTCGAACCTGCCGAAGTCCCAAGGGGCGAATGGACGGCAAAAGACGCCATCGGTGGGCGAGTGATCTGAAAACCAACTGACCTGCTGGAAGGAGGAACATCATGAACCGACGTACCATACTTATGTTAGGGCTGTTGTCGGCTGTATTCGCCACGGCGGCGCCACAGGTTGGAGTTACGCAGAGTAATCCTCTGATAGGGACGTGGAAGCTCAATCTCGCAAAATCAAAATTTAGTCCTGGGCCGCCGCCGAAGAGCCAAACCCTGACCTTCGAAGGGGCGGGGCAAGATCTGAAGAACACCGCCGAGACAATCGACGCACAGGGTCAGGCGACAAAGACGGTCTTCATGCATATCTACGATGGGAAGCCCCACCCCACAACGGGCAACGTTGTATTCGACGCAACTACCTACACGCAAATCGATGCTAACCACGTGAACTGGGTCCGTTCGAAAGCTGAAAAGGCAGTCCAAACCGGCTCCAACGTAATATCCAGTGATGGTAAGACTTTTACGGTTACTACCGATGGCACCGGCGCGAACGGTCAGCCGATCAGCAACGTTGCCGTCTATGAAAAGCAGTAAGTCGTTCGATCAATAGCTAAGTTTCTCGTCTGCGCCGGAGCGGAAATGCACCTTCTGCGCCGAAGTGAACAAGCGGCCTCGGGCATCTGGCCTGCAAAACGTTCCATTCTGAAACCAAACGATACAGGTTTCTATCAACCTTATCATCGTTGACCCAGACCTGCAGTGACGCAGTAGACCTGCGGCAATACAAAACCGTGAAGCCTTCTAGTGCGAAATATGTTGTGCGATCTTTTGCGACGTAACGGCGACCGTGCGTCAAAACGCACGACTTCCGGTATGGGTCTTAGCTGACCTCACAGCACCGTCTTCGG
>NZ_LLXZ01000091.1 GCF_001440395.1 Bradyrhizobium jicamae | reverse complement strand
AACAGGCCGGACACATGACTTGCACCCGACCGCAAGCCGAACGTCAGATTCTTCTTGCAATGCGGGCGTCGTCCACACATGACCCTCAACAGACATTCCAACAGTATTGTATGGTTCAGGAACATGCACGGCGGACTTCTGCCCGTATCCAATCCCATAGGCAGGCGGCCCAAGTCTGAGCCGCCGGTCATTTGATGAAGTTCGCGCGGGAACCTTGCCCTACCTCGGATGTTGGAAAGCAATGCATAACCCAGGAGGAAACTCTTATGAGAACTCTGTTATTGGCTGGTGCACTGGCGGTTGCTGGTTTCGCTATCGGCACGCCGATCTCTATTGCACCCGCGTCAGCTCAAGTTGCCGTTGATACTCCGCTCGGCGGCGTGAGAGTGGGCCCGCGGCCCCGCTACGACCGAGACTATGATCGACGCGCTTATCGCGCCTACGGATATGATCGCGGATGCCGCACCGTCACGATCGAGCGCGACGACGGTTCGGTCCGCAGGGTCCGCCGTTGCGACTAGCAGTACCGGACTAGAAGATCGACCCCCGGGCTCACAAGAGCGTCGAGCCCGGCTCTCCCACTCAAGGAATTGGGAGTGATCCACTAAGGCCGCTTCAGTTGGCGGCCTCTTTCATTTCGCGAATGTCGCCTGTTGGCCCCTTTGAGACATGCCCGCCTATCCTGAGAATGTCCGTTCACCGGGGTAGACCGGCCTCGGTCCGGTCAAGCCCGTCACAATGACCCATATCGGACTTCGGCTGCCTCGCTCGCCAGTCGGGAACAGGATGGCATCATTTCGCTACATCAGATCAAGCATCTGAGACTCAGATAGCGCGGCAAGTTTTTCCTGCAGGATGCCGTAGTTGTGTTCAAGGCTTTGGTGCACCGACAAGAACGTGCTTAACAGTTGCAACGACAATTCCGCATCGAGTCCATTTTCTTGCTGCCAGCTTATTATTTCCCTTTGGCGGGCGATATGCCTCCGGCTTAGCGCAAGACGAACTTCCGTCTCAGCGGTCTTCCTTAATAAGCGCTTGCGCGTGAGACTGTCGGGCATGATCCGCTTCGTCAATGCTGGTTGAGCGCGCAATGGTCATTACGTCAGCCGTTCCGAAGTAATCGCAAGCCGATATGGCCCTCAAACGAGCACGAATGTAATTTGTTCCACGAAGGCGTCCAAAGGTTGGTTAAGTTCCGTTTTATCGAGAAAGCCAACCGTTTGCGAGACCAAGACAGAGGCCTCACCATGTCTGTTATTGGTCGATTCCGTTGAAGAAGTCCGTCCGCGACCGAGGCGCCCCCAAATTGCAGCGCGAACCGACCGCCTTTCAGGCTGGTTTTGGCTGCGGCATTGGGACCAGCTTAGCGAGTTTCCGGAGGTTCTGAGCGGTTGCTGCGAGGACAAACTCGTCGCGGGCACCATTTGGTCCACGTAGGCGCAGTCGGTCCAGTTTGAGAATGCGCTTGAGGTGAGCGAACAACATTTCGACCTTCTTGCGCAGTCGTCGTGATGCTCGACCTTCCCAGGAGTTGGCAATCGCTCGCGCCATGTCGCGGGCCCTCTCATGAATCGAGCGAGGCACCTTTCGAGCAGGCGTGTTCGGGCAGCAGCGTGGCCTCAAGGCGCAGGTGTCACAGTCAGCCTTGCTCGCTCGATAAAGCAGCGTCTCGCCATCATTTACACGCGTTCCTGTTGTGGTCAGCGTCTTGCCGCCGGGACAGATATAGACGTCGCCGGCGGGATCATAGTTGAAGTCGTCGCGTGCGAAGGTGCCGTCCTTGCGCGCCGATTTGTCGAACACGGTCACATGCGGCTCGATGCTGTGTTCATCGACCAGCCAGCCCAGCATGTCGGCTGAACCATAGGCGCTATCTCCGAGGAGCCTGGATGGGTGGAGAGCGAAGTTCTTTGCGGTCCGCTCGATCATGCGCTTGGCGGCGAGAACTTCTGCCTGCCGGATCGCGGTGGTCGGCTCAACGTCGACAATGATCGCATTCTCCACATCGATCAGATAGTTCGTGGAGTAGGCAAAGAAAGCCTGTCCGCCATGGGCACCGGTCCAGCGTGCGGCTGGATCAGCCGGTGAGATGAACTTGGGGACGATCTCGGTCGCGGCCCCAAAGGCCGCATCGTCTAAGACGGCTAGATACTCATCGACGGCACGGCCTGCGGCTTGTGGGGGCAGCCCCTTCTCGCCTTCGATGCCGTTCTGCCGGTTCGCATCGGCCTTGATCAGGCTGGCATCGACCGCAAAGCTTTCTCCGCCAACCAGACCCTCGTCGATGCAGCGGCGCAAGACGGCCTCGAACAGCCGTCGCAGCAGATCACTGTCGCGGAAGCGGCCATGCCGGTTCTTCGAGAAGGTTGAATGATCGGGCACGTCACCATCGAGTCCAAGGCGGCAGAACCAGCGGTATGCCAGGTTGAGGTGAACCTCTTCGCACAAGCGCCGCTCCGAGCGGATGCCGAAGCAGTAACCGACCAACAGCATCCGGACCATCAGCTCGGGGGCGATCGAGGGGCGCCCGATCGTGCTGTAGAAGACAGCTCCCGCCTCAACCCTTCGAGCTCCACGAACCTGTCGATCGATCGCAACAGATGATTGGGCGGAACGTGCCGCTCGAGCGAAAACTCGTAGAACAACGCAGCCTGCTCACCTAGCTGATGTCCCATCATGATTCAGTCCTCTCGCTACGACTGAATCAGCGAAGATCAACCGGCGCAAGCGCCGACTTTTTCAACAAAATCGGCCCTTGGCCGACATGGCAGATCGGTTCACCGACGTCTGCTTTCCGGGGTGGAGC
>NZ_LLXZ01000090.1 GCF_001440395.1 Bradyrhizobium jicamae | reverse complement strand
GCCACTGACGCGGTTCGCCGCAATCTCCCTCAGGTTGATCTCCGTCGTGTAAAGGCAGAGCGCGAACTTCGTTCCGAGGAGATCGCTAAGGCCGGACTACGGTACCGGGAAGTGAAACTTGCTGCGAAGGGTCGCCGTGCGGAACATCAGTAGGCAAGACAGCTTAGCTTGTGTCCCTTGCGGACATACTGCCCATGGGCCCGTCGCAAGTCCTCTTCATGCGGCGGGCCTTCAATGAGCGATTTTAACACCAATGAGATGGAAATCTTCGACGAGTCGTTAGACATCGCCTTGAGCGTCCTCCTCCGCAACCAAGAACTGAGAAGCTTCGATGAAGCCACCCATTTCCTCGCGAAAGAAATCGCCGAGCTGATGTGCCAGGGTGAGAGAAACGTACTCCTCCTCTCGAACTTCGCGCTGGATGCCTACCGCCTCAAGCCCAAAGTATATCTGCGTCTCGTTCAGTAATCGGTCCCGACCCGCCCCTCCGCTATCTGGACTCCGAACCGTGGTCGTTCCGCCGACGCCCGCGCATGACTTCAGCTTCGGGTCATTTTCGGACCTCGGTTCAGTCCTGAGCGAGGTCCGCTTCCCCACCGAACAGACTTCGATGCCCGCGAACACCAGGTCAGCAAAGGGTCGATTTTGTTGCAAAAGTCGGTTGAGACAGGTCGCGAAGCGTGATTCCGTTGTGTTGACGCGATTCTCGGTGAGGTCGATCCATGATGGGCCGTCTGAAGAGTGACCAAGGTCAACTGTTCTACGAGTTTCGTCTTGGCGATGCGGTCCCCGAAGATCATCTGGTGCGGAAGATCGACACTGCTCTCGATCTGTCCTGGCTCCGCAGCGAACTTGCACCCCATTATTGGCTAAAAACAGACTCATGCGCTGCCGCAAGCAGGTCCTATTCGATCCCCTGGTCGGCTCGCAGCAATATGGAGGTGGGAATCGTTCGAATGTCGACGGCTCGGCGTCAGGGGCACGACAAGATGTAGCTGGGACAACGAGCCCCAGTGCCGGCGAAAAGCTGTCCTTCTTACCGGCAAAGGTAGTAGAGGTTGATCCATGTCAGACCTTGGACAAGCTCGACGTTCCACGCTTCTCGATGCTGCCTGGCGGACAGCATACCGCGTCGGTTTCCCGCTTGCCCGCATCTGGTGGCGACTGCGGCACCAGCAGCATGAGGGGGCGCTTGTGGCTGTCTACGTCGGTCACGCGCTACTGCTGGTGCGCTCGTCGTATAGGATCGAGTGGAACTTCCCCGGCGGCACTGTCCGGCAGGGTGAGACGCCTGAAGTAGCGGCTCGGCGCGAGCTGGCAGAAGAGATCGGCCTCGCCGGAGCATTCCCGCTGGTCGCCGTGAGCGACGCCTGGGGCCTCTGGGACGGGCGAAAAGATAAAGTGCATTTTTTTGAACTACGACTGGATCGGCTGCCCGAGTTACAGCTCGACAACCGCGAGATCATCGGCGCACGGCTGATATCGCCGAGTGAGTTGCGCGACATGGCGCTGACCGGGCCGGTCGCCGTCTATCTCGACAGGACGATTCCGGTGGGCTGCCGTTCAGAGTGACCGCGCAACGCTACTGCAATGTTCACGATCCTTGAAGGCTGAAAGCTTCCGACCGACGCGAGCGGATGGCGACCGACGGTGCGAATGTCAATGGCACGGCTTGAGAGCGACAACCATACACTACCACATCATTTGCATGAGGGGCTGTGTTGTGCGTCACGGCAAAGATTGGCCGCCCATGTCTGAATCGGGTCACAAGCCGACGCTCGGGGCCATGCGAGCTTGGTCCGCTCCACCCCGGAAAGCAGACGTCGGTGAACCGATCTGCCATGTCGGCCAAGGGCCATAACCGGACTCATGCGCCGCAGCAGAGTGCCGCCATTCGATCACCTCATTGGATGGAGAGCTACTCGGGCAATCCCGCTTTCCGAAGGCCCTCAATCAACAGCTTCGAGTTTGATTTCCCACCCCGAGCGATCCATCCGGATATCGTGAAGGCGGGATCGAGCTCAAGCACACGCGCCGCCGCCTCACGCGCTTCAGCGTCACGATCGAGATGGGCGAAAGCGGACGCGAGACAGCGGTAACTTGGTAAATGGGAGGGGTTCTGACGTTGGGCTTTCTTCCCTGCGACGATGGCCTCGTCAAAGCGACCAAGCTCAATAAGGGCCATCCCAATGCCTTCAAACGTCAAGTGTGCTACCGGGCTCAACCGGATGGCGCGTTCAAAGCTGCGGACCGCTTCTTCTGGCAGCCCTGCAACTCTATAGACATGGCCTCTGTTGTGCCATGTGATCCATGAATTTGGGTTGAGCGCGACCGCCCGGTCAGCCATTTCGATCTCGGCTTCACTATCGCCGACCATGAACGCCGAGATTATTGCAGCCGTTGCTAACAGGTCCGGATCACCATCATCGATGCTCAATGCCGATCGAAAAAGCCGAACTGCTTCCTTGCGGTCGAACTGGGGATCAAGGGAGTAGCCAAGAAGGACGTTTCGCATGTGACAGGCACCTGCCAAGGCAGCGGCCTCAGCGAACCAGGGGTCAAGCTTCAACGCCCGGCGGAGCAGCCAAAGTGCCTCGGCCAACCCATCGCGGGTAGACAGATAGAACTGCTGCGTGGCTTGGAGAAAAAGATCATAGGCCGTGAGGTTTTCCGGTCGCCGCCGCGTCGCCAGTTCGATCTCTGTTTGAAGCATCTTTGGCTGAATAGCCGAGACAACCGCGGCTGTCACTTCGTCCTGAAGAGCAAAAACGTCAGTCAGGTCACGCTCAAACCTGTCCGCCCAGAGGTGCGCGCCCGTCACGGCATCGATCAACTGCCCTGCGATGCGAACCTTCTCTGCCGACTTGCGCACTGATCCCTCAAGGACATAGCGCACGCCGAGCCTGCGTCCGACCTCCCTGACATCGGCGGCCTTGCCTTTGAACGTAAAGCACGAATTGCGGGCGATCACGAACAACCATTTGAAACGCGAGAGCGCGCTTATGATTTCTTCAACCATCCCGTCCGCGAAGTATTCCTGCTCGGGATCGCCGCTCATGTTCTCGAATGGCAGCACGGCGATGGAAGGCTTGTCGGGGAGCGCAAGAGCGCTCTCGGGCGCATCGCGCGGATTTGGGTCTGCAACTTCTCGCGTCTCCCGCACCTGTCCGACGAAACGGAAGCCCTTGCGCGGAAGCGTCTTGATGAGGCGCTGCTCCTCACCGGTATCGCCGATGGCAGCGCGAACAGCGTTCAGGCGGGTCGTAAGCGCAGCATCGGACACAATGCGACCATTCCAGATGGCGCCGATGAGATCGTCCTTGGTGACGACACGCTCCCGGTGACGGATCAGATAATCAAGGAGATCAAACACCTGTGGGG
>NZ_LLXZ01000089.1 GCF_001440395.1 Bradyrhizobium jicamae | reverse complement strand
GAACCCGTTGTTAGGTTCATGAACGCGAGTGTTCAGCCGCGCGCTGTCGTGCATATACCCGAGCGCCGCTTATCCACCTACGACCCGGAATCGAAGTTTCTTCGGTCCGTTGATGCCCCTTAGGGAACCTTAGCTAGCGCATGACCGGCGTCCGTGTTGGGCTCAAAAGCGGATGGTTTCGGCCTGATGTGCATTCATTACGATCAACCGAAGCATGAAGAGCCGGAGCGCGTAACGATACCGGAGCCGGCGTGAGCAGGGGTGGCTCCTAGCAAGTGCCTGAGCTGAGGGCTGGGCATGTGAAATGCAGTTTCTCCATTGAAAAGTTATCGGGAAAAAATAGCAATCCACTAACAATTCGTGAATGACGAGCGTCGGGCACCCTTACATTTGATTAGGAACGTCACGCTCAAGATTGATTTATCGGTGTCCGATGCGTGACCCGGTCAAAGAGCCCAAGTACTGGCGAGCTCGCGCCCACGCGACACGGGCAAAGGCGAAGCGATGCTACGATGGTCGGGAAATTCGACGAATGCTGCGGGTTGCGGAGGAATACGACAAGATCGCTGACCGCGCTGAAGCGTGGCAGCGGAGTGGAGAGGGGCACGTAAAGAGTGATCCTAACAGCGACAATTTTTGAGAGCAATCTGCGGAGTTTCCCATCTTGGACGGTCTGGGGCAGGCCATGGGCCGCTGTTCTCAGTTCAGGTAGGACGCGCGCGGTGTCGCGCTTACGCGTGCTGACGCCGTGTTTGATGCTGTCTTGAAGAAGACCTGGAGAATCGAACAGAAACAAAGCGGGGGAAACCCTGAACGGCAGAAGGGCGCGCACAACCGTTAGCCCGAACCGAAGATGGCCCTCAGCAATTGAGTTATAGTCCAAGCGAAAAAGCCTGCAATGATCGCTAGCAGCAACGTGGCATCCCTCGCAGTTGACAGTTCATGCTTCAGCTGGCGAAATAACGGCTTCATTTGCGTTACTTTTCGATATCACCAATAATGGGAAAAAGTGGAAAACGTTCCGGAATCTAAAGACTGGCAGTCCTGGGCTTGACCGCAGCGAGATTTGAGGGGTGTGTCTATGCTAGTTCATAGGAACGGTTGCGTTGCAGCGACGTTGTAAGAGCAATCCCCCAATGCGGAGCTTTCCCATGCGACAACAGCGCACGCAACGATCGCTT
>NZ_LLXZ01000088.1:3879-23710 GCF_001440395.1 Bradyrhizobium jicamae | reverse complement strand
CGATGGCGCCAGCCCGCCGATCGGCGCGGCCGCGCGCGGCGGCCAGGTGCCGGCATAGCCCCGCTTCCGGCCCGACGTGTCGCCCTGCTCCGCCACGCGTGCCTACACCTTACGATCTCGTGGAGTTCGGAAGACTACCGGACGGTGTATTCACGCCGCTAGCGGAACGGATGCAGAATCCTGAAGAAACCAGACGCCACGGGAAGTCCCCAACCGGCGGTCGCCCGGAAAGGCAATTCATCCGCGTGGAAAACTGCAATTGAGTCAGCCCAACTGCATTTTCCGACTCGGCAGGACATGCTCTCTGCAAATCAAGGCGGGTTGCGGGGTATGATGTGAGCCAGTTTTCGTGCACCCTTCTGCTTGTGACGGCTCTGATGCTTACGGCATGCTTCGGAGTAGCGGCTTGGCGCCTCTCCGATGACACATCTGACATCACCGGAAGCATCCCGCCGGCATTGATCGACCTGCGCTAGAGATCCCCGACATTCGGCCGAGCAGGCTCGCGCGCGCGTCGTTTCCCTGTACAGTCACCCGGCATGGATCGAGCCAGGTTCTAAGGGGAAATGCGGACATGAAACTTCCGGCCGGCCTTTCATTTGCCATTGCGCTGACTGCCACGATTTCCGCCGCAGAGGCCGCCGAACAATGCCGCTTCATCGAGGCGCGCGCCGAGCGCGAGGCGTGCTATCAGCGCCAGGAGGCGGCGCGGGCGGCCCGGCAAAAGGCGCAAGAGGCACAACAGGCTGCACAGCCAAAGCCCTATGAACCAATGACGTCAGAGGATGCCCAGCTTGCCCGATCGCTGCGGAGCATTTGCCGCGGTTGCTAGATGAGATCTGACGACATGCTGTCGCGACAATGATGCCGCAGCGCCGAACAAGTGCGAGATCGCGCGCGGCGTTCAGATCAGCATCAGCCTGGAAATCGTCGCCCGAACGAATTCATTACGACGCCGTAATGAAAATGCGCCACCTTGCATAAGACGATTGCATCGCGCGCTTATCACAACTGAGTCGCGCGAAATTCATTCGAACGATTTCGCGGATAGGCGATCATGCGCTCGCAGCATTCAGCAATGACGCTGAGTCTGTTCAAAACAGATAGGGAAGAACATGCTCAAGACGCTATTTGGAGCAGCCGCGATGGCTGCCGTAGCCTATGCCGTCGTTCCCGCCTACGCCGCGCAAATGACAGGCTGCAGCGGCGCGAACCTCGAGAAGACCGAATCCGCGACCGAAGCCATGGCCGATGGTCCGGGCAAGTTCACGGCAGAAAGGGAAGTCGCGCAGGCCCAGGAGGCGCTGCTCGGCGGCAACATGCGTTCATGCGCGATGCACCTGTCCAGGGCGGCGCACGCGGACCACGCGCCCTATGGAGGCATGATGATTCAAACTCCGGCCGCGACCACCACTGAAGGCCCATACCATTCGCAATGGAATTGGACACCGCTCAAGCCTGCGCTGTAAATCTGGCTAAAGGGCTGATCGAGCGACGATCGGCCCTTTCAGCCTCTTGTGACGCCTCGCACTAACTAAGTGGCGTCCGCACGCGGTTCGATCAGCGGCGCCTTCGACGACACGTGGTGGCTGACGATCTTCCAGTCGCCATCTTCGCGGACGATCACCCAGGTGATCTTCACCGTCAGCGGCTCGGCGCCCTCTTTCACGAAGAACGACGCCGTGCCGGCGACATTGATCAGGTCGGGAGCCGCCCGCGCGGTCCTGACGTCGGTGAATTGAACGGATGGCAACTGCCACCGCGGCAGGCCCGCGAAATAGGCCTGCACGCCGTCACGACCGCGGTAGAAATTCGGGTTCGAGCCGAAGAAGAACGCGTTCTTCGAATAGAGCAATGCGAGTGCCTCGGCATCCAGCCGGGTGAACGCCGCCGCCCACTTTTTCATGATGCCGGAGACGATATCGTCGGTCGCGTTCTGCATCGATCCATTCCAAATCGCAGAAATCGTAGGGTGGCAAAGCGAGGCGTGCCCACCAACATACCCTCGGCGACAATGGTGGGCACGGCGCAAGCGCGCCTTTGCCCACCCTACACTCCGTTGCTCACCCCTTCCCGCCGACTTCCTTCGCAAACGTATCGCGCAGGCCGATGGTGCGGTTGAACACCGGCCTGCCCGGCGCGGAGTCCTTGTCGCGCACGAAATAGCCCTGCCGTTCGAACTGCATCACCTCGCCGGAATTGTCTGCTGCGACCGACGGCTCGATCCGGGCGTCGTGCAAGACTTCGAGCGATTCCGGATTGAGGTCGGCAGCGAAGTTCGCAGCGCTCGGGCTCGGGTTCGAGAACAGCTGGTTGTAGACGCGGATTTCCGCCGGCACTGAATCCTTCGCGGAAAGCCAGTGCATGGTGGCCTTGACCTTGCGGCCGTCAGGCGCGTTGCCGCCCTTGGTCGCGGGATCGTAGGTGCAGCGCAGTTCGACCACGTCGCCCGCGTCGTTCTTGATGACGCCGGTGCATTTGACGAAATAGGCGTAGCGCAGCCGCACCTCGTTGCCCGGCGACAGGCGGAAGAACTTTTTCGGCGGGTTCTCCATGAAGTCGTCGCGCTCGATATAGAGCTCGCGGCCGAACGAAATTTTTCGCGTGCCGGCGGCCGGATCGTCAGGATGGTTGACCGCCTCGAGTTCTTCGACCTGCCCTTCCGGATAGTTCTCGATCACCACCTTCAACGGCCGCAGCACCGCCATCCGCCGCTGCGCCGATTTATTCAGGTGCTCGCGAATGCAGAATTCCAGCATGCCGACATCGACGACGCTGTTGGCTTTGGCAACGCCGATGCGCTTGACGAATTCGCGCACCGCGGCCGGCGGCACGCCGCGCCGCTTCAGGCCAGCAATGGTCGGCATACGCGGGTCGTCCCAGGCGGAGACGTGGCCGTCGCGAACGAGCTGGGTCAGCACGCGCTTGGACAGCAGCGTGTAGGTCAGGTTCAGCCGGGCGAATTCGTACTGCCGCGGCTTTGACGGCACCGGCAGCTTGTCGAGCAGCCATTCATAGAGCGGCCGATGGTCCTCGAACTCCAGCGTGCAGATCGAATGCGTGATGCCTTCGATAGCGTCGGACTGGCCGTGGGCGTAGTCGTAGCTCGGATAGATCGACCATTTGGTGCCGGTGCGCGGGTGCTCGGCATGCAGGATGCGGTAGAGCACGGGATCGCGCAGGTTGATGTTGCCGGCGGCCATGTCGATCTTCGCCCGCAGCACCCGCGTGCCGTTCGGGAATTCGCCGGCCTTCATGCGACGGAAGAGGTCGAGGTTTTCGTCCACCGGGCGGTCGCGGAACGGCGAGTTCTTGCCGGGTTCCGTCAGCGTGCCACGGTTGACGCGGATTTCCTCCTGCGACTGGTCGTCGACATAGGCGTTGCCGGCCTTGATCAGGCCCTCCGCCCAGTCATAGAGCCGGTCGAAATAGTCGGAGGCGTAATAGAGATCGGTTCCCCAGTCATAGCCGAGCCAGTGCACGTCGGCCTGGATGGAATCGATATATTCCTGCTCTTCCTTGGTCGGGTTGGTGTCATCGAAGCGCAGATGGCACTTGCCGGCAAATTCCTGCGCGATGCCGAAATTGAGGGCAATCGACTTGGCGTGGCCGATATGCAGGTAGCCGTTCGGCTCCGGCGGGAATCGGGTCACGATCCGGCTATGCTTGCTGGAAGAGAGATCGGCCTGGACGATATCGCGGATGAAATCGCGCCCCGCCTCTGCCGCTACCGGTTCTGTGGTCATTCCGAGTTCCTGTTAGGGATTGGCGAACCTTCTGCCAAATTCGCCCCTGTGAGCCAAGTCTACTTTGCGGTGGCAAAGGCTTTAGTTATGCACCGTTCCTGCTATACACCACCGCCAATTCCACACCCCTGCCCCGTCCGGTAATGACTGATCCCGTCGTCACACGCTTCGCCCCCTCGCCCACCGGCTTCCTCCACATCGGGGGCGCCCGCACCGCGCTGTTCAACTGGCTCTATGCCAAAAAGCGCGGCGGCAAGATGCTGCTGCGGATCGAGGACACCGACCGCGAGCGCTCGACCGAGCCAGCTATCGCCGCCATCCTGGACGGGCTGAAATGGCTCGAGCTCGATTGGGACGACGACGTCATCTACCAGTTCAGCCGCGCCGCCCGCCATCGCGAGGTCGCCGAGCAACTGCTGGCCAGCGGCAAGGCTTACCGCTGCTACGCCACCACAGAGGAGCTCACCGCGATGCGCGAAAAGGCGCGCGCCCAGGGCCGCACCCGCCTTTATGACGGCATGTGGCGGGACCGCGACCCGTCCGAAGCGCCGGCCGGCATGAAGCCGACCATCCGCCTGAAGGCGCCGCAGACCGGCGAGACCGTGATCGAGGACCAGGTGCAGGGCCGCGTGGTCTGGCAGAACGAGAACCTCGATGACCTCGTGCTGCTGCGTGGCGACGGCAACCCGACCTACATGCTGGCCGTCGTGGTCGACGACCACGACATGGGCGTCACCCACGTCATCCGCGGCGACGACCATCTGATCAACGCCGCGCGCCAGAAGCAGATCTACGATGCGCTCGGCTGGGACATCCCGAACATGTCCCACATCCCCCTGATCCACGGGCCCGACGGTTCGAAGCTTTCAAAGCGCCACGGCGCGCTCGGCGTCGATGCCTATCGCGCCATGGGCTATCTGCCGGCGGCGCTGCGCAATTATCTGGTCCGGCTGGGCTGGAGCCATGGCGACCAGGAAATCTTCTCGACGCAGGAAATGATCGACGCCTTCGACCTGCCGGCGATCGGGCGCTCCGCGGCGCGGTTCGATTTCGCCAAACTGGAAAACCTCAACGGACATTACATCCGCCAGGCGGACGACCACGCACTGGTGTCCCAGTTCGAGAGCGTGCTGGACTACGTTCCCGAAGGGGCCGAGTTGAAGGCAAAACTCAACGACACCACCCGCGCGCAATTGCTGCGGGCGATGCCGAGCCTGAAGGAGCGCGCCAAGACGCTGATCGAGCTGATCTCAGGCGCCTACTTCATCTTTGCCGACCGTCCACTGCAGGTCGAACCCAAGGCCGCCGCCCTGTTGACGCCGGAGACCCGGGCCCTGATAGGAAAACTCCGGACCGCGCTGGAAGCCGTCACCGACTGGAGTTCGGAGACCACGGAAACCGCCATGCGGAATTTCGCGGAGCAGAACAATCTCAAGCTTGGTGCGGTGGCCCAGCCGCTTCGGGTAGCGCTGACCGGACGTACGACTTCACCGGGAATTTTCGACGTTCTGGCCGTACTGGGGCGGGAGGAATGCCTGGCTCGCCTCGCCGATCAGGCCGCCGGGTAGCCCCTACCTTATGCCGGTTTCGGTCCATCTTGCGGTGCACAGGGCAATAAGCTAACCCATTTGCCGCCGCCTCTAGACAATCCGGCCTCCCTGCTGTGCCCCGAAAAAAGGCACCGGGGTCAGGCGCGGTTTTCGTAACGATTTCATCGGGGATCCACGATGGACGCAAAATCCAGCAATAAAACTGCCACGCTCACGGTAGGCAACAAGACCTACGATTTCCCGATCATCAGCGGCACGGTGGGGCCGGATGTCATCGACATCGCCAAGCTCTATGCCCAGGCCGGGATGTTCACCTACGACCCCGGCTTTACCTCCACCGGCAGCTGCCAGTCGAAGATCACCTATATCGACGGCGACGCCGGCGTGCTGGAATACCGCGGCTACCCGATCGAGCAGCTCGCCGAGCACGGCGACTTCCTGGAGACCTGCTATCTCCTGCTGTACGGGGAATTGCCGACCAAGGCGCAGAAGCTGGATTTCGACCAGCGCGTCACCCGCCACACCATGGTGCACGAGCAGATGGCCCGCTTCTTCCAGGGCTTCCGCCGTGACGCGCATCCGATGGCCGTCATGGTCGGTTGCGTCGGGGCGCTGGCGGCGTTCTATCACGACAGCACCGACATCAACGACCCGCAGCAGCGCATGATCGCGTCAATGCGGATGATCGCAAAGATCCCGACGCTGGCGGCGATGGCCTACAAATACACCGTCGGCCAGCCCTTTATGTATCCGAAGAACTCGCTGTCCTTTGCCGAGAACTTCCTGCACATGTGCTTCGCGGTGCCCTGCGAGGATTACAAGATCAATCCGGTGCTGGCTGACGCGCTCGACAAGATCTTCATCCTGCACGCCGACCACGAGCAGAACGCCTCGACCTCGACGGTGCGTATCGCCGGCTCCTCCGGCGCAAACCCGTTCGCCTGTATCGCCGCCGGCATCGCCTGCCTGTGGGGCCCGGCGCATGGCGGCGCCAACGAAGCTGCGCTCGCGATGCTCGCCGACATCGGCACCGTCGACAAGATCCCCGAGTTCATCAAGAAGGTGAAGGACAAGAACTCGGAAGTCCGCCTGATGGGCTTCGGTCATCGCGTCTACAAGAACTACGATCCGCGCGCCAAGATCATGCAGAAGATGTGTCACGCCGTGCTGGCCGAAACCGGCCATGGCGACGACCCGATGCTGAAGGTGGCGCTGGAGCTGGAAAAGATCGCGCTCTCCGACCAGTATTTCATCGACCGCAAGCTCTATCCGAACGTCGACTTCTACTCGGGCATCACGCTGAAGGCGATGGGCTTCCCGACCTCGATGTTCACCGTGCTGTTCGCGGTCGCCCGCACCGTCGGCTGGATCAGCCAGTGGAGCGAAATGATCGAGGATCCGCAGCAGAAGATCGGCCGTCCGCGCCAGCTCTACACCGGCGTCGCCCGCCGCGACTACGTCGCAATGGACAAGCGGAAGTAAGACCTCGCCATAAGACAGGCTGAAAGCCGGATGCGATCATCGCGTCCGGCTTTTCTGTTGTAGGGTGGGCAAAGCGAAGCGTGCCCAACCATGGCGGATGCGACTTGAGGAGAGATGGTGGGCATGCTTCGCTTTGCCCACCCTACACGCCCTACTAAATCCGCCTCGATCCGCTTGCCGGGCCACCGGCCACCTCGCCAGCCGCGTTGTCGCAGGCTCTAGCGAGCTGAAAAAACCCATACCATGTGCAAAGGGAGGCTTGCGCGGAGGAGGTGAGCTTCATGCGCATTCGACATTGGCAAGACGCCGCCAGCCTGGTGCTGGGCGTCTGGCTGGTCTTGTCGCCGTTTGTCCTCGGCTTCACGGGGGCGGCCACCTGGATCACCGTCGCGCTTGGGTTATGCGTTATCCTGTTTGCCTTGGAGGGGTTCATCATTCCGTCCTATCTGGAGGAATGGGGAGAAATTCTCCTCGGCCTGGCCCTGCTGGCGGCGCCCTGGACGGTTGGCTACGAGACAACATCGGCTACGGTCAACAGTGTGGTGTCAGGTTTGGTCGTGATCTTGTTTGCAGTCTGGGAATTGGCGACCGATCGCGACTTCATCACCTGGTGGCACGATCGCTGGCATCGGACAGCCAACTGACGACAAGGAGGTTGTCTGAAGCCTGGCCTGGAAGGCATCGCTACGACCGTCCATCGGTGACGTCGGGAGCGACAGGTTGTTTCGGCGCGCCGTTGCGGAGCCGCTCGCATCGTCCTCGATGCCTTGGCAACGGCGGCCTAGTCTGGCCGTCTGGCCTGCCACATCGTCGCCAGCACGATGTCGGCGGCGCGCACGCTGGGCGACAGGTTGCCGGTTGACATGATGCCGTCGATCTTGGCGAAGCCCTCGAGCTGCTTGCGGCGCAAGTCGCTGTCGCTCATCACCTCGCGCAAGGCGGCAGCGAGTTTGTCCGGCGTGCAATCTTCCTGAAGGAATTCGGGAATGACGTTCTCGCCGATCACGAGATTGGCAAGGATCACCGAGTTCACCTTGATCGCGCGGCGCAGGATCCAGGCCTCCATTGCGCCGGTGCGGTAGGCCGTCACCATCGGTACGCCCGCCAGCGCGAGTTCGAGCGTCACGGTACCGGACTTGGCGAGTGCCGCGTGCGCGATCCGGAACTTCGCGCGCTTCTCCTGCTCGCCGATCACGACCTGGGGCTGCACCGGCCAGCCCTTCACCGCCTCCACGACCGTCTCCTGCAGATGCGGCATGGTCGGCAGCACCAGTTCGAACGCGGTGCCCTGCTCCTGCAGCCGCGCCACCGTCTGGCCGAACACCGCCATGTGGTGGCGGATTTCGCTGCGGCGGCTGCCCGGCAGCACCAGCAGCACCGGCGGCGATTCCGCCCGCCGCACAGCCTCGTCGGCGTTCGGGCGCAGCGAGGCCAGTTGCTCGGTCAGGGGATGGCCGACATAGCTGCAGGGCGGCCCGCGCAGCCTCTGATAGGCCTCGGGCTCGAACGGCAGCAGCGCCAGCACGTGATCGACATATTTCAGCATCGCCCGCGCCCGGCCCGGCCGCCACGCCCAGACCGAGGGCGACACATAGTCGACGATCGGCAGGGTCGGATCCTTGGCGCGGACGCGCTTGGCGACACGGTGCGTAAAGTCGGGGCTGTCGATGATGACGAGAATATCGGGCGCGGCTTCCGCCACCGCGATCGCGGTCTCCTTGATCAGCCCGAGGATCTTCGGCAATTCCTTGACGACGGCGGCAAGCCCGATGATCGAGAGTTCTTCGATCGGAAACAGCGACTCCAGGCCTTCGCGCGCCATCGCGCGGCCGCCGACGCCTTCGAACCGTACCCCATCGCCAAGACGCTGGCGCAGCACCTTCATCAGATTGGCGCCGAGGCGATCGCCGGACTCTTCCGTCGCGATCAGAAAAATCCTCCGCTCCATCCCGGCGGTTGCGCGAGACGGCGTCACGCAGATAGCCCCTGAATGAACAGGCCGGCTTTGTCCGCGGCCTCGATCATGGCTTGCGCATCAGCGGCAATCGTGTGGCCGGCGATCACGGCGATGCCGGCGAGCCCGGCCTTGGCCGTGCCGTCGATGGTCTTGGCGCCCACCGTCGGCAGGTCGAAGCGCAGATCCTGGCCGCTCTTTGGTGCCTTCACCAGCACGCCTCGGCCGGATTTGGCCCTGATACGCCCGGCCTCGCGCAGCCGCGCCACGCGCGCCAGTAGCCCATCGGTGCCCTCGATGTCCTCGACCGCGACCACGTGCCCGTCGATCACGACCACGGCCTGGCCGATGTCGAACGGTCCGAGGGCGCCAAGCACTTGCCGCCCCCTGGCGATATCGGCCATGGCGGCCGGATCGGGCATGGCGCGGGCAATGTTTCCTTCCGGCATCAGGACATCGGGTGCGACATCCTTGATGCCGACCATCCGAAAGCCCTCCTGTTCGAGGAGGCGGCCGATCCCCGACAGCAGATGATCGTCGCCGCCGCGAAACGCCGCCAGGACATGACCGATGACGCGCAGCGTTCCCCAGTCCAGCCGGATTTCCGACAGCGCCGGGCGCAGCAGCGTGCCGATGAAGATCAGATCGCGGCAGCCTTCGCTGCGGAACAGTTTTGTCGCGCGGCCGAACTGTCCAACTGAAATCCAGTGATGGCGGAAGCGTTCGACCCGACCCGGATCGCAGGCGCCGCGCAGCGCGAACAGCACCGGTGCGATCCCCCGTGCCTCAAGCGAATCCGCCACCGCAAACGGCATTGCGCCGCCGCCTGCGATGACGCCGACCGGCGATGAGATGTCGGAGGCCGCTGAGATCATGGCTGCGGCGATCCTGTCGTCACTGCTTGTGGCCGTCGTCGGTGGGAAGGCACAACGCGCGGTGTTTACCCTGCTCGATGAAGGCGAGGATTTCTGCGATCGCCGGGTCCTCGCCGGCAAGCGGCTGCACCGCGTTCAGCCGCTCGGCAAAGATGCCGGGGCCGTGAAACAGCTTCTGGTAGAACGAGCGCACCTTGGCCAGCCGCTCCTTGGTGAACTTGCGGCGCTTCATGCCGATGATGTTGAGGCCTTCGAGCGCGGCATACTGGCCGTTGACGAGGCCGAACGGAATGATGTCGCCCCGTACGCCGCAGACGCCACCGACCATTACCTGCGGCCCGATCCGCGTGAACTGGTGCACGGCGGACAACCCGCCGATGAAAACGAAATCGCCGATCTCGCAATGGCCGCCGAGCGTCGCCGAGGTCGCGAAAATCACGTCATTGCCGACCTGGCAATCGTGCCCGACATGGCTGCAGTTCATGAAGTAGCCGCGCTCGCCGACCCGCGTCACGCCGCCACCGGCAACCGTGCCGGCGTTCATGGTCGAGGACTCCCGGATGGTGCAGCCCGCACCGATCTCGAGCCTCGTCAGTTCGCCCTTGTAACTCAGCGATTGCGGCGGCGTTCCGAGCGAGACGAACGGATAGATCGTGCAGCCATCGCCGATCATGGTCTGCGCGGTGACGTGCACATGCGCGATCAACTTGCAGTTCGCGCCGATGACGACATGGGGCCCGATGATGCAATAGGGACCGATTGTCGTCCCCTCGCCGATCACAGCGCCATCCTCAACCCGCGCGGTTGGATTGATCGTACCCATCAACTAGCCCAGCCCATCCGTTACACGCGAATATCTCGCGTTTTCCGGTGGTTAGCGCGGCATCCCAAGGCTGTCTAGTGACGTATGGTTACGGCGTGTTGCGAATCGTCGGGTCCGCATATCCAGCGGCCCGGCCGGTTTGCGCCGGACGTCAGAACGACGCTGTGCCGTCAGGTCATGCTGCCCGGCATGAAGCAGCGGATCGATATTCCGAGCGACCCCTTGATCGGCCAAACCATCGTTCGGCCCACGCGGTTCGGCACGGTGATGAGCGCGTCGTCGGGGACGTCGATCCACTGGCCTTCCAGCCGCACGCGATAGTGCCCGTCCTTCGATTCCCAATCGACATCGGCGACGGCCGAGCCGTCGGCATCGGAGCAGCACGGTCCCTTGCCGCTCCTCAGGCTGTCGAACCAGGATTTCAGCGGAGAATTGGCATAACGCCCGTCATCGCGCGCCATGGCGCTTCCGGCGAAAAAGGCGGCTGCACCGATCAGCACTACGGCAGTCCGGAGAAATGTCATGGGGCCATCTCGAGCAAGCGACCTGCCACCGGAGGTTACAAATCCGTCGCGCGAGGTAAGTTCCATACCTTCGCGTGACGACGGCGCGAACGCGCGCGGTGCTGCGCAATCTAGCATCGCTCTTCTGTCGACGATCCGACATTGCAGAGCGTGATGCCTTCTAGTTGCCGGCCTGCGCGATCCAGTCGCTTTCCTGCATGTGCGTGAGCAGGACGGCGACGCAGAAAAATGACCAATACGAAATGATGGATGCAAGCTTGTTCACGGAAGCCTTCGTTGAAAAAGCGTGATCCCATATCGGGCTTATGCGAAAAATTTCATCATCGCCCCCGGCGTGGGCCCACTACCGGCGATTGAACAAAGACATCAGGAAGACGTCGGCTGTGCGGTCGACAAATCCAATCAATCCGTCAGCATCGCGCCGACGTCGGCCTCGGCGACGACGCTGCCATTCACCTTGGCATCGCCGTGAAACCACCACATCGCCTTGCGGCGGCCGATCGAGCGCATGTGATACTCGATGGTGTCGCCGGGCATCACGGGTTTTCGGAATTTGCACTTGTCGATGGTCAGGAAGTAGACCGCCCGCGGCTTCTCGGTGCCCTCGACCGACTTGATGCCGATCACGCCGGCGGTCTGCGCCATCGCCTCGATCATCATCACGCCGGGATAGACCGGCCGCTCGGGGAAATGGCCGAGAAACGGCGGCTCATTGTAGGTGACGTTCTTGATGCCGATGCCGCTGTAGTCGGTCCGGATCTTGATCACCCGGTCGATCAGGAGCATCGGATAGCGGTGCGGGAGCGTCTTGAGGATCTCGTTGATATCCACGAGCTCAAACCTGACCGGTGCTTCCTCCATCACTCCTTCCCCTCGCCCTTTGGATGGGCCGCGCCATCGCGCGCCAGACGTTCAAGCGCCAGCGTCTCCCGGAACCATTGCCTGGTCGGCCGAGCCAGATGACCGCCCCAGCGTTCGTTGGCAGGAATGTCGTCCTTCACTGCACTCATGGCCGCGATCTGTGCCCCATCGCCGATCTTGATGTGGTTGTTAAGCCCCGCTTTGGCGCCGATTGCCACGTTATCTCCGATCGTCAGGCTGCCCGCGAGCCCGATCTGGGCCGCGAGCAGGCAGTGCCTGCCGATGCTCACATTGTGGCCGATCTGGACCTGATTGTCGATTTTGGTCCCCTCACCAATCACCGTATCGCGCAGGCTGCCGCGGTCGATGGTGGTGCTGGCGCCGATCTCGACATCGTTCTGGATCAGGACGCGGCCGGTCTGGGGCACCTTGAGGTGGCCCTCGGGGCCGAAGAAGATGAAGCCGTAGCCGTCCTGGCCGATGCTGCAGCCTGGATGGATCAGGACGTTGTTGCCGATCAGGGCGAACTGGATTGTGGTCCGCGCGCCGACATTGCAGTCGCGGCCGATCTTGACGTCGGCACCGATCACCGCACCGGCGCCGATCACGGTACCCGTACCGATCTCAACCCGCGGGCCGATTACCGCCAGCGGATCGACGATGACGCCGTCCTCGAGATGGGCGGACGGGTCGATGATCGCCGACGGCGCGATGCCGTCGACATCGAACCAGGATTGCGGACGAAGCGCGTCGGCGTGCCATTCGCGCGCCAGCCTCACGAAGGCGCGGAACGGCTGACCTGCCCGCAGCACCGCCACATGGGCCGGCACCTGAGCTTCGAAACGCGGGCTGACCAGGCAGGCGCCGGCCTTGGTCGCCTTGAGTTGATCGGCATATTTGAGGTTGTCGAAAAACGCCAGATGCATGGGACCGGCTTCGTCGAGCGAAGCGAGGCCCCTGATCACATGACCGCCCCGTGCGGGGTCGGCCAATACCGCTCCCGTCAACGTGGCCAGTTCGGCCAGCGTCGAGGAAGGAGGTTGCTTGAAGAATATCGGCTGCGCCATTCCACCCGCCGCAGTCCGGCCGGCCTTCACACCGGAGTGCCGGCTCCGAACAAACGGAGCCGACCTCTCCTCTTATTCCCAGGTGTCCTCGTCTCGCGGACCTTACGTCCGGTCGCTTCAAGACACCTTAGAACGATGTGCCGCCGCCAAACTTGAATTGCTGCACGCGGTCAAACTGACCCTTCGTAAGCGGAACCGCATAGTCGAAGCGCAGCGGACCGAACGGCGAGGCCCAGATGATGCCGACACCCACCGAGCTACGGACCACGTTGCCGTCGTCATACTGCAATCCCAAACAGGTTCCCGCATTGGCATTCGGTGATTGCGTCGGCTTGATACAGCCGGGCACGTTGATCTCACCCGTTGCCGCCCACGACGTCGGCCCCTTGTAGTCCCAAAGTCCGCCGGCGTCGGCATAGACCGAGCCCTTGAGCCCGACTTCCTTCGGCAGGAACCAGAACGGCATCTGCAGTTCGAACGAAGCGCCCCAGTACTTGGTGCCGCCCAGCGCGTCACGCGTGCCGAATGGGTTGATGTCGCGCGGGCCGATGCCGTTCGGTGCGAAACCGCGAACGAGGTTCGGACCCATCTGGAAGTGGTCGAGCATTCGCAGTTCGCTGCCGCCGAACTGGTTCAGCATGCCGCCCTGGAGGTGGATCAGGCCGACGATATCGGCGACCAGCGGGGTGTAGTACTTCGCGTCGATCGCGGACTTGATGTAATTCACGTCGCCGCCGAGGCCGGCGAAGTCCTGTTTCCAGTCGATCAGCAAGCCGTCGGTCGGGTTCTTGTTGTTGTCCAGCGTGTTGTAGTTCAGCGAATAGCCGACCGCTGAAGTCAGCGCCTTGCCGCTCTGCAACTCCCGACGAATCGGCAGCGAAGCTTCGCCATCGCTGTAGCACCACAGGCCGGCACCGGACGTGTCCGTGGCGGTCTGCCCGTTCTCCGTGATCGATCCGCCGTTAGGGGCGCCCACCAGATTCGCATAGGCCGGCGACGGGTTGAACGCGAGCAGCGAGTTCGACGAATTGTTGTTACAGTTGGCCAGCGAGTTCGGCAGCTGGATTTGCTGCTGGTAGATCGAGTAGCGCAACTGCAGCGCAAGATCTTCACGCAGGGTGAAGCCGAGCCGCGGGCTGAAGCCAAGCGTCTTGGTGCCGTAGGCGATATAGCTGTTGGCCAACTGCTCGCGATAAAACAGATCGAGGCCAAGCGCGACGCGATAGTCGAACAGATAGGGGTCGACGAACGACAGCGAACCGCCGCGTGCGTACTGGCCATAGGTCACGGCGGCCTTCGCATACAGGCCGCGGCCGAGGAAGTTGCGTTCGGAAATGCTGACTTCGGCCAGCGCACCGTCCGTGGTCGAGTAGCCGCCCGACACCGAGAAGTCGCCGGTCGACTTCTCTTCGAGATCGACGACCAGGATCACGCGGTCGGTCGACGAGCCGGGCTCGGTCAGGATCTTCACGGACTTGAAGAAGTCGAGGTTCTTCAGCCGGCGCTCGGCGCGATCGACCAGCGCGCGGTTGTAGGCGTCGCCTTCGGACAGGTCGAACTCGCGGCGAATCACGTAGTCGCGGGTGCGGGTGTTGCCGCGAACGTTGATGCGCTCGATATAGGTTCGCGGGCCTTCATCGACGGCGAACACGATCGAAACGGTGTGCGCTTCGAAATTGCGATCACCGCGCGGGCGCACCACGGCGAAGGCGTAGCCGCGTCGCGAGGCCTCGATCTGCATTTCCTCGACGGATTTCTCCAGCGCCTCGGCATTGTAGACCGAGCCGACATTGACGCGCGAGAAGCTGCGCATCGAAGCGGCATCGAGGGTTGGAATCGAGGTCTGGAAGTCGACGGAGGCAACGCGATATTGCTGCCCTTCCTCGATCTTGAAGGTGACGAGGAAACCCTTCTTGTCGGGATCGTACTCGGTCAGAGCGGCGATCACCTGCACATCGGCGTAACCGTTCTTGAGATAGAAGCGGCGAATCAGGTCGCGATCAGCCTCGACCCGGTCCGGATCGTAGACGTCGGCGCCACCGAGGAAGCTCAGCAGGTTCGATTCGCGGGTCTTGATGACGTCCTTCAGGCGATAGGACGAATAGGCGACGTTGCCGACGAACTCGATCGACCTGACGCCGGTCTTGGTACCCTCGGTGATGGTGAAGATCAGATCGACGCGGTTATTCGGCTGCTCGATGATTTCAGGAGTCACACGTACGTCGTAGCGGCCGGAGCGCCGATAGATTTCAGTGATTCGCTGGGCATCCGACTGAACCATCGGGCGCGAGAACGTGCCGCGCGGCTTGGACTGGATTTCGGCCGAGAGCTGATCGTCCTTGACCTTCTTGTTGCCTTCGAAGGCGATGCGCCCGATCACGGCGTTTTCGACCACGGTCACGACCAGCCGGCCGCCCACCTGGTTGATTCGCACGTCCTGGAACAGGCCGGTCTCGATCAGCGCCTTCAGGCCATCGTCGATCTGGGCCTGCCCGAGGCGGCCGCCGGGACCCGGCTTGAAATAGGAACGGATGGTTTCGACTTCGACACGCCGGTTCCCCTCAACGGCGATCGACGCCACGGTCTGGGCGGCAGCTGGCACAGACACCAGCGCGCCCCCCGGCGCGGCAACCATGATCAGAGCGGCCAGCAGGCCCCCCCGCACTCGCATTCCCAACATCATGCGCAACGCGCCCTCGTCATTCCTATGCCGGCCCGTACCCCTACGAACCGGCAGATTCCCAAGTTGCATTGCTTGTAGCTAATTTCGACAGGGGGGCAAACCAGACTTCACACGGCATTTCCAATTTCATTCCAAGGCGTTGCCAATGGGCAACGTCACAAAAAAGCCGCTACTAGGATCTTCCGAACAGCCCCTTCAGCCACGGCACCTGATGGAAATCATTATAGAAAGCGAACACCATCAGCATCAGCACCAGAACAAGCCCCACGCGGAACCCGTATTCTTGTGACTTTTCGGACAATGGGCGCCCGCGGAGCACCTCGGCCGTGTAGAACATAAGGTGACCGCCATCGAGCAAGGGAACCGGGAACAGGTTCAGCAGCCCGATCGAAATGGACAGCACCGCCGCCAGATGCAGCAGGGGAATCAGCCCCAGCGTGGCCACCTGCCCCGAAATCTGCGCGATCCGAATCGGTCCGCCGATCTGGTCCGCGCTAGCCCGGCCGGTGAAGATGTTGCCGATATAGGAAAGCGTCTGCTCGATAACGAACCAGGTTTCCTTGATTCCGAGCCAGAGTGCGCTCGCCGGATCGACCTTCTCGGTCGTCACTTCGCCCGGCGTGGTTGCGCGGGTGATGCCGAGAATCCCGAGCCGCTGCGTGTTTCCGAACGGATCCTTCACTTCACGCAGTTCCGGCGTGCCCTTCAATTGCAGCGTGGAATCGCCGCGCTTGACGGTGAAGGTCAGGGTGTCGCCGGCGCGCGTGCTAACGAGCCGCTGCATGTCGGAGAAGCTGCCGACCTTCTTGCCGTCGATGGCGGTGACGATGTCGCCGACCTGGAAGCCCGCCCGCTCGGCGGCACTCGCGGCTTCGATCTTGTCGACGCGCGCCGTCGTGCTCGGCTTGCCGAAGAAGGTGAACAGGCAGGTGAAGATGACGATGGCGAGAATGAAATTCGCGATCGGCCCGGCGGCAACGATGGCTGCGCGGGCGCCGACTTTCTTGTGATGGAAGCTGCCGGCCCGCTCTTCATCGCTCATGCGGGCGAGCGATTCGGCCGAGGCCGGCGTCGAGGCTTCCGATTCGTCGCCGAAGAACTTCACATAGCCGCCGAGCGGGATCGCGGAGATCTTCCAGCGGGTGCCATGGCGGTCGTTGAAACCGGCGAGTTCCGGCCCGAAGCCGAGCGAGAACGTCAGCACCTTCACGCCGGCCCACCGGGCGACCAGGAAGTGACCGAGTTCATGGAAGAACACGACGATGGTCAGGACAAACAAAAAGGGGATGATGTAGCCGATGAGCCCGTGGCCCAACGTATTGAAACTGTTTAGAAAAAACTCAATCATCAGGTTCCCCTCGACAAGAGCCAAAGGCTCCGTCCCCAACCCTCTAGGATGCCTTTAAGGCAATTTGAGGCAATAGGGAGGCGGCTCGATTTCGCGCGTTATGGTCAACGGTGATCGCATCGTCAGCCGAGCTCAAAGGCGCAAGGTTCCCGGCGCGAATCCAGTCATTAATGGTGGCCTCGACGAGGCGCGCGATCGACCCGAACTTGATCTTTCCGGCAATGAACGCCGCCACCGCCACCTCATTGGCGGCATTGAATACCGTGGTCGCGCCACGCCCCGTACGTAACGCCTCGTAGGCCAGCCGCAAGCCCGGGAACCGCTCAAAATCCGGCGCCTCGAAGGTGAGCTGGCCGATTTTGGCGAGATCGAGCCTCGCCGACGGACCAACGATTCGCTCGGGCCATCCAAGGCAATGCGCGATCGGGATGCGCATATCAGGCGCGCCGAGCTGCGCAACCACAGAGCGATCGGAGAATTCGACCATGCCGTGGATGATCGACTGGGGATGCACGAGAACGTCGATTTCGTCGGCCGAGAGCGCGAAGAGATAGGAAGCTTCGATGACTTCGAGGCCCTTGTTCATCATCGAGGCCGAATCGATCGTGATCTTCTGGCCCATGCTCCAGTTCGGATGCTTCAAGGCCTGCGCCAGCGTCGCCTGCTCGATGTCGGCCGGCGCCCAGGTGCGGAACGGGCCGCCGGATGCGGTGATGATCACGCGCACCAGCTCTTCGCGATTGCCGGAAGAGAGCGCCTGAAACAGCGCGTTGTGTTCGGAATCCGCCGGCAGAATGCAGGCGCCGGCGTTGGCCGCGCGCTGCATGAAGAAGTCGCCGGCACAAACCAGGCATTCCTTGTTCGCCAATGCGACGGCAGCGCCGCGATCGACTGCCGCGAGCGCCGGCTTCAGTCCGGCAGCACCGCTCACCGCCGCCATTACCCAGTCGGCGGGACGCGCGGCGGCCTCGATAACAGCGCTTTCGCCGGCGCCGCATTCGATGTTCGTGCCGGCCAGCGCGGCCTTCAGTTCGCCAAGGCGCGCGGCGTCAGCGATTGCAGCGAATCGCGCGCCGAATTCCTTTGCGAGCTTGGCCAGCGCTTCGACATTGGAATTCGCGGTCAGCGCCTCGACCTGGTAGCGGTCGCGCGCGCCGCGCAACAAATCCATCGTACTGTCACCGATCGAACCGGTGGCGCCCAGCACCGTGACCGTCCGCGCGGCGGCCAGCGCGGCCTTGTTGTTACGCAATGGAACTGCGCTCATCCTGTCACCAAACCATAAGACCGCGGCCAACGCCATCGGCGCCGCCCCGCAGAAAGCCGAAAACTGCCGCCACGATGACGGCTGCGACAAATCCGTCCAGGCGATCCATTAGTCCGCCGTGGCCGGGAATAATGTGACTTGAGTCCTTTACGCCAAAACGCCGCTTCACGGCGGACTCGAAGAGATCGCCAAGCTGCGAAACCACCGAAAGGACCGCCGCAAGCATCAATAGCGGCCCCATTCTGCCCAGATCGAGCACGGCAAAGGAGATTGCCACGGCGAGGCTGGCGGCAAAACCGCCGATGGCGCCCGCCCAGGTCTTTTTCGGGCTGACGCGCGGCCAGAGCTTCGGCCCGCCAATGCCGCGGCCCGCGAAATAGCCGCCGCTGTCGGTGACCCACACGATCAGCAGCACGAACATCAGGGCGGCAAAGCCCTTCACGGGATCGAGACGCACCAGCACCGAGGCAATTTCGGCCGCCGCTGCGTACAAAAATCCCGCCGCCGCCCAGCTTCGCCGCTCCGGCGCGATGGCCACGACCGCGACGAAACCGACCGCCAGCACGATCAACGCGGCATCGAGCCGGCCAAACGCAAAGCAAAGTCCGGCAATCGCAAGCGCCGCCACGCCCGGCACGATCACACGCATCGCCCCGGCAAGACCAACAATTGCCAGCCATTCCACGAACAGGCCGATCGCCGCCAGCGTCACCAGCGTGGCCCACAGAAAGCCGCCCGCATAGGCGATGGCGACCGCAAGCGGGATCAGCACCACGGCGGCGGCGATGCGCATCACGAGGTTGCGCGAATCGGGGCGGCTTGCTGCCGCCGGCGCGGCCTCGGGCTCGGTCACGATCCGGTTTTCGCGGCCAGACCGCCGAAACGGCGTTCCCGTCTGGCATATTCGGCAATGGCGCTTTCAAGCGCGGCCTTGTCGAAATCCGGCCAGTGGATCGGCACGAACACGAGTTCGCTGTAGGCCGCCTGCCACATCAGGAAGTTCGACAGCCGCTGCTCGCCGCTGGTGCGAATGATCAGGTCGGGATCGGGAATGTCGGGCGCATCGAGATAGCGGCCGAGCGTGTCAGCGTCGATCGATGCCGGATCGCGCTTGCCCTCGGCCACTTCGCGCGCCAGCCGTTGCGCGGCGCCGGCGATTTCCTGGCGCGATCCGTAGTTGAACGCGACCACGAGATTGAGCTTGGTGTTGGCCCGCGTCAGCTCCTCGGCCTCGTTCAACAGCGTGCAGATGTCGGGCTCCAGCCCTTCCCGCTCGCCGATCACACGCACGCGTACGCCGTCGCTGTGGAGCGTCGCCAGATCGTTGCGGATGAAGCGGCGCAGCAGGCCGAACAGGTCGCCGATTTCGGTCGCCGGCCGCGACCAGTTTTCGGAGCTGAACGAAAAGATCGTGAGGTAGAGTACGCCGAGTTCATGGGCGGCGCGAACCACGCGGCGCAGCGCCTCGACGCCGCGGCGATGGCCTTCGGCGCGCGGCAAGCCGCGCGCTGCCGCCCAGCGCCCATTTCCGTCCATGATGATCGCCACATGCAACGGGACGGATCGGTCAGATCCTTCCGTGGCGGGGGCGGCGGCGTTCGGCATCATCAATATTCCAGGACCAGTCTCAACGCTTCAATGTTGCCCTCAA
>NZ_LLXZ01000088.1:0-3817 GCF_001440395.1 Bradyrhizobium jicamae | reverse complement strand
GTGAGGATTTCCTTTTCCTTCGCCGCCAGCAACTGATCGATTTCCGCAATCATTCCGTCGGTCGCCTTCTGCACATCGTTGGCAAGCCGCTCCTGATCGTCCTCGGAAATCTCGTGATTCTTCTCGAGCTTCTTGACGATATCGAGCCCGTCGCGTCGGACATGGCGGACCGCAACCTTGGCGGCTTCGGCATATTTATGCGCGACCTTCACCAGTTCCTTGCGTCGTTCCTCGTTGAGTTCGGGAATCCGCAGGCGCAGCACCTGCCCTTCGGTCGCCGGCGACAGGCCGAGATTGGAATCAACGATGGCCTTCTCGACGGCCTTCACCATCGACTTGTCCCATACCTGAACGGAGAGCAGGCGCGGCTCGGGCACGCTGACGGTCGCAAGCTGGTTGAGCGGCATGTGCGAGCCGTAAGCCTCGACCTGCACCGGCTCCAGCATGGACGCCGCCGCGCGGCCGGTCCGCAAACCGCCCAGCTCGTGCTTGAGCGAGTGGGTGGCGCCTTGCATGCGGCGCTTCAATTCGTTGATGTCAAAACCGGGCGTGGGCATAACACTCTCCCCTCCTAAGAAACCAGCCGCCGGCCTCAAAAGCCCGCGGTTCGAAGCAGTACCGACCTCTCAGCCGGCAACCACCGTGCCGTGGCCGGTCCCGCGCAGGATCGCGCCGATCGAACCCGGCTCGGCGATCGAGAATACGATGATAGGCAGTGACGTCTCGCGGGCAAGCGCGAATGCGGTCGCATCCATCACCTTGTAGTCGCCGGCAATCGCCTGCGAATGCGTCAGACGGTCAAAACGCTTGGCCGACGGGTCTTTTTTGGGATCGGCGCTGTAAACGCCGTCGACATTGGTGGCTTTAAGCACCGCCTGCGCCCCGATCTCCGCCGCCCGCAGCACGGCCGTGGTGTCGGTGGTGAAGAACGGATTGCCGGTTCCGCCGCCGAGCAGGACGATTCGTCCCTCGGCGAGGTATTTGTGCGCTGCACTGCGGGTAAACAGCTCGGAAATCTCGGGCATCACGAACGCCGAGAGCGTCCGCGCCGGCGCTCCCTTGCGCTCGATGGCGGCTTCCAGCGCCAGGCAGTTCATCACGGTGGCGAGCATGCCCATGGTGTCGCCGGTCGGACGCGACACGCCGCGCGAGGAGACTTCCACGCCGCGAACGATATTGCCGCCGCCGATCACGACGGCCACCTCGACGCCGAGCTTCTTGGCCGCGATCAGGTCGTCGGCGATGCGGTCAACGGTCGGCTGGTCGATACCGAAGGACTGGCTGCCTGCGAGATACTCGCCCGAGAGCTTGATCACGACGCGACGATAGACCGGCTCAGCCATTGCTTATCGCTTCCTTCTCCCGCGCAGGCGACTTCCGGCACATTTGCGCCGGAAGACTTAAGTCCGCAGCGGTTACTTCTTGCCGCTGGCCGCCGCGACTTCGGCTGCGAAATCGGATTCCTGCTTTTCGATTCCCTCGCCGAGAGCATAGCGCACAAATCCGGCGATCTTCACCGGCGCGCCGACCTTGCCCTCGGATTCCTTGACCGCCTGGGAGACCGATTTGCCGGTATCGTGGATGAACGCCTGCTCAAGCAGGCAGACTTCCTTGTAGTAGGTCTTGAGGCCGGACTCGACGATCTTCTCGATCACGTTGTCGGGCTTGCCCTGCTGGCGGTACTTGTCGGCCAGCACGTCCTTTTCGCGCTTGACGATCTCGGGGTCGAGGCCGGACGGATCCAGCGCCTGCGGATTGGTCGCGGCGACGTGCATCGCGAGCTGGCGGCCGAGAGTTGCGAGTTCATCGGTCTTGCCGGTGGACTCCAGCGCGACCAGCACGCCCATCTTGCCGGCGCCATCGATCACGGCGCCATGGACGTAGCTCGACACCACGCCCTTGCCGACCTCGAGCGAAGCCGCGCGGCGCAGCGACATGTTCTCGCCGATGGTGGCGATGGCGTCCGAAATCGCGGTCTCGACCGTGACGCCGCCGACCTTCGCGGCCTTGATCTTCTCGACGTCGGCGCCGACGTCGAGCGCGACCTGCGCGATCATCTTGACGAGGCCCTGGAACTGCTCGTTGCGGCCGACGAAATCGGTCTCGGAGTTGACCTCGACCACGACGCCCTTGGGGCCCGAGGTCACGGCGCCGATCAGGCCCTCGGCTGCGACACGGCCAGCCTTCTTCGCGGCCTTCGACAAGCCCTTCTTGCGCAGCCAGTCCTGGGCGGCCGTCATGTCGCCACTGGTTTCGGTGAGCGCCGCCTTGCAGTCCATCATGCCTGCGCCGGTCGACTCGCGCAGTTCCTTGACCATCGCCGCAGTGATCGTTGCCATCGTCAAATATCCTTCTTGCCTGTGAGCTGCGGGCACGGCGCGCGCTTTGCACCAGGCCGCGGCCAGCTACAGGGAATGCCGTAATCTGGGAGTAGAACCGGTGGCCGGAAGACCCGGCCACGCGGCGCAGCAATTATTCGGCTTCCGCTGTCAGCGTCTTGGCCTGGGCAACCCAGGCATCGGCGCGGCTCGGAAGACCAACCTCTTCACCGATCTTGTGCGCGGTGTCGTGATCGAGCTCGGCGAGCTGCCAGTAGTGGAAGATGCCGAGATCGTTGAGCTTCTTCTCGATGGTACCCGACACGCCGGTGAGCTTCTTGAGGTTGTCGGCGGTGCCGCGCGGACCGGCCAGACCCTGGAAGCCGGCCGGCTGCGGAGCGGCCGGGACTTCCTCGCGAACGGGCTGCACGGCAGCGCCGATGTCGATGCCGGAATCGCCCTGTGCGCGCGAAATGCCGTCGATGGCGGCACGGGCGATCAGGTCGCAATACAGCGAGATCGCGCGGCCGGCGTCGTCATTGCCCGGCACCACGAAGGTGATGCCCTTGGGGTCCGAGTTGGTGTCGACGATCGCGGCAACGGGAATGTTGAGCCGCTGCGCTTCCTGGATCGCGATGTCTTCCTTGTTGGTGTCGATCACGAAGATCATGTCGGGAAGCCCGCCCATGTCCTTGATGCCGCCGAGCGAACGGTCGAGCTTGTCGCGCTCGCGCTGCAGCGTCAGCCGCTCCTTCTTGGTGTAGGAGTTGGCTTCGCCCGACGAGAGCACCTCATCGAGGTGACGCAGGCGCTTGATCGAGCCCGAGATCGTCTTCCAGTTGGTCAGCGTGCCGCCGAGCCAGCGCGAGTTGACGAAGTACTGCGCCGAGCGCTTCGCGGCTTCGGCAACGCCATCCTGCGCCTGGCGCTTGGTGCCGACGAACAGGATGCGGCCGCCCTTGGCGACGGTGTCGGACACCGCCTGCAGCGCACGATGCAACATCGGCACGGTCTGGGCGAGGTCGATGATGTGGATGTTGTTGCGGGCACCGAAAATGTAATCCGCCATCTTCGGATTCCAGCGGTGCGATTGGTGACCAAAGTGCACGCCAGCTTCGAGGAGCTGACGCATAGAGAAATCAGGTAGCGCCATAGTGATAGTTCTCCGGTTGGTTCCTCCGGAAACGTGTGAGCAAACGAGCCTGACTGGCCCGGTTGCCACCGGACGGCCTTTGAGAGCCATGTTTCCGTGTGAGATGGCGCGCTATATAGCCGGATTCCAGCCAGAAGCAAGGAAATACGGCCGGATTTTCGGTCTTCCAGATCAGCGATTTAAGGGCCGTCTCGGGCCAGACCCTGGGATCTGGCCCGTTAACGATCAGCACCGGGCTCCCGGCGGGCAGCTCCTGGCCGGAGCTGAGCGGGCCGCCGGCGGCGGGGCGGCCATCCGAGGCGGCGGTGCGGCCATCCGAGGCGGCGGCGGTGGTGCTGCCATCCTT
>NZ_LLXZ01000087.1:78680-84855 GCF_001440395.1 Bradyrhizobium jicamae | reverse complement strand
AGCGCGCGGCGGGCGCGCTCGGCCAGCCGGTGGGTGCGTTCGCGGTCGCGCGCGATGGTATTGCGCTGCGCCTGGGCGTTGGAGAGCTTTGAGGCCTTCAGCCTGACCTCCAGCCCGGCGAAGCGATCGCGCCGGTTGCGCAGCAGCGCACGGGCGGACAGGCGGATGCGTTCGCCCGACACGGTCAGGCGATGGTTGGCTTGGGCTACCTGTCCACGCAAAACCTTCAGCGTCAGGCCGGCGCTGAGCTGCGAGAAGCGGCGGTGATGGGCGTGCGTGTTGGCCTTCAACCCGCGGGGCAGGGTGGCGCCGAGGTGGTCCAGCCGTTGCCTCGGGATCGCGAGCAATTCGCTTAAGCTCGGCAGCGCGCGCGCGGCGGCGCGCAATTCGTTACGGCGGCTTTCCTGGCCGCGCTGCCAGCACACCATGGTGCGGCGCGCCAGACTTTCGACCTCGGCGAACAATTCACTGCGGACCGGGACCGCCATTTCGGCGGCGGCCGTCGGCGTCGGCGCGCGCTTGTCGGCGGCGAAATCGATCAGCGTGATATCGGTCTCGTGGCCGACGGCCGAGATCAGCGGGATCATGCTGTCGGCGGCGGCGCGGACCACGATCTCCTCGTTGAACGACCACAGGTCTTCCAGCGAACCGCCGCCACGCGCGACGATCAGGAGATCCGGCCGCGGAGTTCGCCCGCCTTCGGGCAGCGCATTGAAGCCGCGGATCGCCGCCGCGACCTGTTCGGCCGAGCCTTCGCCCTGCACCTTGACCGGCCACACCAGCACGCGGCGGGGGAAGCGGTCTTCCAATCGGTGCAGGATGTCTCTGATGACGGCGCCGGTCGGCGAGGTGACGACGCCGATCACTTCCGGCAGCCAGGGCAGCAATTGCTTGCGCGCCTCGTCGAACAGGCCCTCGGCCGCGAGTTTTTTCTTGCGCTCCTCCATCAGCGCCATCAGCGCGCCGATCCCGGCGGGCTCGAGCGACTCGATGACGATCTGGTATTTCGAGGAGTTCGGATAGGTCGTGAGCTTGCCGGTGGCGATGACCTCGAGCCCCTCCTGCGGCTTGAAGCGCATCCGGGCGTGGGCGAACTTCCAGATCACGGCCTCGATCTTGGCGCTCTCGTCCTTGAGCGCGAAATAGCAATGGCCGGAGGAGTGGGGGCCGCGGAAGCCGGAGATTTCGCCGCGCACGCGGACATGGCCAAACCGGTCCTCCACTGTCCGCTTCAGGGCGGAGGAGAGTTCCGAGACGGTGAATTCAGGCGAGTTAACGAGGTTCTCAGCAGGCATATGCCTAGAATCGGCCTTTTCCAGCGCTTCCGCAAGGTACGGAGGCCATCACAGGGGCGTCACGGCACATATCCACACAGCAATAGACACGTTGTTGCGGCCCGCCGCTGTCGTGCTAAACCGTCGCGCAATTGCCGGCAACCCTCCATTTGGCTGCACTTCCCATGAACATTCTCCTGCTCGGTTCCGGCGGCCGCGAACATGCTTTGGCGTGGAAGATTGCCGCTTCCCCGCTGCTCACCAAGCTGTGGTGCGCGCCCGGCAATGCCGGGATCGCGCGGGAAGCCGAGTGCGTCGCGCTCGACGTTGCGAATCACCCCGCCGTGGTCGAGTTCTGCAAGCGCAACGCTGTCGACCTTGTCGTGGTCGGCCCCGAGACGCCGCTGGCGGCCGGAATCGTCGACGATCTCGCCGCCGCCGGCATCAAGGCGTTCGGTCCGAGCAAGCAGGCCGCCCAGCTTGAGGGCTCCAAGGGATTTACCAAGGCGCTCTGCACCGAGTTCAACATCCCGACCGGCGCGTATGGCAGCTTCACCACGGCTGACGATGCGCTGGCCTATGTGCGCAAGCAGGGCGCGCCGATCGTCGTGAAGGCCGACGGGCTGGCGGCCGGCAAGGGCGTCGTCGTCGCGAGAACCCTTGATGAGGCGGAAGCCGCCATCGCCATGATGTTCGACGGCGCGTTCGGCGCGGCCGGCACTGAAGTCGTGATCGAGGAATTCCTCGCCGGCCGCGAGATCAGCTTTTTCGCGCTATGCGACGGTGAGACCGCGATCCCGCTCGCCACGGCGCAGGACCACAAGCGCGTGTTCGATCACGACGAGGGCCCGAACACCGGCGGCATGGGCGCCTATTCGCCGACGCCGTTCGTGACGCCGGAAATTCACGACCAGATCATGGCGCGGATCATCCTGCCGACGGTCGCCGGCATGAAGAAGCGCGGCACGCCGTTCCGCGGCGTGCTCTATGCCGGCGTGATGCTGACGGAGCAGGGGCCAAAACTGTTCGAATACAATGTCCGCTTTGGCGATCCCGAATGCCAGGTGCTGATGCTGCGGATGATGTCCGACATCGTGCCGGCGTTCCTGGCGTCCTGCGACGGGGAGTTGAAGCACTTTGACCTGCGCTGGTTTCCCGATCCGGCGCTGACGGTGGTGATGGCGGCGAAGGGCTATCCCGGCGACTACAAGAAAGGCACGCGCGTCGACGGTCTCGATGATGCCGGCAAGGTCGAGGGCGTTGAGATCTTCCATGCCGGCACGGTGGCGAAGGATGGCGCTATTCTCGCCAATGGCGGGCGTGTGCTGAACGTCTGCGCGATGGGGAAGACCGTGCTGGAGGCGCAGCAGCGCGCCTATCAGGCTGTCGATCGCATCCAATGGCCGGATGGTTTCTGCCGCCGCGACATCGCATGGCAAGCGGTGGAGCAGGAGAGAGGCTAGCTCAGTGCCGTAGGGTGGGCAAAGCGAAGCGTGCCCACCGCTACTTGCACTGCTCGTGATGGTGGGCACGGCGCTTTCGCGCCTTTGCCCACCCTACGCATTAGAGCAAATCCCCGCCGGCCGCACTCGCGGTGGTGCCGTGCTCGCGGAACGCCTTGATGACGTTCTTGCCGATCTTCCACTTGTGCACTTCGTCGGGGCCATCGACCAGCCGCTGCGAGCGCACCTGCGTGTACCACTTCGCCAGCGGCGTATCCTGGCTGAAGCCGAGCGCGCCGTGGAGCTGGATCGCGGTGTCGATCACCTTGTGCACCATGTGCGCATGGAAGATTTTCGCGATCGAATTCTCCTGCCGGATGTCGAGGCCCTTCTCGGCCTTGTAGGCGATGTGCAGCAGCATCAGCCGGCCGATATAGAGTTCGCTGGCGCAATCGGCGAGCATGAACTGCACCGCCTGACGGTCGGCGAGCAACTGGCCGAAGGTCGAACGCTTGGTGACATGGGCGACCGCCATGTCGAGCGCGCGTTGCGCCTTGGCGACGTTGTGCATGCCGTGGCGCAGGCGGCCATAGGCGAGGCGGTGCTGGCCCATGGCAAAGCCGTTGCCTTCGCCGCCGACCAGATTGTCGGCCGGCACCACCAGATCCTTGATCTCGATCTCCGAGTGGCCGCCGTGCAGGACGTCGTCATGCGGACCCTCGATCGCCATGTTGGCGACGTTGCGCTTGATCTTGTAGCCGGGGTTCGGCAGTTCGACGAGGAAGGTCGAATACTGCTTGTGGCGCGGCGCGTTCGGATCGGTCTTGGCCATTACCAGCGCCATGTCGGCCACGCTGGCGGAGGAGGAAAACCATTTCTCGCCGTTGAGGATGTAATTCTCGTTGCCGTCCTTCACTGCGGTCGTCTGCATGCCGGTGGCGTCGGCGCCCGCGGCCTTCTCGGTCATCGAGAAGCAGATGCGCTTGTCGCCGTTGAGCAGGGGCTTGAGAAACTTCTCCTTCTGATATTCCGTGCCGTGGGCGAGGATCGTCATCATCGAGGCGTCGTCGGGCCCTTGCGTGTTCATCGAGAGTGCGCCGAGCATGCTCTCGCCGAGCTCCATCTGCACCAGCGCATTTGCCAGCGGACCGAGGCCCATGCCGCCATATTCCTTCGGCACCCACGGGCACCACAGGCCCCGTGCACGCGCCTTCGCCCGCAGCGGTCCCAGCACTTCGGCGAGCGGCTTGGTATCGAGTTCCTTCTCCGCGGGAATACATTCCTCATGCACCCATTTGCGGACCTTTTCGCGGATCGCCTTGGCCTCGGCCGGAATTTCGAAATCGATCGACATCGCTGGTTTCCTCGCGTCTTGTTGCTCTTGGTCGTACCTGAGGGATGGCATAAACCTGCGGTCTGAAGGCGGCAACGACAAACAAAGTTTGAAGCAAGCGCCGCAGCCCATGGAGGAGCGCCCATGCCCGATCTTGCCGATCTGTTTCCTGGTTACGCGTCCGAATGGATCAACACCTCCTCGGGTCGCATCTTCGCCCGCGTCGGCGGCAAGGGGCCGCCGCTGTTGCTGCTGCACGGATTCTCATCGACGCATGTGATGTGGCATCCGGTCGCGCCGCAGCTTGCGGATCACTTCACGCTGATCATCGCCGACCTGCCGGGCTATGGCTGGTCGGACATGCCGCGCAGCGACGACAACCATACGCCCTATACCAAGCGCGCGATGGCGAATGTGATGGTGGAGGCGATGGCGCAGCTTGGCCATGTGCATTTCGCGCTCGCCGGGCACGATCGCGGCGGACGCGTGTCGTATCGGCTGGCGCTCGATCATCCCGGCCGGCTGTCGAAGCTCGCCGTGCTCGATATCGCGCCGACCTATGATTACTGGGAGAGGATGAACCGGCTCTCGGCGCTGAAGATTTATCATTGGGCGTTTCTGGCGCAGCCCTATCCACTGCCGGAGACACTGGTCTCGAGCAATGGCGAGTTTTTCCTCCGATACAAGATGGCGAGCCAGACCAAATCGAAGACGCTTGACGCCATCGACCCGCGCGCGCTGGAGCATTACCTCGCGCCGTTCCGCGATCCCGCCCGCGTGCATGCGATGTGCGAGGACTACCGCGCCGGCGCCTATGCCGACTATGAGATCGACAAGGCCGATTTCGACGCCGGCAGGCAGATCACGATCCCGATGCTGGCGCTGTGGGGCGATGCCGGCGTCGCAAGCGCGGCAACGACGCCGCTCGATACGTGGAAGAAATGGGCGACGAAGGTGGAGGGCGCGCCGGTGGATTCCGGGCATTTTCTGACCGAGGAGAATCCGGAAGCGACGGCGAAATTGTTGCGGGAGTTTTTTCTCGCGGCTTGAGTTGCCGCTGAACTCTCCACGTCATTGCGAGGAGCGAAGCGACGAAGCAATCCATCTATCCGTTATGCCGCGCGATGGATTGCTTCGCTTCGCTCGCAATGACGGCTGCGCACTACCGCCGCTCCCTGAAAAAGTCCCGCAGCAGCGTCGCGGCCCGGTTCTCGCCCACCGCCGAATAGACCTCCGGCACGTGATGGCAGGTCGGTTGCGCAAAGAACCGCACCCCGGAATCCACCGCGCCGCCCTTGGGGTCGGCGGCGCCGTAATAGAGCCGGCGGATCCGCGCGAACGAGATCGCGCCGGCGCACATGGTGCAGGGCTCCAGGGTGACGTAGAGGTCGCAATCAACCAGCCGCTCGGTGCCGATGGCTTCGGCCGCCTGCCGGATCGCCAGGATTTCGGCATGTGCGGTCGGATCGCGGTCGGTCAGGGTCCGGTTGCCGGCGGTGGCGATCACCTCGTTATCCCGCACGATCACGCAGCCGATCGGAACTTCCCCGGCTTTTCCGGCGTTTTCGGCCGTTTTTAGCGCCAAATCCATGAAAGAAGGGGCCGTCATGCCTCGTATCATCCGCAGAAACCTGCTACTAGCTGCGCCTTCAGCAAACGTGGATGCCGGTTTTGCGTGAGAATGCGCCTTGAACGAAGCGCGCGCGCGTTACCGCTATGACAGCCCATCCGCATCCGTCTGATAGCCATTTCATCTGTATCCGAGAGACCATTCATGCCCCGCGATAACGACAAAAACAACGATTCCCGCGGCCGGCGTGACCGGCCGGGCGGCGACCGCGGCCGCGCCGGAGCGGGCAAGGGCCGTTCAGGGGCGGCGAGGGGGCCTGAGAAGAAGTTCGCCAAGCGCGGCTTTGGCGGCAGGGACGATGAGCGCGGCGGTGGCGAACGGCGCCCCTATGCCGGGAAGTCTGACGGCGCAAAATCGTTCGGCAAGAAGCCCTACGCCGGCAAGCGGGAAGGCGGTTCGTTCCGCCGCGACGATGACCGTCCGCCGCGCCGGGATTTTGGCGATCGGCCGCGGGCGCGATTTGACCGGGACGATCGGCCACGCGGCGATTTCGGAG
>NZ_LLXZ01000087.1:73884-78624 GCF_001440395.1 Bradyrhizobium jicamae | reverse complement strand
TCGCAAGCGCGACTCCGGAGATCGCAAGCGCGACTCCGGAGATCGCAAGCGCGACTCTGGAGATCGCAAGCGCGACTCTGGAGACCGTGGCCCGCGGAAGGACTTCCGCCCGCGCGAGGATCGCGACGGCGAGAAGCGCTCGTTCAAGCCGCGCGGCGAGCGGCCCAATTATGATCGCGACGATCGCCCGCGCCGTGGCCGTGACGATGCCCGTCCGGCCGGTCGTTTCTCCGACAAGAAGTTCGGCGACAAGCGGCCCTATACGCCTCGCGGGGAAGGTTTCCGGAAGGATGGCGACCGCCCGCCGCGCGATGGCGAGAAGCGTTTTTCGCGCGGGCCGCGAAAGGATTTCGGCGATCGGCCCGAGCGGGGCGAGGACAAGCCGTGGCAAAAGCGTGATGATCGAGGAGGGCGCGATTCACGTCCTTCCCGCGATGGCGCGCGTAATTCCGACCGGCCTCGCTTCGACCGTTCCCGCGAGGATCGCGGTGGCGACGAGCGTCCGCGGTTTTCGCGTTCGCGCGAGGACCGGCCGAAATTCGACCGTCCACGCGAGCGTCGCGACCGGGATGGTGACCGTGGGCGGCCCGCAGGCCGCACCGAGTGGCAGGAGCATCCGCGCAGCGAGGGGCGGTTCAGCGACCGGCCGCGCCGCGACAATGAGGACGACAGCAGGATCTTTGCAAAACGTCCGGCCTTTGGCGGCCGCGGCGCCTATCGCGAGCGTCCGACCGATTTCGACAAGCGCGCCCCGCGCGCGGAGTCGAAGCCGAAAAAGGCCGGCGAACGGATCGCCAAGGTGCTGGCGCGTGCCGGCTTGGCCTCGCGCCGCGATGCCGAGGAAATGGTCACGCAGGGCCGCGTCGCCGTCAACGGCCGCGTCATCAATTCGCCCGCGCTCGACGTCACCGCCAATGACGTGGTCGCGCTCGACGGCAAGGTGTTGCCGCCGCGCGAGCGTACCCGGCTGTTCATGTATCACAAGCCGCGCGGGCTGATGACGACGCATGCCGACCGCGAGGGGAGGCCGACCGTGTTCGACAACCTGCCGGAAGGCCTGCCGCGGCTGATCTCGATCGGCCGGCTCGATTTCAACACCGAGGGCTTGCTGCTGCTGACCAATGACGGCGGGCTCGCGCGCGCGCTCGAGCTGCCCGATACCGGCTGGCTGCGGCGCTATCGCGTGCGCGCCCATGGCGAGGTCACTCAGGCGCAGCTTGATGAACTGAAGAAGGGCGTCGAGGTCGAGGGAGTCAAATACGGGCCGATCGATGCGACGCTGGAGCGCGACCAGGGCGCCAATGTCTGGGTGGTATTTGCGATCCGCGAGGGCAAGAACCGCGAGGTGCGCAACGTCATGGCGCATCTTGGCCTCGAGGTGAACCGGCTGATCCGCGTGTCCTATGGACCGTTCCAGCTTGGTGAACTCGAAGAAGGGCAGGTCGAGGAGGTCAAGACGCGGGTGTTGCGCGAGCAACTCGGCGAGAAGATCGCAACGCTCGCGGGCGCCGATTTCAACCGGCCGATGCCGGGCGAGAAATCCGACGACGAAGACGACGCGCCGCGCGGCAAGAAGCCGTTCAAGCCGGCGGGCAAGAGTGCACTGATCTCCGACAGCAAGGGCCGCCGCGTGCTGGTGCAGCGTACCGGCAGCGAGGAAGCCCGCGCGCGCAACGAGGACGAGGCCAACGGCTACGGCCCGCCGCGCCGCCCCAAGCGCGGCTATCACGGCAAGCGCGATCTGAAGCCGCGGGACGAGTAGCGCGCCCATGCGTGTCGTCGGCGGACGATTGAAGGGCCGCAACCTGGCCTCGCCATCCTCGCGGGAGATTCGCCCAACGGCGGATCGCTTGCGCGAGTCCGTGTTCAACATCCTGATCCACGCCTATGACGATCCGATCGAAGGCGCGCGCGTGCTCGACCTGTTCGCCGGCACCGGCGCGCTCGGCATCGAGGCGGTCTCGCGCGGGGCCAGCTTCACGCTGTTCGTCGACAATGGCGCGGAGGCGCGGGCGCTGTTGCGCAACAATGTCGAGTCGCTCGGCCTCGGCGGCGTGACAAAGGTCTATCGCCGCGATGCCACCAATCTGGGACCTGCGCATCCCGTCGAGCCGTTCTCGCTGGTGTTCCTCGATCCGCCCTACGGCAAGGGGCTCGCGGAGAAGGCGCTGGCCTCGCTGCGCGACGGCGGCTGGCTGACGTCGAATGCGCTTTTGGTGGTGGAGGAAGCGAAGGCCGCGGCGTTTACTGCGCCTGACGGCTTCGAGGAACTGGAACGGCGCGCGTACGACGATACGGAGTTCGTGTTTTTGCGAGGTCCGTAGTCCGTAGGGTGGGCAAAGGAGCGATAGCGACGTGCCCACCATCAAGCACCGTGCCCGCGACGGTGGGCACGCTTCGCTTTGCCCACCCTACGGATACAACGAATTCCTTCACCGCCGTCCGAACAGCTTCTCTATGTCCGACAGCTTCAATTCCACATAGGTCGGGCGGCCGTGGTTGCACTGGCCGGAATTCGGCGTGTCTTCCATCTCGCGCAACAGCGCGTTCATTTCTTCCGGCTTGAGGCGGCGACCGGCGCGGACCGAACCGTGGCAGGCCATGGTGGCGGCGACATGCATCAGGCGGCGCTCCAGCGGCAGCGCCTCGTCCCATTCGGCCATGTGCTCGGCAAGATCGCGGAGCAGGCCTGCGGCGTTCGCCTTGCCGAGCAGCGACGGCGTCTCGCGCACAGCCACTGCCCCGGGACCGAAGGATTCGATCGCCAGGCCAAACGACGCCAGCTCCTCGGCGCGGTCGAGCAGCTTTTCGACGGTCGCCTCATCAAGCTCGACAATCTCCGGGATCAGCAAAATCTGCCGCTGCACGCCATTCCTCGCCAGCGACGCCTTCAGCTTTTCGTAGACGATGCGTTCATGCGCGGCGTGCTGGTCCACGACGATCAACCCGTCGCGGGTCTGCGAGACGATGTAGGTCTCGTGGATCTGTGTGCGCGCCGCGCCGAGCGGGCGGTCGAGCAGGTCGGCTGCGGGCTGCGCCTCGAAGCGTATGTCGGCGGTTGGCGCGCCGACATCGAACGCCGCCTGTCCCGCTTCGGCGAAAGCCGTTGCCGTCCCGCCCTCGAACGAGGGCGCGGGCCGCACCGGATAGGCCGGTGAACTACGCCAGTCCCAGTTGGTCGGACGCGGCGCAAAGGATGGACGGAACGCCGACAGCGCCGCGCCATCGGTATTCGCCGCGGTGCGCCGGCCTTCGCGGGCAAGGCCGTCCTTCAGCGCATGCACGATCAGCGCGCGGACGAGACCGGCGTTACGAAACCGCACCTCCGTCTTGGCCGGATGCACGTTGGCATCGACCTCCTGCGGCGCGAGCGTCACGAACAGCGCCACGACGGGATGGCGGTCGCGCGGCAGGTAATCCGAATAGGCCGCGCGCACCGCGCCGAGAATGAGCTTGTCGCGTACCGGGCGGCCGTTGACGAACAGGTACTGTCCGAGCGCATTGGCGCGGGTCAGCGAGGGGGCGGCGGCAAAGCCCTCCACCACGACGCCTTCGCGCTCGGCGCGGACTTCGATGGCGCAAGAGCGAAAATCGCTGCCGAGGATATCGCCGAGCCGCGTCAGCCGGCCCGCAGCACCTGGCAGCGCCGCGGCCCAGGTCACCGGCGCGCGCTCCTCGCCGGCCAATGTGAAGGCGATATCGGGCCGCGCCATCGCGAGCCGCCGCACCACCTCGCGGATCGCTTCGGCCTCGGTGCGGTCGGTCTTGAGGAATTTCAGACGCGCCGGTGTCGCATAAAAGAGATCGCTGACCTCGACGCGGGTGCCCTGCGACAGCGCCGCCGGCATGATCTCTGATTTCACCCCACCTTCGACCGACAGCGACCAGGCATGCGGCTCGCTGGCGTGGCGCGTGGTGATGCCGAGCTTTGCCACCGCGCCGATCGAGGGCAGCGCTTCGCCACGAAAGCCCAGCGTGCGAATGCGTAAGAGATCCTCGTCGTCGAGCTTGGAGGTGGCGTGGCGGTCGACGGCGAGTGCGAGGTCGCCATGCGGCATGCCACTGCCGTCGTCGGTGATGCCGATCCGCCGCCGGCCGCCACCATCGGTGAAGATATCGACGCGGCTGGCACCGGCGTCGATGGCGTTCTCGACCAGTTCCTTCACGACGCTCGCCGGACGTTCGACCACCTCGCCGGCGGCGATGCGGTTGACGACCTGTTCGGGAAGCTGGCGGACGGGCATGGGGCGGGCTTAGGCGTCGATTCGAGGTTGGACCGCCATTTTAGGCGTCCGTGGCGGCAATTGCATGGGAAGTGGCCGAAACAATGCCCGGCTGGGGATGAGGGTGGACTATCGCCTTGAAGATGCTGAGGTTCGTTCCCAGCGGGTCGAGATGGCCCGAGATCGGACTTGAGACCGGACTTGAGATTGGAGCTGGGATTGTGGGGTCGTGTGGTCAGGTATATCGTTTAGAAAAATTATAATCTAGCTGGAGGAACCCCATGTGCCACCTGTTCGCGCACCAGCCCCAACGCGACTATGAATCGCAGACGCGATCGCTGCGGATGGGCGGCCATAGCACCTCGATCCGGCTGGAAATGTCGTTCTGGGACACGCTGGAGGAGATCGCGGCGAAAGAGGGGATGAGCCTCGCCAAGTTCCTCACCACGCTGCACGACGAAGTCCTCGACCATCACGGCGAGGTAAAGAACTTTGCCTCGCTGTTGCGCTGCTCCTG
>NZ_LLXZ01000087.1:0-73743 GCF_001440395.1 Bradyrhizobium jicamae | reverse complement strand
TCCATCCGATCGATGAGGAAAAGCGGCTCGGTCCTTTCAGGACCGAGCCGCTTCCGTTTGCAGGAATAGGGTTGTACAGCGCGCTCGGTATCGCCATGCCGGGAGCCGCGACATTGAACGCAGCCCCGATCAAGGCTCATCGAGCTTATTCGGCCGCAATCGTGTGCGCGGTCCCGCTTTGGTCTTGGCTCGTGAACACGAAGCCCTCGTAGCCTTTCTCTGCGACCTCGGCGCACTTTCTGCGGTATCCGCCAACGCCCTCAGGCCCGAGATAAGGCATGAACCGGCGCGGCTTGCCTTCTATGTTGGCGCCCATGTACCAGGAATTGGCGCCGGGCATCAGGGTCGAATTCACGATCTCAGCGACGTGGGCGCCCCATGCGTCCTGCGCCTGCGGGCTCGCCTCAATCGTTGTGAGCTTGTTTCTCCGCATGTGGGCGATGCATTCGGTGATCCACTCGACATGCTGCTCTATCGAGACCGGCATGTTCGACAGCACCGAGGGGCTCTGCGGGCCGGTGATTGTGAACAGGTTGGGGTAGCCGGCGATCGCCAGGCCGAGATAGGTCTGCGGACCGTCCTCCCATTCCTGCGCCAGCGGCCTGCCGCCGCGCTCCTTGATACCGAGGTTCTTCAAGGGGCCGGTCATCGCGTCGAACCCGGTGGCGACGACGATTATGTCGAGCGGGTATTCCCTGCCGCCCGCGCGAATGCCATTCGGCGTGATCTCCTCGATTGGACCATCGGTGCTCGCATCCACCAGTGCCACGTTCTTCTTGTTGAAGGTTTCAAAATAGTTGGTGTCCAGCGGTTGGCGCTTGGTGCCATAGGGATAAGTCCTGGGCGTCAACTTCTCCGCGGTCGCCGGGTCGTTGACGATCGAGCGGATCTTGCGCTTGAGGTATTCGGCGATGACATCGTTCGCCTCCTTGGAGAAGAACATGTCCTGGTAGTTCGCGAGCCAGAAGGCGAAGCCTCCGGCGTCCCACATCTTGTCGAACTCCTGCTCGCGTTCCTCGGGCGTCGTTTCGAGCACCGCCTTCGGGATGAAGTTCAGCTCGAAGCCGAAGAAGGAATCCTTGATGCGCTGGCGGATACCGTCGTAATCGGCCTTGCGCGCCCTGGTCACTTCGGGATCGACACGGCCATTGCGTGCAGGCACGCAGAAGTTTGGCGTACGCTGGAACACCGTCAGATGCTTGGCCTGCTGCGCAATCTCCGGGATCGCCTGCACCGCCGTGGCCCCTGTGCCGATGACGCCGACACGCTTGGCGGTGAAGTCGACGCCATCATGCGGCCATTGGCTGGTATGGTAACACTTGCCGGCAAAAGAGCTCAGCCCCTTGATCGGCGGCATGTTGGCGGTCGACAGGGCACCGACGGCCGGAATGACAAAGCGCGCCGTGACGGCATCGCCCTTGTCGGTGCGCACGGTCCACAATTCGGTCTCGTCATCGAAGACGATTTCGACGACGCGCTTGCCGAACTGGATGTCGGGTTTCAGGTCGAAGCGCTCGGCGCAGTGCTCGAGGTAGCGCAGGATTTCGTCCTGCTCCGGATAGCGCTCGGACCAGCTCCATTCCTGCAACAGGTTCTTGTCGAACGTGTAACAGTAGATGTAGCTGTCGGAATCGCAGCGTGCGCCGGGATAGCGATTCCAATACCAGGTACCGCCGACGCCGTCGCCGGCCTCGAACACCGTGACGTTCAGGTCAAGCTTGTCGCGTAGCGAATGCAGCATGTACATGCCGGAGAATCCGGCGCCGATGATGACGGCATCGAAGTCGGGTTTCGCGCCAGCCGTCGGGGATTGGCCTTGCACATTCGTCATGACTTTCCTCCCGTTGTGAGCACGCATCTCTGGTTCAGTCGGCTTCTTGCCACGCGTTGACGCCGACCTGCGTGAACAGCAGGCATGTTGATGGCACCATCGCAAAGCACGCGCTCACGACGCCGCCGCTCTCTTGAGTTTCGAGCACGTCGTGCGCCGTGGCGCAGTTAAGTCGCGCTCGCCCGACACTAGGCCGCGGCGCGCGCCTCGCCGGTCGCATAGGCGGCCGTCTCGAAATCCATGTAGCCGACGAACGAGGTCGGATCGCCAAACGGCAGGATCTGCGTCGCCCAATATCCGCCGAACCCGTTCTTTCGATCGATCCAGAAAAACAGGTTGGCGAGCCCGGCCCAGCCGATTGCCCCGGCTGGCCGGCCAGTCGGCGCGTCCTCGTCGTTCACCATGAAGGTGAGGCACCAGGATTTCTTCAGGCCGGGGAAGAACTCGGCATCGTTCGACAGGGTCGGAATAATGCCGGGCAGCACCGTGACGGTCTGGTGCGCCTGCAGGCCGTTGCGGACGGCGGACTCAACTGTCTCTTTCTTGAGCACGCGGCCCTGCGGTCCCGCGCCGTCGTTGAGCCACATGCGGATGAACTTCATGTACTCGCCGATCGAGCCGTAGAGTCCATGGCCTCCCATGTCGACTTCCGGCTCCGGGGGCAGTTGCAGGTCGGGCAGGGGAGTTAGCGAACCGTCGGCCTCGCGCTGGTGAATGGCAGCGAGACGCCCGCGCATCGAGGGCGTCATTGAAAAGGCGATGTCCTGCATGCCGAGCGGCGCAAAGATCCGCTCCTTCATCACCTCGCCGAGGCGCTTGCCGCGGATGCTCTCGACGACCTGGCCGCACCAATCGATGTTGCTGCCATATTCCCATTTGTCGTCGGGATCGAACAGCAGCGGCGTCATCAGCGAGGCCTTCGAGCAGGTAATCACGCTTGGCTGGCCGTGCTCCTGCGCCAGGCGCAGGTAATTGGCGTTGAAGAAGTCGTAGCCAAGGCCGGCGGTGTGCAGCATCAGCATGCGGGTGGTGATGTCGCGCTTCGGCGCCCGCAGCTTGGGCCTGCCGTCGGTGCCGAACCCGTCGAGCACCTCGAGCTTGCCGATGTCGGGAACGTAGGTTTTGGCCGGGGCGTCCAGGTCGAGCTTGCCTTCCTCGACGCATTGCAGGACCGTTGTCCCGGTGATCGCTTTTGTGGTCGAGAAGATAGCGAAGACGGTATCTGTCGTCATCGCCTGACCGGCACCAAGGATACGCTCGCCGGCGGCGCCTTCGTAGACGTTGGCCGAGCGATTCGTGATCATCGCCACTACGCCGGGAACGCGGTTCTTGCCAGTCACGACCTTTTGTAAGATCCCGTCACATGCGCTTTTCAAGTTGCTACCCATAGACGTTCCTCCCGTTGCCAAGTTTGATCGCGCGCTTCGCGCCGAATGACGTAAGCCGTTGCAACGTATTGAAGTTGGGTTCCAGTTTGATTGTCTCAACGCCAGTTGCGCGAACGAAAATCCACCGCGGCCGCAACAGCAATAGCGACTGGAGTTTGGAGAATGAATTGGCTCCAGGTCAGCATCACATTTCGACCGAGCGTCTCGAAGCGTAGGCCGTTTTCTTGCGGTCGGCCATGCATTTCCATCGAGTACTTTTTTTGCAGAGGCAGGTCAGCGGTGCTGACACTTGGTTTGCACTGAAACGTTTCATTGGCGCTTTTGCGCCGTCTCTCTCGCTGCAGTGGTTGGAGCCCGGTTCTGACAAAAATCAGAACCGGGCTCCATTTGCTTGACGTCCTAGATTTCCTTGCGCTGCATCGCGCCGGCGATGTGGTCCGCCTGCCGGATCGCCAGCGAGACGATCGTCAGCGTCGGATTGCAGGCGGCGCCGCTGGTGAACTGGCTGCCATCGGAGATGAACAGGTTCTTGACGTCGTGGGTCTGGCCGAACTTGTTCACCACGCCGTCTTTCGGCTTCTCGCTCATCCGGTTTGTGCCGAGGTTATGCGTGCTCGGGTAGGGTGGCGTCGGGTAGGTTACGGTGGCGCCGACGGCCTCATAGACGGCGGCGCCCTGCTTGTAGGCATGATTGCGCATCGCGACGTCGTTGGGATGGTCGTCGAAATGCACGCTCGCCACCGGCATGCCGAACTTGTCCTTGGCCTTCGCGTCCAGCGTGATGCGGTTGCTCTCCTGCGGCATGTCCTCGCCGACCAGCCACATGCCGGCCATGCGCGGATAGGACTCCATCGCTGACGTGAAGGAGCGTCCCCATGCGCCGGGGTTCAGGAACGCCGCCATGAACGGAACGCCGATCGACAGCGTCTCCATCTCATATCCGCCGACGAAGCCGCGCTTGGGGTCGTTCTTCGATTCGTCCTTGATAATGCCGGCCATGGTGGTGCCGCGGTACATGTGCACCGATTTCTCGAACGCCGCGTACACGCTGCCGGTCATGTGCCGCATATAATTGCGGCCGACCTGCCCGGACGAGTTGGCGAGGCCGTTCGGGAACATGTTCGAGGCGCTGTTGAGCAACAGCCGCGGGCTCTCGATCGAGTTCCCCGCGACCGCCACCACGCGCGCCTTCTGGCGCTGCATGGCGCCGCTCTCGTCGGCATAGACCACGCCCGTCACCTTGCCGGATGCGTCGTGCTCGATCTTGATCACCATGCTGTTGGGGCGCACCTCGAGATTTCCGGTCGCCTCACCCCTGGGGATTTCGGTATAGAGCGTCGACCATTTCGCGCCCGACTTGCAGCCCTGGAAACAGAAGCCGATCTGCTGGCAGGCGCCGCGCCCATCGCGTGGCTCGCTGTTGATCGCCATGTTGCCGGTGTGCACGGACTTGTAACCCAGCTTCTTCGCGCCGGCTTCCATCACCTTGAAATTGTTGTTGCCGGGCAGCCCCGCAATGCCGTTGGTGCGGGTGACGCCCATCTTGTCCTCGGCCTTGGCGTACCACGGCTCCATCTCGGCGAGCGTGATCGGCCAATCCAGGAGATTGGCGCCGGCGATGTCGCCATAGGTGCTCTTGACCCTGAATTCATGCTCGTCGAAGCGCAGCGAGGCGCCCGCCCAATGGGTGGTCGAGCCGCCGACCGCCTTCACGATCCATGCCGGAAGGTTCGGAAAATCCTTGGCCACCCGCCAGCTTCCCGATGTGGTGCGCATGTCGGACCAGGCGAGCTGGGTAAAGCTCTCCCATTCATCGTTGACGAAGTCCTGCATCTCGATGCGTGAGCCGGCTTCGAGGATCACGACCTTTACGCCTTTTTGCGCAAGCTCATTGCCGAGCGTTCCACCGCCCGCGCCGGAGCCAACGATCACGACCACGCCACCGTCATTCAGATCGAATCTTGCCATGTTGAATTCCTCCCTGAGCGTTCGTTTGCCGTGGGCGTTTTAAGCCTTCGGGAGCCAGTCGATGTCGGCGAAGCCGCGCTTGATGTAGCCGCCGTGCTCGGCGGAGGAGCCCTCGTAGCCGAACTTCGGCCAGACCTCTTTCTGATTGTAGAGGGAGACGACGAGGTCACCGCGAACCTTCTGGAAGAAGGGGGTCTGCTCGATCTGCTGCAGCAGCACGACGCGTTCGGTCTCCCAGGGCACCTGGGCGTAGGGAACCTTGTGACGCTCGTTTGCCGCCTTGTCGAGCTGGGTGACGCCATCTGATATCAGCGACTTGACGGCGGGATCCTTGGCGGCCTTGCCGTCCCACAGTTTGATGGCGGCGATGTAGTAGCTGTCGCCCAGGAAGTCATGCGGATAGATGTCGCGTGCGACCTTCACCAGTGTCTTCAGTGTCGCCGGCGCCAGCGTGGTGGCGTCGTCGGCCCAGGCGTCGCTGACACTCAGGCCCGCGCTGGTCGCGATCGCTACGGCCGGTACCGCCGTGGCCGCGCCCTTCAGGAAGACGCGACGATCATATTTGCTTCGACGATCGACTTCTCTCATTTGTGTCCTCCATTAAATGCTTGTTGATTGCGATTAACCGAAGCGGCCACCCCGCTGAATCACCTCGATTTTGTAGCCGTCGGGATCGGCGACGAAGAAGAAGCGCGCCAGCGTCCTGCCGTCATGCTTGAAGTCGCGCAGCGGCCCGGGCGACAGTCTCTCGCGCTCGAACCTCAGATGTTCGGCCACGACATCGTCGACCACGACGGCAAGATGGCCGTAGCCGTCGCCCAGCGAATAGGGCTCCTTGCGATCGAAATTGACGGTCAGTTCGACTTCGAAGGGCGAGGAGGGATGACGCAGATAGATCAATGCGAAATCCGCAAACTTGAGGTGGTCGGCGACTTCAAGCCCGAAGGCGCGTGCATAGAAGTCCAGCGACTTCGCCTCGTCGAACACGCGGATCATCGAATGAACGGGCTTTGCCATTCAGTTCAGCTCCTTCAGATAGGCGATGATGGCGGCACGGGTCTCCGCCCTGGGCTGGCGGTAGGCCATGATGGAGCCGGGGATCGTCGCCTGCGGATTGGCGAGATAGGCGTCAAGCCTCGCTTCGTCCCAGACGAAGTCGGCCTTGGCGAAGCCGGCGGAATAGCGAAAGTCGTCCGCCTTGCCGGCCGCCTTGCCAACGATTTTGAACAGCGACGGCCCCTGGCGGACCGCATCGGACAGGGTGGTGGTGTGGCAGGTTGCGCATTGCTGCTTGAACAGCGTCGCGCCATCCGGCGGCTTTGCTTCGGGCAATGGCATCTGTGCACCGGCCACGGTCACGCCGAGGAGCGTGGAGCAAAACCCCAGCCCGATTGCCCGTGTCGTGCGCAGCCTTGTCATGTGCATCACCGTTGGCGTGCGCAGACTGTAGGTCGCGGAGAATAGGCGGTGGTAGTAGCGGGCTGTTTCAGGGCAGAACAAAAGCGGTCGCGCTTCAGGCGGGACGGCCGCCCGACCGCCCGCGTTGACTGGCGCGGGCGCGCACGTGGATCAAAACATTTTTACGGAACTTTTCGGGTGCTGCGGAGGCGCCGCATATGCGGTTAGGCAGTGGCCAAGGATTCGCAAAATGACCTCGAAATCCCTGCACGATCACCACATCGCGCGGCTTGCATGGCGCCCGCGTCGTTCGCCACGCGACTGATCTGGCGACGAGCATGTTCGGTAAGGGACGGCGCCTTGAAGTCACCGAACTGTCTGCCGCCAACCAAACCTGGGAGAAATGGATGAAGCTAGTGAAAACCTCGGCGATCGCGGTTGCAATCTCGGCCCTGCTTGCCGGCCCCGTACTGGCGCAAGGCGCCTCATCCGACACGCAGATCCGCGGCGGTGCAAAGGGCACGACGCAGATGCAGGGCGGCGCGTCAGGCAGCATCGACGAGGATACGGCGGGCACCCCCAGCCAGAGGGCCGGCGCGAAGACGGGCGCGAAGGGCACCGTCGGAGCCGGCAGCGGCGCGCCTCACGCAGCGCCGAAGGCCTCGGGCGGGGCGGCCACCCCTCCTGTGACCAGCCGGTAAGAGTTAGCTGGAGGAAACCCGTCTCCTCCGTCGGGTTGCTCTCCAATCAGAACTCCGGTCGCCATCGGCGGCCGGAGTTTTTTTTGCGCCCTGCGAACCGAAAAGGCGGCCCGGCGGCTCTAGGGGAGAGAGAACGGCTTGAGGTTCTCGCGTACAATCAAAGGGAGCTATTATGTTCTATCGCAAGAATTTACCGGGTTGGGAGCGGGCGATGCGGGCGATCGGGGGCGTTGCGATGATCGCCTATGGCCTTTTCGGCATGCCCGGCACGACGGGCGGCTATCTGGTCGCCGGCGCCGGGGCGGTCGCCATCGCGACCAGATTTTTCGGCTTTTGTCCGATGTGCGCCATGGTCGGCCGCAGGCTGCCGTCGCCATGACCGTGCTGGCCGGAGCAGGGCGCTGCGACCCATCGTTGGTCGAGGCTGCTCGTCGCGGCGACGCCGAAGCGCTGGTGTCGCTGATCGGCGCAGCGCAGCCGGACGTCCGCCGCTATGCCGCGCGCAATTGCCGCGCGGCCGATATCGACGACGCGGTTCAGGAAACGCTGTTGCTGCTGTACCGGCGGGTCGGCACGTTGCGCGCGGTGAGTTCGTTTTCGGCGTGGCTGTTTGCGGTCGCCCGCCGCGCCTGCCTTCGCCTGCTGCGCCGGGCGACCGGGACATTCCAGACGCCGGCCGACGAGGCGGAGGCACGGCTCGCGCTTCTTGCGCCCGAAGACATCAGGATCGATCTGTCGCGCGCCATCCAGTCACTGCCCGAGCACTATCGCGAGGTGATCCTGCTGCGCGATATCGAGGAGTTGTCGATCGACGAGATTGCGGACGTTCTCGGCCTGACACGCGAAAGCGTCAAGGCGCGCATTCACCGCGCGCGGCTGATGATCCGGGAATATCTGATCCGAGACTGAGCGTTGCTACCGGAGGTTCAATCGTCGAAGCGCGACGGGCCGCGCCGCGCCTTGATGTCGCTGCGCCGCTTCTTGCCTTCCAGGCGTCGCTGCTTGGAGCCGAAGGTCGGCTTGGTCGCGCGCCGCGGCACCGGGCGGATCAAGGCTTCGCGCAGCATTTCAAGCAGGCGGTCGATGGCATCGGCGCGATTGCGCTCCTGGGTGCGGAAGCGCTGGGCGTGGATCACGATCACGCCCTCCTTGGTCATGCGCTGGCCGGCAATCCGGTTCAGCCGCAGCGCGGCATCCTCCGGCAGCACGATTTTGCGCGTGTCGAAGCGGAGTTGGGCCGCGGTCGAAAGCTTGTTGACGTTCTGCCCGCCCGGTCCGGAGGCGCGGACAAAGCCGATCTCGATGTCGTTCTCGTCGATCGTGAGGGAGCGGGAAACCCGCAGCATGGCGTTCACCGGTGAGGCTGGAGAATCGGCGAATGCAAGATAGCGGTTTCAACTGGCGGGCCAAAGCCCGCCGGCCCAGTCAAAATGACTTCCGAGCGCTCTTTCGGCCTGAAAGGCCGGGCATCACAGTTCGTCGAGGGCCGCCCAGTGCGGCACATGATCTGCAAGCTTGTCCAGGAGGCGCTCGAACTCCTTGCGCTCGGTGCGCGTCAGGCAAGCCAGCATCGCCTGCTCCCGCTCGCGGAGCGCCGGGATGTATTGTGCGTAGAGTGCGCGGCCGGCAGGTGTGATGAACAATAGCTGCCGACGATTGTCGGCTCGATCGGTATCGCGGCGCAACAGCTTCTTCTTCTCCAGCGCAATGATCCCGCGGCTGATATTGGCCTTGAGGTGGCCCGAGAACTCGCAGATGTCGCTTGCGGTTACGCCCTCGCGGAAATTCAGGAAGATCAGGGTGACGATCTCCGGCCGCGTCAGGCCGAGCTCCATTTCGATCTTTCGAAACGACGGCTCCCGGTAGAAGTTCAGCACATAGCCCATCTTGTAGGCGATCTTGATCTCGGTGCCGCCACGCACGGCGGCGATCCCGTTCACTTCACGTTCCTGCGCCGTTCGCGCGGACCCGCCGTTCCCGGCTTTCCTGGATGGTCTCATATGTGACTTTATTGGTCTCATATGTGACTTTCTAATTGCCTTTCCGATTCGGGTCATCTTAAATCGCGAGCAACCCACAGGGAGGGCCGACGCCGGCCATGGCAGATCGGATGGACGGGGCGCCGGCTCGGCGGAAGGTCATGAACGCGTTGGATGGGCACGAACCCCGGTGCTTCTACTCGGGTACGCAGACACATCCGATCTATGTCGACCATGTGCGCCCGCCTCATGGAGCGCCGGGCAAAATTCCTGTAGTGGCGGTGCACGGCGCGGGCCACACAGGTAGCTGTTATCTGGCAACGCCTGATCTCAGGGCCGGCTGGGCGGTTCGTTTCGCAGCCGCGGGCCGGGACGTGTTCGTGCCGGATTGGCCCCGTCACGGCCGCTCGCCGCAGCGGCCGGATTTTCCACGGCTTGGCACCGCCGACGTCGCTACCTCGCTCCTTGCGCTCCTGGAGGAGATCGGTCCCGCCGCGCTCGTCGTGCATTCTGCGAGCGGTCCCATGGCCTGGTGGATGACGGAGCGGCGACCCGAGCTTGTCAGCGCGGTTGTCGGTATTGCGCCCGGCCCGCCGGCCAATCTCTTGAAGGATCTGCCGGAGGATCCGGCTGCCATCCTGGCGCTGCGCGACGATGCAAGCGCAGGCCGTCCGGTCTATGCGACGGAGGACGGGCCGGTGTGGCTGAGCGCCGAGTTTGCAGCCGCGTCATGGGCTAACTCGCCGCGTTTTCCAAGGCTCGCATTCGAACGCTATTGCGCTTCGATCGTGCCGGAGAGCCCACGCATCCTCAACGAACGTTTCAACATCGGAGGCCGCGGGCTCAGGATCGACGATCCGAACAACCTGCGCGGCAAGCCCATCCTGATCGTGACCGGGGAATGCGATCCGCGCCATCCGCGCGCGGTCGACGCGAGAACCGCCGCCTATCTCGGTGCCGAATTCGTCTGGCTTCCGGACCGCGGCATCAACGGTAACGGCCACATGATGATGATTGAAGACAACAGCGATGAGCTCGCCGCGATGATCCTTGGCTGGCTCGACGCGGTCAACTGCTGACGCTGCCGAGCAGCAGGCACAAACTGGAGGAAACAAGGAATGAGGTTGAGTATTCTCTGCAGTGCGTTTCTTGTCCTGATGCTGCCGGTTGCAGCTCAGGCCCAGATCAGTGGCGATGTCGTCAAGATCGGCGTCCTGACCGACATGGCGGGCGTTACCGCTGATATCACCGGCAAAGGGTCACTGGTCGCTGCCGAAATGGCCGTGCGAGAGATCGGTGGCACGGTCCTCGGCAAGCCAATAGAGGTGATTTCGGCGGATCACCAGCACAAGGCGGATGTCGGCTCGGCGATCGCCCGCCGCTGGTTCGACGTTGAAGGTGTCGATACGATCGCGGACGTACCGAATTCGGGCGTCGCGCTTGCGATCCAGGGGCTGGCGCGAGAGAAGAAGCGGATCGCTCTCTATTCCGGCGCCGGTACGACCGCATTGACCAACGAGCAGTGCTCTCCTTTCGGCTTCCACTGGACCTACGACACCTATGCGGTGTCGCACGGGACCGCCTCTGCCGTCGTCAAGGCCGGCGGCACGTCCTGGTTCTTTCTGGCTTCGGACTACGCGTTCGGGCATCAGCTCCAGAACGATGCAACGCAGGTGATCACCGCGAGCGGCGGCAAGGTGCTCGGCGCCGCGCGTCATCCGCTCAATACATCGGACTTCTCGTCCTTCCTGCTGAGCGCGCAGTCCTCGGGCGCCAAGGTGGTCGGCCTCGCCAACGCCGGCAACGACACCGTCAACGCGATGCGGCAGGCGGGCGAGTTTGGTCTGGTGCAGGGCGGGCAGAGCCTCGCTGCACTGATCCTGTTTCTTCAGGACGTGCACGCGCTCGGGCTCAAGGCTGCGCAAGGCACTTACCTGACGACATCATCATACTGGGACATGAATGACGCGACACGCGCATGGTCGAAACAGTTCATGGCCAGGACCGGCATGATGCCTTCGATGCTGCACGCCGGCGTCTATGGCGCGGTGCGCCACTATCTGAAGGCCGTCGCCCGTGCCGGCACCGACGATGCCGAACAGGTCGCGGCGGCGATGCGGACGATTCCGATCGAGGATGTTTTCTCCGAGAACGCGCGCATCCGCGATGACGGCCGCGTCACGCGCACCATGTATCTCGTCCGGGTGAAGAAGCCTTCCGACTCGAAATATCCCTGGGACTACTTCGAGGTCCTCCGCAGCATCCCTCCTGAAGAAACCGTGTGGCCTCTTTCAGCGAGCAAATGCCCCTTGGTCAGCAGCGCGACCCGCTGACCATCTTGGTCGATGGCCTCAGTTCGCCTTTGGCGGCGCCACCGCCGGCTGGGCGGCGGCTTGCGGGGTACGGCCGACGACGACGGTGAGCAGGCCCTGGCCCCAGAGCTTCTGCGCGGCCTTCTTGGCGTCATCGAGCGTCACGGCGTCGACGATGGCGTTGCGCTTCTCGATATAGTCGATCGGCAGCTTGTCGAGCTGGTATTGCAGCAGCGCCTGCGCGAGCTTCGAGGAGGTATCGAGCGCCAGCATCTGCGAGCCCTTGAGATAGGACTTGGCCTCGTCCAGTTCCTTCTGGGTCGGGCCTTCCTCGGCGATGCGGCGGATCTCGTCCTCGATCGCGTCCACCGTCTCGCCGGCGCGGTCGGCGCGGGTGCCGGTGTTGCCGATGAACAAGGCGGAGCGATCCATCCAGAGCAGGGATTCATAGACCGAATAGGCGAGGCCGCGCTTTTCGCGCACCTCCTTGTAGAGCCGAGACGACGAGCCGCCGCCCAGGATGTGGTTCACGACATAGGCGGCCATGAAATTCGGATCGTGGCGGCGAATGCCGGGGCCGCCGAACGTCACCACGGTCTGCGGCACGTCGAGCGGCACGAACGCGCGCTGCGGCGGCTTGGTGGCCTCGACCTCGGCCAGCGGCGTCAGGCTGGCCTTGGCCGGCAATCCGCCGAACGTCTTGTCCAGGAGCTTGCCGAGCGTGTCGGCATCGACATCGCCGACCACGGCGATCCGAAGCGTATCCTTGGCGATCACGCGGCGGACGTAATCCTTCATGTCGGCGACGTCGATCTTCGGCACGCTGTCGAGCGTGCCGTTGCTCTGCCGGCCATAGGGATGATCGCCGAAGGCGACTTCCAGGAACTTGCGGCTCGCCAGCGAGGTCGGGTTGGTGGTGTCGCGGCGCAGCCCGGAGAGGACCTGGGCGCGAATGCGCTCGACGTCGCTGGTGTCGAAACGCGGCGAGGTCAGCGCCAGATGCAGAAGGTCGAAAGCCTCGTCCTTGTTGTCCTTGAGCATGCGCAGCGAGCCGCGGAAATAGTCCCGGGTCGACGAGAAACTCAGTTCGATGGCGCGGCGCTCGAGGCGCTCATGGAAGGTTTTGGAATCGAGATCGCCGGAGCCTTCATCGAGCAGGCCGGCGACCAGGTTGCCGACGCCGGACTTGCCGGCCGGATCCTGGGCGCCGCCGCCGCTGAAGGCATATTCCATTGCAATCAGGGGCACGGTGGCATCCTGCACGAACCAAGCCTCGATGCCGCCGGGCGAGACCAGCCGCTGGATCTTGGCTGCGGCATGCGACGGGCTCGCCGCGAGCACCAGCAGCACGGCGCCGGCGATCAGGGTGGAAGCGACGCGCTGCGCGCCAATCGAAAACCGGATCACGAGCGCTTCTCCTCGCGTTTCGGCGCAGCATCCTTGATCAGATAGCCGGTCACCGAGCGTTTCTTGTCGAGCCATTTCTGGGCCGCGTCGCGGACCTGTTCGGCAGTGACGGCGCGAATCCGCTCCGGCCAGCTCCTGATGTCGTCGATGGACAGCCCCGTGGTCAGCGCGCCGCCGTACCAGCGGGCCAGCGTGGCCTGATTGTCCTGGGCGTAGATTGCTTCCGCAATCAACTGGGTCTTGACCCGCTCGAGGTCTTCGGCGCGGGCGGGATTCTGGATGACCTCCGCGATCACGCCGTCGATCGCCTGCTCAATTTGCGAAAACTCCACGCCGGGCTTCGGCGAAACCGAGATCGAGAACTGCGAGGGATCGAGTGCCGTGCCCTGATAGCCGGCGCCGGCGCTGATCGCGAGCTGGCGGTCGATCACCAGCGCCCGATAGAGATAGGAATTGGAGCCGCCGCCCATCAGTTGCGCCAGCACGTCGAGCGCCGGGCCTTCGCCGGCCGCCGCGGTCGCGGAGGAGGGGACGAGGTAATAGCGCCGCAGGCTGGTCTGCTCGACGCGCGGATCCGATAGCGTCACCGTGCGCGGCGCCGCCGGCACCGGCTCCTGCGGACGGACGCGATGCGCTGATATCGCCGGCTGGGCGGGAATGCCGCCATAGGCCTTCTCCACCATCGCGCGGATTTCCTTGGCGTCGACGTCGCCCGCGATCACCAGGATCGCGTTGTTCGGCGCGTAGAAGCGCTTGTAGAACGCCAGCGCATCCTCGCGGTCGAGTTTCTCGATCTCCTGGCGCCAGCCGATCACCGGACGGCCATAGGGGTGGTTGAGATAGAGCGCCGCCATGATCTGCTCGGTCAGCCGCGCATCCGGATTATTGGCGACGCGCATGTTGAACTCTTCGAGCACGACATCGCGCTCCGGCAACACGTTCTCATCCTTGAGGATGAGACCGGTCATGCGGTCGGCCTCGAACTCCATCATCTTCGCCAGGTGTTCGCGCGGCACGCGCTGGAAATAGCCGGTGTAGTCGAGCGAGGTGAAGGCGTTCTCGTTGCCGCCGATCCGCAGCACGGTCTGGGAGAATTCACCGGCGGGATGTTTGGCGGTGCCCTTGAACATCAAATGTTCGAGGAAGTGCGCCAGTCCCGATTTGCCCGGCGTTTCATCGGCTGAGCCGACCTTGTACCAGATCATCTGGGTGACGACGGGGGTGCGGTGATCGGGGATCACCACCACTTGCAGGCCGTTGTCGAGGGTGAAGCTGGCGGGACGTTCCGACGTGACCGTGGTCTGGGCAGTCGCGCTGCCGGCGGAAAAAGCAAACGTCGAGATGAAGGCTGCAACGAGCCAGGCGGCAAAACGGTGCGATGACATCATGACCTATCTGGCGCGTATTCCGCAAAATGCGTTACCGGTCCTGCGACTGGAATTCGCGCAAAATGTTAGAAGCGAAACCCGAACAAGATGGTTCGGAACGAAGCCGCGGCATCGTACACCGCGGCGGCGCCGGCAATCGTCACGAAGGCGAGAGAAGAGCTTAACTCTTCGCCATGCTTAACTAATCGCCATACTTGCCCTTCGACGGATTGTATTCCTTGTTGAGCGATTCCTTCGGCCCGGTGCCGTAGGCATAGTTCGGCGATGGCGTCTGGTAGCCGGGCGGCGGCTGCGTCAGCGAATCGCGCGTCGGTTCGCTCTTGAACGTAGCCGTCTCGGACTTGTTGCCGCCGAACAGGCCGCTGAAGCCGCCGTTATAGCCGAGCTGCGAAGGGCTCAGGATCGGATTGGGGTTCGAGGTGCCGGGCTGCACCGGATCGTTGTCCTTGCGCGAGGGCGCCGCGGTCTTACCGACCGCGAGTTCAGCCGGCGTCAGGATGCGGGCCGCTTCACGCGGGTCCTTGTTCTCTTTCTTGCGTGCCGCGATCGCTGCCTTGCGGCGCTGCTCGTCGTGATCCTTGGGCCAGTTCGGCACCTTCGCCTCGGCCGCGGTGGCGGATGGGGGCGGCAAATCGAGCTTGGGCGGAACCACCAGCGGCGAGCGCTCACGGTACTCGATGCCACGGTTTTCCATGTTGGTGCCGCCGATGCCGCGCATGATGCCTTCGATGATCTTTTCCTCGAAGGTCTTGTCGTCTTCGTCCTCGTCGTCGGCCGCACGCACGGGGCCTGAGGCCATCACGAGGCCGATGCCGACGGCAATGGCGGCGAACCGCATTGCCCGGCTCAGCGAGGGGATCTGCATCATCCAGAAGCGGGCTTCGGTCTCGCGCATCGCGCTGTTCCCATTCACAATTTCTGCAACCTAGGGGGCCGGCCTGACGGCCGTACGGCGTCATACCCTAAGGGTCCTTTCGGCCGGGATCAGGGCGCTTTTGCGGCGGGTACCCCCAGGAACGAGTCATACAATAGGCCCGCTACCCCGGCAACAATGGCCACATCCGCGAGGTTAAACACGTACCAATTGAAGGTTTTTCCCCCGATCTCGATGTGGAAAAGGGCAAAATCGACCACCGCGCCGTGCAGGAAGCGGTCGATGCCGTTGCCAACAGCTCCGCCGATGATCAGGCCCAGCGCCAGAGTCGCCAGCAGCGTGCTGGAGCGCGCCATCCAGATCCCCAGCACGATCACTGCAACCGCCTTGATCGCCATCAGTGCGAGCTGGGCGAGCTGGTTATCCGACTGGAACCAGCCAAAGCTGATCCCGACGTTCCAGGCCAGCACCAGGTCGAAGAACGGCGTGACCCGGACCGCGCCGCGGTTGGCAAGGTCGAACACGTAGAGCAGCCAGAGCTTCGAGGCCTGGTCGAGCACCAGCGTCACAACCGCGGCAGTGACCCCGGCGCGCAGGTGAGGGGTGCGTGCGTGTTCGAGGCCAGACACTTATCTGGCCTTCTTTTTCTTCTTCTTTGCCTTGGCCGCCGGCGGCTTCTTTCCAGCCTTCTTGGCGGTCTTCTTGCTGGCCTTCTTTACCGCCTTCTTCGTCGTCTTCTTGGCCGCCTTCGTTGCCGAAGGGGCTTTGCTGGACTTGGCAGCCTTCTTGGCCTTCGCTTTCTTGGCCGCGGTTTTCTCCACGTTGGCCTTCTTGGCGCTAGCCGGCTTGGCCGTAGTTTTCTTGGCCGTAGTTTTCTTGCTCTTGGCTTTCTTGGCCGGGGCCTTCTTGGCTTCTACGGTCTCAGGCCTGGCTACGGCAGCCTTGTCGGCTGCCGCGGCCTTGTCGGTTGTCTCCGTTGCCGTGACTTTCGCAGGCTTCCTGGCTCGGATCTTCTTGCTGGTCTGGCCCGCAGTCACCTCTGCCGAATCAGCCTGTTCCGGCACTTCCTCTGTTTGCTGCACTGGTTCCACAGCCTGCTGTTCGACCAGCGCGACGGGCTTGGCGCGCGCTTCGACCGGTTCAACCGGCTTCACGCCCTCGGCGAGCGCCTTCCATTCCCGCAAGGCGAGCGCGTCGCGCGGGGAGACGTCGGGATATTCGGCGTCTTCGCCGACGGTCGGCAGGATCTTCCAGGAGCGCGCGCATTTGGTGCCCACGGCCCTTTCAACGACGACGGCGACATCAGGCACGTCTGCGAGGCTGAACGCGCTGGCCGGCGCGTCGTCATTGGTCACCATGGCGTTCGAAGTGATGCAGACTTCGGCCAGGTCGATGTCGATCAGCGTGTTGAAGATGTTCTGATCCGACACGTAGACCAGCGGCGACGCCTCCAGCGAGGAGCCGATGTTCTTGGCGGCGCGTTCGAGTTCGAGCGCGCCGGTGACGACGCGGCGGACGTTACGGATGGTTTCCCACTTCGTAGCAAGCGCATCGTCGTGAAACCGGTCAAAGCCCTCCGGGAAAAGCGTCAGGTGCACCGACGGCGCGGCATCCGGCTCGTACATCCGCCACGCCTCTTCGCAGGTGAAGCTGAGCACCGGCGCCAGCCAGCGCAGGATCGCATCGCAGATGATGTCGATCGCGGTCAGCGCCGCCTTGCGCGCCACTGAGGACGGCGGATCGCAATAGAGCGTGTCCTTGCGGATGTCGAAATAGAACGCCGACAATTCGGTGTTCATGAACGCCGCAAGCGTCGCGACAACCGTCTTGTAGTCGAACTCGGCATAGGCCTGGCGCACGATCGAAGCGCGTTTGGCAAGCTCATGCAGCATCAGGCGTTCCAGCTCGGGCATGTCGCCATGAGCGACCGCATCGGCGGGATTGAAATGATGCAGCGTGCCGAGCATCCAGCGGATCGAGTTGCGCAGCTTGCGGTAGGTCTCGATGGTATTTTTGAGGATCTCGGGACCGATACGCTGGTCGTCGGCATAGTCGGTGGCGCAGACCCAGAGGCGCAGGATGTCGGCGCCCGAATCCTTCATCACCTTCTGCGGCTCGACGGTGTTGCCGAGCGACTTCGACATCTTGCGGCCGTTCTCGTCCAGCGTGAAGCCGTGGGTGAGCACGACATCATAGGGCGCACGACCGCGGGTGCCGGCGCTTTCCAGTAGCGAGGAATGAAACCAGCCACGGTGCTGGTCGGAGCCTTCCAGATACATCACGGTGTCGTCGCCGCCGTCGATCTTGCGGACGATGTTGCCAAGCGTTGGGAAATTCTGGCGGTCTTCCAGCACAAAGGCGTGGGTCGAGCCGGAATCGAACCAGACGTCGCAGATGTCGTCGACCTTCTTCCAGTCTTCAGCCGCGCGGTCCCCGAGGAAACGTTCGCGGGCGCCTTCCATGTACCAGGCGTCGGCGCCTTCTTCCGTGAAGGCTTCGCAGATGCGCTGGTTGACGATTTCGTCCTGCAGGATTTCGGCCGAGCCGTCGCCCTTCTCGCGCACGAACACGGCGATCGGCACGCCCCAGGCGCGCTGGCGCGAGATCACCCAGTCCGGGCGGCCCGCGATCATGCCGTTGATGCGGTTCTGGCCGGCAGGCGGCACCCATTGCGTCACCGAGATGGCGTGCAGCGCGCGGGCCCGCAGCGTGTCGCCGGGCTTGGCGTTGCCGTCCACCGCAATGTCCTTGTCCATCGCGATGAACCATTGCGGCGTGTTGCGGAAGATCACCGGCTTCTTCGAGCGCCAGGAATGCGGATACTGATGCTTGAGCCGGCCGCGTGCGAGCAGCTTGCCGGCCTCGACCAGCGCCTTGATGACGGCCTCGTTGGCGTCGCCCTTTTCGCCCTTGTCGTTGATCACGCGCTTGCCGGTGAAGCCGGGCGCTTGGTTGGTGAAGGCGCCGTTCTCATCGACCGTATAGGGGATGGCGGTGTTGATGCCGCGCGCCTCGAGGTCACGCGCATGCGCCATCCAGGCGTCGAAGTCCTCGCGGCCGTGGCCGGGTGCGGTGTGGACGAAGCCGGTACCGGTATCGTCGGTGACATGGTCGCCGGGAAGCAGAGGAACCGTGAAACTATAGCCGGTGAGGCCCATAGAACGGTCGGACATGGAGCCGGCCAGCAGTGAACCGGACGGAGCGAAGCCGAGTAACGGATGTGCGCACTCCACGGCATCGAGTGTATCCGCCGGGATATCGCGCACCTTCTCGTAGGCCGTGACGCGCGCCTGCTTGAATACTTCTTCGGCAAGCGCATCGGCAAGGATCAGGAGATCGCCGGTCTTTGCCCAGTTGTCGGCAGGCGCATCGGTGACCTTGTAGAGACCGTAGGCGATCTTCGGCGAGAACGAGATCGCGCGGTTGCCGGGCAGCGTCCACGGCGTGGTGGTCCAGATCACCACGGACGCTTCTGCCAGCACGCCATGCGCGGGCGAGGTGACCGGAAACTTCACCCACACCATGTCCGAGGTGTAGTCCTCGTACTCGACCTCGGCCTCGGCCAGCGCCGTCTTTTCCACCACGCTCCACATCACCGGCTTGGAGCCGCGATAGAGCGTGCCGTTGGCGGCGAACTTCATCAGTTCGCGCGCGATCTGCGCTTCGGCGGGATAGCTCATCGTCTCGTAGGGATGATCCCAGTCGCCGATGATGCCGAGCCGCTTGAACTCCTCGCGCTGCACGTTGATCCAGTGCGTCGCATAGGCGCGGCATTCCTTTCGGAACGCCACCATCGCGGTGGAGTCGCGGAAATCCGGTTTCGGCTTACCCTTGGAGCGGTAGTTCTCTTCCTCGATCTTCCATTCGATCGGCAGGCCGTGACAATCCCAGCCGGGCACGTAGTTGGAATCGAAGCCCAACATCTGCTGGCTCTTGGTGACGACGTCCTTGAGGATCTTGTTCAGGGCGTGGCCGATATGGATGTTGCCGTTGGCGTAGGGCGGTCCGTCATGCAGCACGAACTTGGCGCGGCCCTCGGCGCTCTCGCGCAGCTTGGCGTAGAGGTCGATCTCGTTCCAGTATTTGAGGATCTCCGGCTCGCGCTGCGGCAGGCCGGCGCGCATCGGGAATTCCGTCTGCGGCAGGAACAGGGTTTTCGAATAGTCGGCGACTTCGGACTTTTGCGGCTGTTGGGACATGAATGCTCTGGTTGGCTCGAAAGCGGCGCTGAAAAGCGGATATTGCGGGGTGAACAGGACAATCCCGGTCTTGCGCCGAGCCAAAGCTCAGGCGGAAGCCGGGCCGCTAATGCTGATGATGCGCCGCGAAAACATGGGGCTTTCCATAGCAGCCAACCGGGGAATCTCAAAGCCCGGCGCTTCCTGCCTATCCATCGCTGGCGGTCAGATGGACACCCATCCATGGGCCGGCATCGGTCGCGATTGAGACCGTCATCGGGCCGTCGCGCCGGACATTTCGATGCGAGGCCACTTTGGATCGTGGAGTAGCTGGTTGCAGATTCTTGCAAAGATACTAATCTATTGATTAGTGGAGAGAAATTCATGAGCCCGAAAACCCGCGCGCAAGTTTACGAGGACTTGAAGGATCTCCGCCGTCGCGGCGAGTTACAGCAGGTTGGGAAAGCGGCACTGCAGAAGCTGCCGGCCGCCGCTCAGAAAGAGCTGAAGAAGAACGGCGTGTTCCTTGTCCCCGGCTTCGCGAAATTCGTCGTGGTCAAGAAGCCTGCGGCAAAATCCGGCAAGCGTACCAACGCAATCGCCCGTGAAGAAATGATGTTCGAGGCCAAGCCGGTACGGACAGGCGCTCAGCGGCGTCCTGTCTCGGCATCAAGCCAACGGCACGAATTGTTCCGCGTCCTGGAGATCGAAGCACTGGCAGACCGTGTTTTTGGCGACGGGAAGAAGGCGAAGGCCTGGCTGAGCCGTCCGAATGCCTCGATGTCGGGCCAAATTCCGCTCGAATTGATGAAGGACGAACTGGGCGCGGCGGTCGTTCGCGAAGCGCTTGAACAAATCGATCAAGGAATTTTCGCCTGAGCCAATTCGATGGAGCTTTGGCGAATATCAAATTACGTCGATCTGTCCGGCGAGGGCGGGCTGCGGGCAGCCGGCCGATGGCATACGCGCGGAAAGCGGATCGTTTACCTGGCGGACCATCCGGCAAGCGCGCTGCTCGAGATGCTGGTCCATATGGACCGCGACCTGGTCCCATCGACATACCGATTGCTGCGAATACGCGTTTCCGAAGCCGTGGATATTCAAAAGGTCGATGTCGATCGGCTTGCCGGCGATTGGCGCGGGCGACCCGATGTGACACGACGGATCGGTGACGAGTGGCTCGATCGCGCCGCAACGGCGTTGTTGCAGGTGCCGTCGGTCATCGTTCCGCTTGGTTGGAATTTTCTCCTCAATCCCGGTCACCGGGATTCAGCAAAAGTTGGGATCGAGGAGGTCGTGGACACGCCCCTCGATTCCCGCCTCGTCGCCGGCCCGCCATAGCGCACCTGACGAAAACCCAAGGGAGTCGGTGGGCTGTTTCAGGTTGAGCGCGGCCGGGCCGGGTTTCCGGCGACGGTGACGCCCGCGGCAACGCCCCGCGTCACCACGCTGCCGGCGCCGATGACAGCACCGTCGCCGATCGTGACACCGGGAAGGATGATGGCGCCGCCGCCGATCCAGACGTCGGTGCCGATCCGCACCGGGCGGCCGAATTCGAGGCCGGTCCGCCTGGTATCGGCGTCGCGCGGGTGGTCGGCGGCGTAGATTTGCGTCGCCGGTCCGATCTGGGTGCGGTCGCCGATCACGACTTCGACGACGTCGAGGATGACGCAATTGAAATTGAGAAACACCTCGTCGCCGAGCCGGATGTTGTAGCCATAGTCGCAAAAGAACGGCGGACGGATCACGGCACTGGCGCCGACATGGCCGAAATGGGCCGAGAGCAGCGCGTGCCGCTCGGACACCGGCGCTGCGAGCGCCGCATTGTAGCGCGCGAGCCAGGCCTTGTTGGCGGCGGCATCGGCCTGAAGTTCGGGATCGCCGGGGCGATAGAGCTCGCCGGCCAGCATTTTTTGTTTTTCTGTTTTGTTCAACCGATCGTTCCAAGCCTGGGAAATGCGTCCGGCGCTGCGGCAAGGGCCGCGCGCGCCCTGGCGCTGTCATCATCCATCCGGCGTATCAACGCTTCGATGTTGTCGAATTTCAGTTCGTCGCGGATGAAACCGATGAAGGCGACGTCGAGCACGGTGCCATAGAGGTCGCCCTTGAAGTCGAACAGGAACACTTCCAGGAGCGGGGCGCCATTGTCGAAGGTCGGGCGGCGGCCGAAGCTGGCGACAGCATCGAATCGCTCGGCGCCAAGGCCGATCCGTACCGCATAGATGCCGTGCTTCAGGCTGCAATTCTTGTCGAGGCGGATATTGGCGGTGGGGTAGCCGAGATCGCGGCCGCGCTTCTCGCCATGGATCACCTCGCCGCTGACGAACCACGGCCCGCCCAGCATGGCGGTGGCCGCGTCGATCTGGCCCTCCGCCAGCGCCATGCGGATCGCGCTGGAGGACACCGGCCGCTCCTCGATATCGACATGGGCCTGGACGTCGACCTCGATGCCGAGCCGCGGCGCCTCGCTGACCAAAAGGCTCGGCGAGCCGGCCCGGCCCTTGCCGAAATGAAAGTCGTAACCCACCGCGATGCCGCTGACGCCGAGGCGCTCAATCAGGTCATGGTGAATGAAATCTTGCGCCGAGGTTCCAGCGCGGGTCTTGTCGAAGGTCATCACGACCGCGCCGTCGAGCCCGGTGCCGGCCAGCAGGCGCAGCTTGCTGGGCTCGTCGGAAAGGCGGAACTGCGGGCTGTTCGGGCTGAAAAAGGTGCGCGGATGCGGCTCGAAGGTGAGGGCAAAGGCCGGCTTGCCGTGGGCGCGGCCCATCCGCAAGGCGGCGTCAATCACGGCCCGGTGGCCCAGATGGACGCCGTCGAAATTGCCCATGGCGACCACCGACCCGCGGGGGATGTCGGCGGCAGGGGTGGTGTCTCGGATAACGGTAAAACCAGTCATTTCAGGAATTCTTTGGGAATTTCGGTTCGGTGAACGCGGCCGGACCGTGATCGGGGGACCCGCTGAAGTCAAGCGGGCAGGCCGGGGCCAAAACGAATGCAATCCGGCTCCGGCCGTTTACGCGCTGTTTAAGGGCTGATGCTAGAGGTTGGGGGAGGACTGCGGGTCGCGCAGGCCTGCGGATAGTTTGTGGCGTAAGCATTGAGTGGGGGAAAGATGGCGGTTGATTTGTCCATGCCGGTTCTGGTGGTCGATGACTACAGCACCATGATCCGCATCATCCGAAATCTTCTGAAGCAGCTCGGCTTCGACAACATCGACGACGCCAGCGACGGCTCGGCCGCGCTGAACAAGATGCGCGGCAAGAAATACGGGCTGGTGATTTCCGACTGGAACATGGAGCCGATGACCGGCTACGACCTGCTCAAGGAAGTCCGTGCCGACCCCAACCTCGCCACCACGCCCTTCATCATGATCACGGCGGAATCCAAGACCGAGAACGTGATCGCCGCCAAGAAGGCCGGCGTGAACAATTACATCGTCAAGCCGTTCAACGCGGCGACGCTGAAGACCAAGATCGAGGCGGTCTTCCCGGATATGGCGACGGCGTAAACCGCCGAACCCTCAAACCGTCAGCATCAGTTTCGTCATGCCCGGGCAAAAGCGCGAAGCGCGTCTTCGCGCTAGATGTCCCGGGCATCCACGTTTTTGGAGCCGCCCGACCGGCAAGACGTGGATGGCCGGGCGTAGGCGAGCGGAAGCGACGCCGTCCTTCGGACGGCTAAGCCCGGCCATGACGCACAGTCCTAGAGCAGGATGAGATTAGGTTGGGCCGTGACGACGGACCATCTCGTGCCCCGGACGCAAGCGGCGTGAGTGTGAGCCGGGGCCTATTCTACTTTGCATGGGGTTGTTTTCGCAATTTTGAGTCCGGTGCAGCGATGCACCTACCACCGCAGCTCCCGCATCAGCGCGCGGGGCGGATGACCGAACAGCTCCTTCACCGAGGCCGCATCGAGCTGGTCGATGCCCTCGAATTCCTCCGAATGGATGCCGCGGGTCAGGAAAAGACAATCGATCCCGAAGCCCAAGGCACCCGTGAGGTCGGTCCGCACCGAATCCCCGATCGCCAGCACGCGGTCGAGCGAGGTCGGCTGGCCGCGGCGTTCGGCGGCGAGCGCCATGGCGCGTTCATAGATCGGCCGGTGCGGCTTGCCGTAGAAGATCGACTCGCCGCCAAGCTCGCGATAGAGCTCGGCGACGGCGCCGGCGCAATAGATCAGGCGGTCGCCGCGTTCGACGACGATGTCGGGATTGGCGCAAACCAGCGGCAGTCTGTGCTCGCGCGCCTGCAGCAGCATCGCGCGATAGTCTTCCGCTGATTCGGTTTCATCGTCGAACAGGCCGGTGCAGATGATGTAGTCGGCTTGCTCCAGCGGCACCATCACGGCGTCGAGTCCGCGATGGATCGAGGAATCCCGCTCCGGACCGATCCAGAATATTTTCTTGCCGGGATGGTCGGCGACGAAGTTCCGGGTCAGGTCGCCGGAAGAGACAATAGCATCGTAGGTTTCATCGGCGACACCGAGCTTGCGCAATTGCCGCTGCACGGAATCGGCTGGCCGCGGCGCGTTGGTGATCAGGATGACGGTGCCGCCGCGCTGGCGATAGGTGTGCAGCGCCTCACAGGCTTCAGGAAAGGATTCGAGCCCGTTATGCACCACGCCCCAGATGTCGGAGAGGATGACCTCCACGCCGTTAACGAGGTCGCTCAGCCGCTCGACGAAGCGCAATGAAGTCATGATGTCGAAAGCCTGTTAGCCAGGTCCCGCGGCGCGGCGCGCCAGTGCGGCATTGCCGGTCGCCCGCATCGGGGGCTCTGCGGCCGGGCCGGCCATGGGTACCGTGTTGCTGGGGCCATTGTGATTGGCGGAGTCCTTGTTTGCTGTCGCTCCGCCGGTAGCAGATGCCCCCTCGGGCCGCAACGGCCGCGGCGGCGCAAACAGGAAACCCTGTCCAAACCGCACGTCATAGTCGAGCAGGTCGACCACCGCGCGCTCGCCCTCAATCTTTTCGGCGATCAGGTCGATGCCGAAGCGGCCGAGCAGGTCGGAAAGGTCGGAAGGGTGGATGTCCGAGGTCGAGCTCTGCTTGGGATCGAGCAGCAATGCTGCCGGCACCTTGATGAAGCGGACGCCGCGATCGGCGAGATCGCGCGGCTCGATCCGCAAGTCGGTGACATGATCGATCGAGAAGCGGTAGCCGCGCTGCGACAGGGCGGCGAGATTCTCGATTTCGGTCGGGCGGAGATTACGGAACGTTGCCTGCTTGAATTCGAGCACGAAGGACGGCGCCAGCGCCCGGTTGGCCTCGAGGAAGTCGAGACATTGCGCGAAGTTGGTGGGATTGCCGAGCGTCGCCGCCGAGACGTTGCAGAATACGCCGACATCCTTGTTGCGCACCATCAGGCGGCGCAACACCTGGATACAGCGCAGCATCACCATGTGATCGATCTTGCCGATCAGCCCGCCGGCTTCGGCGGTCGGGATGAAATCGTCGGCGGCGAGGATCTGGTCCCTGTCGTCGCGCAGCCGTGTCACCGCCTCGTAGAAGCGCACCTTGCGCTGCGGCAGCGTCACCATCGGCTGCAGGTAGATGTCGAGCCGGCTCTCCTCGATGGCGTTCTTCACCGCGGCAAGCAGTTGCGGCTGGTTGCGCGAGGGCGAAGCGGATTCTGCGGCAACCGCAGCCGGCTTTGCGGCGGCAGCAGGCGCGGGCCTGGCGACGGGCGCCGGCTCAGCGGCGACCGCCCGTTCGTGCTGGGGTTCGGGATCCGGCCGGGCCGCCGGGGCATGGGCTGCGGCCGCCGCACCCGAAGCCAGCAGGTCCTCATGGCTCGCTACCGAGACAGCCAGTTGCTTGACCAGCACGCCGAGCTCGCTGATCTCGCCGACCACGGCCTGGATGCGGTCCGAGCTTGCGGAGTTCGCCGACACCAGCCGGCCCTCGACGGCGGCGAGCCGGCGGCCGAATTCGGCGACCTGACGCGCGAGGTCGGCGGTGCCGCGGGAGAGATCGGCGATCTGGCCACCGACGTCGGAGCGATCGCGCAGCCGCATCGACACGGCGTTGTAGAGGATCAGAAAGGTCAGCGCGGTAAGCGCCACGATCGCGGATTCGGTGCCGCTGAAACCCGCCACCGCATGCAGGACGAGGCCGAGGGAGGCTGCAACCAGCACCATGCAGATGGCGATGAAAATCGTCGAAATGCGAATCATGTCGCGCGCTACGCCCTAAAGGTCCGAACTGTCCTTACCCGGGAAAACACGGAAGTTTCACGCACCGTCCAACTTGCGCTGTCCCAAGCGCTGCAACCTTAGCACCAATGTTGATTCGCAGAGCTAGTGTTCTTTGGACACGGCCGGAACTGGAAACCGAGAGTCATCCCGTAGGCTGCGTGCCACGCCGTCAGATGTCCATCTGTCGCGCCTGCCGTCGCCGTCGCGTTACCGCCAGGCCCAGCAACGTCGCCATCAGGATGACGCCGGCCTGCAAAGGCCTGCTGTCCCTTGAGGGGGACCGGCGGCTGCTCGCTGGCGAAGCCGGAGGTGCCTGTAGAATCGACCTGGCGGTGTCCCTCGCGGCTCCGATCTGGTCTGGTTTTAACGGACCGGCCTTGACCGCCACGCGCAGGCGGCTGGCGAGCGAGGGGAAGTGCGGCGTCTTTTGTCTGAGTTTAACGACAGCGAGCCCCGCGCAAATGGTGGCGATCATTGCCAGCAAGGCGCCGACCGCTCCGAAAGCCCAGAACTGCCCGTAATGGATCTCGATCCAGCGAAACAGCGCGGTGATGCCGACGAGGCAGGCGGCAATCATGAAAATGCCGGCCGCGGCGAACAGGCCGGCGGCGATGGCATAAGAAGTGATCGTCGAGGTCGCCTGACCGGTGCGGTCGCGCAGATAGGATAGCGTCGCCAGCTTGATCTGGTTCAGCTTCAGTTCCATCCCGGCGCGCAGCAAGCTGCTCGAAGGCGCGAGCATGTCCGCATTCCTCAACCGGCGGAAGCGTGATCGCTTCCCGCCGGTGGAATGAACGCGGGCTGGTTTCGAATGTTCCTACCCGGTCAGAGCCGATGCGATAGCTACGCCGTCGCGCGGATCACCTTGGCGACCTTGTCGATGATCTCGCCGATCTGATCTTCGGTGATGATCAGGGGCGGGGTCAGCACCAGGGTGTCGCCGGCCACCCGCACCATGAGGTCATTATCGTGGAAGGCGCTGTTGAGCCCGGCGAAGCCGCGCTTGCCCGGCGCATCGGCTGTTGGCGCGAGATCGATGCCGGCGGTCAGGCCGACGGTGCGGATATCCACGACATCAGCTTCCTTGCGGAGCGACATCACGGCGTCGGCGAATTTCGGCTCGAGCTCACGCGCGCGTTCGAACAGTTTCTCGTCGCGGTAGATGTCGAGCGTGGCAAGGCCCGCCGCGCAGGCCAGCGGATGCGCGGAATAGGTGTAGCCATGGGCCAATTCCACGGCATAGTCCGGCCCGCTCATGAAGGCGTCGTGGATGGTGTCGCGCACCAGCACGCCTCCCATCGGGGCAGCACCGTTGGTGATGCCCTTGGCGAAGGTCAGCATGTCAGGCACCACACCGTAGCGTTCGGCGGCAAAGGCGAAGCCGAGGCGGCCATAGCCGGTGATCACCTCGTCAAAGATCAGGAGGATGCCGTGCTTCTGGGTGATCTCGCGCAGCCGCTTGAGGTAGCCCTTCGGCGCCGGCAGCACCCCGGTCGATCCCGCCATCGGCTCGACGATCACGGCAGCGATGGTGTTGGCGCCGTGCAAATTGACGAGCCGCTCAAGCTCATCGGCGAAATGCGCGCCATGTTCCGGCTCGCCCTTGCTGAAGGCCTGCTTCTCGCGGTCATAGGTCGCCGGCAGATGGTCGACGCCGGTCAAGAGCGAGCCGAACAGCTTTCGGTTACCGACGATGCCGCCGACGGAGGTGCCGCCAAAGCCGACGCCATGATAGCCGCGCTCGCGGCCGATCAGGCGGATGCGGCTGCCCTGGCCGTTGATCTGGTGATAGGCCAGCGCGATCTTGAGCGCGGTGTCGGCCGCTTCCGAGCCGGAATTGCAGAAGAACACGTGGTCGAGCCCGGCGGGCGCCAACTCGGCAATGCGGCTGGCGAGTTCGAACGCCTGCGGAATGCCGAACTGGAACGGCGGCGCGTAGTCCAGCGCCTCAGCCTGCTTGGCGATCGCGGATGAAATCTCGATGCGGCCATGGCCGGCATTGGTGCACCACATGCCCGAGGCGCCGTCGATGATCTTGCGGCCGTCGACGGTGAAATAGTGCATGTCCTTGGCGCCGGCGAGCAGCCGCGGGTTCTCCTTGAACGCCCGGTTCGCGGTGAACGGCATCCAGTGCGCGGCGAGATCGTTTGGAACGTTGACGGGGGTGGGGCGGGCGCTCTTGTCCAGCATGGGCGGCCTCTTGATGTCTGGGGCGTTGGGCTAGCACCAAACTATCAGTTTCGCCCCGGAACGGGAACGCCGGCGCGCCGTGATATTTGCGCGCAACTGCAGCAAATTCAGAGATCCGCTGCGGCGATCCAGAATACTTCGCCCTCGGAATCCTCGGTGTCGAGCCAGAGCAGCGGCAGGTGCGGATAGGCGGCTTCGAGCTGCGGACGGCAGCGGCCGATCTCGCACAACAGCCCGCCCTGCGGCGTCAGGTGGGCGGACGCCTCGTCGAGGATGCGGCGCACGATATCGAGACCGTCGGCGCCGCCGTCGAAGGCGAGTTTCGGCTCGGCGCGGCATTCGCGCGGCAGGTCGGCCATGCCTTGCGCATCGACATAGGGCGGATTGGAAATGATGAGGTCATAGCGCTTGCCGCTTAGCGGCTTGAACAGGTCGCCGCGGTAGAGCGTGAGGCGATCCTCAAGCCTGTAGTCCCCGACATTGCGTGCGGCGACTTCGAGCGCGTCCTTTGAAATATCCACCGCGTCGACCGCGGCATTCGGAAAATTCCGGCTCGCCAGAACGGCGAGGCAGCCCGAGCCGGTGCAGAGGTCGAGCACGCTTTCCACCGCGCCCGCGTCCGCGAGCAGCGAACCGGCCTCGTCGTCGCCGTCGCCGCCGAAATGCTGGTCCAGCAATTCGCCGATGAAGGAGCGCGGCACGATGGTGCGCTCGTCGACATAGAAGGGCAGGCCGCGCATGTAGATCTTGTTGACGAGATAGGCCGCGGGCTTTCGCGTCGTGACGCGGCGCGCGATCAGATCGAGGATCTTCTTGCCTTCGACCGCCGTGACCCGTGCGGTCGCGAAACTCTCGAACTGGTCGGGATGCAGATGCAGCGCCTCGCAGACGATGAAGGCGGCTTCCGCCACCGGATCGGTGGTGCCGTGTGCGAATACCAGCCTGGCTTCGACGAAGCGGCTGACGGCGTAGCGGACGAAATCGAGCAGCGTCAGCAATTCGCCCGCACCGACCTTGGGTAGTTTCGTCTGGCTGGCGCTGCGCTTGGCCGCCGGTTTCGCACGCCTGGCCATCAGGATTTGGTCCAGCGCGCCGCGGCAGCGTCGTCATGGTCGCGCGCTTCGATCCAGCTCGTGCCTTTTTTGCTTTCCTCGCGCTTCCAGAACGGCGCGTTGGTCTTGAGGTAGTCCATCAGGAATTCCGCTGCTTCGAAGGCTGCCTGGCGATGCGGTGAGGCCGTCACCACCAGCACGATGTTCTCGCCCGGCGCGATGCGGCCGAACCGGTGAATGATGGTGAGGCCCTGCAACGGCCAGCGCGACAGCGCTTCATCGGCGTGGCGGCCGATCTCGGCTTCCGCCATGCCGGGATAATGCTCGAGCGTCAGCGCCGCGATCGGTTCGCCGTTCTCGCTGCCGCGACAGATGCCGCTGAAGGTGACGACAGCGCCGATATCGGTGCGACCCTTGGTGAGCGCCGCGATCTCCTGCGCAGCGTCGAAATCGGCTTCCTGGATACGAATGGTCGCGGTGACGGACATGGGTAAAGGTCAACCGCCGGTCATCGGCGGGAAAAATGCAATCTCGCGCGCGCCTGATATCGCGGCGTCCGGCTTGACATGGGCGTGGTCGATCGCGGCGCGGATCACCTTCGGCTTTTCGAAGGCATAGGCGTAAGTCTCGCCGCGGCTGGAAAGCCAGCCGATCAGATCGCTCACCGTGCGTACCTCGGCCGGCGGCTCGACGTTTTCCTCGGCGACGCCGATCCGCTCGCGCACCCAGGCGAAGTATTTGACCCTCATCCCTCATCCTCCTTGATGAGGTGATGGATGCCGGCGCGGAAATAGTCCCAGCCGGTGTAGATGGTGAAGATCGCCGACATCCACAGCAGGACGATGCCGATCAGGGTGGTCTGGGGCAGGATCTGCTCGCCGGCCTCACCGGCAATCAGGAAGCCGATCGCGACGAGCTGGATCGTGGTCTTCCATTTCGCCAGCTTGGTCACGGGCACGCTGACCCGCAACGCCGCGAGGTATTCCCGCAAGCCCGAGACCAGGATCTCGCGGCACAGGATCACGATGGCGGCCCAAAGCGTCCAGCCATGGATGCTGCTGTCGGCTGCCAGCATCAGGAGGCAGGATGCCACCAGCAGCTTGTCGGCGATCGGGTCGAGCATCCGGCCGAAAGCGGATTGCTGGTCCCAGATTCGCGCATAGTAGCCATCGAGGTAGTCCGTCACCGCAGCGGCAATGAAGACGGCCAAGGCCACCCAGCGCAGCCACAGAGGGCCGTCCAGGATGGACTGGGCGAAAACGCAGCCGACCACCACCGGAATGGCGGCAATACGGGCGTAGGTCAGGATATTCGGCAGGGACAGGGTCTTGGTCTGCCCTTTGGCTGTTGCGATGTTCATCCGTCTTACCAATACCGCTGGAACGTGAAGGTCAACCGTGCGGGTCTAGATCATCTGTCGCAGGCGACGCCTAAATGACATGCCTTACAACTGGAAGTCCCCTTAACCCGCCTGTGCATGGAAAAACTCGAAGATCTTGCGGGCGCTTTCGGCGCTAACGCCCGGAACCTTGCCGAGGTCCGCAATCGAGGCGCGCTCGATTTCCTTCAGCGTTCCGAAGTGATGCAGCAAGGCACGTTTGCGTGACGGGCCGATGCCCGGGATTTCCTGCAAACCGGCTTCCCTGATGTCCTTTTTCCGCAGTTTACGGTGCGAGCCGATCACGAAACGATGCGCCTCGTCGCGAAGCCGCTGGATGAAATACAGCACGGGATCGCGCGGTTCTAGCTTAATGGCCTCGCGGTCGGGCATGAACAGGGTCTCCCGCCCGGCATCGCGGTCGGGGCCTTTCGCCACCGCCATCAGTGAGACCTGGGTCAGTCCCAGACCGCCAAAAATCTCCCTGACCGCGTTGAGCTGGCCGCGGCCGCCGTCGATGATGACGAGGTCGGGCCATTGCGGGAACGAATCGTCGTCGGCTTTCGCTCCAGTTTTTCCTTGGGCCGCGTCGCCCTCCGGCGGTTTCAACAGCCGCTTGAAGCGCCGCTCCAGCACCTCGCGCATCATCGCGTAGTCGTCGCCGGGCGTCAGTCCCTCGGACTTGATGTTGAACCTGCGGTACTGATTCTTGATGAAGCCATCCGGTCCCGCCACGATCATCGCGCCGACGGCGTTGGTGCCCTGGATGTGGCTGTTGTCGTAGACCTCGATGCGTTTGGGCACCTGCGGCAGTCCGAGCGTGGCCGCTATCGATTCCAGGAGGCGGCTCTGCGTCGCCGTATCGGCGAGCTTGCGGCCAAGCGCCTCGCGCGCATTGGTCAGCGCATGCGTGACCAGTTCCTTTTTCTCGCCGCGCTTCGGCACCGAGACCTCGACCTTGTAGCCGGCCTTCACGCAAAGCGCATCGGCAAGCAACTGGCATTCGTCGATCTCATGCGACAGCAGGATGAGTTTCGGCGGCGGCTTGTCGTCGTAGAATTGCGCGAGGAACGAGGCCAGCACTTCCTCCGGCGTGAACGACTTCTCCGCGCGCGGGAAATAGGCGCGATTGCCCCAGTTCTGTCCGGTGCGGAAGAAGAATACTTCCACGCAGGAATAGCCGCCTTCCTGATGGATGGCGAATACGTCGGCCTCTTCCACGGTGCGCGGATTGATGCCCTGCTGCGACTGGATCGCCGACAGCGCGGCGAGACGATCACGGTACAGCGCCGCGGTCTCGAATTCGAGCTCGGCGGATGCCTTCTCCATCTCGGCGGCGAGCAGCTGCTTCACGGCGTGGCTGCGGCCGGAGAGGAAATCGTTCGCCTCGCGCACCAGTTCGCTGTAGCCGGGAAAATCGATCTCGCGCGTGCATGGCCCCGAGCAGCGGCGGATCTGGTAGAGCAGACAGGGCCGGGTGCGGCTTTCGAAAAAGCCGTCGGTGCAGGAGCGGATCAGGAACGCGCGCTGCAGCGCCGTGATGGTGCGGTTGACGGCGCCGGCGGAGGCGAACGGCCCGAAATATCGTCCGGGCCTTGTTTGCGCACCGCGATGCTTGAGGATCTGCGGTGCCCAATGGTCGCCGGTGATCAATATGTAGGGAAACGACTTGTCGTCGCGCAGTTGCACGTTGAAGCGTGGCCGCAGCTGCTTGATCAGGTTGGCTTCCAGCAGCAGCGCCTCGGTCTCGGTCGTGGTGGAGACGATCTCGACCGTCACGGTGGCTGCGATCATGCGCAGGATGCGCGCCGGCAAGGGCGCGTTGACGCGGGCATACGACGACAGCCGCTTGCGGACGTTCTTGGCCTTGCCGACATAGAGCACGTCGCTGGAGGCATTGAGCATGCGGTAGACGCCGGGCGAGGTCGGCGCCAGCCGTACCGCGTTTTCGATGGCGGTGTGGCCGACCGCCAGCGTACCTTCGGCAATCGCCTCGGCAGGCTCCTCGGGCGCTTCCGGTAGGCGTGCCTCATCGTCCTCCTCGGCGGCTGACGTCGCGGGATCGACGTCGGCGACGGTCAGGTCCTGTGGCGGTAAATCCGGCTGGGAACCCCGCCGCGCCTTGCGTGGAGGCTTCGGATGGTCGGTAGAATCGTGATCCATGGGGCCTAAATTAAGCGCTGCAGGGCAGCATCGCCAGCCGTTCGCCGGGGAGGGCGACGGTAACGCGATCTTAAGAATGATGAGCGGGCAGGTAATCCGGCTTAACAAGCCTTTAACTTAAAACTCTCGATAAATCTTAGCGAAAAAAGTGGAGTTCCGTAACCAGGCCGGTCTCTTCGACCGGCGGGTCGCGGTGTTGCGTGGAGTTGCGTGATGAGCAAGGTGGTGTCAGGCGCGCTGGCGCTGATCGCTGCAGGCTGGACCTTGTCTGCCGGGGCGGCCGACCTCAATTACGGACGCACGTATACCGGCAACCAGCGGTTCGACGCCTATAGCTGGGCCGGCCCCTATCTCGGCGGCAATCTCGGCTATGCCTGGGGATCGGTCGCAAACAATCCGACCAAGCCGTCCGGCTTCGTGGGCGGCGTCCAGGCCGGCTATAATTGGCAGAACGGACCGTGGGTATTCGGCCTCGAGGGCGACATTCAGGCGACCGGCGCCGAAGAGACCTTCGCGCCGTGGAAGTTTTCCAATCCCTGGTTCGGCACGGTTCGCGGCCGCGCCGGCTTTGCGTTCAACAACGTGCTGTTCTTCGGCACCGGCGGTCTCGCCTTCGGCGAGCTGCGCGCCGCCACGTTCGGCCTGACGGAATCCCATACCAATGCGGGCTGGACGCTCGGCGCCGGCGCCGAGGTGGGCCTGGACAGGAATTGGAGCGCCAAGATCGAATATCTCTATGTCGATCTGGCCAACAGCAACTTCGTCGTTACAGGTGCGTCAAACGGCTACCGGTTCGGCTTGATACGGGCCGGCGTGAACTATCGCTTCTGAAAACAAGAAACTGATGGCTACCATCTCCCGGCGGCAGCAAGTCGCCGGGATTTTTTTGCCTTCATGTTGGCTCGCATGTTGCGTCACGAGTCCCGACGCTCTGGGCAGCGGTGCCGCGCCCAGCGTAGTCTTTGCAGCAGGAATTCAGTCCGCGTTCCGCGCGAGCGTCAGCTCACGATGAAATAACCAGGTTGACCGCCTTAGGGCCTTTGCCCTTCTTGTCCGGTTCAACCTCGAACGTAATGCGCTGCCCTTCAGTCAAATCCTTCAATCCGGCCCGTTCGACGGCGGTGATGTGAACGAACACATCGCGACCACCGTCATCGGGCTTGATGAAGCCGTAGCCGCGTTCTCCGTTGAAGAACTTGACTGTTCCAGTCATGGCCATCGGGAAACTCCTCCCCCGTATTGCTCTGCCCCTACGCGTACCTCGCGTATCGGCCGACCGGACATTCACTGCCGGAAGCTTGGCCACCTAGGTTGATCGGGATCAATGCCACCGATCGGCCTGGATTTATTCGGCCTTGATCACTCCGCCGCAACCATTCGCGGAAGCGGAACGTAAAGCCAGTCCCAACGGCTTGAGCATAATACGGTTTCGCGTAAATTGCCTACGGTCCATTCGCACTTTTCGCGCGAAGCCGGGCGCTTTAGGCGTAACTCTTAAGGCTTGGGCGTCTCCAGCCTGAACCGGCCGGCACCGCCCTGGCCGAGCGGTTTTTCGAGTTCGGGTAGAACTGTCTTCAATTCACCCGCAAGCGTCCACGGCGGATTGACGATCAAAAGCCCGGTCGAAGTGAGGGGGCCACCAGCCTCCTGTGGAGCGACACTGAATTCGAGCCGGAGACATTTCCCGGCTGGCTTGCTGGCAGCGGCAGCGCCTGCGACCAGCCGCGCCAGCGTATCGGTGGCGCGACGGCTCTTAACCGGATACCAGATCAGATAGCTGCCGGTCGGCCATTTGGCATAGGCCTCGGCGAATGCGCTGCCCAGCCTTTCGAACTCGTCCTTTTGCTCGAACGCGGGATCGATCAGCACCAGACCGCGCCGCTCGTTGGGCGGCACGAACGCCGGTAGCGCCGTCCAGCCGTCGAGATCGACCACCCGAGCCTGGCTGTCGCGGCGCAACGCATCGATCAGTTGCTTGCGTGCGCCGGACTCGAGTTCGCAGGCTGTCAAACGGTCCTGCGGTCGCAGCAGCGCGCGGGCGATCAGGGGCGATCCCGGGTAGGCCTCGAGCGTGCCCGGCGCGTTGAATGCCCTGACGATATCGAGGTAGGGCGTCACCAGCGGCAGCGCGGTTTCCGAAAACCGCGCCTGCATCACCCGCGCAATACCGGTCAGCCATTCACCGCCGCGGCGCGCTTCCTCACCGGTGAGATCGTAGCGCCCGGCGCCGGCATGGGTGTCGATGACGCGAAACGGCGCCTGCTTTTCCTGCAGATAGGTCAGCATGCGCACCAGCACGATGTGCTTGATGACATCGGCAAAGCCGCCGGCGTGAAAGGCGTGTCGGTAGTTCATGAGGAGAGGGGTTACGACATTGGGGCGAGGAAAGTAACCCACGTTGTCAAGGCTGCGAGCGGCAGGATGACATCTCCATTGAATTGGTGAGATTGCCGGAGTCGCCACGGGCGTAAACTTTTAATCGGTCATTTCAATCCCGGCGACGGCGTTGATTTCGCGATCAGTGGTTATTCGCTGGATGATGTTATCGTCACCCAGCAGCTCGGCAGGACCGCTGTAAACTTCAAGGGCTCGAACGATTCGCTCGTTTTCGATCACGGTAGTAATGGATCGGCGCGACTGAGCTTCGGCGATCACGCCAGCTTGGATATTCGGGCCTGACGCAGCTTTGGCGGAGAAAAGGGCCCGGCCATCCACGCGCCTTGCAGACGACGATAAAAGCCGTGGATGACCGGGACGCAGACAGGTGTAGCCAGTCTGCGCAAAGCGGATTGCTATGGCTGGGCAGGCATGACGGAAGCGGAATTCAACCGCCCCGCACCGGCGGCATCACCACCTCGTCACGTCGGCATGTGCGACGGTCGATTTCCTCGCAGGCGCGGAATTGCATGTCCTTGCTCAGACAGATCCTAACCTCGCTCAGGCGGCGGCTCGAGCAGATTACCGAAATCGCTGAGCTGCTAAGGCCCGGGTTGATCTTGATGAAGGCGGCCTCGAGATCTCCGGGGGCGAGGATCTTCTGCTCGGACAATTCGAGGAATTCCTCCGGGATTTTCACCGCTGCGCGTGCCTTGCGGACGCTCTCGAAATAGGCGCGGGCGCCGAGGCCGGAGCAAGTGCCATGCTTGTCCCACTCGTTGAAGATCAGGCCGGGGGCCGGCATCAGGTCAAGCATCGAGGTCATGATGTTGCGGTCGAGCCGCGGCGAGGGCCGCTGGCAATATTCGGGAAAGCCGCGCTCATATTGCGGCCACAGGCCGTGAACGACGAACGAATAGGGGCGGCTGCACTGGACCTGTGAGCGTCCGCTATTGCCACGCTCGGCCGCCGCCTCGCAGAACGAGGGCGACCATGACAGCGCGAGGACATAAAAATCGAACTCGCCCGGGGCGTTCTGCCGGCGGTCCTGGGCGAACGCCAGCCCGGCGGAGACGGCAACAAGCGTCAGCGAAATCAGAAGTCGCGAAATAACAAACCGGTGCATCGAACGCCCCTTTACTGGACTACCGCTAGCCTAGCAGGGAACCGGAACATTTCAAGAACAAAATTCGAGAAGCGCGCAAATTCGGCGCGCTCCGATCGGCCCAACCGGCCAAAAACCTGAGATCAGGGCCGAGCAGCCCTGCAGGCCGGGCTATAGGCCCAGTTGCGGTCAAGCCCGGTTACGCACCATTCGACACCCTGGCCGAAGCCGGCAAAGCCGCCATCCTCGATGATCGAGTAATGCACGCTGCGCATCTTGCCGTCGCTCAGCATCACGTCGGCGCTGCAGTAGCGGCGCGGAATGTTGTCGGACTGCCAAGGTCGAAACGCGGTCTCATGGATCCGGCCAAAGCCGGTGATCACGAGCGCCGAATTCCAGAACTTGCCTTCCTTCTCCTGGAATTGCGAGGCGATAGTCGACAGTGCCCGCTCGCATTCGGCGACTCGGCCGTCATATTTCGGGCCGAACAGGCCGAAATTCAGCTCCAACGGATTGGCGGCCTGGGCGGCGTGACTGGAGACCAGCAGGGCGAGCGCCGCAGCCGTCGGGCCGAGGGCTCTCAAGGATGTGAACAGGTTGCGCATGGGGAATCCGCCGGTAAACCAACGCAGGGGACGGTGCCGCGAAGCCCCGACAAGGTCAAGTGCAGCGCGGCAACACCTGACGACCAACTCCGCCCCGTGCTGCAACCATTCTTTTCATGGCCATCGGCGCACACTATGGTGAGGGTCGAGCGAAATGGAGTCTGCGATGCGAAGAATTCTGGCCGCGAGCCTGATTGCCATGTCCTTGGTAGTTTTGGGCGGGATGCTGGCGGGGGCGCCGGCGCAGGCGCAGTGGTTCGACATCGACACGGTGCCGCCGTTCAAGGGCAATGACACCGGCGGCATCATCGCCTATCCGCTCGCGAGGCAGGCCGATGCCCGCCAGCTCGCCGTCGATCACTGCGCCCGCTACGGCAAGGTGGTGAAATTCCTCGGCGTGCAGCCTAATTACGGCGGGTATGTCTCGTTTGCCTGCCGCTGGGTGCCCTATGGCGCCGCCGAGCGGCCGCTACGCACGCTTTACTGAGCGCGGCCTCCAAGCTTTCCCCGGCTGGACATGTTTTCGCCACGCAAAGCGTGTGTCACTTCGCGCGCGCACGATAGCGTTGAAGAATTCAGGGGAGCTCACGCATGAGACGACTGCTTCTTGTGTCCTGTTCGGTTGCCGGTTTGCTTGCCCTGTTGCCGGCAAGCGGCGCCGTCGCCGTGGAATTGCCGATGCGCAAGGCCGGACTCTGGGAGATGAAGGTGCTGAGCGGCGGGTCGGTACCCGAGATGACGATGCAGCAGTGCACCGACGCGACCACGGACAAGGACATGAGCACGGCCATGGCGCCGATGGCCAAGGAGATCTGCTCCAAGCAGGATATCCAGAAGACGGCGACCGGCTATGTCACCGATTCCGTCTGCGGTATTAGCGGCATCACGGTCAAGTCACGCGCCGAAATCACCGGCGACTTCAATTCCGCCTACACCGTGAAAACGAGCTCGCAGAGCGAGGGGGGCCTGGCCGGCGCCGCGCGCGACAGCAACAGCACGATCGAGGCCAAATGGGTCGGCGCCTGCAAGGCCGATCAAAAGCCTGGCGACATCATCATGCCCGGCGGCATGAAGATGAACGTCAAGGACATGGAAAAGATGAAGGCGCTGATTCCGAAGAAGTGAGGTGTCTTAGCGTCGTAGCCCGGATGGAGCGAAGCGAAATCCGGGGCAAGTCGTCGGATGCGGCATCTTTCCCGGATTTCGCTTCGCTCCATCCGGGCTACGCGGAGCCTACACCGGCACCCTTACCGCCGCCCTCAATCCCCCCATCGGGCTTTCGCCGAGCGTGATGTCGCCGCCATGCGAGCGGGCGATGTCGCGGGCGATCGCAAGCCCGAGGCCCGTGCCGCCTTCGTCCTGGTTGCGGGCATCGTCGAGCCGCAGGAACGGCTTGAACACTTCCTCGCGCATGTTGACGGGAATGCCGGGCCCATCGTCGTCGACCGTCACGGTCAGATAGCGGTGATCGCGGTGACCGGTAATGGCGACCGTGTTGGCGTGGCGTGCCGCGTTGGAGACGAGGTTGGCGATGCAGCGCTTGAACGAGGCCGGCTTCACGGTCACCACAGGCAGGCCATGGAATGACACCGTCGCGGTGTGGCCGTGGCGTTCGGCATCGCTGCGCAGTTCTTCCAACGCCATCGTCATGTCGGTGGGCTGCGCGATCTCGCCGCTGTCGCCGCGCGCGAAGGCGAGATAGGCCTCCAGCATGCCGGCCATTTCGTCGACATCCTTGCGCATGCCGTCGACTTCGGGACTGTCGCCGATCAGTGCGAGCTCGAGCTTGAAGCGGGTCAGGATGGTGCGCAGGTCGTGACTGACGCCGGCGAGCATCGCGGTGCGCTGCTCGATCGAGCGCTCGACGCGCGCCTTCATCTGTATAAACGCCTGCGCCGCCTGCCGCACCTCGCGTGCGCCGCGCGCGCGGAAGTTAGGCACCTCGCGTCCCTTGCCGAAGCTTTCGGCGGCCTCCGCCAGCCGCAGGATCGGCCTGATCTGGTTGCGCAGGAACAGCACCGCGACGATCAGCAGGATCGAGGAAGTGCCGAGCATCCAGAAGATGAAGATCTCTGAATTTGAGGCGTAGGCGGCGCTGCGCTGCGCGAACACCCGCATCACGGTGTCGTCGAGCTGAATGCGGATTTCGACCAGGTTGGATTTGCCGACGGTGTCGATCCAGAAAGGACGGCCGATCTGGCGGCCGAGCTGCACCGAGAGCGTCTGGTCGAGCAGCGAGAAGAACGGCTTCGGTCCGGGCTGCGGCATGTCGCCGACGGGGAGGAAATCGACGACCAGTTGCAGCCGCTGGCCGATACGCCGCAATTGTGCGCGGTCCTTGTCCTGCGGAAACGCCTTGTAGACGTCGATCAGGCTGGCGATGTCCTGCACCACCGCAGCCGACAGGCGTCGCGTCACCGTGTTCCAGTGCCGCTCCATGAACACGAACGCCACGACCGTTTGCAGGATCACCATCGGCACGATCATGATCAGGAGCGCGCGCGCGTAGAGGCCGGTCGGCATCCAGCTCTTGAACGCGTTACCCATCCAGCCATTGGCCCTGGAGACGCGTTGCGACGCATTGCGGATGAGCGTCAGGCCGGTGTCGAGCGTGCTCATGGCTGGCTCAGGGCGACGCCACCAGGCGATAGCCGATGCCACGCACCGCCTGCAGGAACAGCGGATTGGCGGGATCGCGCTCGATCTTGCGCCGCAGGCGGTTGATCTGCACGTCGACCGCGCGCTCGTTCACCGTGCCGCCGCTGGTCAGCGCCGCGCGCGGCACCGTCTCGCCGGGGCTATTGGCCAGAATGCGCAGCATTTCGCGCTCGCGGTCGGTCAGGTGAATGATCTCCTCACCCTCGCGCAGCTCGCCGCGATCGAGATGGAAAACGTAGGGGCCGAACGCGATCTGCTCCAGCGCTTCCACCGGCGGCGGCGCCGAGCGCTTGAGAATATTGCCGATCCGCAAGATCAGCTCGCGCGGCTCGAACGGCTTGGCGACATAATCGTCGGCGCCGATCTGCAGGCCCTCGATCCGCGCCTCCGCCTCATGGCGGGCCGTCAGCATGATGATCGGCACCGAGGACGAGGTGCGAATGAACCGCGCCAGGTCGAACCCGGTTTCGCCGGGCATCATGACGTCGAGGATCAGGAGATCGAAATGCAGGCCGAGCAGTTTGGAGCGCGCGTCGGTCGCGCTCGACGCCGTCGTGACGCGATAGCCCTCGCCGGACAGAAACCGCGACAGCAGATCGCGGATACGGCGGTCGTCGTCGACCAGGAGCAGATGCGGCGCGTCGTCGGCCAGTTGCCGCGGCGCGCGCGCGGTGGCTGTAGCCATGGTTGCTCCTTGCGCCACGATCACTCCCTAGGCTTCTTGCTGCCGGTCCCGAAGATCGCCTCCAACACCTTGTCGGGGTCGTCGCGATCGATCATCGCGCGCAGGAACTGGCTGATCGCCGCGACGCCTTCGGGGTTGATGTCCCGGAGCGCGCGGGTAATGCGATCGGTCTGCAACCCTGCGAGCTTTGCCACCAACGCTTCGCCTTTCGGGGTGGCGTAAAGAAGGCGCTGCCGTCGGTCGTTGTTGCCGGTCTTCTGGACGATGTAGCCCTCATCGAGCAACTGCTTGAGCACGCGGCCAAGCGACTGCTTGGTAATCCGCAGGACATCCAGGAGGTCGGCGACCTTGAGCCCTGGATAGCGGTAGACGAAATGCATCACCCGGTGATGGGCGCGGCCGAAGCCGAAAGCCTCGAGCTCATGGTCGGCGTCGCCCACAAAGTCGCGATAGGCGAAGAACAGGAGCTCGATGATGTCCCAGCGCAGTTCGGCAAGCCGTGGGGCAGGGCTGGTGGCCCCCTGCGAATCGGGGTTGGTTGGGCCCCTTGAGAAATTTATGTCAGTCATGTTGACATATCTTGGGTTCAATGTTACAAAACTGCTAGCCACGACGAAACTTTAAGTCGTTTCGAACTTGGTGACGTGTCAGGCAGCCGGAAAAAGCCAACGATGGCGGCAACGGCCGCAAATTGAACTACCGTGCGATTGTCGAGCGGCATTTCGGCAAACATACTGGACTTCGTCATCCCGCAAAAGCATGTCCTCGGGGACATGACGGCGCAGGAACCGGCCGCGTGGTGGTGAAGGTCCAGACCTATCAGGCCAGCAGGCCCACAGAGGCAGGCCGGCGCCAAATCGCGCCGATTTCGACAGCGGGAAGCAAGGGAATGAGCTTAAAATTCGAAATTCAGCCGGCGGCGAACCCGACCTCCGAGAAGGAGCGCACGGCAAGGCTCGCGGACCCCGGCTTCGGCCGAGTTTTCACCGATCACATGGCGATCGTCCGCTACGACCAGGCCAAGGGCTGGCACGACGCACGCGTTGAATCCCGCGCCAATTTCCAGCTCGATCCGGCCGTGGCCGTCCTGCACTACGCGCAGGAGATCTTCGAAGGCCTGAAGGCCTACAAGCGCGACAATGGCGTGAACCTGTTCCGCCCCGACGCCAATGCGCGGCGCTTCAGGAATTCGGCCGAGCGCATGGCGATGGCGCCGCTGCCCGAAGCCATATTCATCGAAGCGGTCGAACAGCTCGTGCGCATCGACAGCGCCTGGATACCGGGCGGCGAGGGCAGTCTCTATCTGCGGCCCTTCATGATCGCGAGCGAGGTCTTCCTCGGCGTGAAGCCTTCGGCGGAATATATCTTCGCCGTCATCGCTTCGCCGGTCGGCTCCTATTTCAAGGGCGGACCCGCGCCGGTGTCGATCTGGGTGTCGGAGAACTATACCCGCGCCGCGGTCGGCGGCACCGGCGCCGTCAAGTGCGGTGGCAACTACGCCGCAAGCTTGCGGGCGCAGGCCGAGGCGATCGAGCACGGCTGCGATCAGGTGGTTTTCCTCGATGCAGTCGAGCGCCGCTATGTCGAGGAACTCGGCGGCATGAACGTCTTCTTCGTGTTCGACGACGGCTCGCTCTCGACGCCGCCGCTCGGCACCATCCTGCCGGGCATCACCCGCGATTCGATCATCGCGCTGGCAAAGGATTCCGGCACGGTCGTGCGCGAGGAGCCTTACACGATCGATCAGTGGCGCGCGGATGCCACCAGCGGCAAGCTGAAAGAGGCGTTCGCCTGCGGCACCGCGGCCGTGATCTCGCCGATCGGCAAGGTGCGTTCGGCGAGCGGCGATTTTTCGATCAGCGGCGGTGTCGCCGGCCCTGTCGCCATGGGGCTGCGCAAAAAGCTCGTCGACATCCAGTACGGCCGTGCGACGGATCCGCACGATTGGGTCAGAAAGGTCCTTTGACCGGCGGCGGAATTATTCCGCCGCGCAAGCGATAGATCACTCTTAAGCGCCAGGTGGCGCGCGTCTCGTCGAGTCGCGCGAGGCTGGCGTGCGGCTCATCGAAACAGTGCCAATCCGGGAGGAGACCATGGGAGTTTCGTTCGACAAGATCGACGGCGTCATCTGGTACGATGGCAGGCTGGTGCCGTGGGCCGACGCCAACGTCCACGTCCTGACCCATGGCCTGCACTATGCGAGCTGCGTGTTCGAGGGCGAGCGCGCCTATGGCGGCACGGTCTTCAAGAGCACCGAGCATTCCGAGCGCCTGAAGGCCTCGGCCAACATCCTCGATTTCGAGATTCCCTGGTCAGTCGCCGAGATCGACGCCGCCAAGCAGTTCGTGATCGACAAGAACAATCTGCCGGACGCCTATCTGCGCCCGATCGCCTGGCGCGGCTCGGAGATGATGGGCGTGTCGGCGCCATCAAACACCATTCACCTCGCCATCGCGGCCTGGGACTGGCCGAGCTATTTCGATCCGGCCGAGAAGCTGAAGGGCATCCGCATGGGCATGGCTGAATACCGGCGGCCCGATCCGGCGACTACCCCGGCGATGGCCAAGGCGTCGGGTCTCTACATGATCTGCACCATCAGTAAACACAAGGCGGAGCGCGCCGGCTATGCCGATGCCATGATGCTGGACTGGCAGGGACGGGTGGCCGAATGCACCGGCGCCAACATCTTCTTCATCAAGGACGGCACGATCCACACGCCGATCGCCGACTGCTTCCTTCCCGGCATCACCCGCGCCACCGCGATCGACCTCGCCAGGCGCCGCGGCATCGAGGTGATCGAGCGCCGCATCAAGCCGGAAGAACTCGATGGGTTCACCGAGTGCTTCATCACCGGCACCGCCGCCGAGGTGACGCCGGTCTCCGAGATCGCGAACTGGAAGTTCACGCCCGGCAAGATTTGTGAGCAGTTGATGGCGGACTACACCGCCGAGGTGCAGCCTAAGGGCAAGGCGGCTGCGGCTGCCTGAGGCCCGACTTTTCCCTTGGAGCTTGATGCGCTCGCCGCGCTGGCGAGCGACTTACTTCTTCTCGTTCTTCGGGGCCGGCGCACCGTCCTTGTCCCTTTTGATATTGCCCTTGTTTGCGCTCATGCCGGTCGTGTCCATCGAACCGTCCGGCTTGGCGCCGCTCGTCGTTCCCGGCTTTTCCATGCCGGTCTGCGGCGCGGGGCCGGTGTTCTGGGCAACGGCCGAGCCGCACAGGAGCATAAGAGAGGCGACGGTGATGAGCTTCTTCATAGATCTCTCCTTTGGAGACCTACAATAATTCGGCGCGCAAAGTGTGGTTCCTGGATTGGCGTGCGGGGCGTCGTGAACTCTCCAGCACCTTTGTGCGACCAACTCCCCGGATTGTGGACAGAATTCGGTTCATGAAATGGTGACCATGACCTCAGCTCTCTCAACATGCTCCAAATGCGTCGTGGTGGCTGCCTTCGGCGCGGCGCTTGCGGTTCTCGGCTCCCCCACGGGGGCCGTCAGGGCTCAGGACCGCTCCCCGGTGATCGACGTCAACTCCGGCAATGCGGAAATGAATGCTGCCATCGCAAAGGCGCGGGCCTCGCTGCCGGCGTTCTGGGCCTCCTACGATGCCCGAAAGCCGTCAGAGACCGGTCACTCCCTCAAGGCACGCTTTCCCAAACGCGGAAGCGGTAACGAGCACATCTGGATGGCCGATGTGAAGAAGATCGGAGACGGTCACTATTCGGGAAAGTTCGCCAATGTACCGCGTGATCTGCCCGGCAAGAAGGCCGGCGATGCGGCTGAGTTCAAGGAAGCCGACATCTCGGACTGGATGTTCATGCGCAACGACAAGATCGTCGGCGGCGAGACCATCAAACCGCTCCTGAAATCAATGCCCAAGGCGGACGCCGATGCGCTTCGGGCCAGGATGGAATCCCCTTAAGGCAAGTCGGGAGAAAAGGCGGCGGCGCCTTCCGGGCCACCGGCCCGGGTTGCCCTGCCGCGCCTCGGCTGGTACCTAGCCGCCATGGCCGAGAAACCGAAAAAACCGCAGAAACTGAAGGCGCGTCTGCCGCGCGGGCTGGAAGATCGTGGCCCGGCCGCAATCGCGGCCACGCGCCAGATGGTCGAGAAAATCCGTGAAGTCTACGAGCGTTACGGCTTTGAGCCGGTGGAGACGCCGGCGATGGAGTTCACCGACGCGCTCGGCAAATTCCTGCCCGACCAGGACCGACCGAACGAGGGCGTGTTCTCGTTCCAGGACGATGACGAGCAGTGGATCTCGCTGCGCTACGACCTGACCGCGCCGCTCGCGCGCTATGTCGCGGAGAATTTCGACGCGCTGCCAAAGCCGTATCGCAGCTATCGCTTCGGTTACGTGTTCCGCAACGAGAAGCCGGGCCCCGGCCGCTTCCGTCAGTTCATGCAGTTCGATGCCGACACGGTGGGCTCTGCCTCGCCGGCCGCGGACGCCGAGATGTGCATGATGGCGGCGGACACGATGGAAGCGCTCGGCATTCCCCGTGGCTCCTATGTGGTGAAGGTGAACAACCGCAAGGTGCTTGATGGGGTGCGCGATGCGCTCGGTATAGCCGATGACGGACAATGGCTGACCGTGATGCGCGCGATCGACAAGCTCGATCGGCTCGGTATTTCGGGCGTGCAGCAATTGCTCGGTGAGGGTCGCAAGGATGAGTCGGGCGATTTCACCAAGGGAGCTGGTCTCAAGGCGGATGACATCGCGTTGGTCGTCGGTGCGATCGAGCAGGGTGCGCAGATCGATGCGCGGCTGCGTGACAGCAAGATCGGGCAGGAAGGCCGCGATGAACTCGACGCCATTAGCAAGCTGGTGACGGCGTCGGGCTATGGATCGGATCGTGTCGTGATCGATCCGACCGTCGTGCGCGGCCTCGAATACTACACTGGCCCCGTCTACGAGGTTGAGTTGCTGCTCGAGACCAAGGACGAAAAGGGCCGCCCCGTGCGCTTCGGCTCGGTCGGTGGCGGTGGTCGTTATGACGGCCTGGTCTCGCGCTTCCGCGGTGAGCCGGTGCCGGCGACCGGTTTCTCCATCGGCGTATCGCGCCTGCAGGCGGCGCTGACGATGATCGGCAAGCTCGACACGCGCCCGGATTTCGGGCCCGTGGTCGTCACCGTGTTCGACCGCGACCGCGTCGCCGACTACCAGAAGATGGTCGCAGAGCTGCGCAACGCCAACATTCGCGCCGAGCTCTATCTCGGCAATCCCAAGAACATGGGCAACCAGCTCAAATATGCCGATCGCCGCAATTCGCCTTGCGTCATCATCCAGGGCTCGGATGAGAAGGCGCGCGGCGAAATCCAGATCAAGGATCTGATCGAGGGTGCGAAAGCCGCGGCTGCGATCGCTTCCAATCAGGAATGGCGCGAGACCCGTCCGGCGCAGTTTTCCTGCGGCGAAAGCGAGATTGTCGCCAAGGTGCGCGAAGTGCTGGCGCGCCATGACGTGAAGTGGGGATAGCTGATTTCGTCATAAGCGGGCTTGACCCGCGTATCCATCTTCAAAATGATGGATTGCCGGGTCAAGCCCGGCAATGACAGCTTACCGAATACGCAAGAGCAAAAGGGAGTTATCGATGCCTGAGATTACCGTGAGCATGGCCGCTGGCCGTACCGACGAGCAGAAGGCCGGCATGATGCGCGACATCACCCAGGCGCTGGTGAAGAACCTCGGCGTCGATGCCGATGCAGTCGTGATCCAGATCAACGAGGCGCCGCTGGCCCACAAGATGAAGGGCGGCAAGACCTTTGTGGAGCGCGCGGCGGCGGCTGCCGCGGCGAAGAAGTAACTCGATCTTTTTTCCTTCTCCCCTTGTGGGAGAAGGTGGCGGACGTAGTCCGCCGGATGAGGGGTTATATCCGCGAATACCAATGCAAGGGACTCACTTGCGGAGACAGACCCCTCACCCGTCTCAATCGCGCGTTTCGCGCGATTGATCCACCCTCTCCCACAAGGGGAGAGGGAAGGGGAGCGATCCATGGACGCACGCGATTTCATCAAGGTCGGCATGAGCGCGGAGCGGACGCTCGTCGTTCCGCCCGAGCGCACGGTCGGGCATTTCGTGCCTGATATGCCGATGGTCTATGCGACGCCAATGATGATCCTGGAAATGGAGATGGCCTCGAGCGACGCCATCAGGTCCCATCTCCAGCCGGGCTGGATCACGGTCGGAACCGAAGTAGACATCCGCCATCTCGGCGCCTCGCTGGTCGGGGCCACCGTGCGGGTCACCGGAAAGGTCATGGCCGTCGAGCGCCGCGTGATCCGCTTCGAGGTCGAAGCCTTCGAGGGCGAGCGCAAGATCGGCGACGGCCGCCATGCCCGCGGGCTCGTTAATACAGAGATGTTTACGAAACGGTTTGCGGGGAGATAGCCGCGAACTCAATGCGTAGGGTGGGCAAAGCGAAGCGTGCCCACCATCAATAGCAGCGCCGATAGATGGTGGGCACGGCGCAAGGGCGCCTTTGCCCACCCTACGAGACCACCTACTTCGCCAATTCCTTCGAGCGCTTCGTCGCTGCGGCGATCGCGCGGATCATCAGCGGCTGCATTCCGTCCTTGGCCATCAGCACTTCCAGTGCGGCTGCCGTGGTGCCGCCGGGCGAGGTGACGTTCTGGCGCAGCGTGGCGGAAGCAAGTTCCGAGCGATGCAGCAATTCGCCGGAGCCCGCGACGGTTTCGCGCGCGAGCCTGGTCGCAAGCTCCGCCGGCAGGCCGGCCTCGACGCCGGCGCGCGCGAGTTCTTCGGCGAGCAGGAACACATACGCCGGGCCGGAGCCGGAGACGGCGGTCACCGCATCCATCAGGCCTTCGTCGTCGACCCATTCGACCGATCCGGTGGCACGCAGCAGCGCATCGGCGGTGGCGCGCTGCGCGGCGCTGACATTCTTCGCGGGCACCGCAACCGTAATGCCGCGGCCGATCGCCGCCGGCGTGTTCGGCATCGCGCGAACCACCATGCCGCCGCAGACTTTTTCAAGCGCCGCAATCGTCGTGCCGGCCATGATCGAGACGACGAGCGTGCTCGACCCGACGAGGGGCTTCAGTGCCGGCCCCGCTTCGGGAAACGTCTGCGGCTTCACTGCCACCACCAGCGTATCGGCCGTGCCGGCATCCTTTGGATTGAGGCGGACGCCTTTGGCGGCGAGCGCCTTGATCTCGTCGGACGGGTGGGGCTCGACGACCAGCACACGGTTGGCGTCGAGGCCGCCCGCCAGCCATCCTGTCAGCATCGCACCGCCCATCTTGCCGGCGCCGGCCAGCGCAATGGTGCCGTGGAGGTTTTGAAGTGCGTTGGTGCTGTTCAATGTCGTCACCACAAGCTCTGCCGTCGTCCCTGCCTGATGCGCAATTGCGCACGGGCGCAGGGACCCATAACCACAGTCGGTTCTAGTAAAGCTCAGAAGGGGCCACAAGCAGTTTGCTTGAGCCCAGCGGTCACGGAGTATGGGTTCCTGCTTTCGCAGGAACGACAGTGAGTGTGTCGAAGCAGGGGCCTTAAGCCTCGCCCTCGGTATCGAACATCGCCGCGCTCATGGCTTCGGCCGCGCTCTTGCCGGCCCAGACCACGAACTGGAACGCCGGATAGTAACGTTCGCAGGCGTGGATGGCACCGGCCAGCATGACCTCGCATTGCGAGGTCGAAGCCGTCAGCCCGCCCGGCAGGACCAGCGCCTGCCGGTACATGATCATGCCGGTATGGGTCCAGATGTCGAAATGGCCGACCCATAGCTGCTCGTTGACGGCGGCGATCAGCCGCTGCACCTCGGCGCGACGGGCCGGCGGAATCTTCATGTCGAAGGAGCAGGCCAGGTGCAGCGCCTCGATCTCGGGCATCCAGGTGAAGGAGAGATGGTAGTCGGTCCAGCTGCCCTTGGAGACGATCGTGACTTCGTCTTCGCCGGAACGCTCGAACGCCCAGTTGTTCTCGGCGGCAATGTCCTCGACTGCCGCGAGCGGGTTATTCCTGGAATCAAAAATGCTTTCGAGGAGGGACATGCCGTCTCGACCCTGTTTCTTGAATTCTTCTGATACGCACGTGGAGCACGGTGCGCGCTGAACTGATGCGGCGCTGCCGGCTGCAATCCCCGTGATCGCTGATCGTCTTGGGGCCTGCCGAAGCTCAAGTGATGTGATTTGCGGAATCTGCGCAACTGACCCCTGAGTCCATCCACAGGCCAAAGCGGCGTCGTCCACAGGGTGTTCGGGGCCACGGTTATTAATTTGAGAACAAACCGGAATCGGATTCGCGCGTGGCGGAGTCGGTTGCGCCGGAAATAGGGCGAGACTGCCACATTGGTTAATATGTGGTTAACTTTTTTCGTCCCCTGATGCAGGAACATCGCGCGCTGGGACAGGGCTCGTTAAGCGGCGCCAAGTTGGCGAGAGGGCCGCGTCCAGGGCCGGTGCTGAGCTACTCGCGCGCCGTCAGCGGACAGGCGTTAATCGCAGTTCCGAGCCACGCGCCTTCGATTTCGACGCACGGGCGGGAAGCATCGACGCGCAAACCATAGCGCTCGAGCAGCGGCTCGCGGATCGGCTTGCCGCGCGTATGCAATGCCCATGCGCCGCCCGGCAGCGGATCTTTCAACGCGGTGCGGATGCGGCGGTCGAACTGGCCGTCAGGCATGATGGGCAGGGCGATGTCGGCGATCTGAAAGAACCGCGACTGCGGTGGCAGCAGCGGAGCGACATAGGCCAGCGGCTTGTCGACCAGAAAGTAGAAGGCGGGCTGCTCGAGGGATTTCGAGATGGTTGGATTGTACGGATTGGACCAGGGACGGCGGAACCAATCCGCCGGTTGCGTCCACAGCGCGATTGCGACAGCTACGACGAGCATCATCGAATTCGTCGGCATCGAAGCTGCGCCTGACGAGGCAGATCCGGACATCGCCGCGATGCTGCGGTGGATCAGCAGGACGATCAAGGGCGCGCACAACAGCTCCAACACAATGGCGTAGCGATGAATCGCAAACAAAGCGAGCCACGTCGCGTAGGAGACGACGAAAAACGTCAGGAGCTGAACGTCGCGGCGCGTGAGGATCGCCGTGTTGGTGATGAGGCTTCGGCCGATGACGAGCACGAGCAGGATCGTTACGGCCGCAAATCGTGCATCGCGGAACGGATATTCAGAGCTCCTGTTGTCGCCGACCAGCCAGTAGAACGGATACGCCAGGGCATCGAGCAAGCCCCGGGGCATGAACTGCCAGTCCATGATGTTCATCGGGACCAGTTCGGGAGACTGGAACACGGCGTTGAAGAGCGGGAAGATCGGATTGCCCATCTCGCGCCAGAGCATCAGCCCCCATGCACCGCCCGTCGCCAGCGCGCCGATCGCGCCGCCAACGCCGAGGCAGAAAGTCGCCAGTAGCGGCCGGGTCGCCACCAGTACGGCGGCGGCCGCGCCGAGCGCAAAGGCGACGTTGGTCAGCTTCAGTCCGACCGCCGCGCCGATCAGGAGACCTGCGAGCACGTAACGTCCGGGACGCGATCCATCCGCCGATACGATCAGGATGCAGCCGGCAACAACCGGAAGCGCGGTGAGAATGTCGGAGAAGCTCGTGCCGACCTCCGACAGCGTCATCGGCCCGACCGCGGCAATCAGGATCGCTGCCGCGATTGCGCTTGCCGTCGCCGCTTCCCGCAGCAGGACGCGCATCAGAAAATAGATCAGCAGCAGATTGAGCCCGTGCACCGCGCCCATGATCATCAGGCCATAGGGCACCGGCAGCAGGTGGCGCAGATAGTAGACCGGGAAATAGACGGTTGGATTGAAATAGGTCTGGAAGCCGGCCGGCAGGGCATCGATGCCGTAGCGGCCGGTGATGACGGCCCAGACATTGTACTCGTGGTAGTTCAGCCAGTCCCAGTTGACGTCCTCGCCGGCGAACCAGGTGTAGATCGCGCCGGCCAGCAACGAGCCGAGCGCAATCGCCATCGGCACCAGGGCCTTGGTCTGAAGAATGGGCGTCTGCCTAGCCCGATCCGCGGGCCTTGCTGCCTCCGCATCGGCAACGTCAGCGGCGTGTGTCACGCTTGCTCCATGTGCGTCGCCCGGGCGATCTGGAGGTGGGCACGACAGATACCTCTAGGACGCCGGCTTTAAGGATTCGTGAATGTTTCGCCCCGGATGCATCTGCGACCGTTTGCAAATCGCGCGTTAACGCTCCTTCGCTAGCGTCGGATACTTGTTTTCAGGACTGGCTCATGATCTCGGAATTCTCCGCGGCTACCCGCTGTTCGCCGTCTGACATGGCGGAACGGGAAGGGTTGGGGTCGACGCTGCTGCTGACCGGCATTGTCTTCGTCGTCGCCATCCTGCTGCGGCAGGTCGTTCCCCTCAATACCGATGTGAGCTGGCTGCTGGTCGTTTGCGAACGCATGCTGGATGGGCAGCATCTCTATCGCGACATCATCGAGATCAACCCGCCGATGGCGGCCTTTGCCTATCTGCCGGGCGTCGCGCTGGCGCGCGTCCTGGCCGTAGACCCGCGGCACGTGATCGACGGCCAGCTTCTGCTGTTGGCCGCGGCCTCGCTGTTCGCGGTGTCGCGCATCCTGCGTCTGTCACCGGCACTGGCGCAATTGAGGTGGCGCTCATTCGTCGTATGGGCCGCGGCGGTGGTGACGATCCTGCCGATGCACGTCTTCGCCCAGCGCGAACATATGGCCATGCTCACCTTCCTTCCGGCGCTTGCGGTCTATGCGCTGCGCAGCAATCGCGAGCGGGTGCCGTTCTGGGCGATCCTGATTGCCGGCATCGGCGCCGGCATTACGCTGGCGTTCAAGCCGTTCTTCACGGTGCCGGCCGCGTTATGCATTTTGTTCAGCGCGTTTCGCTCGCGCTCGTGGCTCACGCTGTTTGCGCCCGAAAATATCATCGCAGCCGCGCTGGTGATCGCAGTCAGCGTCAGCACCTACGTCTTCTATCCCGAATACTTCACGGTCACCTATCCCTTGGTGCGCGACACCTATCTGCCATGGTCGATGCCGGCCTCGGTGATCTTCCTCAACGATGCAACGCTGGTGTTCGCGATCGCGATCGTCTCGGTGCTGCTGGTGCGGCAGAAGAGCGAGATCGACGCGTTGCTGATGGTGACGATGCTCGCCGCCGCTGGGTTTGCCGTCTCGTTCTTCCTGCAGCGGCGCGGCTGGGCCTATCATTCCTATCCGATGGTCGCGGTGGCGTTGCTTGCGATGGGCTATGCGCTGACGCGCGTGGTCGACTGGCGATCGCGCCGCCTGGAGGTCGCGTCGGCAATCGCGCTGGTCATGACCTTCGGCCTGGGCGTGCTGTGGTTCAACGGCAACGTCAATGTCGGCCCGGTCAGGGAAGCGGTCGCCGGCCTCAAACCCAATCCAAGAATACTGGTGCTGAGCGGCGAGGCGGCGATCGGGCACCCGCTGGTACGCGACGTCAACGGCGTCTGGGTTTCCCGCCAGGAAAACTTCTGGATCCGCGAATTCGTGCGACTGACGCGCGAAAGGACGCTTGTCGATTCGGCGGCCGATGCAAAGCTGAATGAATATCTGGCGCTCGAGCGCAAATGGCTGATCGAGGATTTCAGGAAGCTGCCGCCTGACGTCGTCCTGGTCGACAATCTGCGCAATGGCTGGGGCGCCTGGGCTCGTGCCGATGCCGAGGTATCGCAGTTGCTTAAGCCTTATACGCTCATCGGTTCGGTCGCAGGCATCGACGTGCTGCGCCGGAACGACTGACGGCGCGGCTATTTCTGCGAGACGCCGATGATGAACGTGTAGGGCACGCGCGAATAATCATCGCGGATCGCAAGGTTCACTTTTCCAAACGCGCGGCGGAGCACCTTGTCGTAGCCGTCGCGGTCGCGGACGAATTCGCCGCGGTCATTGTCGAGCAGCCATTTGGCGACACGCGACTGTCCCTCGCGATAACAGCCGTCGAGCGTGAACAGCACGCCGTCTTGCCTGAGAACGTCTCTGATGTCGGCAAGCGTGGTCTGCAGGCCGTCGTCGCCGATGTGATGCAGAACGCCGTTCATCATGACGACGTCGGCGCCGGCGAACTCACGGGCAGCCGCAGCGTCGAAATGGCGGCAATGAAACGTGCCGAGATGGCCGAACGATCGCCGCGCATAGGCGATATAGGCCTCGTCGATATCGAAGCCGGTATAGTCGATGTCGTCGGGCAGGTGGCGGCGTATATGGCCGGGCCCGCATCCGATGTCGATCACCCGCATGCCGGGCCGCAGCGTCAGATAATCGGCGATCGCCTTGATCCGGGCGCCGAAGAAGCCGCCGGCGTTCTGGTAGGCCTGGTACAGCGCAGGATGGTTCAGGATCGCCTTCATCAGGAGGCCTCCTCATAGGCGTGGCTGCGCGCGTTCGGTCCCGATTGGGCCAGCAGGGTCTTGAACGGCGCCTGTTCGACGCGATCCTCCCCGTCGGCCGCATGGTGCGGCAGCCGTCCGCGCCGGTGGATGTGCGAGATCACGAACAGCGGGCGGTTCTTGGACTGGATATAGAGGCGGCCGATATATTCCCCGATCAGCCCCAGCACGAGAAGCTGGACCGACGAAATCATCACGACCAGCAGCGTCAGACTGGTCCAGCCAGGCACGGTGCCCGAGAGGATCCAGCTGATGACGGCGCCGATGCCGACAAAGGTGAGGCCCGTGGTCAGCAGCGCGCCGACATAGGTCGCGATCCGCAACGGCACCATCGAAAAGCTGATCAGCGCGTCGGCGGCAAAGCCGATCATTTTCGCCAGCGGATATTTGGTGGTGCCGGCATAGCGCGGATTGCGGTCATATTCGTAGGCGACCTGCTTGTAGCCGAGCCAGGCCACCATGCCGCGGATGAAGCGGTCATGCTCGGGCATCCGCACGAGCTGGTCGGAGATGCGGCGGCTCATCAGCCGGAAATCGCCGGTATCGACCGGAATCTCGACGCGCGTGATCCTGGCGAGTAGGCGGTAGAAGGCTTCGGCCGACTTCTTCTTGAAGCGGGTTTCGCCGGCGCGGCTGCGCCGCAGGCCGTAGACCACATCGGCACTTTCCCGCGCCATCATCTCGTACATCGGCGTCAGCAGGTCGGGCGGGTCCTGCAGATCGGCGTCGATGACCAGCACGAGATCGCCACGCACGGTGGACAATCCCGCCGTCAGCGCCAGTTGGTGGCCGTGATTGCGCGAGAGCCGTACGGCGACGACACTGCGGTCTTCCGCACAGAGCTGGTTGATCAGCTTCCAGGTGTCGTCGGTCGAGCCGTCATCGACCAGGATCAGCTCGAACCGTTGGCCGCACAGGGCGCGGGCGGCGGCCGTCATCTGATAGTGGAATTCGCGCAAGCCCGCTTCTTCGTTGTAGCAGGGTACAACGATGGACAGAAACATCTTGCCGGGACGCGGCATTCCGTCCTGAATTTCCATGGGTTTGGCAGCCTGTCCGGCAAATGAATCGATGCGAAGCGCTGCCTGCGATAATCGATGAAGCCCGGTTAATTGTTCATCAATTTTTAGAGCCGCGGGGCTACGATTCGTCGAAGCCAAGCCTGGCGCAATTAATCAAATGTTTAGGCGCTGTCTAAACGTTGCGTCACGACGACCGTCGGCGTGTGCGCACAGCCCCGCCGGCGCCTTTTCGGGAACCTGGATCGCCTGCATGGACAAGGCCGAATTCGATCGCTTCGCCGACGCCTATTACGAGCAGCATCGCGAGAATGTCGCGGTCACGGGCGAGGGCCCGGAATACTTTGCCGAATACAAGATCAGGCAGCTCCGGCAGATCGTCGAGCGCGAGCAGATCGGCGTGTCGCGGATATGCGATTTCGGCTCCGGGATCGGCAATTCGATTCCGTTCTTTCGAACGTATTTTCCGGACGCTGCCCTGACCTCGTCAGACGTTTCGGAGCGCAGCCTCACGCTGGGCAAGCAGCGCTATCCTGGAAACGGCAATTGCGTTCTGATCGAGGAGGGCCGCATCCCCTGCGAAACCGGTACGTTCGATGTCGCGTTCTCGGCTTGCGTGTTCCACCACATCCCGCATGGCGAGCACGTGATGTGGCTGAAGGAATTGCACCGGATTACGCGGCCGGGCGGATTGATCGCCATCTTCGAGCACAATCCGCTGAACCCGCTCACCGTTCATGCGGTGAACACATGCCCATTCGACGAGAACGCCAGGTTGATTTTTGCGCGCAGCCTCGCGAAGCGATTGGGCGAGGCGGGATGGATGTCACCGCGCATTCAATACAATTTGTTCTTCCCGCGCGCGCTGGCGCGATTGCGCCCGCTCGAGGCCAGGCTCGGCTGGCTTCCACTCGGCGCGCAATACGTCGCCTTCGGGCGCAAGATCTAGCCCGCGCATCATTCCGGCTTGAGCCCGCCAGCGTGGACCACCTTGCCCCATTTCTCGGTTTCGTCCGCTATCAACTTGCCGAAATCGGCTGATGTGCCCGGCATCGGCGCGCCGCCGATGGCGGCAAGCCGGGCCTTCATGCCGGGATCGGCGATGGCCGCGTTGATTTCCTTGTTGAGCTTGTCGACGATCTCGGCCGGCGTGTTTTTCGGCGCGGCGAAGCCGTACCACTGGCTGGCTTCATAGCCCGCCACGACATCGCCCACCGTCGGCACCTCCGGCAGTTCGGTCATGCGTGCCGCCGTCGTCACTGCGAGCGCGCGCAGCTTGCCGGTCTTGATGTGATCGGCGGTGCCGGGCGCGGCCGCGAACAGGATCTGCACCTGGCCGCCGATCAGATCCGTCATCGCCGGGCCCTGGCCGCGATAGGGCACGTGGACCATGTCGACGCCGGTCATCATCTTGAATAATTCGCCCGCCATGTGCGGCGCGCTGCCGCTGCCGGCCGAGGCCATGTTGACCTTGCCCGGATTGGCTTTGGCGTAGGCGATGAATTCGGCCAGCGTCTGCGCCGGCACCGAGGGGTGCACCAGCACCACCATCGGCACGCGGATGACGCCGGCGACCGGCGCGATATCGCGGACGAAGTTGAAGCTCAGCTTGTCGTAGAGCGAGGCGTTGACCGCATTCGGCACCGTCGCCAGCAGCAGCGTGTAGCCGTCGGGCGCCGCGTTCACGACCGTCTCGGTGCCGATATTGCCGCCGGCGCCGGTGCGGTTCTCGACCACGAAGGGTTGGCCGAGACGGTCGGCCAGCCACTGGCCGATCAGTCGCGCGGTGATGTCGACACCGCCGCCAGCGGCGAAGCCTGCCACGATTTTCGTCGGCCGTGTCGGGTAATCCATCGCCGATGCCAGGCGCGGCAAGGCGGGCGCGGCGATCAGCGCGCCGGCGAGTTTAAGGAAATTCCGGCGTGGAAGTTTCATGTCGAGCGTCCCCCCTTTTTGAGCACAACCCTATCCCAACTGCGGCAGCCTGAGTAAAGGCCGTCAGCCGTCGCTGCGCCCTGTCCCGGCGGCATGGGGACATGCCGATTCCCCATGTCGAAGGCGCTTGCTGCCGCCCCGGCGTTGGTCATATTCTTGAGCCAGGTCGTCCATTCCGGGCGACCGTGTTCTCAGGGCGGGGTGAAAGTCCCCACCGGCGGTAAGGGTGACGTAGCCCAAGCCCGCGAGCGCCTTCTTTCCTCCCGGGAAGAAGGGTCAGCAGATTCGGTGTGAATCCGAAGCCGACGGTTACAGTCCGGATGAAAGAGAACGGTTTGCGGCGGCCTGCGCATTTTTGCGCGTGGGCCGACGTCGTTCCGTATGCCCTGATTCTGGTCCTGAAAGAGGAAAGCCATGAATCAGACCTTGCTAGAGCCTGAAGTCCAATCCCCACCCCAAACAGTCGAAGCCAGTCACGTTCCTGACGTGCCCGAGCGGCCGCCGGCGCCGGTGCATCCACGCTTCGTCAAGCCGCAGCGCATCGCCTTCGTGCAGTCGTCCTGGCACCGCGACGTGGTCGAGGAATGCCGCATCGCGTTCCTCGAAGAGATCGAGGCGCGCCATATCACGCGCGCGCAGGTCGATCTGTTCGAGGTGCCGGGTTCGTTCGAGATACCCCTGCATGCGCAACTGCTCGCCAAGACGCGGCGCTACACCGCGATCGTGGCCGCGGGCCTTGTGGTCGATGGCGGCATCTACCGCCACGAATTCGTGGCCGATACCGTGATCAAGGCGCTGATGGACGTGCAACTGAAGACCGAGGTGCCGATATTCTCGGCGGTGCTGACGCCGCAGCAATTCCACGACAGCGCCGTGCATCACGATTTCTTCCGCAAGCACTTCGTCATCAAGGGCATCGAGGTCGCGGAAGCCTGCGCCAACACGCTGCACAGCCTTGAGCGGCTGCGCGGCCAGGTGGCCGCGGGGATTGTGTAGAACTCAAGGCATTGCAAACGAAAGCTCGCCCCGCAATTGTTGTTGCGGGGTGGGCCTGTCGCCGGAAAAACACATCTGGTGACAAGACCCGGCAATCGACCGATTGTCATTCCCGTCGCCAGACCTGTAAACTCGGCGGCGGGAGGAGGCACGTCCGTGGAGACGGGCGGCCGAGACGATCATGTTCGAAGGACACGATCCCTATCTCGTCGCGCTCTCGGTAGTGATCGCGATTCTGGGAGGACATACCGGCTTCGGTCTTACGGCGCGCATCCGCGGGACGCCGGACGCCAGTCATCGCGTGCTGCTCGCGGGCGCGGCATTCTTCCTCGCCATCGGCATCTGGACCATGCATTTCGTCGGCATGTTGGCGGCGCCGCTGCCGGCAGACACGGTCTATCTGGTGTTGCCGACCATCGTCTCGTTCCTGATCTGCGCGCTGGTCGTCGGCATTTCCGTGTTTCTTGTCAGCGTCGGCGAGCCGACGTTTTTCCGGGTGGTGTCCTCGGCGGTGCTGCTCGGGGTCGGCATCGCCAGCATGCACTATGTCGGCATGCATGGATTGTCGGGCAATTTCGCCATGACGCATGACGTCACGATGGTCGCGCTGTCCGTCCTGATTGCGATCGCCACCGCTTATGGCGGCCTCCGTGCATTTCTGGCGCGGCAGGGGGGCGTCCAACTCGCACTGAGTGCCGTCGCCTACGGTTTCGCGGTGGCGGGCATGCACTACACGGCGATGGCCGGCATGCATCTGGTTCCATCATCGCAAGGGGCGCATCACCACGTCGACGGATTGGCGGCATCGTCGCAAATGCTGTCGCTGGTCGTCGCGCTGCTCTGCTTCGTGATTGCCGCGGGCTTCCTGCTGTCGCTGGTGCCGGACCCGCGCAACAAGGTCGCGGCGACGACAGCTGCGGTTGCCGCCATTCCCGGGGCGGCCGCACCCGAGGCCGCCCTCGTTGCAACCATTTCGCCGGCGGACTCCACCGCCGCCTCGACCAGCCCGCGGCTGCGGCCGACACCGCTCGGCGGCATCGGCCAGCCGCCCCGCGCCGCACCCGCACCGCGGTTGCCGGTCGAAGGTGCCGATGGCACCCATTTCATCGATACCGCCGACGTCAGGAGCGTCCGGGCCGACGCTCACTATACCAAGGTGCATGACGGCACCCGGGAGCGAATGTGCCCGTGGTCGATCTCGGAGGCCGAAGCCCAGCTTGACCCCGGTCTGTTCGTCCGGGTGCACCGCAGCCACATCGTGGCGATGGCCCACGTCACCTTCGTCCGCAAGGAAGGCGATGGCGCCATCGTCGAACTCGATGGCCCGTCGCCGCACCGGGTGCCCGTGAGCCGCGCCAGGATTGCCGAGGTTAAAGCCCGGCTTGGTCTCGCCCGACGCCACGCCTCCGCATTGCGTCATTAGATCGCCAATAGGTCGACAAGGCTGACGCATTTCGTGCGCCGATATCCGCATTTCGTGCGATTTTCCCGTCCTTGTGCCGGCGCGATTGCGTTTTAGAACCTCTCCAATCAGCCTCCCGCCAGCGTCCGCGCGCCGAAGAGAAGCGCCCAAAGGACGAATGGAGGAGAGCCCATGATCCCTGGTCCATTCAACTATTACCGGCCGGCGACGGTGGCCGACGCGCTCAAACTGCTCTCGACGCTGGGCGACGAGGCCCGGCCGCTGGCCGGCGGTCACAGCCTGGTTCCAATGATGAAGCTCAGGCTCGCCACACCGGAGCACCTGGTTGATCTGCATGGCGTCGCAGACCTCAAGGGCATCCGCCGCGAGGGCAACACAGTCGTGATCGGCGCGATGACCACCCAGCATGAACTGCTGGCGTCCGACGAGATCGGCAGATCCTTGCCCATTCTGGACGAAACCGCGCTTCTGATCGCCGACCCCCAGGTGCGCTATCGCGGCACCATCGGCGGCAACGTCGCCAATGGCGATCCCGGCAACGACATGCCGGCGCTGATGATGGCATTGGGCGCAAGCTATCGCCTGGAAGGCAAATCCGGCGCACGCGAGGTCGCGGCCAGCGAGTTCTACCAAGGGGCCTATTTCACCGCGCTCGAACCCGGTGAACTCCTGACCTCGGTCGCCATCCCCGTACCATCAGCCGGTCACGGCTACGCCTATGAAAAGCTGAAGCGCAAGGTCGGCGACTACGCCACCGCCGCTGCCGCGGTCGTGCTGACGATGGCGGGCGGCAAGGTGGCGACCTGCAAGATTGCGCTAACGAACCTTTCGGAAACGCCGCTGCTTGCCGAGGATGCCGCCAAGGCGGTGATCGGCACCAGCCTCGATCCGGCCACGCTGAAGAAGGCTGCTGCCGCTGCCGAAGCCATCATGTCGCCGGCCGCGGATGCCCGCGGCCCGGTCGAATATCGCAAGCATGTCGGCGGCATCATGGTGATGCGCGCGCTGCAGCGCGCCGCCGGCCGCGCAAGTTGAGAGGGGATCACAAAATGCCAAAAACCCACATCACCATGAAGGTGAACGGCGCCGAGGTCGAAGGCCTCGTCGAATCGCGCACGCTGCTGGTGCACTTCATCCGCGAAAACCTGGCGATGACCGGCACCCATATCGGCTGCGAAACCACCCATTGCGGCGCCTGCACCGTCGATATCGACGGCATGTCGGTGAAATCCTGCACCATGTTCGCGGTGCAGGCCCAGGGCTCCGACATCACCACCATCGAAGGCATGGCCAATGCCGACGGTTCGCTGTCGGCGCTGCAGGAAGGTTTTCGCATGATGCACGGGCTGCAATGCGGCTTCTGCACGCCCGGCATGATCATGCGCGCACATCGGCTGTTGAAGGAAAATCCGCAGCCGACCGAAGATGAAGTCCGCATGGGTATCTCCGGCAACATCTGTCGCTGTACCGGCTACCAGAACATCGTCAAGGCGATCCAGTACGCCGCCGCCAAGATCAATGGCGTTGAATTCAGGGAGGCCGCGGAATGAACGACATGACTCCCACGCGGGAACAACGCGAAGCCAAACTCGAAGGCATGGGTTGCAAGCGCAAGCGGGTGGAGGACATCCGTTTCACGCAAGGCAAGGGCAACTATGTCGACGACGTCAAATTGCCGGGCATGCTGCACGGCGATTTTGTCAGATCGCCCCATGCCCATGCGCGCGTCAAGAAGATCGACGATACCGAGGCGCTGAAGGTGCCGGGCGTACTGGCGGTCATCACCGCCGAGACGCTGAAGACGGTGAACCTCGCCTGGATGCCGACGCTCGCAGGCGACGTGCAGATGGTGCTGGCCGACGGCAAGGTGCTGTTCCAGAATCAGGAGGTCGCCTTCGTCGTCGCTACCGACCGCTATGCGGCCGATGACGGCATCAACAAGGTCGTGGTCGAATATGAACCGCTGCCGCCCTTGATCGATCCGTTCAAGGCGATGGACAAGGATGCGCCCGTGCTGCGCGAGGATCTCGCCGGCAAGACTACGGGCGCGCATGGTCCGCGCAAGCACCACAACCACATCTTCGAGTGGACCGTCGGCGACAAGGATTTGACCGACGCCGCCTTCCGCAAGGCGGAGGTCACGTTCAAGGAGATGATCTCCTACCATCGCACCCATCCGTCGCCGCTGGAAACCTGCCAGTGCGTCTGCTCGTTCGACAAGATCAGGGGCGAGCTGACGATCTGGGGCACTTTCCAGGCGCCGCATGTCATCCGTACTGTGGTTGCGCTGATCGCAAAGCTACCGGAGCAGAAGATCCATGTGATCTCGCCTGATATCGGCGGCGGCTTCGGCAACAAGGTCGGCGCGTATCCCGGCTATATCTGCGCAGCAGTGGCTTCGATCGTCACCGGCAAGCCAGTGAAATGGGTCGAGGACCGCATCGAGAACCTCACCGCGACTTCGTTCGCGCGCGACTATCACATGACGACTGAAATCGCCTCGACCAAAGAAGGCAAGGTCACCGGCCTCCGCGTCCACGTGCTGGCCGATCACGGTGCGTTCGACGCCTGCGCCGATCCGTCGAAATGGCCGGCCGGCTTCTTCAACATCGTGACAGGGTCGTATGATTTCCCGACCGCGCATTTGTCGGTCGACGGCATCTACACCAACAAGGCGCCGGGCGGCGTTGCCTACCGTTGCTCGTTCCGCGTCACCGAAGCCGCTTATTGCATCGAACGTGCCATGGACATTCTGGCGCAGAAGCTCGGGATGGATCCGGCGGAATTGCGGCTGAAGAACTTCATCAAGCCGGAGCAGTTCCCGTATCACTCAGCCTTGGGCTGGGAGTACGATTCCGGCGACTACGCCACCGCCATGAAGAAGGCGATGGAGACGGTGAAGTATTCCGAACTCCGGAAAGAACAGTCGGCGTTGCGCGAAGCGTTCAAGCGCGGCGAGACCCGCGAGATCATGGGCGTGGGCGTCTCGTTTTTCACCGAGATCGTCGGCGCCGGTCCCTCGAAGAACTGCGACATCCTTGGCATTGCGATGTTCGATTCCTGCGAAATCCGCCTGCATCCGACCGGCGCGGGCATCGCGCGGGTCGGCTCAAAGAGCCAGGGCCAGGGTCATGAGACCACCTGGGCGCAGATCATCGCCACCGAGATCGGCATTCCCGCCGACGACATCATGGTCGAGGAGGGCAATACCGATACGGCGCCCTACGGGCTCGGCACCTACGGCTCGCGCTCGACGCCGGTAGCGGGTGCTGCGATCGCGATGGCCGCGCGGAAAATCAAGGCCAAGGCGCAGATGATCGCGGCCTACAAGCTCGAGGTCCACGAGGACGATCTCGAATGGGATATCGACGGCTTCCGCGTCAAGGGCCTGCCGGAGAAGACGATGTCGATGAAGGATATCTGCTGGGCGGCCTACAATTCGGTTCCTCCCGGCATGGAGCCGGGGCTGGAGGCGGTGAGCTATTATGATCCGCCCAACATGACCTATCCGTTCGGCGCCTATATCTGCGTCATGAACATCGACGTCGACACCGGGGTCTACAAGGTCAGGCGCTTCTACGCGCTGGACGATTGCGGCACCCGCATCAATCCGATGATCATCGAGGGCCAGGTGCATGGCGGGCTCACCGAGGCGTTCGCGATCGCGATGGGGCAGGAAATCCGCTACGATGCCGACGGCAACGTGGTCACCGGCTCGTTCATGGATTTCTTCATGCCGACCGCGGTCGAGACCCCGCATTGGGAAACCGACTTCACCGTCACGCCGTCGCCGCACCACCCGATCGGCGCCAAGGGCGTTGGCGAAAGCCCGAATGTCGGCGGCGTGCCGGCGTTCTCCAATGCGGTCAACGACGCCTTCTCGTTCCTTGGAAGCACGCACATCCAGATGCCGCATGACTACTGGCGCAACTGGAAGGCCGCGAAGGATCTGGGGGCGGTTGCCTAGAGACGCCGAAATGAGGGATCGCAAAGAGATCGCGGAACGACTGGCCGCATCGGGCTATATCGCCGATGCGGAACTTGCGACCGCGATCTCGCTGATGCTTATGCTGAAGCGCCCGCTGCTGCTGGAAGGCGAGGCGGGCGTCGGCAAGACCGAGGTGGCGAAGGCGCTGGCATCGGTGCACACGACCGAGCTGATCCGCCTGCAATGCTACGAGGGGCTGGATCAGTCGGCTGCGCTCTACGAGTGGAACTACCAGCGGCAATTGCTGTCAATCCAGGCACACCGCGGCGATAATCCCGATGCGGTCGAGGATCAGATATTCTCGGAAAAATATCTGCTGGAACGGCCGCTGCTGGCTGCCATCAGGCGCGACAAGCCGCCGGTGCTGCTGATCGACGAGATCGATCGTGCCGACGACGAGTTCGAGGCGTTCCTGCTCGAACTGTTGTCGGATTTCCAGGTCTCGATCCCCGAACTCGGCACGATCAAGGCGACTACGATCCCGCATGTGGTGCTGACCTCGAACGGAACGCGCGAACTCTCGGACGCGCTGCGCCGCCGCTGCCTCTATCATTATGTCGATTACCCCGATGTCGATCGCGAAGCGCGCATCATCATGGCGCGGATCGAGGGCGCCGGCGCCTCGCTGGCGCTGCAGATTGCGCGCATGGTGGAAGGCGTCCGCAAGGAAGAGCTGCGCAAGGTCCCGGGCGTCGCGGAGACGCTGGATTGGGCGGCGGCGCTGGTCGGCCTCGACGTCCGCGATCTCCATGAAGCGCCCGAGACGGTGCACGAGACCTTGATGTGCTTGCTCAAGACGCAGGAGGACACGTCGCGGATGACTCGCGAAGTGACCGGGCGCCTGCTGGGGAGGGTTGCATGAGCTGCTGCGGCCCCAATCCCGGATACGAAGAGATCGATCAGGTCTCGCGCCTCGTGTCGGCAAGACTGGCGGCGTTCCTCCGGACATTGCGCGACAACGGATTCGCCGTCGGTCTCCACGAAGGTCAGGACGCCGCTTCCCTGATGACGGCGGGTTACGCGAAGAATCCCTCGCTGTTGCGCTCCGCGTTCAAACACCTGTTCTCTGCACGGAAATCCGACTGGGAAAGATTCGATGGTCTGTTCGACGCGTTCTGGCTCGGCAAGCGCGCGCGGTCGCGATCCCTGACGATGGGGTCGGCAAGAGCGGCCAGTAATCCATCATTGAAGAGTTTGTCCGGCCATCGGCCCGAGCCGCGCACCGCTAGTGACGGCGCGATGGATCAGATTCCGTCCGCCGACGGCGCCGATAATAATCGTAGCGGCGAGGGACGTATGGAAGGCGCCTCCCGTGCCGATAATCTCGCCGAGGTGGACTTTCGCAAGATCGCCGATCCCGCGCAAATCGAGCAGGCGCATGAAGCAGCCGCACGGCTCGCGCGCGCGATGCGTACGCGGCTGACCCGCCGCGATCTGGCGCGACGTCGCGGCTACCGGCTCGATCTACGGCGAACCATTCACGGCAATATCAGCCATGGCGGCGTGCCGATCGACCTCGTCAGGCGCCAGCGCAAGACAAAGCCGCTGCGGCTCGTGATGCTGCTCGATGCCTCGGGTTCGATGAGCATGTACACGGGCGTATTCCTGCGCTTCATCCATGGCGTACTCGACCAGTTTCGCGAGGCCGAGGCGTTCCTGTTCCACACGCGGCTGGCGCACGTCTCCGACGCGATGAAGGAAAAGGACGCCGCGCGGGCGCTCGATCGTCTCTCGATTCTGGCGCAGGGCGCAGGCGGCGGCACCAAAATCGGCGAGAGCCTGCAGACCTTCAATCGCTGGCATGCGGCGCGCGTGATCCATTCGCGCACCGTCGTGATGATCGTGTCTGACGGCTACGAGACCGGTGATGCCGCATTGCTTGGCCGCGAGATGGCGGCGCTCGGCCGCCGCTGCCGCCGCATCGTCTGGCTCAATCCGATGATGGGGTGGGAGGGTTACGCGCCCGAAGCCGCAGGCATCAAGGCGGCGCTGCCGCATGTCGATCTCTACGCGCCGGCCAGTACGCTCAACAGCCTGGCCGCGCTCGAACCCTATCTGGCGAAACTGTAGCGGGGTCGTCCGATGAGCGCACATGTTGAAGTGATGGATCTGGTCGCGCAGATGAAATCCGCCGAGCAGCCGTTCGTGCTGGCGACGGTGGTGCGCACAGTGTCGGTGACGGCGGCGAAAGCCGGCGCCAAGGCGATCATTCGCCCTGATGGCACCATCGTCGCCGGCTGGATCGGCGGCGGCTGCGCACGAGGCGCGGTGCTGAAAGCCGCGCGCGACGCGCTGCTGGACGGGGAGCCGCGCATGGTGTCGGTGCAGCCCGAAAATCTCCTTGCCGAACTCGGCGTCAAGCCGGGCGACAATCGCGAGGGCATCCGCTTTGCCAGCAACATGTGTCCGAGCAAGGGGACCATGGATATTTTCGTCGAGCCGGTTTTGCCGCATCCCTCGCTGGTGATCTTGGGCGCAAGCCCGGTCGCGATGTCGCTGGCTGCCCAGGCTCGCCAACTGGGCTATCACGTCACGCTGGCTGCACCAGCCGCTGACGTCACCGCAGAGCCGGACGCCCATGTCATCGTCGACGGCTTCGCGCCCCGCTACCTCAATGACGCCAGGCGTTTCGTCGTGGTCTCGACCCAGGGCAAGGGCGATGAGGCCGCCTTGCGCGCTGCGCTTGCCATCAGGGCCGAGTATCACGCCTTCGTCGGCAGTCGCCGCAAGATGGCGGCGTTGCGCGAAAAGCTCGTGGCCGGCGGATCGGAGGCGGCCGCGATCGAGCGCGTCAAGGCGCCGGCCGGGCTCGATCTCGGCGCGATCACGCCGGAGGAGATCGCGATGTCGATCCTCGCCGAAATCACCGTCGAGCGCCGGCGCGGCCAGCGCACGGCCAATCCCTTAAGGAGCTAAGGACTGACCATGCAGATGAACGACAGCCAGCGCATCCCGGCCTCGAAGCAAGAGGTCTGGGCCGCACTCAACGATCCCGAGATTCTGAAGCAATGCATCCCCGGCTGTCAGTCCCTCGACATGTCCTCGCCCACCGAGATGACCGCGACCGTCGTGTTCAAGGTCGGGCCTGTGAAGGCGACTTTTGGCGGCAAGGTGACCCTGTCCGATCTCGATCCGCCCAACAGCTACCGCATTTCAGGCGAGGGCTCCGGCGGGGTGGCCGGATTCGCCAAGGGCGGCGCGCTCGTGCGCCTCGAATCCGAGGCGCCTGACATCACGGTGCTGCACTACGACGTCGACGCGCAGATCGGTGGCAAGCTTGCGCAACTCGGCGCGCGCCTGATCGATTCCACCGCAAGAAAGCTTGCAGCCGAATTCTTCAAATCGTTCGGCGAGGTGGTCGGGAAGAACGTCGCGGCCGGCGTCTAGCGCCGGAATCATCTCTCGATCCGGACAGGCTTTCCGCTATGCTGCCGCCAGTCGTGTCACTGGATGGGAGCGTGCGGACGTCATGGCCGAACAGAAATCTTCCGATTGGCTCGGCCTGTCCGGCCGCGTCTGCGTGGTGACGGGCGGAGGCGGCGGCATTGGGCGTGCCACTGCCCTCAGCCTGGCCCAGGCCGGTGCCCGTGTTGCCGCCATCGATCTCGATGAAGGCGGTCTTGAGGTGACGCGCGCCGAACTCGGCAAGCTTGGCGCTGATAACGTCATCGCCCGCTGTGACACTTCTGATGTCGCGAGCGTTACGGCGGCATCCGCGACGATCGAGAAATCGCTGGGGCCATGTGATGTGCTGGTCAACACCGCCGCCGTGCTGCGGCCCGGCGCGCTCGACACCCTGACGCTTGCCGAGTGGAACGCCGTTCTCTCCGTCAACCTGACCGGCTACTTCCTTTGCGCGCAGGTGTTCGGCCGGCAGATGCGCGCGCATGGCCGCGGCAGCCTCGTTCACGTCTCGTCGATTGCCGGCAGCAATGCGCAGGGGCAGAGCGGCGCCTACAGCGTCAGCAAGGCCGGCGTGATCATGCTGTCGCGGCAGCTCGCCAATGAATGGGGGCCGCACGGCATCCGCAGCAATGTCGTCAGTCCCGGCATGGTGATCACGCCGATGAGCCAGGCCTTCTACGATACGCCGGGCGTGACCGAGCGACGCTCCGCCGTGGTGCCGCTGCGGCGGGTCGGCATGCCGCAGGATATGGCAGACGCGATCCTGTTCCTTGCAAGCGACCGCGCGTCCTACGTCAACGGCGACGAGATCATGGTCGATGGCGGCTATGCCAATATGCTGATGAATTTAGTGCCGCGGCCGGGATTTGAATGAGGCGCCGTAGGGTGGGCAAAGCGAAGCGTGCCCACCATTGAAGCAAGGATTCGCGGAGGGATGGTGGGCATGCTGCGCTTTGCCCACCCTACGAAGCCGGCTCAATCGAACAGGCTGGACACCGATTCTTCAGCCGCGGTGCGGCTGATCGCTTCCGCGATCAGCGGCGCGATCGAGAGCGTGCGGATGTTGGGCGCCTTGGTGACGGCCTCGGTCGGCAGGATCGAATCGGTGATGACGAGTTCCTTCAGCCGCGAGCTGGCGATGCGCGCGGCTGCGCCGCCGGACAGCACGCCGTGGGAAATGTAGGCGTAGACGTCCTTGGCGCCGTTGGCGAGCAGCGCATCGGCGGCGTTCACCAGCGTGCCGCCGGAATCGACGATGTCGTCGATCAGGATGCATGTGAATCCGGCGACGTCGCCGATCACGTTCATGACCTCGGATTCGCCGGCGCGCTCGCGGCGCTTGTCGATGATGGCAAGCGAAGTGTTGATGCGCTTGGCAAGCCCGCGCGCGCGCACCACGCCGCCGACGTCAGGCGACACCACCATCAAGTTGGCGAGGTCGAAGCGTTCCTTGATGTCGCGCACCATCACCGGCGAAGCGAAGAGGTTGTCGGTCGGAATATCGAAGAAGCCCTGGATCTGGGCGGCATGCAGGTCGAGCGTCATGACGCGGTCGACGCCGGCATGGGTGATCAGGTTTGCCACCAGCTTGGCCGAAATCGGTGCGCGTGAGCCGACCTTGCGATCCTGCCGGGCGTAGCCGAAATAGGGAATCACCGCGGTGATGCGGCGCGCGGAAGCCCGGCGGAGCGCATCGGTGATGATCAGGAGTTCCATCAGGTGGTCGTTGGCGGGAAACGACGTCGACTGGATGATATAGACGTCCGAGCCGCGGACGTTTTCCTGGATCTCGACGAAGATTTCCATGTCCGCAAACCGGCGGACCGTCGCCTTGGTCAGCGGCATATGCAGCCAGTTTGAGATTTCCTGGGCCAGCGCGGGGTTGGAATTGCCGGCGACCAGCTTGATCGAGCCGTTCTTGGCCGCCATTGACGCTTCTCCTCGCGCCTTGCTGGATACGACGTTCAGCATAGAAATCCTCGGGAACCGGCGCGTTTTGATGAGCGAGGAGATATCAGGCAGGTGGCTCGGCTGGCAACCCGTCGCCCCGGTTTTCCCGGCGAAAAATAGGCCGTTCCCGGACTATTCCGGGGCCAATTATTGGGCGCTGTAGCCCAGCGCCATCACGCTCACGGCACCCTGGGCGGGTGCCGTCTCTTCCACACTCGCGACTGCGGGACCGCGGCGCTCCGGGGCCGGCGCAGGCGCCGCATCGGGGGTTCCGTTAACCATGCCGGCGAGACCGCTGAAACCGGCCTGCGCGATTTTGCGCAAGACCAGGTCGTCGGCCGCCGCCCAGGCGTCGCGGTTGGCCTTGCCGGTGGCTTCTTCGCCGGAAAGCCGCAGCGCACGCTGCTGGTTGTTGTCGTACACGTCCCAAACCCAGGCGATCACGGTCTTGCCGCGAACCACCTGCGCCGAGAGATAGCTACGCACGCGATAGGAAGCACCGCCTTCGCGAGAAACGATCGACAGGTTGCGCAGCTTCGATTCGCTGTCGAGCACACTGACCATGCGGTCGAACACCTGCGGCGGCGGACCGTCGATCGATTCGAACGCCACGGTGGGCCCGCTACCCGCGCTCGTTGCCATCGCGTAGGACGCGCTGCCCGTCGCGCCGCCGCCTGCGCAGCCGCCGAGCGCGCAGGAAAAAACGGCAAGCAGCGCCGCGGCGATCATGGCACGCGGGGCTTGCAGGCACGAAGCGGTCAGGGAGTTCCTCATTGCTCCCTGCGATATCGTTAAAATGTGTTAAGGTCTAGGGCAGCGGACGCACCGGCTCACCAAAAAGATTAAGTCGTGCTCGTCCCCGTTCACCTTGTTGTTGCCAGAATTGTTCAGCCCCGCAGGATTGATCGATGCGAGCCTTCGTTCTCGACGGTTATGGCGCGGTCGCCGACCATGTCCGCCTTGCCGAACTCGCCGATCCGGTCCCGGGCCCTGACGACGTTCTGATCGAAATCCATGCCGCCAGCCTCAATCCGATCGACTTTAAGATCGTGCATGGCGACCTGAAACGCGTTTCGAAATATCAGCTGCCGCGCCCGTTCGGGTTCGATGCCAGCGGCGTCGTGCTGTCGGCGGGGGCGCGTGCCACCCGTTTCAAGCCGGGCGACGTGGTCTATGCACGCGCCTCGCGCGAGACCATCGGCACCTTTGCCGAAAGGGTCGCGCTGCCGGAGCAATTTGTGGCCCGGAAGCCGACGGCTATCTCGCATACCGAAGCCGCGGCGCTGCCGCTGGTGGGGCTGACGACGTTGCAGGGATTTGCGCGCGTCAAGGCGCGCGCCGGCCAGCGTATCCTGATCCACGCCGGCGCCGGCGGCATCGGCACGTTCGCGGTCCAGTACGCCAGGCATCTCGGCCTCGAGGTCACCACGACCACGAGTTCGAAGAATGCCGATTTCGTCAAATCGCTCGGCGCCGACAGGGTCATTGCCTATGACCGCGAAAACTATCTCGATGCGGGCGGCGGCTACGACATCGTATACGACACGCTCGGCGGCGCATTCACGGTCGATGCCTTCAAAGTGGTGAAGCGGGGCGGCGCCGTGATCTCGCTGAGCGGTCCGCCCGACCGGGATTTCGCCCGCCGCGAGGGCGCAGGCTGGCTGGTCCGCGCGGCGGTCTGGCTGATGAACCGGAAGGTCTATGCCGCGAGCACTGAAGCCGGTGCGACCTATTGCTGGTTTTTCACCGAGCCGAGCGGCGATCAACTGCGCGAGATCGCCGGGCTGGTTGAGGACAGCGCGATCAAGCCGGTGATCGATCGCGAATTTGCCTTCGAGCAGTTGCCCGATGCGCTCACTTATCTCGAAGCGGGCCGGGCGCGCGGCAAGGTCGTGTTGAAGGTGAAATAGAAATTACTCTGCGGCCAGCGCGATCGCGTGGACGTGGCGGCCGTAGTCCGGCTCCTTGCGATGCACCGAGCGGCGGTAGCTGTAGAAGCGCTCGTCGGAATAGGTATCGACGCCGATGTCGTCGATCATCAGGATGCCGGCATTTTCCAGCCGCATGCGGATGAATCCGGCAAGGTCGAACATGGCATGGCCTGATCGAACCGAGGGGATGAAGAATACGCCATTCTCCGCGTCGGCATCGATGAAGCGCTCGACGAATTCGCTGCCGACTTCATAGGAATGCTGGCGGATCAGCGGGCCGATGGCGGCGACGATGCCGGAGCGGTCGGCGCCGAGTTTCTCCATCGCCTCGATGGTGGATTCCAGCACGCCGGTCAGCGCGCCTTTCCAGCCGGCATGCGCCGCGCCAATGACGCGTGCGCTGGCGTCGGCAAACAGGATCGGGCCGCAATCCGCGGCGGTGACGCCGATCGCGATCCCTTCGGTGCGGGTGACGAGCGCGTCGGCGCGTGGCTTGTCGCCTTGCCATGGTCCGGTCGCCACCACGACATCGGGCGAGTGGATCTGGTGCACACTGAGAAGGCGCTCGGGCGCAACGCCCATCTGCTCGGCCATCCGGCGGCGGTTTTCGGCGACATGAGCCGGATCGTCGTTCGAGCCGAGACCGCCATTGAGGCCCTCATAAACTCCACCGGATACCCCGCCCTCGCGGGTGAAGAAGGCGTGGCGCAGGCCGGGAATGGCTGACAGTAGCGATGATCCGAACATCATTCCGTCTCTTCTCCGGGCGCCGGCGGTTCGTCGCTGAGACCGGCAACCGCGGTGAGATTGGGTTCGGTGACCGCAATCACCTTGAACATCGATCCCATGCCGCCGCGGCCGCTGTCTGTCAGGCGCTTCAGCGCAGCGGAAATATCGGCGGAAATTTCTGGCGTGGTTTTTCCCATCAGCGTGACGGCCCGGGTCTCGATCCCGAGCCGCTTGAGGAATTCGCCCTGCGTCACCGGTCCATGAACGCGCGCGCCGACGTCTTCGGCCGCGCGCGCCAGCGCCTGGAAATCGACATGGGCGGTGACGTCGGCCTGTCCCGGATTTTTCAGGGGATCGGCAAAGCTGTGGCGGGCGATGGCCTGGAAAGTATCACCGGCGTCGCTGCGCACATGGCCGTAATCGATGATCAGTGCCGCGCCGTCCTGGTGGCGCACCCGCGTCGCGATCTTCATCATCTCATTGTCCGGCCGCCATTCGAACACGGCGCCGACCGGGGCCGCGCGCACCAGTGGCGGCAACAGCACCTCGAAGCGCGGTATCGGCTCGTCTGCGGCTCCGAATACCAGCTTGCCATCGGCGTCGAGGTTGACGACGCGCTCGTGCCAGCCGGTCTCGCGCTTGACCACCTGATGGATCGGCAGCACGTCGAAATATTCGTTGGCGAGAATGACTGCGGGGCCTCCGGGCACGTCGTCGATGTTGTCATGCCAGGTGATGTTGCGCACGCCAGATAGCGTCGCTTGCTGCTTCTCGCGCAGTACCGGATTGACCTCGACGAGGTGGACGTGGAGCGACTGGTAGAGCGGCGGCAGCACCCGGACCGCCCGCAGCACGTCCGCCATCATGGTGCCGCGGCCGGGGCCGAGCTCGACCAGCCGCAGCATCGGCGGCGAACCGATCGCTTTCCAGACCGAAGCTGCCCACAGGCCGAGCAGTTCGCCGAACATCTGGCTGACCTCGGGTGCGGTGGTGAAATCGCCTTCACGGCCCAGCGGATCGCGGGACACGTAATAGCCGTGCTCGGGATGCATCAGGCACAGCTCCATGTATCGCCAGACCGGCATCGGTCCTGACGATCTGATCAGCTTGTGGATCTCCGCCTGCAACGATGAAAATTCGGTCACGGCCTGCCTTGAATCGACTTCTCTATATGCTGCGGCGTTCCGCGGCGCCATGCCATCATGATCAGGATGCCCCCGGCAATGATCATCGGCACCGATAACAGCATACCCATGGTCAGCCCGCCCCACAAAAATCCGAGCTGGGGATCGGGTTCGCGGAAAAACTCGCTGGCGATGCGGGCAAGCGCGTAGATCGCAATGAAGCTGCCGAGGATCAGGCCCGGCCGCTTCAGCGCACCCATCCGGACCATGACAGCCAGAACCGCAAACAGCAGGAGGCCCTCGAGCCCGGCCTCGTAGAGCTGGCTGGGGTGACGCGGCAGCGGCCCGCCATCGGGGAACACGATCGCCCAGGGCACGCTGGCATCCGCCGTTCGTCCCCACAACTCGCCCTTGATGAAGTTGGCGAGCCGCCCGAGGAATATTCCGATCGGCGCGACCGCGGTCGTGATGTCGCCAAGCGACAGGATGGAGATGTTGTTCTTCAGCGCAAACAGCATCACCGCAGCGACGCAGCCGAGAAACCCGCCATGGAAGGACATGCCGCCTTCCCATAGTTTGAGAATGGCGGCAGGATTCTGGATGAAGAAGGCCGGATTATAGAACAGCACATAGCCGGTGCGGCCGCCGATGATGATGCCAAGCGTGACCCAGAGAATGAAGTCGTCGAGTTGCACCGGCGCGATCGGCGCCGGCCCGCCCCACAATCTCTCGCTCCTGATCAGCGCGCGCGCATAGATCCATCCAAACACGATGCCGCAGATATAGGCCAGCGCATACCATCGGATCGCGAGCGGTCCGATCGAAATGGCGACCGGATCGATTTCCGGAAAGGTAATGGTGAGGAAGGGCATCGTGCGGGATGCTTACTGCGCGAGGTTGCGGTGATAGAGCGCCAACAGCCGCTCCCAGTGCCGCTCGGCGGCGTCGCGGTGATAGACCGGCCGCTTCGGGAATGCGAAGCCGTGATGGGTGTCGGGAAAGATCTCGACCTCGTTCTTCGTTCCCTGCATCGCCTGCTTCAGCTTGTCGATGATCTCCTGCGGCGCGTAGATGTCGGTTTCGGCGCAGGCGAAATACAGCTCGGCCTTGGTCTTGCTTGCAGCGAGATGCGGGCTGTCGGCCTGGTCGGTCGCAAGATGCGTACCGTAGATGGAAGCCGCCGCCTTCACGCGATCCGGAAACTGCGTCGCTGCGTTAACCGCGTAGCGGCCGCTCATGCAGTAGCCGACGGTGCCGACGATCTTCGTGTTGGCCGCTTCTTGCGTCTCGGCGAAGGCGAGCAGGGCCTTGGTATCCTCCATCACCATCGGAATATTGATGGAGTTCATGTAGCTGAACATCCGCTTGCGCTCGGGCGCCTCCGGATCCGGCGGGATCGGGCCCAGCTCCATGACGCCTGAACGGTAATACAGGTTGGGCAGCATCACGTAATAACCCGATGTGCCGAGGCGGCGCGCCATGTCGCGCAGTTCCTCGCGGATCGCCGGCGCGTCCATGTAGAAGATGATGACCGGGAAGGGCCCGCCGCGTTCGGGATGGGTGATGAAGGTCGTGGTCTTGCCGTCCTTGGTCGCAATATCGATTTGCTGGTCGATCATGGGCGTTTCTTTTTGCTTTGTGATTCCGGGGGCTGGCTCAAGTGTTCGATACGATTGCAAGGAAACCGCAGCATGACAAGGCGAGCAGCGGTCACGTCGGGCCCTGAACCGCGCTCTTGAACGTTTCTCCCGGGATTGCCATTGTCTTGTGACGATCAATTTGCAGCGACCGGAGCGTTTTAACATGACCCAGACCAGCAATCGGTTTTTCGACGAGATCGGCCGTTTGATGAACGACGCCGCCGGCGCCGCGCAGGGCGTCAAGCGCGAGGTCGATACGGTCATGCGCAACCAGGCCGAACGCATCCTGCGCGACCTCGATCTCGTCAAGCGCGAGGAGTTCGACGCGGTCAAGGACATGGCCCGCCTGGCGCGCGAGGAAAACGAGGCGCTGAAGGGCCGGATCGCGGCCCTGGAAGCCAAGCTCGGCATTTCGCCCGCCGCGCCGGATGCCGGCAGCACGAAGGCGGACGGGTAGGGGCATGGCCCAGTAGCCCGGATGGAGCGAAGCGAAATCCGGGAAAAGTCTCGCCGCGGAAGTGGGCCCCCGGATTTGCGCTTCGCTCCATCCGGGCTACGGGTAGCCAGAGTGTAAATCCAAGAAAAATCCCGTCATTTCCTTGTCATTTCACCCCTTTGAGGCTAAAAGCCCGGCACGTCCGCAGCCCCCGCACCCCTGGAGGCTTGCTGTAGGACGCCAACGGGCCGCGATGCGGCCTTTAACTTTTTAGAAAACAAGGACTTAGCACGATGGCGACCGTCAAGGAATTGAAGGCGACCGCGCGTCCGCAGAGCGGCAAGGGGGCCGCCCGGGCAGAGCGTCGCGCCGGGAGAGTGCCCGGAGTGATCTACGGCAACAACCAGCCCCCCGTGACCATTTCGGTCGACGACAAGGAACTCCGGCAGCGCATCCTGGCCGGTCGGTTCCTGACCACGCTGTTCGACATCGATCTCGAGGGCAAGAAGCACCGCGTGATTCCGCGCGACTTCCACCTTGATCCGGTGAAGGACTTTCCGCTGCACGTCGACTTCCTGCGGCTCGGCGAAGGCGCCACCATCCGCGTCAGCGTGCCCCTGCACGTCGTCAACGGCGAAACCTCGCCCGGCGTGAAGCGCGGCGGCACCGTCAACATCGTCACCCACACCGTCGACCTCGAATGCTCAGTCGATAACATCCCGCAATACCTCGAAGCCGATGTCGGCGCGCTGGAAATCAGCTACTCGCTGCATCTCTCCGACATCAAGCTGCCGGCGGGCGTGAAGGCGCTGTCGCGTGAGGACGCGACGCTGGTGACCATCGTGCCGCCGTCCGGCTACGCCGAAGAACAGAAGGCTGCCGCGGCTGCTGCGGCTGCCGGCACCGCTGCTCCGGCGGCGGGTGCGGCTCCGGCTGCTGCTGCCGCGCCT